>NZ_JBIUBJ010000006.1:0-515014 GCF_044547985.1 Nonomuraea sp. NPDC052265
TGGTGGCGTCGTAGATGAGGGTGTGGGCCACGGCCTCCATCGCCGGCCAGCCCGGGAAGTCGCGCATCGGGGCCACGAACTCGGCCGGGATGCCGACCGCGGCGGTGAGGAACAGCTCGCACATGTCGCCCCGGCGGCCCTCGGCCAGCAGTGCCACGAGCTGCTCGCGGTAGTCGGCCGGTACTGGTGTGCGGGTGCCGGGCAGGATGTAGGGGACCTCCCACACCGCCAGCTTGTCGACGGCGAGTCCGCGGGCGGCGGCTTCCAGGGCGATGATGCCGCCGCCGGAGGTGCCGTACAGGTGTGCCGACCCGCCCGCCGCGGCGATGATGGCCTCGATGTCCTCGTATTCGCGGTCCGCCGCGTAGGGGGCGGTGTCACCGCTGTCGCCGCGGCCGCGCCGGTCGTAGTTGTAGACGGTCAGGTCCTTGGCCAGCAGCTCGGCCAGGGGGGCGGTCGCGGATCGGTCGTTGGGGCCGGCGCCGATGAGGATCACCGCCGGGCCTTGCCCGATCCGGTCGTAGGCGATCGTGGTGCCGTCCTGCGAGATGACCTTGTCCATGTCGTTTCCCTCGTGTTCGTGTTCGTCGCTTGCGTGATCAGAATGCTTCATGTGGCAGTTGGCCGACATCCGTGGTCTCCACTGATTCGCCACTGAGGCATCCGTGACGTTCACACGTACGTGATGATGTCCGAATGATCGCAAAGGTGTCCCAGCGCGAGGGCGAGGTGCTGGCGGCGGTGGCGGCGCGGCTGTCGAACGCGCAGATCGCGAACAAGTTACGTGCCGAGGGCGTGGCGCAGGACCGGCTTGCCGATCGGAACGGTGTGAAGCGTCAGGCCGGGGCCGGCCTGGGGGGACGCGAGTGAGAGGTGTTCATGTCAGGAGGTTGCGCCAGCGGTCTGCCGACTCGATCATGTCGAGACTGACTCGCTCCAAGAACTCCGCCGCTTTGGTCAGTCGCTGCCGTACCGGGCTGTCTTGCCCGTAGGTCTCGGCCGCCGCCTTGCTGGCCTGCACCGTCTCAAGCGTCTGGCGCCTGCCGGTCACGATCGAGTGGTACCAGGCGTCGTCGTCGACCACGTAGATGTCGCGTCGCCGCCGCGGGTCGCGCTCGCGCCGCACGAACCCCAGCTCGACCAGGAACTTCACGGCCACGGAGACGGTGGCCGGACTGATCTGCAGCCGGTGGGCCAGTTCGGCCGCGGTGCGCCTGCCGTCCTCGGACAGCAGCAGGTCGATGTGGACGCGCGCGCACATCCTCGGCAGCCCCGTCCTGACCGCCAGCTCGACCAGCTCCGCCTCCATCGCGCCGCCCGGCGATCCGGCCGCGCGCGGAGGGGCCGGTGTGCCGCGCCGGGCCCGCCGGGTCGTCGCCTGGTGCGCCTGCTGGGGCCGATAGCCGCCGGGGCCGCCGTTGCGTGCGAGCTCCCGGGTGATCGTCGAGCTCGGCCGGCCGAGCCGCCTGGCGATCTCGCCATAGGAGAGCCCGTCGGCGAGTCCGGCCGCGATGCGCTCGCGGTCCTGCTGGGTCAATCGTCCTCCTGGCATGGCGCCAGTATTGCCTTCGTCGGCATTCATTGCAACGCTGCCTTGCATTTGCGTGCAGCGTCATTGCATCAATTTACGGCTTTCTATCTGCGTAAATACCACTTTCGTGATTGACGTTGTTACGAATGCAACGTAGCTTTCGCATTGCACGAAACACGTACTATCGCGATGTGAGGAACTCTCATGGCCACATCACCGCACGTGGTGAAGAACACCTCCCAGGCAGCGCGGGCGTCCCGCCGCACGGCGGCCACACTGCTGGCGGCCACACTGCTGGCCGGGGCGGTCACGCCCGTGACGGCCGCCGCGGACAGCCGGCCCGTACAGAGCGCCGCCACCGGACAGGACCGCCCGCAACTGCAGAAAGCCCTCCAAGACCTTGCCGATGCAGGCCTGGCCGGAATACAGCTGCGCGTACGCGACGAGCGAGGCGAATGGACCGGCAGCGCCGGGGTGCGCAAGCTCGGCCAGACCGCCAAACCCCCCACGAACGGTCGCTTCTGGACGGGCAGCGTCAACAAGACCCTCACCGCCACCCTGGTGCTGCAACTGGTGGCCGAAAACAAGATCGGGCTGGACGACCCGGTGGCCGACCACCTGCCCGACCTCGGGCTGGACCCGCGGATCACCGTACGGATGATGCTGCGCCACACCACCGGGCTGTTCAACTACACCGGTGACTTCGACGCCGACGGGAAATGGGAGCCGGGAGTCCCCGGCCAAGGCAAGGAATGGCTGGCCAACCGGTTCCACAGCTATCAGCCTGAGGAACTGGTACGGCTGGCGCTGTCCAAGAAACCCCGTTTCGAGCCGGGGACGGACCAGAGGTACGCCAACACCAACTACACGCTGGCCCTGCTGCTGATCGAGAAGGTCACCGCACGCTCCTACTCCGAGGAGATGCAGCGGCGGATCCTGCGCCCGCTCGGGATGCGGAGCACCGTGGTGCCGGGTGACCGTACGCAGATCCCCGGACCGCACGCCCACGGCTACCTCCGCTACCAGGAGGACGGCCAGTGGAAGGTGGTCGACGTCTCCCGCCAGAACCTCTCGCTGCTGGCCGGCGCCGGGGCACTCATCTCGACCACCCGCGATCTCCAGACGTTCGTCTCCGCGCTGATGGGCGGCAAGCTCCTGCCGGCCCCGCTGCTGGCCGAGATGCGCAAGCCGTACGGCAAACTCGGCTACGGCCTCGGGCTGTGGGTGCAGGACCTCGGGCCGAACTGCGGCGGCATCGTCTACCAGCACAACGGCAGCCCTCCGGCGGGCTACGGCGCGCTGATGTACAGCTCGCCCGACGGCAGGAAGACCCTGACCGCCTCGCTCACCACCGGGGACGCCACGGCCGATCCGGCAGCGATGTACCCGAAGGTGGTGGAAAGGCTCCTCAAGGAGGTGTTCTGCGACGGGAAGACCGCTCGCTGACGGGCTGCCCAGCGCCCCCCGCGGCCGGTCCCCGTATGACGGGCCCGCCGATGTTTCCGCGGGGGTTGCACCTTGGGCCCCGCTCGGCCGCCCTCCTCATGACGGGGCTGCTGACCACGCCCGCTGCCGCCGGGGCCCAGGCCGCCGCGCCGATGTCCGCCGACGACCTCGCCACGATGTGGGGGGACAGTCCATCGGGTTGGCGTCCGGCAGGTCGTGGCGGACGGCCCACCTGGTGAAGGAGGGCGGCGAAGGCGATCAGGTCGCCGAGGGACGTGGTCGAGACCGCGGTGCCACTGGGCCGCTCCGGCGTCCAATCGACGTGCCGACTCTGGTGAAGGCCCGGTCACCGGCGGACGGTGAAGGCCCGGTCACCGGCGGATCTCCCGGGGTGCGATCACGGTGGCCAGGCCGTCCAGCAGGCGTTCGAGGCCGAAGGTGAACAGTGATTCCAGGTCGAGCTCCGCGCCCGGCTCCGCGACCTGGGCGATCAGCGGCCCGTCGACGGACAGCTTGGCCTGGCCCCACTGCTTGCTGGTCATGCCCGTGTCCAGTTCGGCGATGGCCTCGCTCTCGATGTTGATCGCCGTCCCCCGGACGTAGTTCACGATCGTGCCGTAGACGTGCACGCGGGTGATCGGGTCCAGGCCGAGGCCGTCGAGCGCGCGCAGGGTCCATACCCCGTACGCGAGCTGCCCGGGCAGTGTGGCCGGCCGGGTGATGGACACGAGCCGTGGCAGCCAGGGATGGCGCTGGTAGGCCGCCCACTGCAGCTGAGCGGCCACCCGCAGGTGGGAACGCCATCCCGGCGGTGGCGCCGGATATTCGATCTCGGCGAACGCGGCGTCGGCGATCAGCTGGGTGAGCTCGGCCTTGGCGTCGAGGTGCCGGTAGAGGGCCATGGTGGCGACGCCGAGCTTGGCCGCGACCGCCCGCATGGACAGTGCGGCCAGGCCGTCGGCGTCGGCGATCTCCATGGCGACGCGGACGACGCGGTCGCGTCCGAGACTCCCGGCTGAACGTGAGGGCAGCCTCCGCGGAGCGACCACGGCGCCGACCCGAGACACCGACTCGATGGCGCCGGCCTGCTTGAGCGCGGCCAGCGCCTTGGTGGCCGTCGCCATGGCGACGCCCCATTCGCGCATGATCGCCCTGGTGGTCGGAACGGGAGCGCCGGGCTGCAACTCTCCGTCGGCGATGCGCCGCTCGATGTCGGCGACGATCCGGAGGTACGGCGGTTGCGGATCGTTCACGACGGCCATGCTGCCACGTCTCAGCGGTCAGGCAGCCAGTTGCCGTGCAGACCGAGCGGCACCCTGACCGGGAGCTGGACGCGCGCGACGGGCTCGCCGGTGAAGTCCTGGGCCGAGAGGATCACCAGGTCGCTGGCGTTTCGGCGAGGATTGTGCACGTACGTGAGCAGGTACCCCTCGTCCTCGCCTTGCCCCGCGGCGGCGAACACGGCCTCTCCGACCGCCTCGTCCCTGCCGAACCCGTGTACTTCGTTCGTCCCTCGTTTCAGGTCGTGCTTGACCAGGGCGTTGGTGAAGGCGTGGTCCGGCGGCATGCCCTGGGGCGCGAAGGGGATCCCGTACAGGGCTGTCGCGGCCGAGTAGCCATATCGGTGTGGGCGGGTGGTACGTGCCTCGTTCACCCGCGGGAAGTCCTGCGGCCGGTCGTCGACGCGCCGCTGGTGGATCTTGTCCGGTGTGATCGTCCAGCGGTCCAGCGTGGGCCGGATCGCTCCGGGGTCGGCGGGATCGAACGGTCCCTCGGCCGTGACCAGGTCGACCACGATCGCGTCGCCGTCGTCGTAGGCGTTGAGCGTGTGGCTGACATGGATCGGGTCGATGTCCAGCCAGCGCACGTCACCACCGGTCCGCGGCATGACCCCCACGCGCGTCGGGTGCCCCGGCAGCCACCGGCACTCGAACCCGTCGAAACCCAGCGGCGTGTCCCACAACACCACGTGTTCCTCGGTGAGCGCGAAGTCGTGCATGAACGGCGTCCGCGTCATGGGGATGGCGGTGGTCTGGACGACACTCCCCCCGGGGTCGGTCACGATGTACTGGACGAAGTCGCGGCCCGGCATGTACGACAGCGAATGCAGCTCGCCGGTGAGCGGGTCGTGCTTGGAGTGCGCCCCCGCCGTGAACCCTTCCTCGGTCCCTCCCAGCTCGCACACGCGGACGGTGTTCAGTTCCTCGTCCAACTCGGCGGGCGGCAGGCCACCCTCCGCCAAGGCGAAGGTGCGCTGAGCGTGCTCGATCACGTGCACCATGGGCGCGAAGCCCGGTGTGCGCACGAAGCGGTTGCGGTACCACTCGGCCCGGCCGTCACGTAGCCGCACCCCGTGCACCATGCCCTGGCCCATGCCCCAGAGGTGCACAACGGGGTCTTCCACGCCCAGAGGGTTGGGCCCGTTGCGCAGGTAGCGTCCGTTGAGCTCGGCCGGGATCCGCCCGGTGACGGGCAGGTCGTAGGCGGTGACTTCTTCAGCGACGGGCGCGAAGGGCCCTTCCAGATACTTCATGTGGACACCGTACGCAGGGGAATGCCTGCCCCTGCGGCAGCAACGAAAAATGCCGTGCTGTGCACTAGTGCAACCGCATGAGTCCACCCGAAAGGGACCCTCACGGCATCGCGGTTCCGAAGAGAATGCGGGCAGCTTGCACACCCCGGCGGAGCCCGTGTCGCTGATCCCCCAGGTTTCGCCCTTCGCGTTGTCCCAAGATGCCCTTCACTCTCCGCCACGGACCTTCCGCGCGGTCATGCGCAACTTTGCGGCCGGTGACGCGTACCCGAGCGAGGGGGGCCTCCTCGGAGAACTTCTTCTCTGACAACGCACCACTCCATGTGCCGTACCGGACAAAACCGGAACGAACGTAGCGGCAGTGATCATCAGCCCGCCACGGGAGCTCAACTCCTCCGTTACTGTCAGGCGCTACTTCGTGGGAATTTCCTCGTTGCTAGTGGGCCCCCTACCGGACAGCCCGGCCGGCGGCCCGGGCCCGGTTGGGTCGGTCCAGGGTCGCGTGGCCCCGGCGGTCCGGTCCGACGGCCTCCGTGGCGTCGGACCGGACCGGTTCCGCCGGACTATCGGCGGATGGGGACTACGCGGCGCAGTTTTCCCTTCTCCACTGGATCCGGGTGACGGTCACGGGGGAGTCGACCGTCTCGTGTCCCGCCGCGAGGTCGCCGTCCTCGGCGCGGTGGATGCACTTCGAGTAGGCGGCGCCGTTCGAGTAGACGTATGAGACAAGGACGTGGTCATAGGTGGCGACCACGCCGTTGTTGAAGAAGGATCGGACGCCCTTGTACGGGCTGTTGGCCACGCTGGACGACCAGTCTTCGCCCCGGCCGATGCCGATCTTCGTGCCTGCCGAGATCACTTCGGTGGAGTACATGCAGAAGTCTCCGGCTGCGCAGCCGTACGCCGTGTAGGAGGAAAGGGCTTCCGCGCTCGCCGGCGACGCGAACGCCAGCCCCGCCAGAGAGGCGGCGACGACAGCAGCCGGGATGAACCTTTTCAGCATGAGTTCTCCTCGTTTTGTTGCCTGGGCGGTTCCAGGTCGTGAAATGGCCGGCCCGCCGAGCGGATATCGGCAGGCAGGGGCCAGTCTTGGCGGCTGCTGAATTGTCTGGAACCCCGATTCGCCCCCTGGACAAAACTTGATCACGTCCACATGGCTGGGTACGTTGTGCTGGTTTGCCCGTATTCGGGGATATGGGGGATCGTGTGGGGCGTCGTGAACGGCCGGTCGATCCGGCGGATGGCCCGATGGCCGCCTTCGCCGTGGAGTTGCGCAAGCTCCGCAGGGAGGCGGGCGGGCTGTCCTATCGGGCGATGGCCGCTCGGGTGCCGTGCTCGGCTGCCACGCTGGCGCAGGCCGCCGCGGGAGACCGGCGGCGGCCGCCGGGCTGATCGTCCAGCGTGAACTGACCGCGACCGTCATCGAGGAGGTGGCGGGCGAGCCCGGTGGGCTGCCGCTGATGTCGCACGCCCTGCTGGAGACCTGGCGGCGCCACCACGGCAAGGCGCTCACCCTGACCGACTACGAAGCCGCCGGCGGCATTCACGGCGCCGTCGCGCACACCGCCGAAACCCTCTACACCGATCTCGCCGCCGTCGAGCGGCTGCGGTTACGCGAGCTGCTGCTGCGTCTGGTCACGCCGGGCGAGGCTGGCGCGCAGGACACCCGCCGCCCGGTGCGGCGTGCCGAACTGGTCACGGCCGACCCGCACGACCCCGGCCCGGTCCTGCTGGAACGACTGGCCGCCGCCCGCCTGATCACCCTGGACGACGACACCGCCGACCTGGCCCATGAGGCGCTGCTGACCGCCTGGCCCCGCCTGCGCGACTGGGTCGAGGAAGACCGCGAACGGCTACGCGTCCACCGCCGCCTGACCGAGGCCGCCACCGCCTGGAACGACCACGCCCGCGACCCCGGCACCCTCTACCGCGGACTCCAACTGGCCATCGCCCGCCAACACCTCACCCAGCACCTCGACACACTCACCCCCACAGAGCGGACCTTCCTGCAAGCCGGCACAGCCGCCCACCACAGCGCACGCCGCCGACGCAGACTGCGCACCTTGATCCTGTCGGTCGTGGCAACGCTCGCACTGGTGGCGGCGTCCCTGGCCTGGCAGCAGAACACCGTCAGCAGCAAGCGGCAGCGCGAGGCGTACGCGCGTCAGCTGATCGGCACCGCCGAGAGCCTGCGCCAGTCCGACCCACGCCTGGCGATGCAGCTCAGCCTCGCCGCCTGGCGCCTGGCCGACCTCCCCGAGACCCGCGGCGCCCTGCTGACCGCGAGCCGCCAGCCCCAGCAGGACACCTTCACCGACCCCGACCTCGCCCCGGCCACCCTGCGCTGGCTGACCACCGACGGCCGCTCACTCATCAGCGCCGGCGCCTCTGGGATCACCCGCTGGGACCTGGACAGCCACCGGGCGATCTCCATCGCTCCTGGCCTGGGCAAGCGCCTGCCCGACACCGCCTTGGGCATGGGCGACGCCCGCAGGCTACCCATCCTGAATCGCCCTGCCTTTGACTCGGACGTGACGCTGTGGGACATGGTCACCGGCCACTACGAACCATCGCCGTTGGACACCGCCAGCCAGGGCGTCGAGGTCAGCCGCAGCGGAGAGCATGTCATCGTCTACCAGGCGGACGGCTCCCGCTACCGCGTCCGGGTGTGGGGCCTCGCCACCCGGCAGAAGATCCTGCAGGTGAGCACCCCCCGAAAGAAGTCAGGGCTGCATCAGGGGGAATCAGTTCGCGGGGTGGCCGTGACACGCACGCAAGGGCGGGAGGGCATCGAATTCGACGCTCCCGACGCCACGATCAGCGCGAACGGCAAGGTCATGGCGCTGTGCGTGCCCGACGCGCCGCTCCAGTTGTGGAGCCTGCGCAACGGCCACAAGATCACGGCGTCCTGGGCGCCGACGCTGTCGGCCAAGCAGTGCCGGGAAGAACGCCTGTTCCTGGACCCGGACGGACAACGGCTGCTGCTGGCCGAGGACGGACAGGTCCGGCAGTGGCACCTTCCCGACGGCAAGGAGGCCCCCGCCCTCGCCGCACCGGACGTATACGAAGTCGGATTCAGCCAGGACGGCTCCTATCTGGCCACGGCCAGCCTCGATGAGCTCCTGGTATGGCGGCCCAGCCAGACCGAAGAGCCACTGTTCCGGTACCCGCTCGGCGGCGAGCTCGCCGCCGACCTCAAGATCGACCTAGCGGCCGGCCGAGTCCGCTACCTTGCCGGGATGCTACACAGCGCGATCTCCTCGACGCTGACCACCGTCCGCACGCTTCGACTCAGTGCCGTCTTCGACAGCGACTGGACAAACGAATTCGCCAACAGCGCGACCTTCAGCCCCGACGGCCACCGCCTTGCCATCGCGTACTACGACCGAGTCGAGCTTCGTGATGGCACCACCGGGCAGCGCCTGCCCAGCCCACCGCCACTGCCCTGCCCCGCAGCCACCCCAGGCACGTTCGGATGCTTGGCAATCGCCGCCTTCCGACGCGACGGCCGGGTCCTGGCCTACAGCGAGGCCTCCCCGCTCTCGCCATCCAGGGCATGGCTGTGGGATCTCGACCGCCGGCGCGTCAGCGGGACCTCGCCACCCCTGGAAGTGGAAAAGGGACTCGCCTTCATCGGCAACAGCCTGTTGATCGGAGGGAGGATCACCAACGGCGACGATACCTCCCCCTCCAGCAAGACCACCGTCTGGGATCCGGCTGACAACCGCTTTTCGGCGACCGTGCCCCTCATCAGCGGCCGCCTCGCCATCGATCCCACCGAGCGGCTGTTGGTCACTTCACAGGGGCACATCGCCGATGTCACCAAGGGGGTGCCGATCCGCCGCGAGAGCAGCATCGGCTTGGCCGGCGCGCTGGCCTTCAGTCCCGACGGACGCCTCCTCGCCGCTGGCACGGGGAGCGGGCAGACCACCCTGTGGGACGGCAACGTGCGACGCTACCTCGGCACCCTGACGTCTACGACCTCGGCCGCAGACGTCAGCGCCCTCGCCTTCTCCCCGGACGCGCGCGTGCTCGCCGTCGGGATGGCCAACGGCGCAGTTCAGCTGTGGGACACCGAAACCCGGCAGCCCATGGGAGCGCCCATCATCACTCCTGGCAGCAGGATCTTCGCCATGTCCCTGCGCGACGACGTTCTCTACGTCGCGGCCGGATACATCCCCTATCAGCGATACGACCTCACCCCGGCGGCCGCGACCACGACGATCTGCCAACGGGCAGGCGGAGGCCTCACGCCGGAGTACTGGGCCGCCTATTTCCCGGCCTACCCCTACCAGTCCACGTGTGACCGTGACTCCCGGTGAGGCTCAGAGGGATCGGTAAATCTACAAATACAGGCCAGCCCCACACACGCCCTGACCAGTCCGGTCATCGTGCGGCACCGCAGGGGCGGGCGTCTCGGGGCTCGCCTCGTGGTGGCACGGCAGCCGGGTCGACGTCGTGGGGGTCGAGCCGCGCGGCTCCCGGGCTCTGCACGCGGCGCTCGAAGCCGGAGGTCCCGTGGACGTGACCGTCGACTCCGTCGCCGCCGACTCGCTGGGGCCGCGCAACGTCGGAGACCTCGTGCACCGGATCTGCGCGCAAGCCGTCTTCCGCGTCGTCCTCGTGGACGACGACGACATCGTCCGCGCCCAGGCCGCGCTGTGGCGGGCCCTGCGGCTCCCGGCGGAGGCCGGCGGCGCCACCGCGCTGGCCGCCCTGCTCGGCGGCGCCTACCGGCCGCTGGCTGCCGACCATCCTTCAGGAGGCGGGAGCGGGGGAACCGGCGCCATCGGCTGGCTGACCGCCGTCCCCAGTGCGTGCGGCATGGTGGCGCTGCTGGTGAACGGGTTCCTGTCGGACCGGGCGCAGGAGCGCCGATGGCACATCATCGTGCCGTTCGCCCTGGCCGTCGCGGGACTGGCGATGACCGTCGTGACGGACGCCTCGGTCGTGCTCGTCACGCTGGCGATCACCCTGGCCAACATCGGGATCGTCGCCAGTTACCCCGTCTTCTGGTGCCTGCCCGGCGTCTTCCTGCAAGGGGGCCGCCGCCGCGGCGGGCATGGCGCTCATCTCGTCGATCGGCAACCTGGGCGGGTTCGTCGCCACCTACGCGCTCGCCTGGATGAAGGACCTGACCGGGAACGCGGCAAGCGGCTTCATCGCCGCGATCGTGCTCCTGGCCGCCAGCATGGTGATCATCCACCGCCTTCCCGCCTCGGAGGTGAACCGGTAGGGCGACGACCACCGCCCTCGCCCTGTGCCGCTTCGCGAGGGCCCGTGCCGCGCTGCTCCGACTTCAGTTCCGGTCAGGGGCATCACCGGAAAGCTCGGCCTCGAGGCGGCCGGCGATGTCGGTTCGCAGGGCCTTCTTGTCGATCTTGCCGACCTTGGTCCAGGCGAGTTCCTCGACGACGACGAGCCGTTCGGGAAGCTTGAAGCGGGCGACCTCCGCGCTCTCCATCCGCGCGCGGATCTCCTCCAGCGTGACCGTCGCTCCGTCCCGGGGCACGACGTACACGCACACGCGTTCCCCGAGCAGGGCGTCCGGCATGGCCACGGCGGCGACCTGGCTGACAGAGGGAAGCTGGTACACGAGGTTCTCGATCTCCTCGGCGGAGATCTTCTCCCCGCCCCGGTTGATCATGTCCTTGTCGCGGCCGGCCACCACGAGGTTGCCCTCGGGGGTACGCAGGCAGATGTCACCCGTGCGGAACCAGCCGTCGCCCGTGAAGGAGCGGGCGTTGTGCTCCGCCGCCCGGTAGTACCCGCGAGGGGTGTACGGCCCGCGCGTGAGCAGAAGTCCGGCCTGGCCGTCCGGTACGTCCCGGTCGTGCTCGTCCACGATTCTGATCTCGTCGGCAGGACACAGGGGACGGCCCTGCGTGGTGCACACCGTCTCCAGGGGGTCGTCCAGGCGGGTGAAGTTCAGCAGGCCCTCCGCCATGCCGAACACCTGCTGCAGCCTCGCCCCGAGCACCGGGTTCACCTTGTACGCCAGCTCGTCGGCGAGGCGGGCGCCGCCCACCTGGAGGACCCGCAGGCCGGCGAGCTGCCCGGCGCCGTGCTCGACGGCCCGCTCCAGCCAGCGACCGGCGACCGCGGGCACCACGGCGGTGTGCGTGACGCCTTCCGCCGCGATCGTGGCGAAGGCCCGTACCGGCTCGGGTGAGGGCAGCATGACCACCCGCCCACCGGCGAGCAGTACGCCCAAAATACCCGGGCAGGCGAGCGGGAAGTTGTGCCCGGCGGGCAGGCTGACCAGGTAGACCGACTCCGACGTGATCCCGGCGACCTCGGCGCTGGCCCGGGCGTTGTAGGCGTAGTCGTCGTGTGTGCGGGCGATGAGCTTGGGCAGGCCCGTCGTGCCCCCGGACAGCAGGAAGACGGCCACGTCCCGGGGGGACGGAGGGGGCGCGTCGAAGCCGGCCCGGCCGGCGGGCGGGCCGCACAGGGCCCGCAGGTCGACGCTTGCGGGTCTGACGTCGTCCCCGGCGACCAGCACCTGCCATCCGGCCCCGGTGGCGGCGCGTACGTCGGCCGCCAGGTCGTGGGCGAGTCGTTGGTGGTCGAAGTCCCTGGTCCGGTCGGGGACGGCGATCGCCACGGCCTCGGCGTGCACGGCCAGGTAGGTGAGCTCGGCCCGGCGATGGGCAGGCAGCGCCATCACGGGCACGATGCCCGCGCGCAGGCACGCCAGGAGGAGGACGACGAACTCCCACGAGTTGCCGAGTTGCATGATGATCCGCTCGCCCGGGGCGATGCCGAGGTCACGCAGGCGTCCGGCGGCGGCGTCGGCGCGATCGGCCAGCTCGCCGTACGTGAGGCGGAGCCCCGTCCCGTCGACCAGCGCCGTGGCGCCCGGATCGCGGTCGGCGACCTCTCGCAGCAGGGTGCCGATCGCGGCTCCGGCCCAGTAGCCCTTCTCGGTGAAGCGGGCGACGTCGGCGTCGGGCCAGGGCACGGTGTGCTCAGTGATCGGTGTGGGCATCGTCGGCCTTCCTGGTGAGGATGACGGCGTCAAGCGCGATCAGACCTTGTGGCGTGAGCCGTAGCGGATTGACCTCGATCTCGTCCAGGAGCGGATTCGCGGCGAGCAGGTCGCCGAGTCTGGAGACGATCGTGCCGAGGTCGTCGGGGTCGAGGACGGGGCCGCCGCGCCACCCGGCGAGCAGGGCCCGCCCGGCCAGCTCGGACGGCATGCCGGCTGCCTCGCCGGGGGACAGCGGGGCGAGCCTGACGGTGACGTCGGCCAGGGCTTCGGCCACCGTGCCGCCCAGCCCCACGAGCACCAGGGGGCCGAAGACGACGTCGCGTCGCGCGCCGACCACCAGATCGATCCCGGCCGGCGCCATGGCCTCGACCAGGTAGCGGCGCGCGCCGGCCGCGTCCAGCGCGTCGAGTGCGGCGTCCAGGGCGGTGTGGGTGGACACGCCCAGGTGGACGCCGCCGATCTCCGTCTTGTGCAGGACGTCGGCGTCCAGCAGCTTCACGGCCACCGGCGCCCCGACGGAGCCGAACGCGGCGTGGGCCGCGGCCCGGTCCGCGCAGGCACGGCGTGGCATGGTCGCCACGCCCAGCCGTTCGAGCAGGTCCTTGCCCGTGTGTTCGTCGTACCGGGTGGCCAGGCCGGTCGGCGCCTGCCACGGGACGGGGACGGCCGGGCGGGTCGTACGCGCGCGGGCGTCCGCCAGCAGTGCGGCAGTGGCGGCGGCGACGCCGCGGGCGTCGTGGGCCACGGGGACGCCCGACTCGCGCAGGGCCCTGCGGTCGCGGGTGACGTCGTCGCCCGTTCCCGCCAGCCCGAGGACGACGGGGACGCCTGCGGTCCTGCCTTCTGCGACGGCGGCGACGACGTCGACCGCGTCCGGTTCGTGCAGGACGTACCCGGCGATGACGTCCACGCCGGGGTCGGCGCCGGTGGCGGCGAGCACCGCTCCCAGCTCGGGCCCGGGGCGGCCGGTGTCGACCGGGTTGCGCTGGAAGGTCAGCGGCGGCAGCAGCCCGGCCAGGCTCCGGCGGGTGCCGGGGGTGAGCTCGGGCACCCGGATCCCGCGTCCTCGCAGGTCGTCGAGGAGCAGCAGCCCCGGACCCGCCTGGGCGGTGACGACACCGACCCCCGGGTCGGCGCAGGGGCGGGCCCGCGTCACCGCGAGCGCGCCGACGGCGTCGACGAGTTCGCGTTCGTCATCGACGAGGACCGCCCCCGCCTGCGCCAGTGCGGCGCGCGTGGTGCGCCAGGAGGTCGCGAGCGCCCCCGTGTGCGACGCGGCGAAGGCTCCGACATCGTGGCGGCCGACGACCAGGGCGACGACCGGCCGGGTCGCGGTGAGCCGGCGGACGCTCGCGACCAGCCGGGGCCCGTCCGCCACCGACTCGACGTGCAGTGCGACGGCGGCGGTGCGGGGATCGCCGGCGAGGTGGTCGAGGACGTCGGGGGCGGTGACATCGGCTCCGTTCCCGAGGCCGACGGCGAGGCTGACGCCGTGCCCCGCCTCGGTCAGCGCGAACGCCAGGGCGTGGTTGACGCCGCCGCTGGCGGCCACGACGGCGACGGCGCCGGGCGCCACCCGGTGGGCGCCGGGGACGAAGCTGGCGGTCAGCCGCGCGTGGGGGGCGAGGAAGCCGCTGGTGTTCGGGCCGAGGAGCCGAAGGCCCGAGTCCCGGGCGATGGCGCCGAGCCGTCGCTGGTGCTCGATCCCGGCGCCGCCCGCCTCCGCGAACCCGCCGCCGCACACGACGGCGGCCCGCACGCCCGCGGCGGCCGCCTCGGTGAGCACGTCGGCGCAGGCCGCGGCGGGGACGCAGAGCAGCGCGAGGTCGACGGGACCCGCGTCGGCCGCGGCGCCGACGGACGGGTACATGGTGGCGTCGCGCGTGTTCACCAGTGCCAGGAACCCGCCGAAGCCGGACAGCGAACGGGCCATGGCGGCGCCGAGCTTGCCCGGGTCGCGGGAAGCGCCGACGACCGCGACGCCGCGCGGCGCGAACAGCGGGCCGAGGTCGTTCACGCGATCGCCCCGACCGGGTACGAGGTCGTTCACGCGAGCACTCCGACCAGGTCCGCGCGGCCGGACAGCACCGTGGTCAGCGCCCGGTCCCGGTCACATTCCCGCTCGATCAGCAGTACGGGAAGTCCCGCGCGCATCCGTGCCTCCTCACACAACCGGGTTCGGGTCAGGGCCGTGCCGCCGTGCACGGCGACCAGCGCCGGGCCGGTGGCGAGGGACTCGCACAGACCGGGCAGGCCGGCCTCGCTGTCCGGCGCCTTCAGCAGAGCGCCCCACGCGCCGGGCAGCGGAGTCGCGGAAAGCGGCAGATCGGTCTTCCCCCGGACGGCGGCCGGGGCGCCGTCCGCGGCGGCCACGACGTCGAGCAGCCGGCCGGGCGCCGACCAGCCCGCGGATTCGAAGCGCGTCTCCAGGGGGGCGGCGCCGTGCAGGTCCCGCCACCGGCGGTGGGCCCAGTCGGTGAACCGTGGCGCGCGTCTGGCCAGCCGCGCGTCGGAGATGCTGCGGGACATGAAGTGGTAGGCGAACTGCCACGGCTCAAGGGCGTCGTAGTAGCTGCCGAAGCTCTCCCACCAGGCGAGGCTGGGCCGCGCCGAGTCCTGGATGTGCCGGACCGGCGGCTGGGCCGCCTGCTCGTAGCTCGCGAGGGCCGTCCCGAGGTCGCCGGGGTGCCCGGTCAGCGCCCGCGTGAGCGCGACGGCGTCCTCCATGGCCATTTTGGTGCCCGAGCCCACGGAGAAGTGCGCGGTGTGCACGGCGTCGCCGAGCAGCACGACGGGCCGCGGGGTCAGGGTGTGCCAGTGGCGGGTGCGGCGCGTGCGGAAGCCGGCCCAGCGGGAGTTGTTGGTGAGCAGCCGTCCGCCCTCGATCTGCTCGGCGAACAGCATCTCCAGGTACGCCTTGGAGCGCAGGTCGCTCGCCCCGGGCGGCAGGCTCTCGTCGAACGCATCGAGACCGGCACGCCGCCAGGACGCCTCGTCGGTCTCCACGATGAACGTCGACATGGTGTCGGAGATCGGATATCCGTGCACCGCGAAGACACCGTCAGGGCCGCGTTCGTGGATGAAGGTGAGCCCGTCGAAGAGGTGGTCGGTGCCGAACCAGATGAACTTGGCCGCGGCGGTCTCCACCTGTGAGCCGAGGACGGGGCCGAGCGCCTCGCGGATCTGCGAGGAGGCCCCGTCGGCGGCCACCACGAGGTCGTAGCCCGCCAGGTCGTCGAGCGTCACCTCGGTGGAGAACCGGAGGTCCGCCCCGACCGAGCGGGCCCGTTCCTGGAGAAGCAGGAGCAGCGTGCGCCGGACGACCGCGGCCATGCCGTTGCCGCCGCACCTGATCCGATCGCCCTTCAGCCGCAGCTCGATGTCGTCCCAGTGCCTGCCGTGCTCGGTCAGGGCCGCGCGCAGCACGGGGTCCGCCGCGTGGATCGCCTCCAGGGTCCGGTCGGAGAAGACGACCCCGAAGCCGAAGGTGTCGTCGGCGCGGTTGCGCTCGAAGACGGTTACCGCGGACGACGGGTCCGCCTGCCGGATCAGCGTGGCGAAGAACAACCCGCCGGGCCCGCCGCCGACCACCGCGATGCGCATGGCCCCCTACTCCTTGGTCGTCAGGCCGAGGATCCGGCCGAGCGCGGCGCTCAGCGCCGCCTCCGGATCATCCGGCGCGGTGGCGGACCGCCAGGCGACCATGTGGTCGGGACGGACCAGGAGAACCCCGTCCTCCGCGACCTCGGACAGGGCGTGGTAGTCGCCGTAGCTGTCCTCGAAGTCGCAGCCGCGGCCGATCGACCGGACGCGGACGGGCACGCCGAGGCGCTTGGCGACGCGTTCGGCCGCCTCCCGCCAGGCCGCGCCGTCGACGCCGGTGAGCAGGGTGAACCGGCCCCGGCCGCACAGGTCGAAGGTGGAGACGCGCTGCTGGTCCTTGGTCAGCCACACGTGCGGCAGGTGGCGTCCAGGACGGGTGGAGGCGAAGTGGTAGATCTCCTCGTCACGCGGCGCGGGCTGCTCGGGCGTGCCGTCGGGGACGATCGCGCCGGACGTGTAGTGCTGGTTGGTCTCGACGCCGTGCGTGTTGAAGCACATGATCGTGGCCCGCAGCGCGGCGTCGAACTCCTGCCGCCGCCGAGCGCCCTCGGCCGTCGGCCGCAGCAGGGCGTCCAGGGCGTCCCGCAGTTCCCGCGCGCCCGAGGCGGGCGGCAGGCGCAGCGCCATGAAGATCTGCGGCATCAGCCCGTCGCTGCGCTTGGCGCGCTGGACGATCTGCTTGGCGACCGGCAGCCGCTCGTCCCGGTAACTGTCCAGCAGTGCCGGCGCGGCTTCGCCGCGCAACACCATCGCGAGCTTCCAGCACAGGTTGTAGCTGTCCTGGATGGAGGTGTTCGACCCGAGGCCGTTCATGGGAGAGTGCCGGTGCACGGCGTCGCCGACGCAGATGACCCGGCCCGCCATGTTGTCGGTGGCGTAGACGTCGTTGACCGCCCAGGTGGAGATCGACTCGACCTTCACCGGCACCTGGTCGTCCCCGATCAGCTGGTGCGCGATGCGGACGCCGTCTTCCTCGGTGAGCGAGGGACGCCCGGCGTCGACGTCGTACCCCCACACGCCGACCCACTTGGTCCACGGGCGCACCATGCGCAGCACGCCGATGCCGTTGCCGTCGTGACCGACGCCCGGCTGAACGAACCAGTACATGTCGCCCGGGCGGTGTTCGACGAAGCGGGTGAGGTCCGCCTCGAACACCACGTTGATCGAGCCGCCCAGCCCCATCTTGCCGACCAGCGGCAGGCCCGCCTGCGCGGCGACGGTCGAGTTGCCGCCGTCCGCGCCGATCAGGTACTTGCTGCGGATGCCGTACTCCTGGCCGGTCAGCCTGTCCTTGACCAGGGCGGTCACGCCGTCGTCGTCCTGCGTGAACGTCAGCAGCTCGGTGTTGAAGCGGACGGACGACCCGCGCGAGGCGGCGGCGTTGACCAGGATGGGCTCCAGGACGTGCTGCGGCAGGTCGCACACGGAGGCCGGGCTGGCGAGGTCGTGCTCGGCCTTGAAGTGCGGGTGGGTGTACCAGGTGCGCAGGCGGCCGAGCTCCTGCCCGGCGAGGCTGGTGGCGTACACGTGCTCGCCCATCAGGTGCTGCGGGGTCGCGTTCTTGGTCACCTCGCCTTCCAGCCCGAGGTCGCGCAGCACCTCGACGCCGCGCTGGTTGGTGATGTGCGCGCGAGGCGTGTTCGAGACCCCGGCGTACTTGTTGAGCACCACGTTGGCGATGCCGTACGTCGACAGCAGCGCCGCGGCGGTCGCGCCCGCCGGGCCGGCCCCGACGATCAGCACGTCCGTCTCCACGACGGGGGTGAGGGTTTCCATGTCAATGGCTCCTAGAAGGGTGACGTCAGTGCCGGTGGCCCCAGAGGTCGGGGCCGGGGATCTCGGTGACCTGCCAGGTCGCGTCGTCGATGAGGACGCCGCCGCTGCCGAACTCGGTGTGCACCCCGACGGGGGACTGCGCGTAGAAGGAGAACATCTGGTCGTTGCTGTGCCGGCCGAGCGTCATGGTGACCGGTACCTCGCGGTCGAGCACGAGGTCGTAGGTCCGGCCGACCTGGTCCATGTCGGGGACCTCCAGCATGAAGTGGTGCAGGAACGGCTGGTGGATGCCGAAGAACGGGCCGTCCACGAAGGCGATGCTGTGGTGGCGCGGGTTCGTGTGCAGGAACGTGGCCTGGAACGGCACGCGCATCGTGTCGCTGATCTTGAAGCCGAGGACGTCGGTGTAGAAACGCTGCTGGGCCGCCACGTCCGGGCTGGCGAGCACGACATGGCCGAGGCCGAGGTCACCCGTGACGAACCGCTCGATGTCCCGCGCCGAGGTGAACTGCCCCTCGCCCGGCGAGGCCCCGTGGAACAGCTCGACCCGGTTGCCCGCGGGGTCGAGGAAGTGCGCCATGCCGGCCACGCGGCGGATCTCCAGCTCGCGCTGCGTCGCCTGGTGGGCAACGACGCCGTGGTCGCTCAGCTCGTCGAGCGCGGCGCTCAGCGAGTCGGCGTCGGCGATCTCCCAGCCGTAGTACGCGCCGCCGTCCTGCTCTCCCGCCTCGACGGTGACGCGGTGGTGCACGTCGTCGATGCGGAAGTGGGTGGCGCCGTCCTCTCCCGCGACTCGCTGCATGCCGAGGATGTCCGTGGCGTACGTGGTGAAGGCGTCCGGCTCGCGCGCGGACAGGCCGAGGTAGCCGAGCTGCTTGATGTCCATGCCTGTTGTCTCCTGGTCCTACGAGGTCAGAACGCGTCGGTGAGGAAGCCGCGCAGCAGCGCCGCGTACTGGGCGGCGCGCTCGATCTGCACCCAGTGGCCGCAGTGCGGGAAGATGTGCAGTTGCGCGTTGGGCAGGTGCTGCTGCAGGAAGACGCTGGAGTCGGGGGTGACGAAACGGTCCTCACGGCCGTGCACGATGAGGAACGGGTGGGGCATCCGGCGCAGCGCCGACGGCGGTACGGCCATCTCGGCGGGCGAGGAGGAGAAGAAGCGCTCGAAGGAACGCCGCACCTCGGGCCGCATGACCTCCTTGTAGCGCGTCTCGGTGATCTCCGAGATCGACGTGCCCAGCGCGTCCTCGTCGTGGACGAACCACTTGGTGAGGTTCTCCAGCGCGCTGATCGTCGGGTCCTTGTAGAAGGACACCATCCGCATGACCTCGGGCGTCGGCTGCGAGTGCCCGCCCGCGCTGCCCATCAGCGAGACCCGGGCGAAGCGCTCCGGCGCCGTCATCACCAGGTGCATGGCGAGCGCGCCGCCCATCGAGTTGCCGACCAGGTGGGCCCGCTCGATGCCGCGGACGTCCATCAGGGCGAGCACCTGCTCGACCCGCATGCGCATCCATCCGGTCAGGCTGCCCGGCATGTCCTCGGGATGGTCGGTGCGGCCGTAGCCGACGAGGTCGGGAGCCAGCACGTGATAGTCGTCGCTCAGGGCGGGAATGAAACCGCTCCAGTTCGACACCGCGTTGGCGCCGGGGCCGCCGCCGTGCAGCAGAATTACGGTTTCATGGGCCTCGTCGCCGCTTTCCAGGAAGAAAGTGGAATAGCCATGGGTTTCGACGGTGCGCTCGGTCACTAGAATGGGCTCCTTCCCGTCAGGTACGGGCATTGCTCAGGATGTGCAGTGATCGGGTGAACGGCCGGGATCGGGCCCGCCGGGCGACGGCGGGACTTGGCCCTTTCACCCCTCGCATTGCTAACTTGTGCGCTGTCGCACCACCGTAGACAGACACCCTGTTGAAGCGCTTCGTACGATCTGTCGCTATTTGTTGGTGCCGATCCGACGTTGTGTCGCAGGAGAGGAGCAACCCCGGTGAGCCTTGATGACGCCGTCCAAGATCTGGCTGATCGCCTCGGCGTGGCGCTGGTGGTGCTCGATCACGACCTGAAGATCGCGGCGTTCAGCGTCCACGACACCGACGCCCGGCTCGCCCGGCTCGCGCGGCTGCTCGCGGGCTCGACGGCGCCGGTGACGAAGGCACTGGTCAAGGAGCATCGGCTGCACCACGCGAAGCATGGCGTGCGGGTGTCCCAGGACGACGGAGAGCTGGTCGTCCTGCCGTTGCGTCACGAGCAGCAACTGCTCGGCTACGTCTACTACGTCGAGGATCGGGAAACGCCGTGTGTGGACGACCTCGAAGTCCTGGAATCCGCCGCGCCGGAAATGGGTGCGCTGCTCTCGCTGCGGATCTCTGAGCGCAGGCACGGCAAGGAGAATTCGAAGCACCTGCTTGCCGCATTGCTCGCAGGATCGCCGGCGGCCCGCTCGAAGGCAGCCGAAACCCTCGTGCGGGACGACCTCATCGATGATGTCGAGAATTACTCGGTTCTCGTTCTCCAGGCCCCGGAATCGTCCTCGAAGTCGGTGACGCGACTTGCCGTCGAGGCAACCCTCGAATTCACCACGAGATCGACGACCGTGAAGATCGTCGGTGCCGTTCTCGGGGCCGAGGGAATTGTCCTCTTTCCGCGCCCGGTCAACCACGACAGGCTTGAACGCGCACTCGCCGGCCCCGATCTGGAAGAGGTCGTGGCGGGCGTGGGCAGCGTGAAACCGTCGTTGACGGAGGCGGTGGACTCCTACCGTGAGGCCCAGCTCGCCTCCCGCGCCTCCCGGCTGGATCGGCACCGTTACGGCAAGCGGGTCTTCTGGGAGGACCTCGGCATCGACCGTCTGTTCCTGCAACTGCCGCTCGACCGGCTGACGCCGAGCCAGCTCCCCGCCGGCGTACGACGCCTGCTGAACGCCCCCCACGGCGTCGAACTCGCGACGACCCTGGAGGGCTACCTCGACAGCGGCGGCGAGATCCAGGGCACGGCACGACGTCTGCGCATCCACCGCAGCACGCTCTACTACCGGCTTGACCGCATCCGCGAGGTCATCGACTGCGACATCACGGACGGGGCGGTCCGCCTGGAACTGCACGCCGGTCTTCGCATCGCCCGCCTCGCCGGTCTATGGCCACACAAGTGAGTTCCCGGCGCCCGCGTCCGGATGAGCGGGTGTTGATCGTCACCGCAGGCCTGCCCGTCATCGGAAACGGGCTCGGCATCGCCGAGGCCGACCTGGACCGGGTCCTCACCGCCTGCGCCCTGGCCTTCGGCGGCCTGCCGCTGGTCGGCGGCCACGCCGGCGGACTGCCGGCGCCGCCATGCCCACGTTCCTTCGTCAAGTGTTGACTTTTTACGGTCTGGACCGTTATCTCGTAACGAGACGATCGTTGGCTCCGAGAAGCAGTTCCGCTCATGACCGTAATCTCCCGGGAGTGCAACCCATGCGTGTCCTCTCCGTCCTGCTGTCCACTCTCTTAGCCGCCTCCCCAGCCCAAGGAACCGTGACCGACTTCGGCGTCCAGTCGACCGCGCTCACCGTCTTCGAGGGGCACTTCGGCACCGGCCAGGACGGGCGGCCGGCCGTTTTCAGCGTTCAGATGGGCACGCCGGGGGTCGTCGCCGAGGTCGATCCGGTGACCCGCGAACTGAGGGACACCGTGGAGTTGCCCGGCTCGTCCGGCGGGTGGGGCATCACCCAGGCCGCCGACGGTACGGTCTATGCCGGGACCTACCCCAACGGCCACCTGTACTCCTTCAAACCGGGCCAGGAGCAGGCCACCGACCTGGGGCAGGTCGTGCCGGGAGAGCTGTACGCCTACGGGCTGCAGGCCGGCAAGGACGGCAAGGTCTACGGGGGGACGTATCCAGGGGCCAAGGCGTTCTCGTACACCCCGGGTGAGGGGTTCCGTGACCTCGGAGCGATGGTCGAGGGCCAGCAGTACACGTCGGACGTCGCGGTCGACACCGACCGGCGACTGCTGTGGGCGGCGGTCGGCTCGGCGGGGCATCTGATCCGGCTGGACCTGGCCACCGGGGAGAAGCGGGACATCTGGCCCGAGGCGCTGCGCGGCGATCCGAGCTATCCGTACGACCTGAACCTGGTGGCGGGCAAGCTGTTCGTCAAGCGCAGCAAGGGGCAGGCGCTCGTGCTCGATCCCGACTCGGGGGCGGTGCTGGCCGACGGGTTCGCGATGAACTCGCGCGGCACGACCAAGGTCGCCGAGGGCGGCTACGTCTACTTCACCTCGGGCGCCGAGCTGTGGCGCTACGACCTGGCCGCCGACCGGCCGGAAGCGGTCCCGGGGGTGGCCTCGGGCGGTGCCGGGGTGGGCTGGGGCTTCGTCGACGGCACGCTCTATGCGGCGATCGGCAACTACAACGGTGACGCGTTCTCCTACGACCCGCGCACCGGCGCCTCCCAGCGCTTCAAGCTGCCGTTCCCGTACCAGCCCATCGACATCAACAACGTCACCGCCGGGCCGGACGGCCGCATCTACACGAACCTCTACATCAACGGCAACGTCGCGGTCCTCGACCCGGCCACCGGCAAGGTGACCCAGCTTGGCCGGGCCGCGCAGACCGACGGGTGGTTCTGGAAGGACGGAAATCTCTACCTGGGCACCTATCCCAACGGCGCGATCATGCATTACGACCCGGCCCGGCCGTTCGTTACCGGCACGAACCCTCGTGAGCTGTTCCGCCTGATCGGCGACGGCCAGAACCGGCCCGTGGCGTTCGCCGCCGCCGGGAGCAAGGTCTACATCGGCAGCACCCCCGACTACGGCCTGTGGGGCGGCGCGCTCACCGTCTACGACGAGGCCTCAGACGATCACACGGTACTGCGCGCACCCGTCGCCGACCAGGGCGTCACCTCGCTGGCCGTACTCGGGAACACCCTGTGGGGCGGCACGTCGATCCATGGCGGCGGCGGCACCACGCCCAAGGCGACGGACGCCAAGGTGTTCACCTACGACCTGGCCTCGGGCGAGAAACGATCGGAGCACACACCGGTGCCCGGCGCGAAGTCGATCACCGCGCTGGTCAAGGGCCCCGACGGGCTGCTCTGGGGCCTCGCCGACGGCACGGTGTTCATCATGGACCCGGCCACGGCCCGCGTGGTCAAGCAGGTCAAGCTCCCCGCCGAATACACCGGCGTCTCCGACGAGCTGCACGTCAACCCCGACGAGCACGTCTACGCCTCCCTCGACGGCAAGGTGTTCCGCATCGACCCGCTGTCGAAGACGTTCACGACCGCCGTCGAGTCCGGCCTCTACCGGGGCGCGCAGGACGGCTCGGGCAACATCTGGTTCCGCAGCGGCACCGAGGACGCCCTCGGCTCCGTTCAGGGCGGCGCCCGCCTGCTCCGCTACACCCCTCCGCCGGACGCCTGCAAGGGCTCCGACCTGACGCCGATGGTCACCATCAAGGCCCGCGACACCGGGGTGGCCAACCGCTACCGCCCCGACGGCTGCACGATCGAGGACCTCATCGAGGACGAGAAGCACACCGGGCCCCAGCTCATCGCCCACGTCGCGAAGAAGTCCGCCGAACTGGTGGCCGCCCGCCTCATCACCAAGGAGGAAGCCGGCCGCATCGTCAGCGCCGCGGCCAAGCCCTGACCAGGTGAGGTCCTCCGGGAGCTCCGCCACCCGGAGGACCGAACGCCCGTCCTCGCCTGCCCGGCGTGTACACCCGGAGCCCGCCGCCCTTGGCGGGCGGCGGGCTCGGGTCAGCTGCGAGGGTCACCTGCGAGGGTCAGCGCAGGGGGAAGGCGCGGGTGGTGGTCTGTTCGACCTTGTTGCCTGCGGCGTCCCAGGCCTCGGCCTTGAGGGTGACGGCGCCCTTGGTCGCGGCGAGGGCGGGGTAGACGAGCGTGGTGGTGTAGACGCCGGTACGTACCCGGCGGACCTTGGCGTCCTTCCAGGTCTGGCCGTCGTCGGTGCTGTAGGCCAGCTTCAGCCCCGCGACGGCCGGCATCCGCTCGGCCGACGGGGAGTGGGTCACGTCGATCTGGAACGTGTGCCGGCCACCGGCCCGTACGGAGGTGTCCAGGGCCTGGGTGTCACGCAGGTCGTAGCCGACGAACACCAGCGGCTGCGGGTTGCACGAACCGGACGAGCCCATGGTCGGGTGGCAGTCGGTCGTGGGCGGGACGGTGTCCTCGTCGCGGGCCCTGGAGTGGAAGGTCCAGGCGTTGACGGAGCCCGAGCCGCTCTGTTCGAGCCGGTAGACGCCCTCCTCCTTGGTCAGCGTGAACATCGGGAACGCGGCGCCGGCGACGCGCGGGATCTCCTTGCCGTCCCTGAACAGCTTCGCGTTGGTGTTGACGCTGCCGCCGGTCATGGCCAGCCGCCCGTCGCCGGTCACGAAGGTGTAGGCGGGCAGGAACGTGTCGCCGCGCCGGCACATCGCGCACAACACCTTCTGCTCGACGCCGGGGACCTCCGGGATCACCATGCCGCCCGGGGTGGCCGGGCCGGTGCCCCAGCGCCTGGTCTCCCTGCCGGGCTTCTCGATGGTCGTCTCCAGTCCCCAGGTCTTCGTGTCGGTGCCGCTGACGGTCCCCTCGCGCAGCGTGTCCGCGCCGGACAGGCTGAAGTACTCGATCCGCCTGGAGGGGGCGGCGAAGTGGAAGGCCGTCGAGAACGTGACCCGCTCCAGCGGCTTGCGGCTGTGCCAGATCTCCATCTGGTTGTCGAGGCTCATCGGCGTGTGGTATGCCGTGTCCACGGCCTGCAGGCTGCTGTCGGTGAAGCGGTAGACGGGGTCGGGGACCCTGCCGTCCTCGTACTTCAGGAGCTGGTAGGTGTAGTCGATGATCGGGTGGCTGGTGATCTCCAGCGTGACCGGGCCGTTCGCGAGCTGGGCGCGAAGCTGGTCGCCGACGGCCTTGAAGATCTGAACCACCGGCAGTTCCGGCTTTTCGTCCCCGCCGGGCCAGGCGGGGATCGAGCAGCCGGGGTACACGCGGTTGGCGAAGAGCACGACCCCGGCGGCGCCCGCGGCCTTCAGCGCCTGGAGGCGCTTGAGGTCGATGACGCAGGTGTCATCGGGGTCGATCGTCATCAGCGCGAGCTTGCCGCGCAGGCCGCCCTGCGGGTTCGCGCCGCCGCCGACGTACGCGAGGTCGTAGCGGCGGGTGCCGGCCGGGAACGGGATGTCCCAGCCGAGGTCGAAGCTCAGCCCACGGTCGAAGTACTCATAGGTTCTGGCGTCGATCGCGTACTTCCGCGGGGACACGGCGCGCACGTCCAGTTGCGGGTTGGCGGCCGTGGCCTGCACCGAGAACAGCAGCTTCCCCTTGGTGACCTTCTTGGTGGGGCTGATGTACCAGTCGTTCATGCCGAGGGCGCCCATGTTCCCGGACGACAGCGAGGTGCCGTCCCAGGCCGTGCGCACGAAGGAGAGGGTGCCTCTGGCGTGCCGCCAGTCGATCGGCTTGGGCGTCGTCATGCGCAGCAGCACGGCCTTGCGAGCGTCGAGGGTGATCTCGGCTCCGCCCTCCGGCACGACCACCTCGGGGTCGTACAGCTGGGCGACCGGGCCAGGCCCGCTGTCGGTCGTGTTGTGCTGGACGCCGGCCTGGACGCTGTAGGTGCCCGGCTCGACCATGTAGCGGTAGACGCCGTCGCTGACGAACTCGCCCGAGCTGACGCCGTAGGTGTCGGGGACGTCGACCGCGCTCGCGGCCACCCAGGTCACCATCGGCGAGGGCGGGTTGCCGTACCTGTCGATGAGGTGCACGGTCAGCGGCACCTTCTTGGGCCCTCGGCGCAGCCCCACCGGGGTCGTGACGTGCGTACCGGACGGGCCTGTGGCGACCACGGCGCCGGTGTAGCCGCCCTTGGGCAGGCCGTCCGGGCGCAGGGTGACGGTGACGGACGCGGTGCCGCCGGCCGGGACGGTCACCGACGGGGCGCTGAACGTCAGCGCGTCCTTGGCCTCGCCCAGGGTGGCGGCGAGGGTCAGCGTCACCTCGGCGGCGCCGTCGTTGGCGTAGGTGACGGTCTTGTCCACGGTGTCGTTCACGTCTACCGGGATGACGCCGTAGTCCAGGTTCGGCGTGGTGGAGACGACGGCCTGGGAGACGGCCCTGGCCGCGTCGACGCGGCCGGCACCCTGCTCGTAGGCGGAGTATCCGGCGTCCTTGGCGGTCGACATCAGCGCCGCCTTGAGCCGCTGGCCGTCCCAGGACGGATGTTCCTGGGCCAGCAGCGCGGCCGCGCCCGCGACGTGCGGGGTCGCCATCGAGGTGCCGTTCAGGCTGGTGTAGAGGGCGTCGACCGGGCCGCCCAGCGAGGTTCCGGCGGCGCGGGCGGCGACGATGCCCACGCCCGGGGCGGCGATGTCCGGCTTGAGCGCGCCGTCCACGACCCTCGGCCCGCGGCTGGAGAAGCTCGCGAGCTGGTCGGACTTGTCGGTGGCGGCGACCGTCAGCGCGGACGCGGCGGCGCCGGGCGCGCCGATCGTCTCCTTGCCGGGGCCGGCGTTGCCCGCGGCGACCACGAACAGCGCGCCCGTCGAGGCGCTCAGGTCGTCGACGGCCTGGGACAGCGGGTCGGTGCCGTCGGTGGGGTTGCCGCCGAGGCTCATCGAGACGATCTTCGCCTTCTCCTCGATGGCGGCCCACTCCATGCCGGCGATGATGTCGGAGGTGTCACCCGAGCCCGAGTCGCCCAGCACCTTGCCGATGACGAGCCTGGCGCCGGGGGCGACGCCCTTGCGCGTGCCGTCCGAGCCCGCGCCCGAGCCCCCCACGGTCGCGGCGACGTGGGTGCCGTGGCCGTGGTGGTCGGTCACCTCCTGGCCCTCGACGAAGCTGCGGCTGTCGGCGATCCGGCCGGCCAGGTCGGGGTGGGTGGCGTCGACGCCGGTGTCCAGCACGGCGACCGTCGTGCCCGAGCCGTCGAAGCCGGCCTTCCACGCCTCGGGGGCGCCGATCAGCGGCACGCTCTCGGCCAGGTCCGCCTTGACCTTGGCGTCCAGCCAGACCTTGCCGACGCCGCCGGCCAGCCTCGTCCTGCCGGTGGACGCTTCGCGCAGGGTGGCCCAGAACTCGTCCGCCTTCGCCTTGTCGACCGTGAGCGCGGCGCCGTGGATGCTCGGCAGCGACCGGGTGGCGGTGCTGTCGGGCAGGGCGCGGGCGGTGCTCTTCTGGGTGCCCTGGTACTGGACGATCAGCGGCAGGCGGTCGGCCGTGCCGTCGGCGTAGCCGTTCTCGGCCAGGTAGCGGACGTCGAACAGCTTGAGGTCCAGGACGCCCGCGTCGAGGGCGGGCTGGGCGTCGTCCGGGATCACGAAGATCCCCTCCGGGCCGGCCTCGCTGCGGAACAACGGGGTGTGTCCGTCGGGGCGGCGGACGGCCTCGGGGGTCGCGGTGTAGCGTCCGTCGCCGTCCCTGGCGAGGCGGACGGTGTCGCCGGTGATCAGGGTGAGGTTCCATTCGCCGCCGGCGGCGCCGGGGAGCGTGACGACGCCGGTGTCGCCCTCGTCGGGCGCGGCGAGGGCCGTCGCCGGGGTGAGCAGGCCCGCGGCCAGTGCCGCTACGGCCGCGCCCGCTAACACGCGCGGCCACGGCCGCCTTCTGGTGGTTGGCATCGGGGGTTCTGCCTCTCTCCTCATGCGTCGACCCAGCCCTCTTCGAGTTCGGCCTCGGGTTCGGCCTCGGGTTCGGCCTCGGGTTCGGCCTCGGGTTCGGCCTCGGGCTCGGGTGTGTCCTGCTCGTCCTTCGGATCGGGCTCTTCGGGCATGCGCCTAGCGTCACAGGAGCGACAGATGGCTACCTATGGGGCAAACGCCCCAATAGTCAGGCGTCGAGGCGGTGCGCCAGCCCCGCGCGGGAGCGCAGGCCCAGCTTGCGCATGGCCGACCCCAGGTGCTTGTCCACGGTCTTGGCCGACAGGAACAGCTCCTTGGCGATCTCCTTGTTGGTCAGGCCAGTGGCGGCCAGCCTGGCCACCACGTCCTCCCTGGGGGAGAGCGCGGACCCGTAACCGCGCGGGCCGCCGCGATGCCGGGCCGGTACGGGCAGGCCCCAGCGCCTGCTCAGCCGACCGGCCCGGTCGAGGTCCCAGGCGGCGCCGAGCCCGCCGTACGCGTGCAGGGCGGCTTCCAGCATCGACGCCCCCCGCTCGTCACCGGCGGTGAGCAGCAGCCCGGCCGCGTGCTCGCGCGCCTGCGCCGCCTCGTACGGCGCCCCCAGCCGGTCGTACGACGCCGCCGCGTCCATGAAGCGCACGGCGTCGGCGGACAGGAAGCCCCACGCATGGCCGAGCGCCGCCCGCGCGAGCGGCGCGTCCAGCGCGGCGAGCTCGCCTTCGAGACGTGACACCAGCTCCCCGGCCTCCTCGACCCTGCCCAGCCCCACCAGGGCTTCCACCAGTGCGGGAACCGCCCGAACACCCACCGGCCACAACCCCTTGGCCGCCCACAACGAGAACGCCTCGCCGGTACGCGCCACGGCCTCCCCGGCCCGGTCCTGTGCGACGGCCAGCCGCAGCAGCGCGCTCACCGGCAGCGCGAGCACGTCGGCCGCGCCCGTCTCCAGGTTCGCGCGCACCAGGTCGTCGAGACGAGCGGCGTCGGCCCGCCCGCGCGCGAGGGCCAGGCAGCCGGACACGGTGTCCGCGGTGAGGCGGAAACTGGGCAGGTCGGCGAAACGCACCCGCAACGCTTCGAGCTCGTCCGCCACGCCGTCCCAGGAACCCCGGCAGTAGGCCAGCGTCGCCAGGTTCAACCGGCACCTGGACTCGATCAGGCCGGTGACGTCGTGCTCGGCCGCCTGGGCCAGCGCGGCGTCCAGCAGGCGGTGCGCGGTGTCGTGATGCCCGGCCAGGCAGGCGACCTCCCCGATCGAGTCGTAGGCCACCACCTCCCACCGGTCGCCCGGACGGCCGCCGGTCTGCTCCACGACCTGCCCGGTCAGGCTCGCCCCACGCGGGTCACCGACGAGGGTCAGCACCATGGCGACCTTGCCGAGCACGGAGATGCGCCGCTCAGGCTCCGAGATCTCGGTGAGCCGTTCGAGGGCCCGGTCGAGCCAGCGCAGGTGCTCGGCAAGAGGGACACCGGGGGTTCTGGGCATGCCCAGGCCCACCATCGCGTAGGCGGCCAGCACGGGCCGGTCCGCGAGATCGCCGATGGCCTCGGTCATGGCTCGGCGGGCGAGCTCCGGCGAGGCGCCCCCGGCCTCCAGCTTCAGCCCGATGAGGTAGTTCAGCTCGCCGCGCACCGGTCCGGGCGGCTGGCGATCAGCAGCGCCGCGCAGCAGGCCGATGAGCTCGTCGGCGGCCAGCGCGTAGCCACCCGCCCACCCCAGCTTCGCCGCGAGCCTGCCCTCTCGCGCCGGGTCGAGGGGCGCGTGCCGCAGCACCGCCTCCAGCAGGCGCTCGGCCTCCGCGTCGTTGGCCAGCGCCACAGCCTGGTCCGCCGCCTTCTCCGCGGCGTCCACCCAGGCGTCGTGATGACCGGCATGGCGATGGTGATGCGCGATCTGGCCCAGCGGCGTGGGATTCTGCCCCGCCACCGCCTTGGCCGCCCGGACGTGCAGATCCTGCCGTCTGGACAGCGGGATGCTCCCGTACACCGCCTGGACGGCCAACGCGTGCCTGAACCCCGCCGTGCCGCCCCGTTCGACGAACAAGCCGCGGTCGAGCAACTCGTCCAGGCCCTCGTGGGCGTCCTGCTCCGGCACGCGGCAGGTGGCCACGAGCTCCGGCACCGGCACGGCCACCCGCAGCACCGCCGCGGCCTCCGCCACCGCCTGCGCGTTCGCGCTCAGGCCGCGCACCCGTTCCAGCACCGAGTCACGCACCCCGGCCGGGACGCCGAGCTCGTCGAGCGTCTTGCGCGCCCACCTGGTGCCCCGCTGGACCAGGACGCCGCGGGCGCGCAGCAGCGCGACCAGCTCCTGGATGGCGTACGGCAGGCCGGACGTCCGCTCGCACAGATAGGCGGCGAACTCGTCCGACACCTGGGCGGTTCCCAGGATCGAGGCCGTCAGCTCGTTCGTCCGTGCGGCGTCCAGCGGGGCCAGGACGAGGTGGGCGTGGGCAAGCTCCGGCCGTAACCGTGCGGTGAGCGCCCGCAGGCCGGGACCGGCCTCCTCGCCACGGAAGGTGAGCACGAGGCCGAGTCCGGGCGGCGGGTCGGTGAGCAGGTAGCCGAGGAACTCGATCGTCTGCTCGTCGGCCCAGTGCAGATCTTCCAGCACCAGCACGACCTGGCCGAGCGCGGCGAGCAGCTCGGCGAGCCCGCGGAACACGCGGTGCCGCAGTCCGGCGGGGTCGTCCAGCGAGCCGGGTACGGCCGGCAGGACGGCGGCGAGTTCGGGCAACAGCGGGTGCAGAGCACCGGTCACCGGCGACAGGCTCCCCACGGGAAACCTTCCGGCGGCGCCGCGCAGTGCCTCGATGACGGGGCCGAGCGGGAACGGCTCGCGGATCTGCGCGCATCCGCCGACGAGCGGTGGCCGGGCACGCAGCTCGTCGGCGGCGATCAGCTCGCCGACCAGTCGGGTCTTTCCGATGCCCGCCTCGCCCTCGATCATGACGACCGCCGGGGGACGCGTCACCGCCGCCAGTAACCGGCGCAGCTCCTTGTCCCGGCCGACGAGGACAGGCGAGATCACCCGCTCGGCAGCCACATCGGCATCGTCCATAATCGAGCCATTGAAGCGCTGACTGCGTGAAATGTCACGTCTTGTCGCGCCTCGCGCCTGAACCCTCCGAGTGTCTGAGCCCCCTGCACACTCGCACACACGCCCAAGAGCGCGGCCGTCCTCAGCGCGGGACGTCCGGCGATCGTCCGCCGGCGACGGCTGTCGCTTTCGGGGACGACTACCACTCGGCGAACGAGCCGTCCCGGTGGCGCCAGATCGGGTTGCGCCAAGCGTGCGACGACGCCTCGCGCACCGCCTTCTCGTCGACCTCGATGCCCAGGCCGGAGGCCGCCGGGCGATCGAGGTAGCCGTCGGTGAAGGTGAAGACCGACCGGTCCACCAGGTAGTCCAGGAGTTCTGGGCCGTCGTGGTAGCCGATGCCCAGCGACTGCTCCTGGATGAGGAAGTTCGGCGTCGCGAAGTCGATCTGCAGGCAGGCGGCCAGAGCGATCGGGCCCAGGGGGCAGTGCGGGGCGAGGGTGACGTCCCAGGGCTCGGCCATCGCGGCGATCCTGCGGACCTCGGAGATGCCGCCGGCGTGCGACAGGTCCGGCTGGATCACCGCCACGCCCGTCGGGAGCACGTCGCGGAAGTCCCAGCGGGAGAACAGGCGCTCGCCGGTGGCGATGGGAATCGTCGTCGCCTCCACCACCCGTCGCAGGTCGCGGGAGAACTCGGGAAGCACCGGTTCTTCGGCGAACAAGGGGGACAGCGGCTCCAGGAGGGGGAGCACCTTGCGGGAGGCCGCCGACGTGAAGCGGCCATGCAGGTCGACGGCCAGGTCGACGCCGTCGCCCACCGCGTCCCGCACCGCCGCGAAGCGGGCCACGATCCGGCTGGTGAGGGCGGCCGACGGGATCGGCGGCATCGTGCCCTCCCACGCGGCGAACTTCAGCGTGTCGAAGCCCGCCTCCACCCTGGCCACGGCGTTCTCGGCCAGTTCGGCGTCCGTGTCGCCGTGCGCCCACGTGTAGACCTTGGCCTGATCGCGCACCGGCCCGCCGAGCAGGTCGTAGACCGGCACGCCGAGAGCCTTGCCCTTGATGTCCCACAACGCCTGGTCGATCCCGGCCACCGCACTGGACAGCACCGGGCCGCCCCGGTAGAAGCCGCCCTTCGACATCACCTGCCAGTGGTCCTCGATGCGGCCGGGGTCGGCGCCGGCCAGCGCTTCCATCAGCGTGTTCACGCAGGCGGCGACCGTCTCGGCACGGCCCTCGACGATGGGCTCGCCCCAGCCGCTGACGCCCTCGTCGGTGTCGACGCGCAGGAACATCCAGCGCGGGGTGACGACGAACAGCTCGAAGCCGATGATCTTCACTGGAACACCCCAGGGTTGTCGCCGTGCAGATTCCGGTGGAACGGGTCGCCGGGAGCGATCTCGCCTGAACGCACCGGCTTCCCGGTGAGCGCGGACTTGTACATCGCCGTGATCAGCTCCAGCGACCTGCGGCCGTCCTGGCCGCTGCCGCGTGGCCGCCGTCCGGCCCGCAGGTCGGTGACCAGGCCCCGGAGCTGGGCCAGGTGGGAGCTGGGCACGTCGTCGGGCGGGGGCCAGTCGAGACCGGTCACGCCGGGGGCGGGGGTGACCGTCCAGTTCTCGTTGGCGTAGCCGTACAGGTGGGTGAGTTCCAGGGTCGCGGCGGCGAGGTCGACGCGCAGGTGGCTGACCTGGCGCGGCGCGAGCGACGTGCTGACGACGGTGGCCAGCGCGCCCGAGTCGAAGCGGACCAGCGCGGTCGTCACGTCGTCGGTCTGCACGTCGCGGGCGAGCCGGGCGGCCATGCCGCGCACCTCGCTCCAGTCGCCGAGCAGTTCGAGCAGGAGGTCGATCTGGTGGATGCCGAGGCCCATGGCGGGGCCGCCGCCCTCGGTGTCCCACCGGCCGCGCCACGGGACCGCGTAGTAGGCGGGGTCGCGGAACCAGGTGGTCTGGCAGTGCGCGACGTACGGCCGGCCGAGTGCGCCGCCGGAGATCAGCGCGCGGGCGTGCTGGGCGGCCGAGCCGAAGCGCTGCTGGTAGATGATCGCGGCGTACGGGCCGCCGTCCCGCTCGGCCGCGGTGATCTCGTCGTACTCCGCCAGCGACAGGCACGGCGGCTTCTCGCACCACACCCACGCGCCCGCCCGCAGCGACGCGATCACCTGGTCGCGGTGGAGCGCGGGCGGGCTGGCGATGTCGACGAGGTCGGGGCGCACGTCCCGCAGCGTCGCGGCGAGGTCGTCCGAGGCGTACGGCACGGACCATCGATCGGCGAACGACCGGGCCGCCTCGACGGTGGCGTCGACGACCGCCACAACCTCGATATCCGCCGACATTTCGCGAAAAGTCGGCATGTGGGTGGAGTTGGCGATCTGACCGCCGCCCACCAGGGCGACGCGAAGAGGGGATGGCATGGGGGGTACCTCAGGGGTTCAGGCGGTTTGGGCGGTCTGGGCGGAGACCACGCGCAGATAGGCACGAGCCGACTCGCGGGTGCGGATCTCGATCGGCAGCACCACGTGCTCGACCTCCGAGGCCGTCTCCAGGTGGTCGATGCGCTCGGCCAGCAGCCGCATCGCCCGCTCGCCCATCTCCCGCGACGGCAGGCGGGCGGCGGCGACGGTCAACGGCAGCAGGTCGAACGGCCCCGCGTCGTCCATGCCGGCCAGCTCGACCTGTCCGGGCACCTCGACGCCCATCGCGGTGAGGTCGGAGGCCGCGTGCGCCAGCACGAACCCGTTGGCGCACAGCAGCACCGTCGGCGGCTCGCGCCGGTCGAGCAGCCCGGCCAGCATCTCCCGCCGCCGGTCCTCCGGCAGCCGCAGGTAGGTCTTGAGCGCGGTCAGCTCCGGCGAGACCGGCAGCCCGTGCTCGCGCAGCGACTGCACGTGCCCGGTGAGGCGCTCCTGCACGGAGGTGCACTCGGTGGCGTCCCACAGCGCGGTGATGCGCCGGTGTCCCTGCCCGATGAGGTATTCGGTCAGCCGGTAGCCGATGGCGAAGTTGTCGAAGAGCACCGCGTCGGTGGGGGACTCGGGGTGGTAGCGGTCGACCATGACCAGCGGGACGCGCCGCCGCCGCAGCTCGGCCAGGGCGGGGGAGTCGTGGTGGGCGTCGACCGAGTACAGCGCGACGCCGCTGGCCTGGGTGTCGAGCGCCTGACGCAGCGCCTTCTCCTGGGCGGCCGGTGAGCCCTTGGTGTTCGACAGGAACATCCGGTAGCCCAGTTCGGCGCAGACCGACTCGATGCCGTCGATCACGTCGGAGTTGTGTGGCCCGTGCCCGTGCATGATGTAGGCGATGGAGCGCTCCCGCGACGACTCGGCCGGGACGGGCCGATCGGCCACGAACGTGCCGCGTCCGCGCCGCCGTACCAGGTAGCCCTCGGTGACCAGTTCGTTGAGCGCGCGCACCGCGGTGGTGGTGCTCACTCCGAACCGCTCGCAGACCTCGCGCTGGCTGATGAACGGCTCGTCCTGCACGTACTCACCGCGCGAGATCGCCGCGACCAGATCCCGCTTGACCTGCTGGTAGAGCGGCTCCTGGCTGTCGGACGATTCGTTCATCCTGCCCCCATCCGTCCCATTCGTGATCGTTGACACGTTAACACGCTAAGACTAACGTCGGGCCGCATTCGGCGAAAGGACACCCAGCGGTGACACCCGAGGAGTTCCTGAAGGTTCAGGACGAGCGCTACGACCCCGAACACCGGCTGCCGTGGCTGCTGTCACGCAGCAACGGATACCACACGACGATCCCGGCCGGCAGCCGTGTGCACGAGACCCGCACCTCCACCGACTACGCGATCGCGCTGCTGCAGGCAGGCCGCCTCGACCGGGCCAAGGACGTGCTCGGCGCGATCGTCGACCTGCAGGAGCGCGACCCGCTCGACGACCACTACGGCATCTGGGGCTACTTCATGGAGGAGCCGCCCCAGGCCATGGCGCCCGCCGACTGGAACTGGGCCGACTTCATCGGCGTCCGGCTGGCCCAGGTGCTGGCCGTGCACGGGGACGTCCTCGACGGCCGGATCGCCGAGGCGCTGCGCCACGCGGCCCTGTCCATCTTCCGGCGCAACGTCGGCCCGCGCTACACGAACATCGCCCTGCTCGGCTCCGTCACCTGCGCGAGCGCCGGCGAGCTGCTCGACGCCCCCGAATTCCTCGCCTACGGCAGGCGCAAGCTCGCCGCGATGCTGGAACGCGACGCCTTCGCCGAGTACAACTCGCCCGCCTACAGCCCGTTCCTGCTGGAGATCTGCGAACGCGCCCATGTGCTGGTCCGCGACCGGGAGTTCCTGGAGCAGATCGAGGTCATGCGCGAGCGCGTGTGGGCGGCGCTCGCCGAGCGCTTCCACCCGGGCACCGGGCAACTCGCCGGACCACACGCCCGCGCGTACACCGACTGGCTCAGCGAGGAGTTGACGCGTTATCTGGCCGCCCAGACCGGCGCGCCGATCGAGGCGCGCCCCGGCGTCGGGACCCGCGACGACACCCCGCGCATGGTGCCCACGCTGCCCTGCCCGTCGCACCTGGCCGGGCGCTTCGCCCGGCTGCCCGAGCCCGAGGTGCGGGTCAGGACCGTCTTCGACGGCGAGACCACCGGCACCACCTGGCTCAGCGAGGACGCCACACTGGGCACGGTCAACGAGGAGTTCGCCTGGGTGCAGCGCAGGCCGCTGCTCGGCTACTGGCGCACGCCCGAGGACCCGGCCGTGGTGCTGCGCGCCCGGATCATGCACAACGGCCACGACCTGACCGCCGCGTGGTGCCGCCAGGCGCAGGACGGGCCCAGGGCGCTGGCCGGATGGTGGCTCACCTACGACTCCGGCGACTTCCACCCGAACCTCGACAAGCCGGAAGGCAGCGTCTTCGACGTGGGCGACCTGCGGCTGCGCGTCACGCTGCGCGGCCGGGGCGTGCGGGGCCGCGAGCTGGGCGACGGCGTCTTCGAGCTGGCCGCCGGAGCGCGCCGGGCGGTCGTGCACACGGGCGAGGCCGGCTTCCTCGGCCAGCGCGCCACCTGGGCCCTGGCCGCCGGTGAGGACGAGGTCGCCGTCGAGGCGGTGCTGTACAACGGGCCGCGCGAACCGGTCGACTTCCACCACGCGGTCCTGCGTGCCGGGTTCGCCGTGGAACTGCTCGGGGAAGGCGAGGAACCCACCGCGCAAGCGGTGCTCAGCGCCGTGGGGGAGGAGGAGGTCCGCTGGTCGTGGGGCGGCCTGGAGGTCGCCGTGCCCGCCCGTCCCACCCGCTTCTGAAAGGCGCGTCCCCGCATGCAGGAAACCCAGGCCCCCTGGCCGTCCAGGGACGGGCTGACGATCACGCGCGTGCGCGCCGTCGTCACGGCGCCCGAGGGCATCCCGCTGGTCGTGGTCAGGATCGACACCTCCGACGACGGCCTGTACGGCCTCGGCTGCGCCACCTTCACCCAGCGCTTCCACGCCGTCGCCGCGGCCGTGGACGAGCACGTGGGCCCGATGCTGATCGGCCGCCATCCGGCCGACATCGAGGACATCACCCGCATGATCCACCTGTCGTCCTACTGGCGTGGCGGGCCGGTGCTCAACAACGCGCTGTCCGGCGTCGACATGGCGCTGTGGGACATCGCGGGCAAGCGCGCCGGCATGCCCGTGTACGAGCTGCTCGGCGGCCGGGTGCGCGCGGCGGCGCCCGTCTACCTGCACGCCGAGGGCGCCACCGTCGAGGGCACGCTGGAGCACGCCCAGCGGCTCATGGCCGCCGGATATCACCACGTCAGGCTGCAGACCGGGCAACCGGGGCTGGGCGGCTACGGCGCGCCCGGCAGGGCGAACGCCTACCCGGACTCGCCGCACCCCGACGGCTGGGACGTCAGGCACTACCTGCGCACCACCCCCGCCCTGTTCGAACGGGCCCGCGAGGTGCTGGGCGAGGACGTCGAGCTGCTGCACGACGTGCACAGCCGGCTCACGCCCAAGGAGGCGATCCTGCTGGCCAGGTCGCTGGAGCCGTACCGGCTGTTCTTCCTGGAGGACGTGGTCGCGCCCGAGCACTACGACCGGCTGCCCGAGGTGCGGGCGGCCTCGCCCGCGCCGATCGCGGTCGGCGAGCTGCTCGTCTCGGTGCCCGACGCGGCCAGGCTGGTCCTGGGCGGCGGCGTCGACCTGCTGCGCTGCCACATCTCGGCCATCGGCGGGCTGACCCCGGCACGCAAGCTGGCCGCGCTCTGCGAGCTGACCGGGGTGCGCACGGCCTGGCACTCCCCGGGCGACGTCTCGCCCATCGGCGTGGCGGCGAACCTGGCGCTGGACGTCACCACGCCCGCGTTCGGCATCCAGGAGGGCCATGTCTACCCCGACAGCGTGTGCGAGGTGTTCCCCGGCACGCTCAATCCCGTTCGTGGTCACCTCCGTCCCGCCGACCTGCCCGGCTGGGGAATCGAGCTGGACGAGCGGCTGGCCGCCGCGTACCCGCCGGTCACCCACCTGCACGAGCGGTGGGCCGCTCGGGTCCGCCGCCCCGACGGCGGCATAGAGGCACCCTAGTTGACGCGTTAACCTGTTGCATTTCACCCGCGTTACCATCCCGTGCTTTACACGTTAACGCGTCATATATAACGTTCGACTCGACTCGCCCCCCGGCATGAACTGGAGTCCCGATGAACACGTACATGGCTAGAGGAGCCGCGGGTCTGCTGCTCCTGGCCGCGGTCGCGGCGTGCGGCGGCCCGCAGGACGGCACGTCCGGCGGCAAGACCGAGATCACCGTCTCCGGCATGCCGCCCAGCACCCAGCCCGAGAGCCAGAAGAACTTCCTGGCCCAGGTCGCCGAGTTCGAGAAGGCCAACCCGACCATCAAGGTCAAGCCGACCGAGACGCAGTACGACGTCAAGACGTTCGCGGCCCGCCTCGCCGCGGGCCAGCTGGAGACGGTCTTCCGCGTCCCGTTGACCGACCCGCAGGCCATGATCAAGCGCGGCCAGGTCGCCGACCTCACCGCGGACATGAAGCTGCTCGCCAAGTCCGACTTCGACAAGCGCATCCTGGCCCCGAGCAGCACCCCCGACGGCAAGGTCTACGGCCTGCCCACCGAGGCGTACGCCGCCGGCCTCGTCTACAACCGTGAGCTGTTCACCAAGGCCGGGCTCGATCCCGACAAGCCCCCCGCCACGTGGGACGAGGTCCGGGCCGCCGCCAAGACGATCAGCGACAAGACCGGGGTGCCCGGCTTCGGCATGCACGCCACCGCCAACACCGGCGGCTGGATGCTCACGACCATGACCTACTCCTACGGCGGCCGGATGGAGAAGGAGGAGGGCGGCAAGGTCGTCCCCGCCTTCGACGACGCCCCCACCAGGCAGGCCCTCGACCTGCTCAAGGCGATGCGCTGGGACGACAGGTCGATGGGCACCCAGCACCTGCGCAACCAGGACGACCTGCTGCGTGACTTCGCCGCCGGCAAGGTCGCGATGATGTTGGGCGCGCCCAACCTCTACGGCAGTTACATCGCCAAGTTCAACGGCAAGCCCGAGGTGTACGGCCAGACCACGCTGCCGTCCGGGTCGGGCAAGGGCACGCTGCTGGGCGGCACGGTCGCCGTCGTCAGCCCGAAGGCCACGCCCGAGCAGCGTCAGGCGGCGGTCAAGTGGATCGACGCCGTCTACCTGCGGCCCAAGTACGACGCGGCGCTGGCCACCGAGCGGGCCGAGAAGAAGAAGGCCGACGGTCTCGTGGCCGCCGTGCCGCAGCTGCCGTTCTTCGCCCCGGCGGTCTCCGACCCGGTGATGGCCGCGGAGAAGGCCGCCTCCAACGTCGACTGGGAGCACTTCGCCACCTACAACGAGGGCGTGAAGGCGCAGGAGTTCATCTCCGAGCCGCCCGTCGCCGGCCAGGAGCTCTACGCCGCGCTCGACACGGTGGTCCAGGCGGTGCTGACCCGCCAGGACGCCGACCCGGCGGCCGAGATCACCAAGGCCGTCGAGAAGGTGAAGCCGATCCTGGACAGGTCGCAGCAGTGACGGCGCTGGCCGAGAAGGCGGGCGCGGACACGACGGCCACCACGCCGCGTGCGCCCCGGCGGCGCGGCACCAGGCACCCCTACGCGCTGGCCTCGGTGTTGTTCCTCGCGCCGCTGGTGCTCGTGTTCGCCGTGTTCTCCTGGTGGCCGATCCTGCAGAGCGCCATGCTCGCCTTCCAGCGCACCAACCTGGTCGAGGCGGCGAGCTGGGTCGGCTGGCAGAACTTCACCAACCTGTTCGCCGATCCGCTGCTCGGCAAGGCCGCGCTGAACACGCTCTGGTTCACCGTCCTCGCCCTGATCCTGGGCTTCCCCGTGCCGGTCTTCCTCGCGGTGGTCATGTCGGAGCTGCGCAAGGGCGGCGGCCTGTTCCGCGTGCTGGTCTACCTGCCGGTGGCGGTGCCGCCGGTCGTGGCGATCATGATGTGGAAGTTCTTCTACAACAGCGACTACGGCCTGCTCAACGGCCTGCTCGGACTGGTCGGCCTGGGCCCGTTCCCGTGGCTGCAGGACACCCGGTGGGCGATGCCCTCGCTGGTGCTGGAGGCCACCTGGGCAGGCGCGGGCGGCACGGTGCTGATCTACATCGCGGCGCTGACCAGCGTCCCCAGGGAGCTGTACGAGGCGGCCGAGAGCGACGGCGCGTCGATCCGGCGGCGCGTGTGGCACATCACGCTGCCCCAGTTGCGCGGCGTGCTGCTGCTCATGCTGCTGCTGCAGGTCATCGGCACCTTCCAGGTCTTCACCGAGCCGTTCGTCATGACCGACGGCGGCCCGGAGGACGCGACGGTGACGGTGCTGCTGCTCATCTACCGGTACGCCTTCGTCTACGGCGACTACGGCATGGCCGGCGCGCTGTCGGTGCTGCTGGCGGTCGTGCTCGGCCTGCTGTCGGCGGTGTACCTGCGCATGACGAAGGCTTGGAGCACGACATGAGCGGACTGATCTCCGATTCCGACCGGAAGAAGCGCGGCGTACGCGCGGTGCTCGGCTCGACCCAGTTCGCCGTCTTCCTCGGCGTGCTCGTCGCCGGGCTCGGGCCGATCCTGTGGACGGTCAAGGGGGCGATCTCCCCGACGCGGGAACTGCTCACCGACCCGCTGCGCCTCTACCCGGCCGCCGCCGACTGGTCGCTGCTCGCCGAGGCGTGGAGCAGGCTCCGCATCGGCCACTTCATGCTCAACACGGTCGTGCTGGCCGGAGGGTCGTGGCTGGCGCAGATCGTCGTGTCGGTCATGGGCGCGTACGCGCTGTCGGTGCTGCGGCCGCGCTACGGCAAGTACGTCTACGGCGCGATCCTGGCGACGCTGTTCCTGCCGGGCAGCGTGTCGCTCGTCGCGCTCTACCTGACGGTGCTCGACGTGGGCATCGCCAACACCACGTGGGCGGTGTGGCTGCCGCACGCCGCGCACGCCTTCACCGTCCTGCTGATGAAACGCTTCTTCGACGGGATCCCGCGCGAGTTGTTCGGCGCGGCCCAGGTCGACGGCGCCGGAGCCTGGCGGATGTTCTGGTACATCGTGCTGCCCATGTCGAAGCCCATCCTGGCCGTGACGTCCCTGCTGACGATCATGGGCGCCTGGAAGGACTTCCTGTGGCCCATGGTGGCCATCTCCGACGGCGAGATGCACCCGATCTCGGTGGCGCTGCCCAGGCTGGCGGAGTTCGCCGAGGAGAACATGGTCATCGCCGGCATGTTCATGGCGTTGATGCCGCCCGTGCTCGTCTTCATCGTCTTCCAGAAGTACATCGTGCGCGGCGTGGGGTTCACGGGGGTCAAGGGTTGATGCTCAGCAGAGTGCTCGTCACCGGCGCCGCCGGGCTGATCGGCCGGGCCGTCCTCGCGCGCTGCGCGGCCGAGGACGTGCCGGTGACCGCGCTGGTCCTGGAGGATCCGGGCGACCTCAAGGCCGACCGCGTCGTCGTGGGCGACGCGGGCGACCCCGAGGTCGTACGGCAGGCGCTGGAAGGCGTCGAGGCCGTGATCCATCTGGCGGCCATCCCCAGCCCCAACCACAACCCCCCGCAGGAGGTCTACCTCAACAACACCGGCGCCACGTTCGCGGTGCTCGACCAGGCGGGCCAGGCGGGGGTGCGCCGGGCGGTCATCGCCAGCAGCCTCAGCGTGCTGGGCATGCCGTTCTCCCCGCACGGCCTGGAACCGGCCTACCTGCCGGTCGACGAGGCGCACCCGCTGCTGGCCGCCGACCCCTACGCGCTGTCGAAGGAGGCCGACGAGTCCACCGCGCGCATGATCCACCGGCTGTACGGCATGAGCGTGGTGGCGCTGCGCTTCCCGTTCGTCGGCGGCCCCGAGGACCGGCTGCCCGAACGGGCCGCCGACTTCGCCGCCGAGCCGGCCAGGGGAGCCGTCGACCTGTGGGCCTACCTGGACTCCCGGGACGCGGCCACCGCCTGCTGGCTAGGCGTCACCCGGCCGATCGACGGCTCCCACGTGCTGTTCGTGGCCGCCCCCGACACCATCGTCCCGCTGCCCACCGAGGAACTCGTCCGCCACTTCCTGCCCCGTTCCCCACTGCGCGCCGCCCTGCCCGGCCGGGCCGTGCCGATCGACGTGACCAAGGCCCGCCGAGTCCTCGGCTTCGAGGCGGAGCACCTGTACCGGCTCTGACGAACGGAGAGGATCCACCCCCCATGAGATCCCGCATCCATCTCTGGTTACGAACCGTCATCATCCCGCTACTGATCGTTCCACTGCTGGCCGTGCCGTCCCGGGCGGCCACGGACATCGACGAGGTCGTCGGCGACTTCGAGTACGGCACGCAGGGCTGGACCCTGGGGCTCGGCCCGGAGTTCCCCGGCGCCAAGGGCACCCTCACCAGCGACGCGGCCGACGCGAAGACCGGAGCGCGCTCGGCCCTGCTGACCGCCGACCTCACCGCCGGCGGCAAGTACGTGGAGGCCGGGTACGCCACGACCGCCGACCTGAAGGCGGTGTCGCTCTGGGCGCGCTCGCCCGCACTGCCCACGGTGACGCTGCGGCTGGTGGACAGCACCGGGCAGACCCACCAGCAGCGGCTGCCGCTGGCCGCGGGCGGCGACTGGCAGCGGCTCACCGTCACCGCCTTCGCCGCCGGGCAGTCCTACCAGCACTTCGGCGGGGCCGGCGACGGCGTGTGGCACGGGCCGGCCAAGCGGGTGGCGTTCCTCGTGGAGCGCACCGGGCAGCTCGGGCTCGACGGGGTCACGATCACCGCGCCCGCGCCCGACCTCGCCCTGGGGCAGCGGGCCGTGGGCAACGTGTTCGTGCAGCCCGCCCAGCCCTCGTTCGACGTGACGAGCCGGGGTGACGCGCTGACCTGGAGCGTGCGTGACCTGTCCGGCGTGCAGGTGGCCTCGGGCGACGGAACTCCCGGGACGCTGGCCGTACCGGTCACCAGGCCGGGGCACTACCGGCTCAGCGTGACCGCGACCTCGGCCGGGACGGCGATCGCCACCAAGGAGACCACGTTCGCCGTGCTCACGCCCTTCACCGCGACGGGCGACTCGCCGTTCGGCGTGGCCGGGCACTTCACCCGGGCCGACTGGGGCGCTCCCGGCGGCGACCTGCTGGAACTGGCCGCCAAGGCCGGGGTGCGCACCGTGCGCGACGACGCGTTCTGGGACTCGATCGAGAAGACCAACGGCGTCTACGAGTACGGGCGCTACGACCCGCTGCACGCCACGCTCGACGCCAAGGACATGCGCTGGCTGGCGATCGCCGCCTACACCAACCCCCACCACGACGGGAACGCCACGCCGTACACCGACGCGGGCCGCGCCGCCTACGCCGCCTACGCCTCGGCGTTGATCGGCAGGTACGACCTGCCGTGGATCGAGGTCTACAACGAGTTCAACATCGGCTTCGGCGACCGGGGCAACGGCCCGGCCGACTCGCGCGCCGACTACTACTTCCCGCTGCTGAAGGCCACCTACGAGAAGGTCAAGGCCGACCACCCGCAGGTCACGGTCGTCGGCCCGGCCTCCGCGGGCGTGCCGCTCGCCTGGCTGGAGGAGCTGTTCAAGCTCGGCGCCCTGAACTACCTCGACGCGGTCTCCATCCACCCCTACGTCTACCCGGGCACCCCCGAGTCGGCCGCCAAGAGCATCGACGACCTCGACGCGCTGGTCAGGAAGTACAACAACGGCAGGTCCAAGCCCATCTGGGTCACCGAGCAGGGCTGGCCCACCCACACCGACGCGCGCGGCGTCACCGAGGCCACCCAGGCCGCCTACGTGGTCCGCACCCACGTGACGGCGCTGGCCAAGGGCGTGCAGCGGTTCTTCTGGTACGACTTCATGAACGACGGCACCGACCCGGCGCTCAACGAGGACAACTTCGGCCTGGTGCGCAACACCGCCGACGCCTCCGGCCGGTGGACGCCCAAGCCCGGCTACGTCGCCTACGCCGCCATGACCAGGCAGCTCACCGGGGCCGCCCACGTCAGGCAGGAGGCCGAGGGCCGGCAGCTGTTCCGGAAGGACGGCCACGACCTGCGCGTCCTGTGGTCGGCCCAGCCCGCGACCGTCTCGCTGCGCACCGACGCCCCGCTCACCGTCACCGACCTGACCGGCGCGAGCGAGGTGCTGCGCCCGCTCGGGGGCCGCGTCACGCTGTCGCTGTCCGGCGACCCCGTCTACGTGCGCGGCGACGCCGTGCTGGAGGACGCCGCCCGCTACACGATCACCGGCGGCGGCGCCGTGGTCGGCGAGAAGATCGAGCTCAAGCTGGCCGTGGACACCACGCGCGGCCCTGCCGTACGCGGCAGCTTCGCCATCGGCGACGTCGACGTGCCGGTGTCGGTGCGCGGCGGGCGCAAGGCCGAGATCCCGGTGTCGCTGCCCGCCGTGCCCCGCACCGGCCCGCTCGACCTGGTCGGCCGCCTGAAGATCCACGGGAGGCCGGTCGCCAGGCTCGGCTCGCGGGTCGAGGTGACGCAGCCGTTCGCGATCACCGCCAGGCACGTGCTCCCGGACGACCTGGCGATCACCGTGCGCAACCTGTCGGCCAAGGAGCTCGCGCCCGGCGACCTCGGCTGGACCTTCGGCGCTCGCACCGGCACGCTCCCGATCGCCGGGACCGTCCCCGCGGGCGGCTCGCGCACCGAGCGCCTCCCGCTGGCGGACCTGCCCGCCGGGCCGTACGAGCTGCGGCTGGGCGCCGTCGCGGGCGTCGGCGTCACCGGCCGGGTGGCCCGCGTCGCCGACGGCGCGCTCAACCGGGCCGACCGCGCCACGATCACCGTCGACGGCGTGCCCGACGACCTGACCGGCCGCCCGGCCGTCGACCTCGCCGACGGCACCGTCAAGATCCCCGCCTACGGCGGCGCGGACGACCTCAGCGGCACCCTCCACGTCACCTGGGACGCCGACCGCTTCTACCTCAGCGCCAGGATCCACGACGACACCCACACCCAGACCAGCACCGGAGCCGACATCTGGCAGGGCGACTCCCTGCAGTTCGCCGTCGCCGCCGGACTGCCCGGCGAGACGCGCACCTGGTCCGAGCTCGGCCTCGCGCTGACCGCCCAGGGCCCGCAGTTCCACCGCTGGCTCGGCGAGGGACCCCAACCCGACGCCAAGGTCGCCGTCACCCGGGACGAGACGGCCCGGGAGACCGTCTACGAGCTGTCACTGCCCTGGGCGGCACTCGCCCCGCTCACCCCGCAGGACGGCCTGTTCAGCCTGTCCGTGGTCGCCAACGACAACGACGGAACCGGCCGCGAGGGCTGGATCGAATGGGGCTCCGGCATCGCCGGGACCAAGAACCCCGCCCTTTTCCGCCCCGCACGATTCATCGGGCAGTAGAGGAGAACCCCCTTGCTACGCGCATCAGCGGCACTCGTCCTCGCCTCCGCCTGGCTCGCGATCCCGCCAGCCTCACCAGCCGCCCCCGTCTCCGCCCCCGTCTCCGGCACCGCCGTCTTCGGCAAGACGCTGGAGACGAGCGGCCTCACCATCGACCCCAGCCCGGGCGGCGACGATCCGGCCCTGCACGTCAAGACCTACGGACAGCGCGACTGCTGGGAGATCGGCGTCGGCCGCCCCAGCCAGTACGTCTACGTCACCGTCGATCCCGCGCTCAAGCACCCGGGGGTCAACCACGCGGCCGTGGACATCGACTACTTCGACGGCCCGACCGGCAAGTTCACCCTCGTGTACGACGCGGGCGGCACCGACATCTGGCACGGCGCCAAGGTCGTCGAGTTGGCCGGCACCAACACGTGGAAGACCGCGCACTTCTTCCTCCCCGACGGCGCGTTCGCCGGCGGCCAGTACGGCCACGACATGCGGATCGCCACCTGGGCCAACGGCATGGGCTCCAGCCCCGCGCCGGTCTGCCTGGGCACCTACACCTTCACACCGTCGCCCATCGCCACCGAGGACGAGCAGGTGAAGGTCACCACGCCGGGCAACCTGTTCAAGCCGGGGGAGCGGGCCACGTTCGGCGTGCTCAGCGGGCACAGGCCCGAGGTCGCCTGGACCGTGCGCGACTACAACCGTGCGGTGGTCGCCACCGGCACCGCCGCCGTCGACCCGGTCACCCGCGAGGGCTCGGTCGACGCGGGCGTGCTGCCGACCGGCTACTACACGCTGAGCGTCGGCGAGCGCACCGCGGGCTTCGCGGTGACCGAGGACACCCCGCCGGAGCAGTCCTCGATGTTCGGCGTCAACCACCATCCGCGCCTCGCCCCCGGCACCACCTGGGAGGACACCACCTCGCTGGCGGCCAGAGCGGGCATCGGTAACGTCCGCGTCGACCTCGTCTACTGGAACACGGTCGAGAAGCCCAAGGGCGAATACCGCTTCGACCCGACCCACGACCGCTACGTCGACGACCTGAACGCCAGGGGTCAGCGCCCGCTGCTCTTCCTGGGGCTCGGTAACAGCGACTACGGCTCGATCCCCAACCGGCCCGAGCACTGGGAGGGCTTCCGCGCGTACTCCAAGGCCGTCGCGGAGCACGTCAAGGGCAAGGTCAGCGCGCTGGAGGTGTGGAACGAGTACTACGGCGGCTTCAGCAGCGGCGTCTGCTCCCAGAGCGCCAAGTGCTACGCCAAGCTCCAGGAAGCCGCCTGGAACGGGGTGAAGGCCGCGGCCCCCGAGATCCCGGTCATCGGCGGCTCGTCGTTCAAGGTGCCGCTCGACTGGTGGGAGGAGCTCTTCCGGCTCGGCGCGCTCAAGCACATGGACGCCGTCGCCCTGCACCCCTACCGCGCGCCCGGCGCCCCCGAGGGGATCGGCCTCGACCTGGAGGGGCTCAGGAAGCTGATGCGCACCTACAACGACGGCAAGGAGATCCCGATCTGGATCACCGAGCAGGGCTGGAGCTCGGCCACCGCCAAGGGCGTCGGCGTCAGCGAGAACACCCAGGCCGAGTCGGTGGCCCGCGCGCTCATCGAGGCCAAGGCGGCGGGGGTGGCCAAGTACTTCCTGTACGACCTGGTCAACGACGGCACCGGGCCGGACAACAGCGAGCACAACTTCGGGCTGCTGCGCCGTCCGTCCGCCGACGCGACCGGGATGAACCCGAAACCGTCCTTCCTGTCCTACTCCACCGTCGCCCGTGAGCTGGGTGCCGCCGCGTTCCTGGGCCGGGTCGACACCGGTGACCCGGCGCTGCACGCGGCCCGTTTCGCCGGCCGTACGGTGCTGTGGACGGGCGACCGGTCGGCGCGGCAGGTAAAGCTGCGGGCCGGCGCGCCGGTGGTGGTGGCCGACATGCTCGGCGCCGAGCGCACGCTGACGCCGGTCGGCGGCTGGATCCGGCTCACGCTCACGGGCGCGCCGCTGTATGTGCGGGCCGACGTGCGCAAGATCGCCCAGGACCCGCTGGTACGGCTGGCGGCCCCGGAGAAGGTGATGGCCGGGACGACGATCCCGGTCAAGGTGACCGCGCACGGCGGCATGTCGGTGGAGTTCACCGATGGACTTGTCGCCGACGCTCCCGGTATTCGTACTATTTCCGGAAAAATCGTTGCCAAGGGTGTGGTGACCGGTCTGGCTGTGGCCCAGGTCGAGGTCGTCCCCGCCCCGGTCGAGATCAACCTCAAGCCCGGCGACAGCAGACCCGCGACCGGCGCATCCGGCACCGCCGGTCTTCTCGACGGCCGTCTCCGCGTCGAGGTCGCCAACCGTTCCACCGAGCCCGTCGCCGTCAGCTCGATCGACTGGACCTTCGGCGACCGCAAGGGCACCTTCGACGCCAGGACGACCCTGCCCCCGCTGACCACGAAGACCGTCGAGGCCGAGGTCACCGGCCAGGAGGCGTACGTGGTGCGGCCGGTCACCGCCACCGCCCACCTCGACGGCGGCGGCACCGCCCAGGACAGCGACGCCTTCGGCTTCAGCCCGGTCAAGCGGGCCACGCCCAGGCTGCGCGACGGCAAGCTGCGGGGCCTCGACGGCGTCCCGGCCATCGACCTGGCCACCGTCGGCACCTACAACAAGATCGACGCCTCCGTCGCCGACGGTGACTTCTGGGCCACCTGGGACCAGCGCAACCTCTATGTCGCGGCCGTCGTGACCGAACCCGTCCACAAGGCCGCGGCCAAGAACGAATGGCTGCCCGCCGGTGACAGCATCGGCATCGGCCTGCAACCGGGCCAGCCGGGCGACGGCCTCGGCCGGTGGGGCGCGGAGTGGTTCATGCTCTACGCCGGTGAGACGGGCGTGTTCGTCGAGTCGCTGCCCCGCGACTACGGCGTCGGCCCCATGCCGGGCGCCACGGTCGAGATGGCACGCGACGATACGGCCAAGACCACGACGTACCTGGTCACGATCCCCTGGGACAAGATCAGGCCGCTCTCGCCCGCCGAGCCCGACTTCTCGATGACGCTCACCGTCAACGAGAACGACGGCCAGCCCAGGGACAACTACCGCTCGCTGGGCCTGGCCGGCTGGCAGACCTGGGGCGACGGCCTGAACAACTGGAAGCTCGTCCGCTACCAGCAGGTGAGGCTCACGCGATGAAACGGCTTCTCGTGGCACTGCTGCTGCTCGCCGCCTCCTCTCTCACCGCGACGGCGGAGGTGTTCACCCTCGTGGTGAGTTCGCCGAGCCTGGTCTTCCACGTGGGGCAGGGGCCGATCCAGATCGGTTCCACCGCCGCCTCGATCAGTTACCGCATCGCCGACGAGAAGAACACGACCGTGCGCACCGGCGTCCGCTGGATGGCCTCGGGCACGTCGACGGTCGCCGTCAACGACCTCGGCCCCGGCTACTACACGCTGTCCATGCACGCCGGGGCCGCCCCGCACCCGACCGACATGACCACCTCCTTCGCCGTGATCGAGCCCGTCCCGGTCATGGGGGAGGAGGCACCCTACGGCGCGGCCGTGCACATCGGCCGCCCAGGTTGGCCTGTGTCGGTGCTCGACGACGCGAGGAAGGCCGGCATCAGCCACATCAGGGAGGACGCCTACTGGAACACGTTCGAGACCACCAAGGGCGGCTACACCTTCCCGGCCGCCTACACCGCCGAGATCGAGCACGCCCAGGCGCTCGGCCTCACGCCGCTGCTCATCGCCAACGGCGCCAGCGGCTTCTACGACAACGGCCGCACCCCGAGCAGCCCCGAGGGTGTCGCAGCCTTCGGCCGCTTCGCCGACGCCCTCATGACGAGGTACGGCCTGCGGAACGTCGAGGTGCTCAACGAGTACAACGCCCGCACCTTCAACACCAGCGTGTGCGGCACCACCCCGGCCTGCTACCTCGACGTGCTCAAGGGCGTGGCGGCAGCCGTCGGCCCCGAGGTCGACGTCGTCGGCCCGGCCACGATCGGCATCGGCAACTGCGCCGGCTGCTTCGCACCGACCCTCGTCGGGCTGGGCGGCCTCGACCACGCCGACGCCTACAGCGTCCACCCCTACCACTACCCGGGCGGCCCCGAGTGGATGGGCGGCGACGGCGACACCATCGCCGGGCTGCGCCAGACGGTCGGCGGCGCGCCCGTCTACCTCAGCGAGATGGGCTGGCCCACCGACACCGGCCACGGCACCACCGAGCTTGAGCAGGCCGACCACCTGGCCAGGCTCTACACGATCGCCGGGGCCAACGGGGTCAGGCGGATCTACTGGTACGACCTGGTCAACGACGGGCCGGACCCGGCCAACGCCGAGCACAACTTCGGCATGATGCGTCAGCCGGTCGCCGACGGGCTGGTCACGGTCACGGCCAACGCCCCGAAACCGGCGCTGGTCGCCCAGGCGGTGACCGCCCGCATGCTGGGCGCCAAGGCGTACAGCGGGACCGACGGGCCGGCGCAGCCGGCGCGGTCGGCGCGCTACGGCGACACACGCGTGCTGTGGTCGACCACCTCGGCCACGGCGACGATCACCGCGAGCGGCCCGTTCACCACCACCGACGTCTACGGGCGCACCACCACCCGCACCTCACCCCTCACCCTGCCGCTGGGACCCTCACCGATCTTCGCGCGGGGCCCGATCACGAGCGTCACCTAGGAGTGGCATGCACCGGCTGAAACGCTGGAACACCCCCACCGTCTACAACGGCTGGGAACAGATCACCCAGCACGACATCGCCTTCCACCAGGAGGAATCGCGCGACTTCATGCCCCAGATGGGGCCCATGGTGGGCCGGGCGGTCACCGTCGTCATCGAGCCGGGCAACCCGGAGCACCCCGCTGACGTGTGGGAGGACTACCGGCGCTACGTGGCCTCGGTCGACGGGCCGAAGATCGTCGTCGTGCAGGACCTCGACAAGCCCAGGACCGTCGGCTCGTTCTGGGGCGAGGTCAACAGCGGCGCGCACCGCGCGCTGGGCTGCGTCGGCACCATCACCGACGGCGCGATCCGCGACCTGGACGAGATGACCGGCGCCGGGTTCAAGGCCCTCGCCAGGCGGCTGTGCGTCGGGCACGCCCATGTCCGTCCGGTGCGCTGGGGCGTGCCGGTCGAGGTGTTCGGGCAGGTGGTCGAGCCGGGGCAGCTCGTGCACGCCGACAAGCACGGGTTCCTGGCGATCCCGGCCGAGGACGAGGACGGGCTGCTGGAAGCGGCGGCCTTCATGGACGCCAACGAGTGCGGCACCGTCATCCCCGCCGCGCAGGCGGCGGGCCGCTCCCACGAGCAGGTGATCGCCGACCTCGGCGCGGCGGGCAAGGACTTCGCCCGCGCGGCCGGAGAACGCTACGGACGGCAAGGAGAATCCCGCTGATGAAGATCACCTTACGGAGCGTGGCCGCCGCCTGCGCGGCCACCCTGGCGGCCGGGCTGCTGGCTGCCCTGCCCGCCCAGAGCGCGAGCGCCGCGGCGGCGGCCACGGCCGTGCTCGGCGCCGACCCCGTCTACACCGGCATCGTCAAGGCGTGGCCGGGCGACGGCGACAAGGACCCGGCCCACGCCGTCAGCGAGCGCGGCGGCGAGTCGTGCTGGCAGATGTCCGGCACGCCGTACAACCGCTACGTCTACGTGGACGTGGCCGACGCCTCGATCCCGGCCGGGGCGACCCGCGCGTGGGTCGTGGTCCGCTACTTCGACGCGGGACCGGTCGGCCTCGACGTCCACTACGACGGCAAGGCGGGCGCCTTCACCGGCAGCGGCAACGTGGCGCTGACCGGCACCGGCACGTGGAAGAGCTCGGTCATCGCGCTCGGCGACATCACCTTCAGGAACCGGGCCAACGGCGCCGACTTCCGGCTCAACGTCAAGGCCGACGCCGCCTCGATGCCCGGCGTGTGCTTCAGCAAGGTCGAGGTGCACTTCACCGACCCGTCGCAACTCACGATCACCAACCCGTCGCTGGTCTTCACCCAGGGCACCAACACGATCGACGTCGCCGCGGCGGCCGACAAGGTCGAGTGGACCATCGGTGACCCGAACGGGGTTCCGCTGAAGTCGGGCACGCTGGCGGTGGCCAACGGCACGACGAAGATCGATATTTCCGATCTCGGACCAGGTTATTACCGGCTGACCGTCTCGACCGGGTTCACCTCCCGTTCCACCTCGTTCGGGGTCATCACCCCGAACGCCACGAAGGATCCGTACTTCTCGGCCGCCATCCACTACGGCTGGCAGAAGGACACCGAGGAGCAACTGCTCAAGACGGCCGCCCGGATCGGGTGGACCGAGGTGCGCTCCGACGCCAACTGGTCCGGCATCGAGAAGCAGGCGGGCGTCTACGACTTCACCGCCTCCCTCGACTCCGGCCTGCGCAAGGCGTACGAGAACGGCATCACCACCATGCCGATCCTCGGCTACCGCAACCCGTTGTACGACGGCGGCAAGACGCCCAGCACCCCCGCCGGCCTGGCCGCGTTCGCCCGCTTCGGCGCGGCCACGGCGGCCAACTACGCCCCGTTCACCAAGGACTTCTCGATCTACAACGAGTACAACTCCACCGGCTTCAACGACGGCGCCTGCGGCATCACCCCGCAGTGCTACCTCGACGTCGTCAAGGCCCTCTACCCGGCCATCCACCAGGCGGTGCCCACGGCCAACGTGGTCGGCCCGACCTCGGCCGGCACCCAGCTCGCCTGGCACGACCAGTTCTTCGCCCTCGGCGGCCTGGACTATCTCGACACGCTGAGCGTCAACTTCTACGGCTACGCCGACGCCGGGGCCGGCACGCCGCCCGAGCGGACCGTGATGACGACCGAGTTCCCGCAGCTCGTGGCGAAGGTCAAGGCCAAGAAGAACATGCCGATCTGGATCAGCGAGAACGGCTGGCCCACCCACACCGCCGGCTCGACCGAGGCCCAGCAGGCCGACTACCTGATCAGGGCGCAGACGCTGGCCAGGAGCGCGGGCGCGGACAAGTACTTCTGGTACGACCTCATCGACGACGGCGACAACGCCGGCGAGCGCGAGCACCGCTTCGGCCTGTTCCGCCGCCCGGCCCCCGGCGTCGCCGCCCCGTCGCCCAAGCCGGCCGCCGTCTCCCAGGCCGTGCTGATCCGCAAGCTCGCCGGCCGCACACTCGGCGCCCGCCAGAACGTCGGCGACGCCGACGTCTACTCCTACCCGATCAGCGGCGGCACCCGGTTGTTGTGGGCCACCCAGCCCCGCCCGGTCACACTCGCCGCGCTCGGCGACGTCACGCTGACCGACCAGTTCGGCGCGGTCAGCACGCTCAGGCCGCAGGCCGGCAAGGTGCGGCTCGACCTGGACGGCAGCCCCGTCTTCGTCTCCGGCCTCATCGCCTCGGTCAAGGCCGGCGCCTCGCCGCTGTCGGTCAGCGCCCCCGAGCAGTCGGTCACCGGCGAGAAGCTGGCCGTGACAGTCACCGCCGACCGTACCGGCGGCGCCAAGCTGCCGGGCAGGCTGGCGGTGGCCGCCGGCGAGGTCAAGGCCGACCTGGTCACCCGCAAGGGCCGGAAGACGTCGGTTACGCTGGAGTTGCCCGCCACTCCGGCCACCGGCCGCAGGGCGGTCACCGCCACGGTCGCCGACGACCGCGGTCCCATCGCCCGGCTGCGCTCGGGAAGCCAGGTGGTCAAGCCGTACACGGTCAAGGGGCGGCCGATCATCGTCGGGAAGAAGCTCCGCGTCACCGTGACCAACAACAGCCCCGCCACACCGGTCAAGCTGAGCTCCGTCGGCTGGCAGGTGGGCTCCTGGCGCGGGGTGGTCGCCGATCCGGCCGAGGTGCCCGCGCTGGGGTCGGTCTCCGTGGAGGCCCCGGTGCCGGACGCCCTGCCGTACGTGAACTACAGCTACGCGGTCACGGCCGGCAACGCGAGCGACACCGGGTCGCTCAGCTTCAGCCCGATCGAGAAGGCCGGGGCGACCACCCTGGACCCGATCGACCTGGACGGCCTGGGCCGCTGGGTCGGGCTCCGCGGCGGCACGCGGACCGGCCCCGACGACCTGTCCGGGACCATCCGGTTCACGCACAGCCCGGACGCGCTGATCCTGGACGCGGTCATCAAGGACGACGTGCACAACGCCGCCCGCACCGACCCGTCGCTGAACTGGCAGGTCGACTCCGTGCAGTTCAACCTGTACTCGGCCTTCCCCGGCGAGCTCACCGGTGAACGGGTCGAGGTCGGCGCGGCCCTGCTGCCCTCGGGGCCCGCCGCCTACACCTGGACCCGCCCGGCCGGTCCGACCCCGGGCGCCGACCTCGCCATCACCCGGGACGAGACAGCGAAGACCACCACGTACCGCCTGGCCGTACCGTGGGCGTCGCTCGGCTACGACAAGCCGCCGACCGGCGTGATCGGGATCTCGTTCCTCGTCAACGACGCCGACGCGGGAACGGGCGGCGACGCCCGCGACGGGTACCTCGAATGGGGCGGCGGCGTCGGGGCCGCGCCCAAGAACCCCGCCCTGTTCCGCTCCGCCCAGCTCGTCTGAGAGGACCCGCACCGATGCGAATCGTCGCCACGGGCGCGCACCTGACCTACCCGCACGCCAACGGCTTCCACGGCGACCGCCTGCTCCTGGCCCGGTACGAGGAGGGGCGCGGCGCGACCGCCGTGATCAGCGTGGGTCTCGACGGGCAGGACGAGCGTCTCGTGGCGGCGATCGCGCCCAGGCGGGACGGCGTGGTCCGTCCCGCCTACCCCGACGTCGCCGAGGAGACCGGGCGGGCCGCCTGGATCTGGGACGACGTCCTGTACATCGCGGACGGACCAGGCGAGGCCGAGATCGTCTACACGGCCGCGCACCTTCAGGACGTCTGCGCCATCACCCGCGACGGCGGCAGCGTCGTCGTGGTCAGGGAGACCGGGGCGCGGTGGATCTTCCTCAGGGTGGACCTGGTCACCGGCGCGGCGACCGAACTGTTCACCCGCGACTGGCAGGCCAACCACCCGCACCACAGCCCTTTCGACGAGTCCTGGCTGGCGTACGCGCACGAGGGCCCGGCCCTGGAGATCCCCGACCGGGTCTGGGCCTGGCACGACGGCGGGCACGTCCAGGTGCTGGACCAGGCGGCGATCTCCGCCGATCCGGGCGCGTTCGTCGCCGTCGGTCACGAGCGCTGGCTGCACCACGACCTCGGCGCGGCCGTCGTCGCCTATGGCGACAGTGCGGCCGGGCCACGGGGCCTCTACTTCGCCCACCCCGACGGCCGCCCGCCCCGCCTGGTCGCCGCGGGCGAGCGCCTGTGGCACTGCGACGTCAGCCGCGACGGCCGCTGGGCCGTCGCCGACACCACCGGCCCGGCCGACCGGCCAGGCCGCGGCTGGCAGGACGCCGGCGGCGTCTCCGACGTGCTGCTGATCGAGGTGGCCACCGGCCACCAGGCATGGCTGGCCCGCACCACGGCCACCCGTCACCCGGACCACCCACACCCGATCTTCTCTCCGGCAGGCGACGAGGTCCTGTTCAACCACCAGGGCTCCGTCGCCGCCGTCGCCCTCTAGGGACGCCCCTCATGTCCGGCTTCGGCCGCCGCGCTGCCTACACCGGCGTCGGACTCGTCATGCCGGTCTGATCCAGGTCGTCGAAGCCCAGGACGCGGAGTCCCAGCTCGGCGGCCTGGGTCAGCACCATCTCCAGCCGCGCCGGTGACACGTGGTTGCACTCGTGCGAGTCCGCGACCGCGTGCGCGTAGAACGTCACCGCCTCCTCCCGCGCGGCCGCGCGTACCAGGGCCGAGCGCACGGAGGCGTCGTCGACCCCGGCCGGCCTGAACAGCTTGCCCGTGTCGATCCCCGCCCCGATCAGCACCCTGCGCCCGGCGACCTCGGCGACCGGGGTGAAGATCTCGTCCAAGGTGTCCAGCCCGCCTTCGGCCGGATGCCCGGTGCCGCCGCGCAACCGGCGGAACACCCCGCCCAGCACGGCGTCCGACCGCTCGTCGCGACGGCTCACCGGATAGGCGAAGCTCGCGGCCTCGAACCCGTGCGCGCGCAGCGCCGCCAGGCACGGGTCGACGTCCTCGGCCAGGTAGCCGTCGCCGCCGAGCGCCGCGATCCGGTCGGGCGCCCACAGGTGCCGCAAGCCGTGCGCCCCCACGGTGTGCCCGTCGCCGGCCAGCTCGCGCAATCGCCTCCAGGCGTCGTCGTCGAGCTTGTACGGCTCGCTGATGAAGAACGTCACCCGGGCGCCGTGCTCCCTGAACACCCCGCGCATCGCGCTCCACTCGGGCACGAAGAAGTCGTCGAAGGTCATCAGCAGAATACCGCTCATGGGCATCGAGCTTAGCGTGTTAATGCACTAACTCTGAAGGTCGGCGGTGGAGAGGGTGAACGATCACTTCGGCGAAAGGGGGACCGGCTAGGCTGTGACGCGCAGAGCGAGGAGAGGGGGCCCTTGGACGAGGCTGAGACGCCGCGCCTCACGATCCACGAGGTGGCCCGGCGCGCGGGCGTGTCGCACCAGACGGTGTCCCGGTACTTCAGCAAGAACGAGACCCTGAAGCCGGCGACCCGCGCCAAGATCGACCTGGTCGTCCAGGAGTTCAACTACCGGCCGAACCTCGTCGCGCGTTCCATGCGCACACGGCACACGAACCGGCTGGCGATCACCCTGCCCGCGTCCGGCTACCTGTGGCCGGCGCGCATGCTCCGCGCCGCCGCGGCGTCGGCGCACGCCGAAGGCTTCCAGCTGGAGGTTCTCAGTGTCGAGGGCGATCCGCGTGCCAGGGCGGAGCGGGTGCTGGAGCTGGCCGGGTCGGGGCAGGTCGAGGGCGTTCTGTCGCTGACGCCTCTGGAGATCGATCCCGCCGCCTCGCCGGTGCCCATCGTCGTCACGGGCGACTACGACGACAAGCTGCGCGGGGTCAACGAGCTGGCGGACGCCTCGCCGATCGAGGAGATCATCGACTGTCTCGCCTCGCTCGGCCACCGGGTCTTCTTCCACATCGCGGGCGCGCAGAGCTGGGCCTCGGCCCGCAACCGCAAGCTCGTCTTCGAGCAGACCATCGAGCGCCGCGGGCTCACCTCGTACGGCGTCGCGCTCGGCGACTGGAGCCCCCAGTCCGGCTATGACGCCGTTCGCGGCCTGCCCGACGGTTGTGGCGTGACCGCCATCGTGGCCGTGAACGACCACGTGGCGATGGGCGCCGTACGCGCGGCGTTGTCGCGGGGCTGGCGGGTTCCGGGTGACGTCAGCGTGTTCGGCTGGGACGATGAGGAACTGGGACGTTTCGCCACCCCCGCACTCTCCACCGTGGCGGTGGATCGGGAGTCGCAGGGGCGGGAGGCGATGGCCCGGCTCATCGCGGCGGTGCGCGGCGAGCCCGCGCCGCCTCCTTCCGAACGGTCGATCAACCGGGTCATCGTCCGCGAGACGGCCGGCCCGCCGCCCGGCTGAGGGCCCGCACGTCCTGAGCCGGCCGGACCGCTCCGCGCTCGACACCGGCGTGGCTTCCCGTGCCCGGGCGGGCGTGGGCGAGGTCAGGGCCGCGGTGCCCACGTCCGTAGCCGGCCGCACATGCCGAAGGCGCGAGGACCCGGCTTGGACGTGGTCCGCACCACGGTGGCCCGCCCGAGATGGGTGGGATCGCCGCCCGCGATCGCGTCGAGCTGTGACATCGTGCGCTCGGTCTCGGCGGCGACGGTCTCCTTCCACAACTCCTTCCAGGACGCGGCCCGGGGACGGACGATCGCCGCCGCCAGCCGATGGAAGTCCGCCAGCGCCCGCCCCCCACGCTCCTCGGCGTCCTCCACCAGCCGCCGGAACCCGGTGACCGCCAGGTCCCTGCGCGCCCGCGCGGCCGCCGCCCGTTCGTCCTCGGAACCCAGCACCGGCAGCGTCGCCGCGGCGAGGTAGGCGTCACGGTCGCGCAGGACGTCGGCGGGGAAGGTGAGCACGGCGTCCCCGGCCTCGGGCAGGCCCGCGTTCTGCATGATCACCAGCAGCCGCAGCCCGTCCTCGTTGACCAGGCGGTGAATCGTCCCGGGCGAGAACCACAGGACCGTGCCCGCTTCGAGCCGGTCCCGGGAGAAACCGGCGGCACTGAGAGTGTGCACCTCCCCGCGGCCCGCGGTCACGACGTACGCCTCGGTCGAGACCGTGTGCAGGTGCGGCGTGCCACCGTGCACGCCGTCGGCGCACTCCCAGTCGTAGACCGCCAGATCGCTGATCGAGGTGCCGCCGGGGAACAGCGGGGTCACAGCGCGAACTCCGCGCCGAGCTCGTCCAGCTCGGCCCGGTCGCACATGCGGTCGATGAAGACGTAGCGGTGCGCGAGTTCGAGGGTGTCGCCGTCGGCCAGCGAGATCTCCTCGTCGAAGGAGGGGGAGGGGCTGATCACGGCGAACGGCTCCGTGCGGACGAACCACTTGATCGGCACCGGCGCGCTGGAGTGCCCGGCGATGGCCAGCACGGTCCCGCCGCCGTCGATCGCATCGTGCTGCCCGACCACGGCCAGCCACGGGGCCTCGACGCCCATCATCTCCTCACCGCCCAGACCGCCGGCGCCGATGATGGTGCCGCCGGTCCAGGACCTGGGGCCGCGCCAGAAGTAGCCCGCGTACCCGGCCATCGGCCGGCCGTGGGTGGTGGGGCTGCCGAAGTCGAGCGTGGCGCCGCGGACGTTGTGCAGCGTCGTGGTGAAGTCCAGGGCCCAGACGCCCCGCGCGCTGTCCACGCCGTGGAAGACCTGGCGGCGCTGCTCGGTGACCCAGTGCTCGCCCCGCGCCGAGACCCAGTGCAGGTCCTCCTCGGCCACGACCCGCCTGCCGTCGGAGGAGACGTCGGTGAAGGCGAGGTGGTTGATGTGGCCGAGGTTGTCCTCCCAGTGGTAGTCCCGCTCCACCGAGAAGGTCGGGCCGCCCCAGAAGTTCTGTCCCGACAGGTGTGCCCAGGTCATCTGCAGGCCCTTGTGCCAGCGGTGGTCGTGCGGCCGGTAGACCGACATAGGAGCGCCCGACAGGCTGCGGATGGGATGGAGGTAGGGCTTGGGGGACTCGGCGTCGGGGGCGTCCGGCTGGTGGACGTACCGGGCGATCTGCACGTCGCCGGCGGTGATGACCAGGGACTTGTCCTCTTCGCGGACGGTGAGCGTGGTGTCAGGCATGGTGCGGGCCCTTCTGCTGGAATCGGGCGACGTCGGCGGCTTCTCGCGCCACACCCACGCGCCCGCGTCCAGGGCGGCGATCATCGCTTCGCGATGCGGGACCGGCGGGATCGGTGTGGCTCCTTCGGACGGAGCAATAGTGATCGATCACTTTTGCTTGGTCAACCTATGTCGATCACCCTTCAGGGTCAACCCCCGTGAAGAGGGCGCCGCTCGAAGGCCGCGGTCAGGGCTTGTGCCGAAGTCGTCGGCCCGGTCGTGGATCGACGACGAGAGGTCTCCGGTAGCCGGTCGGTCGACCAGGACACACCTGCTGCCGGAGACCTGGTGGCTAACGGGCGATCACCCGCACCTCGGGAAATCGCGAGGAACGCCCGTCCAGCAGGTTGCCCTTGCGTCGTAGATGCAGATCGAAGAAGGCCCTGGTGTAGGCGCGGGTGACGGCCACGGAACGCGCCGCCGACAGTGTCCCGTTCACCGCTCGCAACTGCTCCTTCGACAGGCCGAGCACCGCGGCCGCCTGCTCGTACACCAGCGGCAGGTCGGTGTAGGAGTTGTGCTTGGCACCCTTGGTCTTCACGTGCAGCCGCCAGCCCTTCAGCCGGGACCAGAAGGCCTTCTGCCCGCGGATGGGCTTGTCGAAGATCTCGGCCTCCATGAGCATGTACGGCTTGGCCAGTCCTTCGGCGGCCACCTTGCCGAGGGCGGGCCCGTCCAGGTTCAGGACCGCCTTGACCCGCCGGTCCTTCAGCATCGTCGCGGCGGCCGTCGCTCCTCCCGCGGAATGGCCGAACATGCCGACCCTGCTCAGGTCGAACGCGCCACGCAGCCCCTCCGGCAGCTTCCGGCCTTCGGCATCGGGGTTCTGCCCCTTGTTCAGCTCCTTGAGCCGGTCCAGCACGAAGCGCGTGTCGGCCACCCGCACCTTGATCTCTTCGGCCTTCTCGCCCAGCCTGCTCACCGGGACCGGCTTGAGCACACGGCCGGTGACCGTGCCGTCGGGGAACTCCACCTCGCCGGCATCGCCCGGATGATCGATCGTGACCACCATGTACCTCCAACTGGCCAGCTCTTCGACCGTGGTGGTGTTCATGGAACGGTCGGCGCCGTTGCCGGGCGAGAACAGGACGACGGGCAGCCCTCGGCCCGCCACCCGGGCCCCTTCGCGGCCATGGGTCGAAGGCAGGCTGACAGCCGCAGGCGAGAGGCCGTTGTTGCGGTAGAAGGCCTCGGCGGCGCGAGGCGGCAGCCAAGGCGCAGCGGGGCGGCCGTCCGGACGACGCGTGGGATACCACAGGCTGATCATCAGCTCGCGCCGCTCATGGGCTTTGATCCACGGGTCGGCCCTGGAGCCGTCACGCAGGTGCAGCGCGACGGTGCCGATCTCGCGTGGACCTGTCGGCTGGGGCAGGGCCACAGTGACGGGCTTCGACCCGGCCACAGTGACGGGCTTGGACCTGGCCACAGTGACGGGCTTGGACCTGGCCTGTACGGCGGGCCCGGTGAGCAGCAGGCCGACCGCCACGGCAGAGGCCACGCCCCGTCTGAGCAATGCGCAATTCATAACGGCCACGCTATGGACGCCCGCTGCCCGGAACCTCGCCACCGGAGATGATTTCGGCACTCATACGAATGAAGGAAACGCCCGCCCGCCCGGAGGGGACATCGAGGCCACCTTGATCTTGACAACGAGGGCACTCCCCGCTACGGCCTCGTACGAGAGGCGTCATGAGGCGCCGGCGTTCGACGGTAACCGCTCCGCGCGAGCAGGCGGCCGTGGGCCGACCGATCGTACGGTGGCGAGCAACGGAAGCGATCACTCGTCGGAGGGCAGATGTTGTTCATGGTGATCGAACGATTCCGCAGTCAGGACGCGAAGGCCGTCTATCGGCGATTCCGGGAGAAGGGACGCATGACCGACGAAGGCATTGTCTTCGTCTCCAGTTGGGTGACGGCCGATCTGGGCCGTTGCTTCCAGCTCATGGAATGTGACGACATCGCACTCCTGCAACGCTGGGTCGCCGAGTGGTCGGACCTCACCGAGTTCGAAATCGTACCGGTGGTGTCCGGAGCCACGACCGCCGCTGCGCTCGACGGCTGATCCAGGGAGCCGGCCCTGGTCGCGCCGGTCAGAGCATCGGACGGGGGTAGCCGCTCGGGGGAGTGCTCAGCCGCCACGGCTGATGGACGTCGGCGGCGGGGACTGCGGCGAGCTCGGGGACGTAGCGGCGCACGTAGTCGCCCGCCGGGTCGAAGCGCTGTGCCTGGCGCAACGGGTTGAAGCCGCGGTTGGGGCGCGTGTCGTTGCCGGTGCCGGCGATCCACTGCCAGTTGCCCGAGTTGTTGGCGATGTCGCCGTCGAGGAGCTGCTCGAAGAAGTGCCGGGCGCCGGCGCGCCAGTCGATCCCGAGCACCTTGACCAGGTAGGAGGCCACGATCAGGCGGGCCCGGTTGTGCATCCACCCCTCGGCGAGGAGCTGGCGCATGCCGGCGTCCACGATGGGGAGGCCGGTCATGCCCTCCCGCCAGGCCTGCAGCGCGTCCTCGTCGTCGCGCCAGTGGTGGCCGCGGGGACGGTAGTCCGCCCGGTTGATCCGCGGGAAGGCGTACGTGACCTGGTGGTAGAAGTCGCGCCAGCACAGCTGGCGGAGGAACGCCTCGCCGGCTGAGGCCAGGTGGGCCAGTTCCAGCGGGGACAGGCAGCCGAACCTCAGGTACGGGCTCAGGCGGGAGGTGCGGTCACCGGCCAGGTCGTCGTGGCCGTCGGCGTACCCCGGCAGGGCCCGACGGATCCACCGCCGGGCGCGGTCGCGGGCGGCGGCCTCGCCGCCGGGCATGGGTTCCGGCCGGTCCGGGACCGGCAGCCGCCCGGCGTCGAGGCCGTGGGGCGTCGGCACGTGGTGAGGCGCCGGGAGCAGGGGACGGTGCCGGTGCCGGCTCCAGGAGCGCCAGTACGGCGTGAAGACCCGGTAGTGATCCCCGCCCCCGGACGGGGTGAGCGTGCCGGGCGGCACCACCGTCACCCCGGGGAAGAGCTGGTACGAGATCCGTTCGCCGGCCAGCCGGTCCTGCCTGCGCCTGGCCAGCAGGCTGACGTCGGCACTGGCGAAGACCGCCTCGGCTCCGGTTCCGTGGACGAGCTTCATGGTCTCGGTCACGACGTCGCCGTGCCGTACGATCAGGTCCCCGCCACGTGCCCGCAAAGACGCCCGCAGGTCGGCCAGGCACTCCAGCAGGAAGCCGCGGCGGCGCCCGGCCGGGACGGTCTCGTCCAGCACGAACAGGGGGAGCACGGCGCGGGCGCGCTCGCAGGCGGCCGTCAGGGCCGGGTGGTCGTGCACCCGCAGGTCCCTGTTGAGCAGGACGATCACCGCATCCATCGACGGCTCCTTCGGTCGTGTCACACGACGTGGTGGCGCTGGCCGCGCTCGTCCGGATACGGGGTTCTCGCAGGTAGGTGGCGGCTTCACCGCGGGCGTGGCGGCGGAACACGCCGAGCATACCGAGGCAGTGCCGCAGGACGTCGGCGTTCCGCCCGATCGACGCCTTGACCGCCATGGCCTCGCGGAACGCCGACCCGTACTCCTCGGGCGCCCGCCTCGGCACCGCCACCCGCGACCCGCCACAACCGTGCACCTCGGCCATGCCTCACAGATGCCCACGGGCCGCCCCCGCACGCCTGCGTGGCATGACGCGTGGGGGACGGGGAAGGTGCGTGGGCATGGCATTGTGCCTGGTCACAGGGGCAACGGGTTACATCGGCGGGCGGCTGGCCCCTGAGCTGCTGGCCGCCGGTCATGAAGTGCGATGCATGGTGCGCTCGGCCGCACGCCTGCGCGACCTTCCGTGGGCGGAACGGGTGGAGGTCGTCGAGGCCGACGCCACGGACGCCGACCGCGCGCGCCGGGCGCTGGACGGGGTGGAGGTCGCGTACTACCTGATCCACGCGATGGGGACGAGTGGCCGGTTCGCCGAGCGGGACCGGCTGGCGGCGCGCACGTTCGCGGCCGCGGCGGCCGAGGCGGGCGTGCGGCGGATCGTCTATCTGGGCGGGTTGACAGCGGACGAGCGGCTTTCGCCGCACCTGTCGTCGCGGGCCGAGGTGGGGGAGATCTTCCTGCGGGGCGTGGTGCCGGCGGTGGTGCTGCGTGCCGCGGTGATCATCGGGTCGGGGTCGGCCTCGTTCGAGATGCTTCGATACCTGACCGAACGGTTGCCGGTGATGACGACGCCGCGCTGGGTGCGCAGCCGTACGCAGCCGATCGCGGTGCGGGACGTGCTGCGCTATCTGGTCGCGTGGGCGCGGGTGCCGGGGACGGTCAACCGGGGGTTCGACATCGGCGGGCCCGACGTTCTGACGTATGCCGACATGATGCATGGCTATGCCGCGGTCGCCGGGCTGCCGCCCAGGTTGATCATTCCGGTGCCGCTGCTCACCCCCCGGCTGTCGAGCCTGTGGGTGGGGCTGGTCACGCCGGTCCCCGCGAGCATCGCCCGTCCGCTGGTGGAGTCGCTGCGCAACGAGGCCGTGTGCGGCGAGCACGACATCGTCCGCCACGTACCGGATCCCGAGGGCGGGCTGGTCGGCTTCCGGCAGGCGGTGTCCCTGGCGCTGATGAAGATCAAGGAGGCCGATGTCGCGACGCGCTGGTCCTCGGCGTCCACACCGGGCGCGCCGAGCGATCCGCTGCCCACCGATCCCGACTGGGCGGGCGGCAGCCTGTTCGTGGACGATCGCAGCCTGGCCGTGCAGGCGAGCCCGGAGGCGTTGTGGCAGGTGATCGAGGGCATCGGCGGCCGTAACGGCTGGTACTCGCTGCCGATGGCGTGGCAGCTGCGGGGCCTGGCCGACCGGCTGGTGGGCGGGGTGGGGCTGCGGCGCGGCCGGCGCGATCCGGCCCGGCTGCGGGTGGGCGACTCGATCGACTTCTGGCGGGTGGAGGAGGTGCTTCCCGGACGGCTGCTGCGGCTGCGCGCCGAGATGCGGCTGCCCGGACTGGCCTGGCTGGAGCTCGGCGTCACACGCTCCGGCGGCCGGACGATCTACACGCAGCGTGCCGTCTTCCATCCGCACGGACTGCTCGGCCAGCTGTACTGGTGGGCGATCTCGCCCTTCCACGGTCTGATCTTCGGCCGGATGCCGGTCAACGTGGCCGCCGCAGCCCGGCGCAGGGAGCGGATGCCGTCCTGACGGTCGCTCCAGCGAACCCTACGCGCGGGATCGTCCGTCGTGAACGGGATTGAGTAGGGGCTACTCAGGCGCCCTCGTCCCCGTCCGGAGGACCATGCGCTTCATGGCGACCCTTGTGAAACGTGGAGCGCGAACCCGGCGCCGGGGGTGGATGATCGGCACGCTCGGAGCGCTGCTGCTATCCATCACCCCCGCGCTGGCCATGCCGTCCGCGGCGGCGGCGGCCCCGAACCGTTCGCTGACCTTCTCCATCGACTACCTCTTCCAGGTCGAGGACCCGGACGGCGGCGGCCTGGGGGACGGGGACTACTTCCCCAGAGTGCAGATCGGCGACGGCCCGGTGGAGACCGGACCGAGGATCGAGGACGACGAGTTCGAGCCGCTGGGCCTGCCCGAGGCGCCGAACGGCTGGGTGTTCACCGACGCGAGCCTGCCCGGCGACAAGGACACCGTGGACATCACGGTGGCGATGTGGGACTGGGACTCCGGGCTGAACACCGAGGACGACCGGATGGACATCAGCCCCAAGGACAACGACCTCGAACTGAACCTCGTCTACAACTTCAGGACGGGCGCCCTGACCGGGGATGACGACTCCTTCGTGTACGGCAGGCCCTGCACGCACTCCAACGGCCTGCCGAAGGGGCAGAGCTGCGTCGAGGGCGGCGGCGACCACGGATATCCGCTGGCCAACGACGGCAGGATCACCCGGCTCGGCATCAGCGTCCTCAACGACGTCGACGCGGACGGCATCCCGGACACCGTCGAGATCCACGGCGTCCGCGACCGGACGGGCACGATGGTCGCGGACCTTCCCGCGATGGGCGCCGATCCGTGCCGGAAGAACCTGATCCTGCAGACCGACTTCATGGCCGACGCCACCCCGGCCACCAGGCACTCCCACGAGATCAAACCGGGCGCGGTCACGCTCGTCCGCGACGTGCTCGACGCGTCCCCGCTCAAGGCGACGAACCCCTGTCCTTATCCCGGAGGGACCCGGCGAGACGGCATCGGCTTCATCCACAGGCCGGGCGTGCGAATCCCGCACCAGAGGTTCATGGGGCTGGAGAACAACGCCGACTTCCGCGCCGCCCGCGCCGCCGACCTGCCGCCGGAGCTGGCGCCCTACGCGCACTACACGATCTTCGCTCACGACCTCACCCGCACCGAGAACGGGAGCACCTTCAACGACCCCGGCAGCTCCGGCGAGTGCTGCGAGCCCACCCGGGACAACAACAAGGACTTCATCGTCACCCTCGGCACGTGGAGGCTCATCTGCGTCGCGGACTTCGGTCTCGACTACCGAGGGGACGCCATGCTCCAGACCACCCGCTCAGGCGACGACGTCATCGACGGCGACCAGATCCTCGTCGGCGACAACGGCCGCTGCGACTCGACCAGCGGGCACCCGACGGACCTTCAGGTGCTCACCCCCGGCACGGGGGACGCCGACGCCAGGGTCGGGACCGAGGTGGACCAGGCCGGCACCCTCCTGCACGAGCTCGGGCACGCACTGGCCCTGCGCCACGGCGGCAACACCAACGAGCACTACAAGCCCAACTACCTCAGCGTCATGAACTACTTCTTCCAGACGGGCATCCCCAACGGCCCGCCGCCGCTGCTGGTCGACCACTTCCGCGAGTGGCAGAAGGGCGCTGTACGGCTGGGCTTCTCGGACGGACGGCTGCCCCCGCTGGTCGAGAGCGGCCTCCTGGAGAACAACGGGATCTCCGACGGCACCGACTTCACCTTCTGGTGGACCGACAACCGCCGGGCCCCCACCGGGCCGCGGCTCCTCAGATCCGGACGCGGCAACGGTCCGCTCAACTGGAACGACAGCACCACCCCAGGCACCAACGCCCCCGTCTTCGAGACCGCGGGGATCCCCCAGAACATCAACGGTAGGGACGGGCTGACCACCTTGCAGGATCACGACGATTGGGCGGCGATCAGGTTCAGGGGGCCCGGGTCTCCGGACGCCAGGGGCTGGGCCTGCAGCGACTACCCGGCCGGTTCACCGGCCTGCGCCGGGACGGGCGGCTCCGGCGGCAGAGAGCTCGACTTCAGCTCCGTGATCCAGCAGGAGATGGCCTTCTTCAACCGCTTCGACCCCGACGTCGAGGTCGCCAAGAGCGTGGACAAGGCGGACGCCGAACCCGGCGACACCCTCACCTACCAGGTGAAGCTGGAGAACACCGGCTCGGGGACGGCAGCCTCGATCGAGGTCGCCGACACTCCGCCCACCGGCCCGGTCCAGAAGCGGCAGGTGCCCTACCTCGGGGAGGAAGGCATCAGTACGCAGACCTTCACCTACGCGATCCCGTGCGAAACCGCCGACGCGGCCGTACTGACCAACAAGGCGACGGCGACCGCGACGGACGAGGGAGGCGGGGCCGAGGCGAACACCGGCAACAACACGGCTGAGGCCACGACCAGGGTCCACGCGCCCCGGCTCACACTGGAGAAGACCGCGCCCGCCACGGTGAACGCCGGTGAGGAGATGAAGATCGACCTCCGGGTCGCCAACGTCGGCAGCGGCACCGCCACCGGGGTGACGCTCACCGACACGCTGCCCGCCGAGGTGTACTACAGCCAGGCCCTGGACCGGGGACCCGGTCCCAGGCCGAGCAAGGTCACGCGCAACCCGGACGGGACGACCACCCTGACCTGGTCGCAGGAGGCCCTGGCCGGCGGCAAGGAGCTGGCCGTGCGGTTCACGGCGAGACCCGGCCTGCTGCACACGGCCGGCGCGCGCCTGACCGACACGGCCTCCGTGGTGTACGGCAACGCCAAGGGCTGCACCTTCCCCCCGGTCACCGCCTCCGCGAGCACCACGGTCACCGAGGTCGCGCCGACGCGTGATCCGCGCTAGCACGGCTACTGGAAGACCCACCCGCAGGCTCGTACCTGGGAGCTACTGGCCCGGGTCCAAGCCACCGATCAGCGGTTCGACGCCTCCGCCGACGGGGAACTGGACAACTCCGAGGCGGGAGCCGTCCTGAACGCGGGTGGCCCGCAACCGGGCCCGGTGCGGTTCCAGCTCCTGGCGACGCTGCTGGACCTGGCCGCGCGGCAGATCAACGCCTCCACCCGCATCGACTCCGCGCTCTCCCGCGGACTTGGGGTGCGTACGGTCGGTGAAGCGGTGAGGTACGCCTTCGCGACCCTCACCGAGCCGCTCAACAGCACGACAGCGGGCCGGTACTCCGACACCACCGCCCTGCTGGACGAGATCGTCAACAACCGGAGCGAGGTCTACGAGTAGAAGACCGACTGCGGCGCTCGCCGGCCCGCCCGCCCCGCGAGCCGGTGGACGCGAACTGGGTGAGCAGCCACCACGGATCGTGAGGGCCGTTCCGGCGAGCAGCCTTAGCGACCGCATCCCCATTCCGAACATTTCCCACCCTCTCCGGCCGCCGGAAAGCGCGCGCCGGTGCGGACCCGCATCCGATCGCCCCGCCGCCACAGTGACGCGGCAGTGGTCGAAGAGGGGGCGGTCGTCAGTCGCCGGCTACTCCCGCGGCGTCCGGCTTGACCTCGTTCAACCGGCCCGTGGCGACGTCGTAGACGAACCCGCGGACGGAGTCCTTGTACGGGATGAACGGGTCGGCCTGGATGCGTCCGACCGACTGGCGCACGTCCGCCTCCAGGTCCTGGAACGCCTCGGCGGACCAGTCGGGCTTGACGCCGACGTCCTGGTAGATGGCGTTCTTGAAGCCGTCGTCGGTGAACGTCAGCATGCCGCAGTCGGTGTGGTGGATGAGGATGATCTCGCGGGTGCCCAGGAGGCGCTGGCTGATGGCCAGGCTGCGACGTTCGCCCGCGGTGACGACGCCGCCGGCGTTGCGGATCACGTGCGCGTCGCCCTCGCGCAGCCCGAGCAGGCCGTAGACGTTGAGCCGGGCGTCCGTGCAGGCCACCACGGCCACGCCCCGGGCGGGCGGCAGCGGCAGGTCGCCGGAGTCGAAGGCGGCGGCGTAGCGTTCGGAGTTGGCGATCAGCTGGTCGGTGACGCTCATGGGGGAAGTCCTCCTGTCACGTGCCGGCGGCCCGCGGCCATAATCCACATTCCCTACTGACTGTACATGTTATTGTTCCGGTGTGTAGCCCCCGTCAGTGGTGGACGCGGCGAGCGGTCCCTGCGTTCGCGTCCACCACCCGCGCCGGCCTTCCCGCCGTGAGAGCAGCAGATCCCCTCCAGCAGCCGTACGATCCCGGGCCTGCCCTCCATCGGCAGCCACTCCTTGGGCGGATGGCGCGTCCCCCGCCCGGCCCCGGCAGCCGAGGTACCGTGCGCAGGTGATGCAGGTACGAGTCACCGGCGTGGTCATCGAGGACGGCCGGATCCTCCTTCTCGACCAGGACGCCGACTCCGGCCGCTCGTGGTCCCTGCCCGGCGGAAAGGTCGAACCGGGCGAGCCCATCGGCCACGCGCTCATGCGGGAGATGCGCGAGGAGACCGGTGTCGAGGTCGGCGTGGGCCGGCTGCTCTACGTGTGCGACCACCTGCCCGGCGGCGACACCCACGTCCTGCACATGACGTTCGAGGCCACCCGCACCGGCGGCACCGTCGGCGCCACCGCGGCGGGCGCCGACACCACCCCGATCCGCGGCGTGAAGTTCGTACCCCTGACCGAGCTGCCCGAGCTCGGGTTCACCGACCGATTCGTCGAACTGGCCCAGGCCGGATGGCCGGGAGCTGGAAGCTACATGGGCGCCAAGACCAACATCGGCCTGTGAAGCTGCTAAATAATCTACGTTGTAAAGGCGGTGGGCCGATTGCTCATTCCCGCCATCGACCCGGGGTCGCGGACCCTGCGGGCAACCGGCTGCGGCCAGATCAGGCTGAACCCCGTCCGTCTGTCGCCGTTACGCGGACGTCCTGGGCCGCTCGGGGCCACGTAGGGGGGCGGTCGTCCTGGTGCTCGGCGGCGCGACAGCGCGGTGTCAGACGTTCTCGCCGGTCGTGGGGCCGGTGTCCGGGGTGCCGCCGATGCGCGTGAGCACCTGCCGGCTGAGCACCACGTCGTGCGGCAGCCGCCTGAGTTCGGCCGCGTCGGCAGTGACCCCCTGCCGTTGAGCGATCTGCTGCAGCGCGGCCCAATGGTCTGCCTCCATGTCCTGCGCGGAACGGCCGCTGAACGGCTCGTCGGGCCCGACCACCACCCGCGCCGTCTCCTGCATCTCGGATGCCGACGTCGCGGCCCAGCGCTGGGAAGAGCTCCACCCCCGGTCGTCCAGGAGCAGCACCCGCGTCCCGTCGAGGAGTTCCGCCTCGTGACGCGCCGAGACCGTGACGGTCTCGGCCGCCTGGTCGTCGACGTCGACGAACGTCACCAGACGCCTGACAGCGGTCATGTTCCCCTCCTCGGCACCAGTATCCAAGACGCACTGCCTTCTGGGAGGGGCCGATTCCTTTTTGCGGTGGCCGGGGTCTACATGAGGGATCGGCCCGCACGCCGGGCCGATCCCTGGGCGAGAAGCTCTCGGCCAGGGCGTCGTTGAGGCTGTGGTCCTCGGCGTGCAGGGTGAACAGCCCTTCGAGGAAGCCGACGAACCCCGCCCAGGGGTCGGGGTCGGCCGGCGCCGTCGTGATGATGTCGTCAAGGGCGGCGAGCCGCTGGGGCAGCACCGCGCCGAGGAGTGACTCGCGGGTGGGGAAGGCCGCGTCCTTCGCCGCCGACGTGCGCGACCGCGACAGGTTGCTCGCCGCGCTGGACGCCGTCACCGAGCGGTTCGGCGGGATCGACGTGCTCTATTACGGGGCCGCGTCCACCGACCTGGACGCGCCCCGCCGGTCGATCACCGAAACCACCGCCGCGGACACCCGGGAGGCGATGGACATGGTGTACCCGGCGATCGACGCGGTCGGCAGTGTGCTGCCCGGGATGATCGAGAGAGGAGAGGGCGGCCTGCTGTTCGCCGGCGGGCTGAGCGCCGTCCTGCCGATGCCCGCACTCGGCGGTCTGGCGTTGTCGTCGGCGGCGCTGCGCAACTACGCCGTGACGCTCAACGCGGCGCTGGCGGAGAAGGGCGTCTACGCCGGATGCCTGACGAAGCGTCGGTGTTCTGGCTGGGGCCGCACCCGCCTTCGCCGCCGCTCAGACCGCCGAGTCGGTGACCGCCGTGGGCTGGCCGACACCGGACTGGTACCTACAGGGCCCCTACCAGACGCTGGCCGCCTGCGATCTCGCCTTCGAGGACGCCGCACAGACCGGTCAGTACACGGGGCTCGTCTACTGTCATTGGTTCCGCGGAGGTGGCCCTTATCTGCCGGGCTTCTACTACGAGGTGTACATCCCCTGATCAACAGGCGCACCGGGCGGTGATCAGATGGGTCGGGGATCTCGTAGTCGACTCGGCCCAGTGGTTCGCGTCCGGCTCGCCCTTGCCATATCCGGCCGTCCCCGTCCGCCGTGATTCGCGTGCCTGGTCCGTACGGCGGAGTGTTGCGACCCGGCCTCCTGTCACAAGACCACGAACCTGCCGGCGCACGCCGTCACCGCCTTGTGCGGCGACGGCGAATGCGGTGGACTCACGTGACCACGAGAAACCGGGGATATGCGCCGGTGTCTGGCCGGCCCCGAGAAGGGACACGCAAGAATGAAGTTATCGCGGAGCGGCCAGAAGATGTCCGACATGTCAGGCCTGCGCAGCATCATGGAGGACGTCGCGACCTCCACCGCCTCTGGAGCATCGGATTGGCTGAACCTGAGCATCGGCAACCCCGCCCAGATCAAAGAGGTCATAGACGCCTGGAAGGACCTGACCGCAACGGTCGTGGCAGAGGATTTCGCCTGGACGAGCAGCCGGTACGGACCTTCGCGCGGCATGCCCGCCATGGTCGAGGAGATCGTCGCGTACTTCAACGCCCACTACGGCTGGGACCTGACAGCGGACAACGTCGTGGTGGGACCGGGCAGCCAGATGCTCTTCTTCATCGCCACCGCGCTGTTCGCCGGCCAGGTCGCGGACGGCTCGTTCCAGCGGCTGGTCCTGCCCATGACACCGGACTACCCGGGCTACCTGGGATTGTCCACGGACCCCGACGGCGTGACCGGCATCGCCCCCGAGGTCGAGCTGACAGGCGACAGGTCCTTTCGCTACGCCTTCGACTTCGAGGCGCTGGAACGATGCCCCGAGATCGGCATGCTTCTCCTGTCCAGCCCGAGCAATCCGACCGGCCGTAGCATCGACGGCGACGAGCTCGCCCGGCTGATCGACGTGGCACGGCGCCGTGACGTGCCGCTGATCGTCGACCACGCCTACGGCACCCCCTTCCCCCGCGTCGCCGCCTCCCGGGTGGCGCCGCAGTGGGACGAACACCTGATCAACTGCTTCACCCTGTCCAAGGCGGGCCTGCCTGCCGAACGCATCGGCTTCGCGATCGGGCCGTCCCGATACATCCGGGCGATGGTGTCGTTCATGGCCAACTCCGTCCTGCACGCTCCGCAGCTCATGCAGGCGGTGGCGGCCAGGGCGCTGTCCTCAGGGTTGCTGGACCGGCTCGCCACCTCGGTGATCAGCCCGTTCTACCGAGCCCGTCGCCTCTACGCCGAGCGCCTGCTGGCCGATCTCCTGCCGGATTCCGTCAACTGGCGGCTGCACGCGGGAGAGGGCGGGATGTTCTGCTGGTTGTGGATCGACCACGACTGGTTCGATGACATGGCCCTCTATCGGCTGATGAAGACCAAGAAGGTCTTCGTCGTCCCCGGTCGCCACTTCTTCGGCAAGCCGATGTCGACCGCCTCGGCGGCGCCCCACGCCAATCGCTGTTTCCGGATCAGCCTCACCGCGGACGAACACGTGATCGCCGAGGGCGTGGCGAGGATCGCCGAAGGTCTGCTGGAACTGCGCCACTCCGTCTGAGGCTCATGCCGCCCTGCCCCCACCGGCGCCGGTGTGCGTCCGCGCCGGGCGGGTCAGGAGATTTTCTGGACGATCCCACCGGCTGCGGACCGCTCGACGGCGGCGAGGAGGCGGTGGGGGCGCAGGGCGGTCTCGAAACTGGGGTGCGGCGCGGTGAAGAAGTCCGTCATCGCCTGCAGTTCGGGCCATCGTTCCAGACCGGCATGGTTTTCCTGGCGCCCGGGGAAGAGTGCGTCGATCGCCAGGAGGTGCTCACCTCCGGCCGCGAAGCTCAGCAGGTTGTTGGCGTTGACGTTCCACCAGGCGCTGTAGACGCGTGCTCCCTCACTGAGCCGCCGGAGCACGGCGGGGTCCGTCCCGAGGCGGTCCCACTCGAACAGAACGGTGGCCGAGCCGAACCGGCCGACGAGCACGGGGTAGGCGTCATGTTCGGGTGGCCCGATGGCGTCGAGCGTCGCCGGCTCATGCAGTCGGTAGCGCGCGGTCCCGGCGAGCCGGGTGGCGACCTGGTCCAAGGTGAACGCTCGCCCGTCGTCGGGGACCACCACCGTCCAGCACATGCCCACGTCGAGCCACTGCGTGCTGTCCCTCAGTCGCCGGTAGTGCTCGCGCAGGTCCGTGGTCGGGGGCCGTCCGGTGTTCAAGCAGGGCCCCTTGGCTCAGTGGGAACAGACCTTCGAGATCATCCCAGAGGTGCGGCGGACCGGCCAGACATCGGAACGAAGAACTCTCCACCGACGGGCTGAGCATCTCCCACCTGGAAGCGGGCCTCACCCGAAGGCGCCTCGGGCGGCACGCCGCCCTGATTCGTTCCGGATCATCTCCGGGGGCATCCGGGGAGCCGGGAACCATGGTCATGCCGTCCGGCCCGCCGATGAAGAAGTCCCGGCTGTCATCGGCTCCACATGACAGGAGTCATGACCGGGCTGGAGGAGGGGGCGGGTGCGTCGTTCCCGCGCATCCGCGGCCCGCCCGCGTGTGGTGAGGCCGCCGGTCCTGGGGGCGCCGCCCGGGGTGGCCGCCGGCTGAGGCGCCCCACGGCCTTGAGCGATCACCGGTGGCTCGGTACCGGGCGTGATCGCTCAAGGCCGTCTCGATGTGCGCGGGACGATCAACCCGCGCTCAGCAGGCTCAGCGCTGGAGTGTCAGGAGGCCCGGCCGGTAGGGCAGGAGGCCGTAGTCGCCGCCGGAGCTGGGGCTGCGTCCCTGGTAGAGGAGTTGGAGGTTGCAGGGGTCCACGGTGAAGGTCTGGTCGGCGCTGGTGCGGATCAGTTCGCCGTGGCTGATGTCGTTGGTCCAGGTGGCGCCGCTGTTGGCCTTGCCGGCGAAGGGGTTGGCCTCGGTGGCGGCTTGTGGTGTCCATGTGCCGTTCAGGCTGGTGGCGGTGAAGGAGCGGAAGTAGCGGCCCTGGGCGCCGATCGCCTCGACGAGCATGAGGTAGCGGTTCTGGCCCTGGAGTTTGTAGACCTGGACGGCTTCGAACAGGTTGTTCGTCGTGTCGCTCATGACCACGGTCGAGGTGGTGCCGAAGCTGCCGGGGAAGTTCCCGATGGGCATGGTGGCCCGGTAGATCTTGCCGTTGTCGCCGGCGAAGAACAGGTACATGGTCGTGTCGTCGCCGATGAGGGTCTGGTCGATGGGGCCGGTGCCGGAGCCGGAGATGCTGCCGGAGAACAGTGTCTGCTGGGCTGACCAGCCGTTGGGGTTGGTGGGGTCGCTGGAGGTGCGGTAGGAGAAGGCGGTTCCGCCCCACTGGTAGGCGAGTACCCAGATGTTCTTCGGGGCGAAGTAGAACAGTGTGGGCGCGACGGTGCCCGAGGACATGGCGTTCTGGCTCGCCGAGGCCATGTCGGACCAGTTGGTGAAGGGGCTGAAGTTCATCGAGCCCCACTTCGTCCCGGTGTCGTGGGTGGTGGCGTAGACGAGGTGCCTGCCGTTGTAGGGGGCGACGGTGAAGTCCTTGAGGGAGACCCAGCCGGACTTCGGGGTCGCCAGCGCGCCGGTCGAGCTCCAGCGGTACGCCGACGGAAGATCGCATCCCGGGTTCTGGGTGCCGCCGTCGACCTTGACGAGCTGCCATTGCTGGTTGGCGCCGCCCCAGTCGTCGTACTGGACGATGTTGGCGCCGTCGGCGGTGGAGGCGCCCTGGACCTCCAGGGCCTTGCCGCTGTTGCGGTTGATCAGGCGTACGTGGCCGTCGGAGCTGTCGGTCAGCCGCCACTGCTGGTTGTTGCCGTTGAGGTCGGCCCATTGCACGATGGCGCCGCCGTTGGCGGTGGAGAAGTTGTAGACGTCCAGGACCTTGCCGGAGTGGCGGGACTTGATCCGGTAGTAGCCGCCGCCGGAGTCGACGAACTGCCATTGCTGCTGGTTCTGGTTGTTCCTGGTCCATTGGGTGATGCGGCCGCCGTCGGCGGTGGACAGGTTGTAGACGTCCAGGGCCTTGCCGCTGTTGCGGTTGACCAGGACGTACCAGGCGTTGGTGTCGACGGTGGCCGCGTCGGCGGGCTGTGTGGCGACGAACTGGCTCGCCAGTAAGGTGGCCACCGTCGCCAGGACGGTCAGGAATCTGAATCTCACGTCTGCGCCTTTCGGTCAGGGGGTGGTGAGGTCGAAGCGGCGTACGGTGACCGCGCCGCCCAGGGACTGGGTGGCGTAGTTGAAGATCCCGAAGCGGTAGCCCATGAAGAACTGCCAGGCGTTGTTCAACGTGAAGGCCGGGCCGAGGCTCGTGAAGGTGCTCCCGTCGGTGCTGTAGGAGAAGCGGGCCTGCCTGCCGGAGCCGGGCCGGATGTCGGCGTTGACCCGTAGCCAGATCCGGCCGCCCGAGATGTTCGCGCCCGCCGCCTCGGTGCCGGTGCCGGTGGTCTGCCAAGAGCCGTTCATGGTCAGGCCGTTGGTCATCACGACCCGGTTGACGCCGTTGTCGCGTTTGACGCCGATCCAGGCCGACTGGTCGCGCAGCATCGCCAGCCCTGAGCGGTCGCCGTTGACCATCTGGGAGTAGTCGAGCTCGATCGTCGCCGTGGAGGACGGGCCCTGGATGCGGTGGGTCAGCGTGTTGCGGGCGTTGTAGAGGTCGCCTGTGACGGTCGCGGTCTGCAGGCGCAGGCCGTTGCCGGTGGAGAAGCGGCCGGTGTCGGGGTTGTGGTTCCACTCCCAGCGAGGGCCGAGCGCGACTGAGGTGAAGGTGTCCGGGCCGGTCATGGACGACACGGTGCGGCTGGTCTGGATGTTCGGCTTGGGGTAGGTGGCTCCCCAGCCTCCGTTGACGGTCTGCACGGTCGGCCAGTCGCCGGTCCAGGTGATCGGTGCGAGCGCCGGGACGCGTCCGCCGGGGTAGGCGTCGACGAACGCCATGTAGTACCAGTCGCCGTTCTGGGTCTGGACGAGCCCGCCCTGGTGCGGGACGCCGCCGCCGGAGATCGGGCCGGGCAGGTTGAGCAGGACCTGGCGCATCTCGTACGGGCCCCACGGCGAGGTGGAGCGGAGCACGTACTGGCCGTTGGCGGGGCGGGTCAGCCAGATGTAGTAGTAGCCGTTGCGCTTGTAGAAGCGGGAGCCTTCCAGGGTGCCGACGTTGCTCGGAGTCTGGAACACCTGCTGGGTGCGTACCTGGCTGAGGCCGTCGGCCGAGAGCTGGGCCACGCTGATGGCGCTGTTGCCGTAGGCGACGTACATGGTGTCGTCGGAGTCGATCAGCAGGCCGGCGTCGTAGTAGCAGTTGTTGATCTGTGAGCGCTTGGTCCACGTGCCGTCCACGGCGGAGGCGGTGTAGACGTAGGTCCGGTTGAACTCGACGCAGCCCATCCAGTAGTAGGTGCTGTTGCTGGGCCGGTAGTTCAGGGTCGAGGCCCAGATGCCCTTGACGTACGCCCGGCCGCCGTTGAGGTCGTAGGCGCCGGAGCCGAAGTCGAGCCGCGGCACCGAATGCCCGGCGTACTCCCAGTCGACCAGGTTGTAGGAGCGCAGGATCGGCGCGCCGGGCGAGTAGTGCATGGTCGAGGCCGAGTAGTAGTAGGCGTCGCCGACGCGGATGATGTCGCCGTCGGCGAAGTCCTGCCAGACGACCGGGTTGGTGTAGCCGCCGTCGCCGGTGACCGGGACGAGCTGCCATTGCTGGTTGGCGCCGCCCCAGTCGTCGTACTGGACGATGTTGGCGCCGTCGGCGGTGGAGGCGCCCTGGACCTCCAGGGCCTTGCCGCTGTTGCGGTTGATCAGGCGTACGTGGCCGTCGGGGCTGTCGGCGAGTTTCCACTGCTGGTTGGTGCCGTTGCCGTCGGCCCACTGGACGACGGCGCCGCCGTTGGCGGTGGAGAAGTTGTAGACGTCCAGGACCTTGCCGGAGTGGCGGGACTTGATCCGGTAGTAGCCGCCGCCGGAGTCGACGAACTGCCATTGCTGCTGGTTCTGGTTGTTCCTGGTCCACTGGGTGATGCGGCCGCCGTCGGCGGTGGACAGGTTGTAGACGTCCAGGGCCTTGCCGCTGTTGCGGTTGACCAGGACGTACCAGATGCCGGTGTCGACCGTCGCGGCCGACGCCTCCTGAGCGGTGAGTGCCACGACCACGAGAAGCAGGGCCGACAGAGCCGCGAGGACGCGCCTCACATGAACCTCCAGAGATTGTCGTTCGAGCCGTCGTCGTCGGCGAGCACGACCTGCGCGCCCTGGGATGTGCCTGCCACCCCGAGGACCCGGCCGCCGTTGGCGCACTGGACGCGGAAGGCGGCACCCGACCCGTGGCGCAGCCGCCAGCGATGGTCGGCGGTGCCGTTGTCCGTCCACTGCACGACACGCGACCCGGCGGCGGTGCCCATGTTCTCCACGCCGAGCACCTTCTGGCTGTTGGAGTTGCGCAGCCGCAGGTGGCCGCCGGTGTCGACGATCGCGGTCCACAGGTGGTCGGCGGTGCCGGTGTCACCCCACTGGACGACGAGCGCGCCGTCGGTCGTGGACATGCCGGTGACGCCGAGCACCATCCCGGTGCCCACGTTCTGGATGCGCCGCGCGCCGTTCGGCACGAACCGCCACTGGTTGTCCGGGCTGCCGTCGTCGGGGACCTGGACCACCTGGGCGCCGTTGGCGGTCGAGCCGTTCTGGACGCCGAGCAGCTTGGAGCTGTTGACGTTGCGGATCTTGACCGAGCCGTCGCCGACGTCGGTGACCGTCCAGCGGTGGTCGGCGGTGCCGGTGTCGCCCCACTGGAGCACCCGGGCGTTGTCGGCGGCCGACATGTTCTCGACGCCGAGCACCTTGCCGCTGTGCACGTTGCGGAACCGCAGGGCGTTGCCGTCCGCGACCGGGACCCAGTCGTGGTCGGCGGTGCCGTTGTCGGTCCACTGGAGGGCGGGGCCGCCGTCGGCGGTGGACATGTTCTGGATGCCGAGAACGAGCCCGCTGGCCGCGTTGACCAGCCGGAAGCTCGCCGTGGCGGCGGCGCCCTGGGTGTTCCAGTAGACGACGTAGTTGTGGTCGTACGCCTCGTGGAACGGCCCGAGCCGCACCGGCGCGCCGTCCGCCGTGGCCGTGAAGGTCAGGGAGGAGGTGCTGGTCCGGGTGATCGACGAGGGGTTCAGGGCCGGGGCCGACGACAGGCCGGTGTCGCCGTAGTCGCCCGACAACACGACCGGACCGTAGGTGACGGCCTGCACGCCGGGGTTGTCATCAGCGGCCTTCATGATCACCCGCATGGGCAGGCGCGCGGTGACGGTGTCGCCGGAGGACCACGTCCGGGTGAGGTCGGCGTAGCTGCCCGGCGTGGTCGCGATGTTCTGCTGGACCCCGTTGACGCTGATCGTCGCGCCCTGGGTCCAGGCCGGGATGCGGACGCGCATCGTCCACGATCCGCTCGCGTTCCCGGTGACCTGCAGCGACGTGGTGTCGCCGGCCGGGTAGGAGGTGGTCTGGGTGATCGTGATGCCGCGCGCGCTCCAGTCGAGGGTGGAGGGCACGAACAGGTTCACGTACAGCGTGGTGCCGTTGTGGAAATAGATCGAGTCGGTCAGCTTGGTGTTGGTCTCGATCCCGGTGCCCTGGCAGCACCAGAACGAGCCGTAGTCCGTGCTCCAGGTGCCGCCGCCCCAGGCCGGGCCGACGCCTCGCCGTCCGCCGGGGTTGAGCGGGGTGAAGTAGGTGACGTGCCCATGGGCGTCCGCCGGGTTCTGCTGGCCGAGCAGGTGGTTGAGCAGGGCGTTCTCGTAGTAGTCGAAGTAGTCGGCCCGGTTCGGGGACAGCAGCCACAGCTCCCGGGTCAGCTTGAGCATGTTGTAGGTGTTGCACGCCTCGCCGGTGTCCCTGGTCAGGTAGGAGGCGATCGCGCCGGGGGCGCGGAAGTGCTCGGCCTGGCTGTTGGAGCCGTTCACGTACGTGTGCGCGCCGACCGTGATGGACCAGGCGTTGGCGGCGATGTCGCGGTACCGGGTGGCGCCCGTCGCCTTGTACTCGCGGGCCGCTCCGATCCACTTGGGCACCTGGGTGTTGGCGTGCAGGCCGTTGAGCTGGTCCTGGCCGGCGGCGAGCGGGTTGAAGGCGGCCGCGTGGTCGAACCGCTGGGCCGTGGCCAGCCAGCGGGAGTCGCCGGTCGCCTGGTACAGGTCCGTCAGCACGGCGTTCATGCCGCCGAACTCGGTGCCGAGCATGGCCTGCGTCTGGCTGGAGGTGAGCCGCGACGTACGGGCGTCCACCCATCCGGCCAGGGCCAGCAGCACGGTCCTGGCCTGGGTGTTGCCGGTCTGCCGCCAGACGTCCAGCAGTCCGGCCAGGGTCTTGTGGAGGCAGTAGTAGGGCACGTTGCCGTTGCTCAGGGTTCGGTTCTCCAGTGCCGTGATGTCCGATTCGGGGAAGCCGGACAGATAGCCGGCGGTGAATCCGGCGGCGCCGTTGTTGGCCTGGCATTTGGCCAGTTCGGCCACCATGTAGGTGGCCTTGTCCCGGCAGGTGGTGTCGCCGAGCACGGCGTAGGCCTGCGCCCAGGCCGTCAGGAAATGGCCCTGAACGTGTGATCGGAACGGGAAGCCGGGCGCGTCCCAGCCGCCGTTGGCCGCCGCGCCGCCGGTCGACAGCCGGTGGTTGGCCCGGAAGACGTAGAGCAGCCGGTCGACGTCGACGTAGCGTAAGTAGGCGAGAGCGCGGTTCTGGTTGTCCAGCAGGCGTCCGGAGGTCAGGCGGACCTGGCCGAGGTCGAACTCGTAGGCCGAGACGCCGATGTCGGGTCTGGCCTGGGGGAGTGCGGCCAGGGCGGGTGATGCGCCGGCTGCCTGGCCGACGACCGTGAGCGCGGCGGTCGCGCCCGTGGCCTGGAAGAGCTGACGACGGCTCAAGGACATGCGGAGCTCCTTGGGGATCGGGGGGTGAGGGGCCGTGGCAGGTCGCGTACGCAGGGGGCCCGGCCTTCCTGGAGGCCACCGGTGGTTGTCAGGGGCGGAGTTACGGCTCTTGGGGTGTTAGCGCTAACATTGATCTTTGCAAGCTGCCTGCCCACTTGTGTCGAGGAGTTGTCGCGGAGTACATCTGACGGTCGGGCCCGGCGTCAACAGGCATCACTTGCCGCCGAGCGGGCGTTTCCGGCAGAACGCGTTCCCGTCTGGAGTTTTGCCCGCGTGGAGATCGCTCTGGATGGCTCGTACGTGTGAACGTTTCACAGTAGTTACCGCTTGGTAACAGGAAATTCCCGGTGGATCAGAAGTCGCCGGAGCATCGGGCGCGCCGGCTCTTGTCCTGTCGCAGCGAAGACTGAGCATTGTCATCGAAGGTTGATGACCACTACGGTGTCTCACCGAAGCTTGAGTGACTGCCGGCGCTGGACGTCCGTTGCACCTCACCGACAGCGACGTGCAAGGTCTGTCACGTCGCCGAGGACCGCGGGTTGTGCGGTGTCCCGTTTGATGCGGCCGGTTGCAGTTCGCGGGTTGGATTCACGGGTTGGCGGGAGGCCGCCCTCATGTGGAGCAGTGCTCGCCGATCGGGTCTGGAGGCGTCATCGGGAAACGATCGCATGCGTTGACCGCGACCATGGCGGCGAGCTGGCCAGTGGTCGTGGCCGGACGGTATCTGCTGTGGCTGGAGTACTACGATCGGATCATCGAGCAGCTGATCCTTGGGATCGCGTTCGTCGTGGCCGTGCTCTCCACGTCGTGGTGGGCGCAGAGACTCATACGCCGCCGCGGTGACATCCGCGGTTATGCCGCGGCCGGTGCGACGGTCGTCCTGTGTGCCGCCGTTGTGGTGCTGCCCTGGAACGGGATCTTCGGGCGTACGTGGTTCGCGGTCCATCACGGCAAGTTCGCCGCGCTGGCCCAGCTGGCCAAGGACAGGAAGCTGTCGGCGGACACGCCTTCGGGTGGTTGGGTGCATCTGCCTGATGAGTTCGATGTCCTGCACTTTGATCATCTCAGTACGCAGGATGTGCCGATCGAGCTTTACCCCGGACGTGTTCTCACGATGGGCCTGTCGAACGAGGAAGTGTCGGAGAACATGTTCCTCTACATCTATGACCGGCCTGACGCCGCGCGGGTAAGTCCTTGTGATCTCACCGCGACCACGTTCGACGATTACTGGTGGTGCAGCCGGCTGGGTGACGGCTGGTGGTGGCTGGCGCGCAAGTCGAACTATCCGAATGTGGACGAATAGGCGCGCGAGGCTGAGCGGGGCCGGCATCGCAACCACGCCGCGACCACGACGCTGAGCGCTGGTGGCCGTCACGCGACCTTGGCCAGGCAACCGGTCCAGCTTCTGATCGGTGAGCCGGCGGCGAAGTTCGTCTTGGGCCGGATCGGTGGAGGACTTCCACGTTGTGGTGGCCTGCCGGCTCACCCGACCCGCTTGAAGGATCCGCCGAAGGGGCTTGCGGCTGATCGCTGCCCGGGAAACGATCGATCGTGCTCCGGGGAGCGAACTACGGAGTACCTGCCGCAGCCCACGTCGGCCTGGCTCGTGAACACCCCGAGCGGCCGGGTGCGGCTCACCCTCCCCGCGCCTTGCGGCGAGGGGAGGGGCGCACCGGAGGTGCGGTCAGCGACTGGAGCCGGTCCGGGTCGCCGGTCGCCGGAGCGACCGGCCGGTGCGGCTCACGCGGTGGCGGGGTTGTAGGTCCACTTCTGGTTGGTGCCGCCGTGACAGGTGTAGAGCTGGATCCCGGTGCCGTTGGCGGTGCCCTGGCCGACGGCGTCGAGGCACAGCCCGGACTGCACGCCCACGATGGTGCCGTCGGAGTTGACGCGCCACTTCTGGTTGTCGCCGCCCCAGCAGGAGTAGATCTGGATCTTGGCGCCGTTTCCGGTGCCTGCGGCGTCCAGGCATTTGTTGCCGTACACCCTCAGTTCTCCGGCCGAGGTCTGCGTCCACTGCTGGTTGGTGCGGCCGTTGCAGTCCCACAGCTGCACGGCGGTGCCGTCGGCGGTGCCGGCGTTGGGCACGTCCACGCAGCGGCCGGAGGCCACGCCCTTGATCTGCCCCGCGTCGCCCCCGGGCGTCGGTGTCGTGCCGCCACCGTTGAGCGCGTTGAGTACGGCGGTGTAGGCGGCCTTCTTGTTGCCGTTGCCGTCGAAGAGCAGCGGTGTGGCGTTGGCGCCGAGCCAGGAGTCGCTGTCGCGTACGCCCCAGGTGGTGATGCCGGCGCAACGCGGCACCGCCAGGCAGTCGTTGACCACGTTGGCGTACGTGGTGGCCGAGCCGCCCTGGATGTCCAGCTCGGTGATCTGCACGTCGACGCCCAGCGCGGCGAAGCTCTGGATGGTCGTGCGGTAGTTGCTGTTGTAGGGGCTGTTGCCGTTGAAGTGCGACTGCAGGCCGACGCAGTCGATCGGCACGCCGCGCGCCTTGAAGTCCTTGACCATGGTGTAGACGCCCTGGGTCTTGGCCCAGGTCCAGTTGTCGATGTTGTAGTCGTTGTAGCAGAGCTTGGCGGCCGGGTCGGCGGCGCGCGCGGTGCGGAAGGCGACCTCGATCCAGTCGTTGCCGGTGCGCTGGAGGTTGGAGTCGCGGCGGCCGCCGCCGCTGTCGGCGTAGGCCTCGTTGACCACGTCCCAGGCGTAGATCTTGCCCTTGTAGTGGGCCATGACGCCGTTGATGTGGTCGATCATCGCCTGGCGCAGCGAGCTGCCCGACAGCGACTGCATCCAGCCCGGCTGCTGGGAGTGCCAGGCCAGGGTGTGCCCGCGCACGCGCTTGCCGTTCTGGACGGCCCAGTTGTAGACGCGGTCGCCCTGGGTGAAGTTGAACTGGCCCCGGTTCGGCTCGGTGGCGTCGATCTTCATCTCGTTCTCGGCCGTGACCATGTTGAACTCGCGGCCGGCGATCGTGGTGTAGGCGGAGTCGCCGAGCTTGCCGGAGGCGATGGCGGTGCCGAAGTAGCGTCCGCTCTGCGCGGCGGCCGCGCCGAGCGTGCTCTCGGCGGCGTCGGCCGGAATCGCCGTCGCCAGTGCTGTGATCAGGCCGAGTGCGCCCAAGGCGCCGGTGATCAGTGCCCGGCGGCGCGCGCCGCGCGGCCGCCGGGCGGTCGGTGGGGACATGGCGTTGACACGCATGGTGTGAGCCTCCAAAGGCGAATCATGGGGAAGGGATCGTGCGGGGTACGACCCGTGCGCCGGTGGGGACGCGCACCACAGGCGCCGGGACGGTAGTCCGTGTGCTGGACACCGCCGATCCGATAGGGGGGACCACCTCGGGCACTCAGTGTGGGAATGGCGGCCGAAAATTGTCAAGGACGCAGTGAAAATTTCCGGCTACGCCCGTGCCGTCCGTCTCGGTTATGCAGGTGCAACGTGCATCTTGATGCTCGGAAAGTTTCGTCAGCGCCTGTCGCGGGGAGGCGGATGAAAGTTTCATGGTGACGCTCTCGGCGGCCCGCCTCGATAATTCGAGGTGAGCGCGCTCGGCGGCCGCCTCCTCCGGTCGCCGCGCGCCACGGCGCTCTTGACAGCGCCGTTCCGGCTCGTATTTGCTCCCTCCGTCCCTTCCATCGGCCCGGAAGAGCTCGACCGGTTAGCGCTTTGTTAGCGCTAACAGACGAGAGGTGGATGCATGAAACCAGGCGAATCACGCAGGAGAAGGCGCGCGGGCATCGGAGCCGCGCTGGCGGCTGTGATCACGGCGGCGGCCACCACTTTGGCCATGTTCCTCACCACTGCTCCGGGAGCGTCGGCGGCGGCCTTGACCGAAGTGACGAACTTCGGCACCAATCCCGGCGGGCTGCGGATGTACCTCTACGTCCCCGACAGGGTGGCGGCCAGGCCGGGCGTCCTGGTGGCGATGCACGGCTGCAACGGCTGGGCTCCGGGCTTCCACCAGGGCACCGAGTTCGCCTCGCTGGCAGACCGGTACGGCTTCATCGTCATCTATCCGCAGGCGAACAAGACCGCCAACGGCCTGTCGAACTGCTTCGACGTGTGGTCGAACGAGGCCCTGCGGCACGGCGGAGGCAGTGACCCGGTGTCGATCGTCTCCATGACGAACTACGTGCTGCAACGCTACGGCGGTGACCCGCAGCGGGTGTTCGCGACCGGTTTCTCCTCAGGGGCGATGGAGACCAACAACCTGCTCGCCACCTACCCCGACGTGTTCAAGGCCGGAGCGCCGTTCTCGGGTGTCCCCTACGGCTGCCTCGGGCCCGCCGGATGCGGGGACAAGACGCCGCAGCAGTGGGGCGACCTGGTCAGGAACGCCTACCCCGGCTACACCGGGCCCCGGCCTCGCGTGATGGCCTGGCACGGCACCGCCGACTCCGTCCTGCCGTACACGATGTTGCAGGAGGAGGTCGACCAGTGGACCGACGTCCACGGACTGGGCCAGACCCCCGCCTCCACCGACAGCCCGCAGTCCGGCTGGACACGGCGGGTGTTCGGTTCCGGTCAGGTCGAGGCGTACACCGTCGCCGGCGCCGGCCACGACCTGCCCCACCCGGGGATGGCGGCGTACGCCATCCGCTTCTTCGGCCTGGACGGCGGGTCGTCCACCACGACGCCGACTCCACCACCCGCGGGGCAGATCAAGGGCGTGGCCTCCGGCCGCTGCGTGGACGTGCCCAACGCCGGCACCGCCGACGGCACCGCCGTGCAGCTGTGGGACTGCAACGGCCGCACCAACCAGCAGTGGACGCAGACCTCGGCCGGAGAACTGAGGGTGTACGGCAACAAATGCCTGGACGCCGCAGGCACCGGAAACGGCGCCAAGATCCAGATCTACTCCTGCTGGGGCGGCGACAACCAGAAGTGGCGCGTCAACTCCGACGGCACCATCGTGGGCGTGCAGTCCGGGCTGTGCCTCGACGCCGTCGGCCAGGGCACCGCCAACGGCACCGGGATCCAGCTCTACACCTGTCACGGCGGCACCAACCAGAAGTGGACCCGGACATGATGCCTTTGGCCCGCCGCGTCGGCCGCGGCCCCGCGACGGCCCGGACATCGCGTGCCGCACTGGCGACCGCCGCCGTCCTCCTGATGGCCGCCGCCGTGCTGCTGGGCGTCAGGCCCGCCGCAGCCGCGTCGCTGACCCGGGTAACCGGCTTCGGCAACAACCCGACCAACCTGAACATGTACATCTATGTCCCGGATCGGGTGGCGGCGAGGCCGGCGCTGCTGGTCATGGTGCACTACTGCACCGGCTCGGCCTCCGGGGTGTTCAACGGCGTCGGGCACGACTACGTCACCGCCGCCGACCAGTACGGATACATCATCGTGGTCCCGGAGGCCACCCGCGGCGGCCAGTGCTTCGACGTGTCCACTCCGGCCGCGCTGACACGTGACGGCGGCGGGGACTCCACCGGGATCATGTCGATGGTCAGCTATGCCCGGCAGCACCACGACGTGGACCCCGCCAAGATCGTGGTCAGCGGCTTCTCCTCGGGCGCGATGATGACCAACGTACTCGCCGCGCAGTACCCCGACGTGTTCTCGGCCGCCGCGGCGTTCTCCGGCGTCCCGGCCGGATGCTTCGCCACCACCAACGGGTCCTTGTGGAACAGCGAGTGCTCCGGCGGCCGGATCGTCAAGACCGCCCAGCAGTGGGGCGACCAGGCCCGCGCCATGTTCCCCGGCTACACCGGCGCCTATCCGCGCATGCAGCTCTGGCACGGCACCGTCGACACCACACTGGCCTACGCCAACTTCGGCGAAGAGATCAAGCAGTGGTCCGGCCTGAACGGGGTGAGCCAGACCCCTGCCTACACCGACAGCCCGCGCTCGGGCGTCACCCGCACCCGGTACGGCGGCACCGGAGCCCAGTCGCGGGTCGAGGGGCTCAGCTTCGCGGGGGACGGCCACTCCCTGCCGTTGACGGGCATGTTCCCCTACGCCCTCTCCTTCCTCGGACTCGACGGCACCTCGCCTGGCCCGGCGCCCGGCGGCCAGGTCAAGAACGCGGGGTCGGGCAGGTGTCTCGACGTCGCGGGTGCCTCCCAGGCCAACGGCGCCCAGGCGCAGATCTGGGACTGCCACGGGCAGCCCAACCAGCAGTGGACGTCCACCGCCTCCGGTGAGCTGCGCGTTTACGGCGGCAAGTGCCTGGACGTCGCCAACCGCGCCACCGCCGACGGCAGCGGCGTGATCATCTGGGACTGCGGCGGCCAGAGCAACCAGAAGTGGCGCTTCAACAGCGACGGCTCCATCACCGCCGTCGGGGCGGACAAGTGCCTGGACGTGCCGAGCAACAGCACCGCCAACGGCACCAGGTTGCAGATCTGGACCTGCAACGGCGGCTCCAACCAACGCTGGACCCGCACCTGAGGCTGGTGGCGCCGCCGGATCCCGCCGTCCGGCGGGCCCCGGCCCGGCGTCGGATGCCGGCGCGATGTCAGCGACAGCGAACGTGATCACAGGAGGTCCTGATGTCACAACCAACAGAGGGGTCGATGCGCGGCCCGCGCGACGGGTCAGCGCGGGCGTCATCGGCCGACTCGCCCGGCTCGCGGCCGGTGGCGAGGGGGTGAGCATGCGTACCTGGAGGCGATGGCGGGCCGCCGTACTGACGGTGGCGGCGTTGCTGGCGGTCGGCACGGCGATGGGGACGGGGGTCGCCGGAGCCGAGTCCAACGGCGGGGTACGGGTCATGCCCCTCGGCGACTCGATCACCGAGGGCACGCAGGTGCCGGGCGGGTACCGGATCGGCCTGTGGCAGCGCCTGGCCGGGGGCCGCTACACGGTCGACCTCGTCGGCTCGCAGTTCAACGGGCCCGGCAGCCTGGGCGATCATGATCACGAGGGCCACCCAGGCTGGCGGATCGACCAGATCGACGCGAACCTCACCGGCTGGCTGCGTACGTACACACCGCGCACGCTGCTGCTGCACCTGGGCACCAACGACATCCTGCAGAACTACAACGTGGCCGGCGCTCCGCAACGGCTGTCCACGCTGATCGACCACATCACCGCGGCCGTGCCGGACGCGGACGTCTTCGTCGCGACCATCATCCCGCTGTCCAATGCCGGACAGGAGTCCGCCGCCCGCACCTTCAACGCGGCGATCCCCGGCATCGTCCAGAGCAAGGTGAACAGCGGCAAGCACGTCCATCTGGTCGACATGCACAGCAGGTTGGCCACCTCGGACCTGATCGACGGCGTCCACCCGACCGCCGGCGGTTACGACAAGATGGCCGCCGCCTGGTACGCGGCGCTGCAATCGGTCCCCGGCAGCATCGGCCAGCCGCAGGGCGAACCCTCCGGCGGGACGGAGATCAAAGGCGTGGGCTCGGGCCGTTGCCTGGACGTCACCGGCGTGTCACAGGCCAACGGCGCGCAGGCGCAGATCTGGGACTGCAACGGCCAGAGCAACCAGCGCTGGACGCCGACCAGCGCCGGTGAGCTGCGCGTGTACGGCGGCAAGTGCCTGGACGTGGCCAACCGGAGCACCGCCGACGGCGCCGGCGTGATCATCTGGGACTGCGGCGGCCAGACCAACCAGCAGTGGCGCTTCAACGCCGACGGCTCCATCACCGCCGTCGGTGCGAACAAGTGCCTGGACGTGCCGAGCAACAGCACCGCCAACGGCGTCAAGCTGCAGATCTGGTCCTGCGGCGGCGCCGCCAACCAGCGCTGGACCCGCGCCGGCTCATGACGACACCCAGGAGGTGGAGAAGCGAATGCGCAGAATTCTCGGCCTGACGACGGCCGCGTTGCTGGCGGCCGGCTCCCTCGTCGCGATCGGCGGTGCCACGTCCCCGGCCGTCGCGCTGGAGAACGGCCTCGCCCGTACCCCGCAGATGGGCTGGAACGACTGGAACAGCTTCGGCTGCAACGTCAACGACGGCCTCATCCGCCAGACGGCCGACGCCATGGTCTCCAGTGGCATGGCGGCGGCGGGCTACACCTACGTCAACATCGACGACTGCTGGTCCACCAAGAGCCGGAACGCGAGCGGCGACCTGGTGCCGGATCCGCAGAAGTTCCCCAACGGCATCAAGGCCCTGGCCGACTACGTGCACTCCAAAGGGCTCAAGCTCGGCATCTACTCCTCTGCCGGCACCACGACGTGCGCGGGCTACCCGGCCAGCCTGGGCTACGAGCGGCGGGACGCGGCCCTGTGGGCGTCGTGGGGGATCGACTATCTCAAATACGACAACTGCGGCGACCACCGCGGCATGAACGGGCAGCAGCGGTACACGGCCATGCGGGACGCGCTGGCCGCCGCCGGCCGCCCGATCGTGTACAGCCTGTGCAACTGGGGTCAGGAGAACGTGTGGACCTGGGGGACGCCGGTGGGCAACTCCTGGCGTGACACCGGCGACATCGCGGCCAACTGGAATTCCATCATGGGCATCCTGGACCAGCAGGTCGGGCTGGAGTCGTACTCGGGCCCGGGGGGCTGGAACGACCCGGACATGCTGGAGGTCGGCGTCGGTTCGGTGACGGGCACCGAGGGGCGCGCGCACTTCAGCCTGTGGTCGCTGCTGAACGCGCCCCTCATCGCCGGCAACGACCTCCGTACGATGAGCGCCGACACGCGCACCATCCTCACCAACACCGAGGTCATCGCGGTCAATCAGGACTGGGGCGGGCGGCAGGGCCACAAGATCAGCGACAACGGCAACCTGGAGGTCTGGCGCAAGCCGATGAAGAACGGCTCGGTCGCGGTCGTCCTGCTCAACCGAGGCACCTCGACCGCGACCGTCTCGACCACCGCCGCGGCCCTGGGGCTGGGCTCGGCGTCCTCCTACTCGGTGCGTGACCTGTGGGCGCACACGACGTCCTCCTCGCCGGGGACGATCAGCGCGCCGGTCCCCGGGCACGGGGCGGCCATGTACGTCGTGACGGGAGGCGGCATCGTCCAGCCCACCGCGGTCGCGATCAAGGGAGTGGGCTCGGGCAGGTGCCTCGACGTCGCCGGCGCCTCGCAGGCCAACGGCTCACAGGCGCAGATCTGGGACTGCAACGGCCAGGCCAACCAGCAGTGGACGCCCACCGCGAGCGGCGAACTCCGCGTCTACGGCGGCAAGTGCCTGGACGTGTACGACGGTGGAACCACCGACGGCACCAACGTCATCATCTGGGACTGCAACGGCCAGAGCAACCAGCAGTGGCGCTTCAACGCCGACGGCACCATCACCGCAGTCGGGGCGAACAAGTGCCTGGACGTGCCGAACAACGCCACCGCCAACGGCACCAAGCTGACCATCTGGTCGTGCAACGGCGGCGCCAACCAGCGCTGGACCCGTAACTGACCCGTCATCCCGGGAGCGATCGTGAGAATGGCATTGCGGTTGCCGGCCACCACAAGAGCCGGACGCGGAATCGTATGGGTGCTGGTCCTGCTCGGCCTCGTGGCGCTTCTGCCCGCCCACCCGGCCAGGGCGGACAATCCGATCATCCAGACCGTCTACACCGCCGACCCGGCGCCGCTGGTGCACAACGGACGGGTGTACCTCTACACCGGCCATGACGAGGACGGCTCGACCTGGTTCACCATGAAGGAGTGGCGGGTCTGGTCCTCCGCCGACATGGTGAACTGGACCGACCACGGATCCCCGCTGAGCCTGACCACCTTCAGCTGGGCGAAGTCCGACGCCTGGGCGGGACAGACCATCTACCGGAACGGGCAGTTCTACTGGTACGTGCCCACGACCAACCGGGCGACCGGCCGGATGGCCATCGGGGTGGCCGTCTCCGACAGTCCGACCGGGCCGTTCAGGGACGCACTCGGACGGCCGCTGATCGAGAACGGTGAGATCGACCCGACGGTCTTCATCGACGACGACGGGCAGGCCTACCTCTACTGGGGCAATCCTCGGCTCTGGTACGTGAAGCTGAACGCCGACATGACCTCGTACTCGGGGAGCGCGACGCAGATCCCGCTCACCACGGCGGGATTCGGCACCAGGACGGGTGACGCCAACCGCCCGACGCTGTTCGAAGAGGGACCCTGGGTCTACAAGCGGAACGGCCTGTACTACCTCGTGTTCGCGGCCAAGTGCTGCTCGGAGTTCATCGCCTACTCCACGGCCCCCGGCCCCACCGGGCCCTGGACCTACCGAGGGACGATCATGCCCACGCAGGGCGGCAGTTTCACCAACCACGCGGGCATCGTCGACTACCAGGGCGGCTCGTACTTCTTCTACCACAACGGCGCACTGCCGGGCGGCGGCGGCTTCACCCGTTCGGTGGCCGTGGAGAAGTTCACCTACGGCTCCGGCGGCACGATCCCGACGATCAACATGACCGCGTCCGGGGCGCCGCAGGTGGGCACCCTCAACCCGTACGTCCGCCAGGAGGCCGAGACGATCGCCTGGGAGTCCGGGGTCGAGACCGAGCCCTCCAGCGAAGGCGGGATGAACGTCGGCTGGATCGAGAACGGCGACTCCATCAAGGTCAAGGGCGTCGCGTTCGGCGCCGGCGCCAGGACCTTCGCCGCGCGGGTCGCCTCGGCGTCCAGCGGCGGCAGGCTCGAACTACGCCTGGACGGCGTCAACGGCCCGTCGGCCGGGACGTGCACCGTGCCGGGCACGGGCGGCTGGCAGACCTGGACCACCGTGTCCTGTCCGGTCAGTGGCGCGACCGGCACCCGCGACCTGTACCTGAAGTTCACCGGCGGAAGCGGCTACCTGTTCAACATGAACTGGTGGCAGTTCGGCTGACGTCTCCCGCGCGCCACCGGTGTCCCTGCCGCCCGCCCCCTGCCCCGGCTGCCATACCCGGGAGCCCGGGGCTACGGGGCCTCGGCAGCGCCCCTCGGAACTTCTGAGGCTCCCCGCGCCCGCCTCCGGGTTTCGGTCCAGGCGTTCGGGGATGAGTCCGGCGCTTGCTTCCCCGACAACGGCGGCGAGCGCCGTCACTTGCTGTGGCCTGCGGCAACGCCCTACTTTGCCCCTGGTTACAGCGACCCGAGCGCCGGGCCCCATGGACGGCAGCGGCCTGCACGTCCTGCTGCGCGTCCACCGCGAGGTGCGCCGGCAGGGCGGCATCCTGCACCTGGCCGCAGTGACGGACATGCCTGCCCGCCCGCCTGCTGCGGATCACCGAAGTCTGGGACGCGCGGGACCTCCATCCCAGCGTCGAGGACGCGATCATCGCACTGCTCGGCCCGCCGGCATCACGCCTGCGGAAGCCGTCGTGATCCCGGGCCCTACCCTGTTCCCGCAATTTCTCTCACTCTCCGCCTCATGGACAGGACCTGCTCGGCCACCTGCCCACGTGGTTCGCTACATCTGCGAGCCGTGAAGGCGCTCACTCCAGGGGCAGCGGGCGGCGCGGCACGGGCGCGGTGTGGATGAGAGACGTGGTCGTCTGACCGTACGGGGTGAACAGGTCGAGGATCGGCTCGAGCTCGTCGACCGCCCGCAGGTGCATCGTGAAGTAGAAACAGTCGTCGCCGGTCATCCGGTAGCACTCGACGATCTGGGGAACCTCCTGGGCGATCTTGGCAATGCGCTGGAGCTCCCGGACCGCCGGGCGGATGCGCACCATCACCGTCACCGGAAAGCCCAGAGCCCGCGGATCGACCTCGGCGCGATAGCCGATGATCGCCCCGGTCTCCTCCAGCCGCTGCACCCTGTCGGCCACCGCCGGCGCCGACAGGGCGACCCGGCGTCCCAGCTCGGCGAAGCTCACCCGCGCGTCGACCTGCAGCTCGGTGAGAATACGAAGGTCGAGGGCGTCGATCTTCTTCGGTTCGTACGTCCGCTCGGGCCGGATCCTTCGATTCACCATTCTTCTAAATTACGGCTTGGCCGACGATGTCGTCATGCCGCTCCCCGGCCCCCGCGCCGTCCTGTCCGCGGCGCCTTCCTGGATCTACTTCGCCGGAAGCGCCGTCTTCCACTACCTCGGCCCGGCCTTCGCCGTGCTCCTGTTCGACAGGCTCGCCCCGCTCGGGGTGGCGTCGCTCTCGTGGTGCCATCCGTCGCGCTCCACCGAGAAACCCCTCCGGCAGCGGCGAAGACCCGCACTTTCACAAGAAGGTAAGGCTAAATGCGCTATATGAGGCTGGGCTCGTCAGGACTGCGCGTCTCCCGGATCTGCCTGGGCATGATGACGTACGGCGATCCGGACAACTGGGCGTGGATGCTGCGAGAGGACGCGGCCGAGCCGATCGTACGGCGTGCGGTCGAGGCCGGTGTGACGTTCTTCGACACCGCCGACATGTACTCCGGCGGCGCGAGCGAGGAGATCACCGGGCGACTGCTCGGCAAGCTCTTCGAGCGCCGCGACGACTATGTCCTGGCCACGAAGGTCTACTTCCCCATGGGGCTGGGCCCCAACGACCGCGGGCTGTCTCGCAAACACGTGCTGGCCGCCATCGACGCCTCGCTGACCAGGCTGGGAACTGACTATGTCGATCTGTACCAGATCCACCGCTGGGACGACGAGACGCCCATCGAGGAGACCATGGAGGCCCTGCACGACGTGGTACGGGCCGGCAAGGCCCGCTACATCGGGGCCTCCAGCATGTACGCCTGGCAGTTCGCCAAAGCGCAGCACACCGCGCAGACGGCCGGTTGGACCAGGTTCGTGTCGATGCAGAATCACTACAACCTCGTGTACCGCGAGGAGGAACGCGAGATGCTCCCGCTCTGCCGGGACCAGGGGGTGGGCGTCATCCCGTGGAGCCCGCTGGCGCGCGGCCTGCTCAGCGGGAGCCGCCACCGCGACGGCCGGCGCCGCACGGTGCGATCCGGCAGCGACCTGCTGGCCGGCAGCATGTACACCGACGCGGACTTCGACGTCGTCGACGTGGTGCGCGCGGTCGCCGCCGAGCGAGGCCTGCCGCCGGCGCAGCTCGCGCTCGCCTGGCTGCTAGGCAGACCGGGGGTGACCGCGCCGATCGTCGGGGCGAGCAAGGTGAGCCACCTGGACGACGCGGTCGCGGCGGTGGAGGTGTCGCTGAGCGAGGAGGAGACGGCCCGGCTGGAGGTCCCTTACCGGCCTCACCAGGTCATCGGCCACTCCTGAGAGCCTGCTGACCAAGAGCTTGGTCGCGAAGGAAGCGGTCCGGGGATCATCTGTTGCGCGACACTGCTCGTGAGCATAGGGAGTCGCTGCGGGTGACTACGGGCTCGGAGGCCCGGCGCTCGGGTCGCTGTAACCAGGGGCAAAGTAGGGCTTTGCCGCAGGCCACAGCGAGTGATGGCTGTGGCGCCCGCCTCCGGGTTTCGGTCCAGGCGTTCGGGGACGAGTCCGGCGCTTGCTTCCCCGACAACGGTGGCGAGCGCGTTTCCGCAGGTCGCGTTGCTTGCTAACGGTCCCTTTGTCAACCCGTCCGAGAGCTTCCTGTTACTCACAGCTACTTTGCGTCTGGTGACACGAACCCTTGCGAGCACCGGGCCGTTGCGCGAACAGCGCGGCGACCAGGCATGCGACCAGGACGATCTCGCCGATCAGGTCGCTCCAGCGGGCCGGTCGCGGCTCGTCGATCGCGGCCAGCCGGTCCGGCGTCCACGGCTCGGCGAGGGCGGCGCTGTCGGGCTGCTCGCCGCGTTGGCGCATCCTGCGAGCCGGACAGGCGCCGCTGGTCACGACACGGCTACGCCCGGCTTGCGTACGTCGTGAGCTGTGGCGACCGTTACCGGGGGATGCGGCGAAGCAGGTACGTGTCCATGATCCAGCCCTTGCGGGCGCGGGCCTCATCGCGCAGCGCGCGGATGCGTTCGCCGACCTCGGACACCGGCCCCGACACCAGGATCTCGTCCGGCGTTCCCAGGTAGGCGCCCCAGTAGATGTGGAAGTCGTCGAGGCCGGTGAAGGAGCAGTGGGCGTCGAGCATGACGACCACGTCGTCGGCGGTGGGGCCCCGCTCGGCCAGGCGGCGGCCGGTGGTGAGGTGCGTGGGCCGGCCGACCTGGGTGAGGCCGACGCGGTGGCGGGCGGTGAGGGCGGCGACGCTGCTGATGCCGGGGACGACCTCGACGTCGAAGGCGACGTTCCCGCGGCCCAGGATCTCATCCAGGATGGCCAGCGTGCTGTCGTAGACGGCCGGGTCGCCCCACACCAGGAACGCGCCGGTCTCGCCGTCGCCCAGCTCGTCGCGGACGAGCGCTTCGCAGGCGAGCGAGCGGCGCGAGCGCCAGTCCTCGACGGCGGCGGTGTAGGCGGGGGAGGTGCGGTCGCGTTCGGGGTCGCGGGCCTCGGCGATCCGGTACGGCTCCCGGCCGTGCTCGGCGATCAGGTCGAGCCGGAGCTGGACCAGCTCGTGCTTGACCTCGCCCTTGTCGACGACGAAGAACACGTCCGTGGCGGCGATGGCCTTGACCGCCTGGAGGGTGAGATGGTCGGGGTCGCCGGCGCCGATCCCGATGACGAGGAGCCGTTTCACCCGCCAAAGTCTGCCAGACGAGCACATATACGATGTCCATCGCGAAACCGCTATGAGGAGGATCGTGAACCTGGCCGAGCAGGGCGCCGCCTTCGCCGCCTTCTGGCAGGAGCGGCACCTGTGCACGCTCGCCACCGCCCGTTCCGGCGGCCGCCCGCCGCACGTCGTGCCGGTGGGGGCCACGCTGGACCTGGCCGCGGGCATCGCCAGGGTGATCACTTCGGGCACGTCCCACAAGGCCGGGCTCATCGGCACGGCGGGCGCGCAGGTCGCGCTCTGCCAGGTGGACGGCCGGCGCTGGTCCACGCTGGAGGGCCGGGCCGTGATCCGCGCCGAGCCGGACGAGGTGGCCGAGGCGGAGCGCCGGTACGCCGCCCGGTACAAGCCGCCCCGGGTCAATCCGTCGCGGGTGGTGGTGGAGATCCAGGTGACGCGCGTGCTGGGCAACGTGTGATCACGGTCGTCGGGATCGGCGCGGACGGCTGGGCCGGGCTGGCCCCGGGCTCGCGGCGCGCCGTGGAGGCGGCCGGCGTGCTCATGGGCGGCCACCGGCAGCTCGACCTCGTCCCGGACTCGGAGGCCGATCGGGTGGCCTGGCCGTCCCCGCTGCTGCCCGCGCTGCCCGCGCTCATGGACCGGTACGCCGGCCGCGAGGTGTGCGTCCTGGCCAGCGGAGATCCCCTGTTCTTCGGCATCGGCTCGACGCTGGTCCGGCTGCTGGGCGCGGAACGCGTCCTGGTGCTGCCGCACGTGTCGTCGTTGTCGCTGGCCTGCGCCCGGCTCGGCTGGCCGGTCGAGCAGGTGGACGTCCTCAGCCTGGTGGGCCGCCCGCCCGCGGCGCTGGCCGCCGCGCTCCAGCCGGGCCGCCGTCTCGTCGTGCTCGGCGCGGGGCCCGACTCGCCGTCGGTGGTCGCCGGGCTGCTCGTCCGGCACGGGTACGGTCCGAGCCCGATGACGGTGCTGTCGGACCTGGGCGGCCCGCGGGAGTCCGAACGGCGGGGTACGGCGGAGGGCTGGGCGGAGGGCCAGGCGTCCCCGCTCCACGTGATCGCCGTCGAGTGCGTCCTCGCCCGTGACGCCGAGCCCCTGGCCAGGGTGCCGGGGCTGCCCGACGGCGCGTACGAGCACGACGGGCAGCTCACCAAGCGGGAGGTCCGCGCCGTCAGCCTGTCCCGCCTGGCCCCGATGCCCGGCGAGCTGCTGTGGGACGTCGGCGCCGGGGCGGGCAGCATCGCCGTCGAGTGGATGCGCAGCCACCCGTCGTGCGCGGCCGTGGCGATCGAGAGCAGGGCCGACCGGGCCGCCGCCGTCCGGCGCAACGCCGAGCGGCTCGGCGTGCCGTCGATGCGCGTGGTCGAGGGCAAGGCCCCCGGGGCGCTGGACGGGCTGCCCGAGCCGGACGCGGTGTTCGTCGGCGGCGGCGCGACCGCCCCCGGCCTGCTGGAACGCTGCTGGTCGGCGCTGCGCCCCGGCGGCCGGCTGGTGGTGAACGCCGTCACCCTGGAGTCCGAGGCCGTCCTCGCCCACTGGTACGGCAGGCTCGGCGGCGACCTGGTGCGCGTGAGCGTCCAGCGGGCGTCGCCGGTCGGCGGGTTCACCGGATGGCGGGCGGCGATGCCGGTGACCGTGTGGTCGATCACGAGGAAGGACCAGCCGTGACCGTGTGGTCGATGACGAAGAGGGACCAGCCGTGACCGTGTACTTCGTCGGAGCCGGTCCCGGCGCCGCCGACCTGATCACGCTGCGCGGCCTGCGGCGGCTGGAGTCGTCGCCGGTCTGCCTGTACGCCGGGTCGCTGGTGCCGCGCGAGCTGCTCGACGCCTGCCCACAGGGAGCCAGGCTGGTGAACACGGCCGACCTGACGCTCGACGAGATCGTCGCCGAGCTGGCCGCCGCGCACCGCGACGGTCTCGACGTGACCCGGCTGCACTCGGGCGACCCGTCGGTGTTCAGCGCCGTGGCCGAGCAGATGCGCAGGCTGGACGCCCTCGGCGTGCCGTACGAGGCGGTGCCCGGGGTTCCGGCGTTCGCGGCGGCGGCGGCCGCGCTGGGCCGGGAGCTGACCGTGCCCGGCGTCGGCCAGACGGTCATCCTGACGCGTACCTCCGCCCGCGCCACCCCCATGCCGGACGGCGAGGACCTCGGCACGCTCGGCGCGAGCCGGGCCACGATGGTGCTGCACCTGGCCGTGCAGCGGATCGACGCGGTGGTCGCCGAGCTGCTGCCCTCCTACGGCCCGGACTGCCCGGCGGCCGTGGTGGCGCGGGCGAGCCGGGCCGACGAGGTGATCCTGCGCGGGACGCTGGCCGACATCGCCGGGCAGGTCCACCGGGCCGGGATCCGGCGGACGGCCGTGATCGTCGTGGGCCGGGTACTGTCGGCGACGCAGTTCCCCGACAGCCATCTCTACAGCGCGGCGAGGGAGCGGGCGTGCGAGGGGTCCTGATCCTCGGCGGCACCGCGGAGGCGCGGGCTCTGGCCGCCGAGCTGGCCGCCGATCCCGGGCTGCGCGTGGTGTCGTCGCTGGCGGGGCGGGTGAGCAATCCGCGGCTGCCGGTGGGCGAGGTGCGCGAGGGCGGGTTCGGCGGTGCGCGGGGGCTGGCGGACTGGCTGGTGAAGGAGCGCGTCGAGCTGGTGGTCGATGCCACGCATCCGTTCGCCGAGCGGATGACCGCCTCAGGGGTGGCAGCCTGCGCGGCGGCCGGGGTGCCGCTGCTGGTGCTCCGGCGTCCGGGCTGGCGTGAGGGGCCGGGCGACGCCTGGCTGCGGGTCGGCTCCCTCCAGAGGGCGGCCGAGCTGCTGGCCACCGGCGGCCGGCGAACCACGGCTGGGCGGACGGGCGTTCGCGGGCCGGAGCCGGTGCGCGTCTTCCTCACCACCGGCCGTCGCAGCCTGCCGGTGTTCGCGCCGCTGCCCGGCGTATGGCTGCTGGCCAGGTCGGTGGACCCGCCGGAGGGGCCCGTGCCGGCGAACGTGCACGTCCTGCTGGACCGTGGACCGTACACCGTGGAGGGCGAGCGCGCCCTGATCCGGGAGCACCGCCTGGACGTGCTGGTGACCAAGGACAGCGGCGGGAGCATGACCACGGCCAAGCTCGACGCGGCGCGCGAGCTCGGCCTGCCAGTGATCATGGTGGACCGGCCGCCGCCGCCGTCGGGCGTCCGGACCACGGACAGCGTGGCGGCGGCGGTGGCCTGGGTTCAGGGGTAGCGGCGCGGGGTGTAGACGACGCCGCCTTCGGTGGCCCGGGTCGTGGACGAGCCGATGATCAGCAGGCAGCGCATGTCCACCTGGCCGGGGTCCAGCTCGCCGAGCGTGGTGACCGTGACGCTCTCCTCCGGGCCGCCGACGTCGCGGCCGATCACCACGGGGGTGCCCGGCGCGCGGTGCTCCAGCAGCAGGTCCCGGGCGGCGGCGACCTGCCACGTACGGCTGCGCGAGGCCGGGTTGTAGATCGCCAGCACCAGGTCCGCCCGCGCGGCGGCGGACAGCCGGTCGGCCACCACCTCCCACGGCTTGAGCAGGTCGGACAGCGACAGCACGCAGTAGTCGTGACCGAGCGGCGCGCCCGCCCTGGCCGCCACCGCCTGGGCGGCGGTCAGTCCCGGCACGACCCGCACGGGCACGTCCGGGAAGTCGGCGGCGGCTTCGAGCACGGCGCTGGCCATGGCGAACACGCCCGGGTCGCCGGACGACACGACCGCCACGCGGGCCCCGTCCCGGGCCAGCTCAAGGGCGTGCCTGGCGCGTTCGGCCTCCACCCGGTTGTCGGTGCGGTGGCGGCGCTGGCGCGGGTTCGGGGCCACGCGGTCCACGTAGGGGCCGTACCCGACGAGGTCGGTGGCGGCGGCCAGCGCCTCCTGCGCCTCGGGCGTCAGCCACGGCCGCCCGGCCGGGCCCAGCCCGACCACGACCACCTCGCCGGCCCCCTCCGGCGCCGGGCGTTCGGGGACGAAGGTGTGCTCGGCCGGGCTGGCCAACAGGGCCAGCGAGAAGTACGGGACGCCGGCCGGGTCCACGTCCTTGAGCGGCGCGACCCGCTCGGCGCCCATGGTGGCGCGCTCGACGTACCAGGCGTCGTCGAGCCGCCCGGCCTCGGCCAGCGCGTCGCGCACCTTCTCGAACGTGCGGCCCAGCTTCAGCACGGCGGCGGAGTCGGTGTCGCGCAGCCGCTCGGCCAGCGCCTCGGCGGCCAGCGTGCCGGGCAGCACGGTCAGCACCTCGTCCCGCTCCACCAGCGGACGCCCGAGCACGGCGGAGGCGGCGCTGACCGAGGTGACCCCGGGGACGACCTCGGTCGGATAGCGGTGGGCGAGGCGCTTGTGCAGGTGCATGTAGGAGCCGTAGAACAGCGGGTCGCCCTCGGCCAGCACGACCACCGTGCGGCCCGCGTCCAGGTGGGCGGCCAGGCGTTCGGCGCAGTCGGCGTAGAAGTCGTCGAGCGCCCCCTGGTAGCCGCCCGGATGGTCGGTGGTCTCCGTGGTCAGCGGGTAGAGCAGCAGCTCCTCGATCTGGCCTTCGCGCATGTACGGCTTGGCGATCGAACGGGCGATGCTGCGGCCGTGCCGGGCGGCGTGGTACGCGATCACCTCCGCCTCGCCGATCAGCCGGGCCGTCCTGACCGTGACCAGCTCGGGGTCGCCGGGGCCCAGGCCGACTCCGTACAGGCGTCCTGTCATCGTGGTCACTCCGTCTCGCTCGCGACGGCGTTGACCGCCGCCGCCGTCATCGCACTGCCGCCGCGACGGCCGCGCACCACCAGGTACTCCAGGTCGCTGTCCGCCAGCGCCTGCTTGGACTCGGCCGCGCCGATGAAGCCGACCGGGATGCCGAGCACGGCCGCGGGGCGTCCCGCGCCCTCGGCCACCAGCTCCAGCAGCCGGAACAGGGCGGTCGGCGCGTTGCCGATCGCCACCACCGCGCCCTCCAGATGGTCGCGCCACAGCTCCAGGGCGGCGGCGCTGCGGGTGGTGCCGAGGCGTTCGGCCAGCTCGGGCACGCGCGGGTCGCCCAGCGTGCACAGGACCTCGTTCCCGGCGGGCAGCCTGCGCCTGGTCACGCCCGAGGCGACCATCATGGCGTCGCACAGCACGGGCGCGCCGCCGCGCAGCGCCTCCCTGCCCCGCGCGACCACCCGCGGGGACCAGGCCAGGTCGGTGACGAGGTCGGTCATGCCGCACGCGTGGATCATGCGCACCGCCACCTGGGCGACCTCGGGCGGCAGGCCCGTGAGGTCGGTCTCGGCGCGGATGGTCGCGAACGAGCGCCGGTAGATCTCGGCCCCGTCGCGGATGTAGTCGCTCATTCCCGGCGTTCCTCGTATCCGTTGGTGGTCGCGATCATCTGGAGGACCGGGCCGCGTGGCAGGCCGCAACGCCGCTCGCAACCGGCCCAGTGGACGGGCGTGGCGGGGGCGTGGGCGCGGTCTCGCACCCAGCGCCGGGCGTCCGCCCGCACGTCGGCGAGCGCCTTCGCGCAGCCGGGACGGCCGGTGCAGGCGGTGACCCCGGCCCAGGGGGAGTCCGGGTCGGTGGCGAGCCCGATCGCGGCGAGCGCCTGCTCGGCCCGGTCCGCCTCGCCGGGGGAGAGGTCCGGCAGGACGACGGTCCGCCAGGGTGTCAGGCGCACCGGCCGCCCGGTGTCCGCCAGGGCCCCGGCCTGGGCGGACGTCAGGCGGCCGAGCGGCACCAGCGCCTCGATCGCCACGCGGCCGTCCCGCTGCGCGATCCTGCCCGCGGACGGGCGGCGCGCGGAGCCCGAGGCGGGCGTGGCGTCCATCCGGCCTGGTCCGCTGTTGCGCAGGCGGGCGGCGATCCCGGACGGGGCGTCGCGCAGGCGGGTGGTGATTCTGGCGGGGCCGTCCGGCAGTTCGCGGATGCGCCAGGCGCGGGGGGCGTCGGCGGACAGCTCGTCCAGGAACGCCTCGGCGGCGTCGATCATGAGCGGGACCGCCGCGTCCGGGGCGACGGTCAGCCCGGTGTCGGTGCCGGCGAGCAGCAGCCGTCCGGTCGCCACGTAGGTGACGTCCGCGCCGAGCCCGGCGACGTCCCGCGTGCCGTCGTCCAGGGCGAACAGGAAGCGTCCCGGCAGAGCGGCCAGCCGGGGCCGCGCGCACAGCGCCCGGTCCAGGGCCTCCGCCATCGCCAGCACGTCCAGCAGCCCGTCCGGCCCGCGCCCGCTCAGCGGCGAGGCCAGGATGTTGCGCACCCGCTCGTGCGCGGGCGACGGCAGCAGCCCGGCCGCCGCGATCCGCCCGGCGAAGACCTCCGGCGAGCGCAGCCCCCGCACCTGGACGTTCGCCCGCGACGTCAGCTCGATCACGCCCGCGCCCAGCTCGGCCGCGCACCTGGCGAGCACGCCGAGCTGCGCGGCCGACACCGCGCCGCCGGGCAGGCGCACACGGGCGAGCGGGCCGTCGGCGGCCTCGTGCACCTGGAGCGCCCCCGGACAGGCATCGGGACGCGTACGTCCGGAAGATTCACCTACGGGCACGAAGGGATCGTAACGCCACTTCTGGGACGGGTCGCTCCTGCCGTAAGCTTCGGCGTAGGCGAAGGCAATGGGAGGAAGCCGGTGCGAGTCCGGCGCGGTCCCGCCACTGTGACCGGGGAGCGAACCCCACCACGAGGCCACTGCCCGGAGACGGGTGGGAAGGCCGGGGTGAGCGTCGATCCGGGAGCCAGGAGACTCCTGCCGTCGCGTCACCCGCGACCGGGGCGAGGACCCCGAGGGAGGAATGCGCCGTGCCTGGCGACAGCCCCACCGTTCTGCTGCTCTCCACCTCCGACACCGACCTGCTGAGCGCTCGCGCCTGCGGCGCGGGCTACCGTCCGGGCAATCCCGCCCGGCTGACCGCCGAGGACGTCCCCGGCCTGACGGAGGGGACCGACCTCGTCGTGGTCCGCCTGCTGGGGGGGCGGCGGGCCTGGGCGGAAGGGCTCGACGCGCTGCTGGCCGGGCCGCGCCCGGTCGTGGTGCTGGGCGGGGAGCAGGCTCCCGACGCCGAGCTGATGGAGCTGTCCACGGTCAGCGGCGGGGTGTGCGCCGAGGCGCACGCCTACCTGGCCCATGGCGGCCCGGCCAACCTGGCCCAGCTGCACGCGTTCCTGTCCGACACGGTCCTGCTGACCGGGCACGGGTTCGAGCCGCCCGCCCCGGCCCCGACCTGGGGGAGGCTGGACCGCCCGGCCAGGGCCACCGGTGGTCCCGTGGTGGGGGTGCTCTACTACCGGGCGCACCACATGGCGGGCAACACCGCGTTCGTCGAGGTGTTGTGCGACGCCGTCGAGGACGCGGGCGGGCAGGCGCTGCCGGTCTTCTGCTCGTCCCTGCGCGCGGCCGAGCCGGAGCTGCTCGACACGCTGCGCGCGGCGGACGCGCTGGTCGTCACGGTGCTGGCGGCGGGTGGCTCCCGTCCGGCCACCGCGGGAGCGGGCGGCGAGGACGAGGCATGGGACGTCGGCGCGCTGGCCGGGCTCGACGTGCCGATCCTGCAAGGACTCTGCCTGACCACCACCCGGCAGGCATGGGAGGAGAACGACGACGGGCTGTCGCCGCTGGACGCCGCCTCCCAGGTGGCGATCCCGGAGTTCGACGGGCGGATCATCACGGTGCCGTTCTCGTTCAAGGAGATCGACCCCGACGGGCTGACCGTCTACGTCGCCGACCCCGAGCGGGCCGCCCGGGTGGCGGGCATCGCGGTGCGCCACGGCCTGCTGCGGCACACGCCTCCCGCCGAACGGCGGCTGGTGGTGATGTTGTCGGCGTACCCGACCAAGCACTCCCGCGTCGGCAACGCGGTCGGGCTGGACACCCCCGCGAGCACCGTCCGGCTGCTGGCCCGGCTCGCCGAGGCGGGTTACGACCTGGGCGACGGCTTCCCCGGCGTGGCCGACCAGGACGGCGACGCGCTCGTCCACGCGCTGATCGCCGCCGGCGGCCAGGACCCGGACTGGCTGACCGAGGAGCACCTGGCGGGCAACCCGGTCCGCATCTCCGCCGCCTCCTACGAGCAGTGGTACCGCACCCTGCCCGCGGCCCTGCGCGAGGAGATGGAACGCCACTGGGGACCGCCGCCCGGAGAGTTGTTCGTGCACGAGGGCGACAGCGGGACCGACATCGTGCTGGCCGCGCTGCGGGCCGGGAACCTGGTGGTGATGGTGCAGCCGCCGCGCGGCTTCGGGGAGAACCCGATCGCCATCTACCACGACCCCGACCTGCCGCCCAGCCACCACTACCTGGCCGCCTACCGCTGGCTGTCGGCCGAGTTCGGCGCGCACGCGATGGTGCACGTCGGCAAGCACGGCAATCTGGAGTGGCTGCCCGGCAAGTCGGCGGGGATGTCGGCCACGTGCGGCACCGACGCCGCCATCGGCGACCTGCCGCTGATCTACCCCTTCCTCGTCAACGACCCGGGGGAGGGCACGCAGGCCAAGCGGCGCGCGCACGCCGTGCTGGTGGACCACCTGGTGCCGCCCATGGCCCGCGCCGACACCTACGGCGACATCGCCCGGCTGGAACAACTGCTGGACGAGCACGCCACGATCGCGGCCATGGACCCCGCCAAGCTGCCCGCGATCCGGGCGCAGATCTGGACGCTGATCCAGGCCGCCCGGCTCGACCACGACCTCGGGCTGGCCGACCGGCCGCACGACAGCGAGTTCGACGACCTCATCCTGCACGTGGACGGCTGGCTGTGCGAGGTGAAGGACGCGCAGATCCGCGACGGCCTGCACGTGCTCGGCCAGGCGCCCACCGGCCGGGTGCGGGTGGACCTGGTGCTGGCCATGTTGCGCGCCCGGCAGATGTGGGCCGGCCGGGAGACGCTGCCCGGCCTGCGCGAGGCGCTCGGCCTGGCCGAGGACGGGACGGCGGCGCTGGGCGACGTGGACCGCGCGGAGTCGACCGCCCGCGCCCTGGTCGAGGCCATGGAGGAACGCGCCTGGGCCCCGGAGGCCGCCCCCGCCGTCACCCACGCGGTCTTGGGCCGCGCGCCCGAGGAGCGGGTGGAGCTCGTGGCGCGTGTGCTGGCCTTCGCCGCCACCGAGATGGTGCCGCGCCTGGCCCGCACCACCGACGAGCTCGACCACGTCCTGCACGCCCTGGACGGCGGCTACGTCCCCGCCGGACCCAGCGGTTCGCCGCTGCGCGGCCTGGTCAACGTGCTGCCCACGGGCCGCAACTTCTACTCCGTGGATCCCCGGGCGGTGCCCAGCCGTCTGGCCTGGGAGACCGGCCAGGCCATGGCGGAGTCGCTGCTGGAGCGCTACCGCGCCGACACCGGCCAGTGGCCGCGCTCGGTGGGGCTGTCGGTGTGGGGGACCAGCGCCATGCGCACGGCGGGCGACGACGTCGCCGAGGTGCTGGCCCTGCTCGGCGTCCGCCCCGAATGGGACGAGGCGTCGCGTCGCGTCACCGGCCTGGAGCCGATCCCGCTCGCCGAGCTGGGCCGCCCGCGCATCGACGTGACGGTCCGCATCAGCGGCTTCTTCCGCGACGCCTTCCCGCACGTGGTGAGCATGCTCGACGACGCCGTACGGCTGGTCGCCTCGCTGGCGGAGCCGGCCGAGGACAACCACGTCCGCGCCCACGTGGCCGCGACGGGCGGCGACGAGCGCCTGGCCACGATGCGCGTCTTCGGCTCCGCGCCCGGCGCGTACGGGGCCGGACTGCTGCCGCTCATCGACAGCCGCAACTGGCGCGACGACGCCGACCTCGCCGAGGTGTACGCCGTGTGGGGCGGCTACGCCTACGGCCGCGACCTCGACGGCGTCGCCGCCCGCCCCCAGATGGAGGACGCCTACCGCCGCATCGCCGTCGCCGCCAAGAACGTCGACACCCGCGAGCACGACATCGCCGACTCCGACGACTACTTCCAGTACCACGGAGGCATGATCGCCACCGTGCGGGCGCTCACCGGCAAGGCTCCGGCCGCCTACGTCGGCGACAGCACCCGCCCGGACGCCGTCCGCACCCGCACCCTGTCGGAGGAGACCTCGCGGATCTTCCGGGCCAGGGTGGTCAACCCGCGCTGGCTGGCCGCCATGCGCCGCCACGGCTACAAGGGCGCCTTCGAGCTGGCCGCCACCGTCGACTACCTGTTCGGCTACGACGCCACGACCGGCGTGGTCGCCGACTGGATGTACGACAAACTGACCGAGACCTACGTGCTCGACCCCGAGAACCAGGAGTTCATGGCCCGCTCGAACCCCTGGGCGCTGCACGGCATCGCCGAACGCCTCCTTGAGGCCGCCGAGCGCGGCATGTGGCAGCACCCCGACCCGGAGGTCCTGAACGGCCTGCGGGAGGTCTACCTCAAGACCGAGGGAGACCTGGAGGACGACACCAGCCGCTGAGCCAGATGCGGCGCACCCGCCCAGTGCAGGTGCAGGTAGGACGCGGTCACGCCGGGGTCGCCGTGGCCGTCGTGGCCGCCGTCCCAGCGGAACAGGGGCTCGCCCGCGTACCGGACGGCGGTGCGGTGGAACTCGTGCCCGCGCAGCCGCTCGCCCGTCCTGGTGAGCGGCGAGCGCCGCAGCGCGACGGCGTCCCGGTAGCCGAGCGTCAGCCGGGACGTCATCCACGCCCGCCCGGGGACGCGCCCGCACATGCGCTGCCCGTCCAGTTCGTCGCACAGGTACAGCAGCCCCGCGCACTCGGCGGCGATCGGGCCGGGGAAGGCGGCGACCTGCTGCCGCAGGGGCTCGTTGGCGGCCAGTTCGGCGGCGTACACCTCAGGGAAGCCGCCGCCGATCACGATCGCGCCGGTCCCGTCCGGCAGCCGCGCGTCGCGCAGCGGATCGAAGACGGCCACCTCCGCCCCCGCCGCCCGCAGCAGCTCGACCTGCTCGGCGTAGCCGAAGGTGAACGCCGCCCCACCGGCCACGGCCACCACCGGCCGGTCGCCCGCCCCACCGGCCACCGTCACCGCCGGCCGGCCGCTCGTCGCGCCGGGCGCCGGCGGCGCCCAGGCGGGGCCGGCCAGCGGGGGAGCGGAGCGCGCCAGCCGCAGCAAGGCGTCCAGGTCGCACGAGCGCGCCACCAGGGCGGCCAGCCGGTCCACGGCGGCGACCGCCTCGGCCCGGCGCTCGGCGGCCGGCACCAGCCCCAGATGCCGGGAGGGCGTGGCCACGGCGTCGTCGCGGCGGATCGCCCCCAGCACAGGGACGCCCGCCGCCGCCAGCGCGGACCGGCACAGCTCCTCGTGCCGGTCGGAGCCCACCCGGTTGAGCACCACGCCGCCCACCCGTACGTCCGGGTCGAAGGTGGCGAACCCGTGCACCACCGCCGCGACCGACCTGCTCTGCCTGGCCGCGTCCACGACCAGCACCACCGGCGCGTCCAGCAGCGTCGCGACGTGCGCGGTCGAGGCGAAGCCGGTGTCCCCCCTGCCGTCGAACAGGCCCATCACGCCCTCGACCACCGCCACGTCGCACCCGGCCGCGCCGTGCAGGAACAGCGGCGCGATCAGCTCCTCGCCGACGAGCCACGGATCCAGGTTGCGGCCGGGACGCCCGCTCGCCAGCGCGTGGTAGCCCGGGTCGATGTAGTCGGGCCCCACCTTGTGGGGCGACACCCGCAGCCCGCGCGCCCGCAGCGCCGCCATGAGCCCTGTGGCCACCGTCGTCTTGCCGCTGCCCGACGACGGAGCCGCGACGACGAGCCGGGGGACTACCACTCGATGCCCTTCTGTCCCTTCTGTCCGGCGTCCATGGGATGGCGCACCTTGCCCATCTCGGTCACCAGGTCGGCGGCCTCGATCAGCCGCTCAGGCGCGTCCCGGCCGGTGATCACGACGTGCTGGTTGCCCGGCCGGGACGTCAGTGCCGCCAGCACGTCGTCCAGGTCCAGCCAGCCCCACTTCAAGGGGTAGGTGAACTCGTCCAGGACGTAGAACCGGTACGTCTGTGCCGCCAGGTCGCGCTTGATCTGCTCCCAGCCCTCGCGGGCGTCGGCCGCGTGGTCCTCCTCGGCGCCGGGACGCTGGATCCACGACCAGCCCTCGCCCATCTTGTGCCAGGTCACCGCGCCGCCCTCGTCGCTCTCGCCGAGCACCTGGAGCGCCCGCTCCTCGCCGATGCGCCACTTGGCCGACTTGACGAACTGGAACACCCCGACCGGCCAGCCCTGGTTCCAGGCCCGCAGCGCCATCCCGAACGCGGCCGTGGACTTGCCCTTGCCAGGGCCGGTGTGCACCATCAGCAGCGGACGGGTGCGCCGCTGGCGCGTGGTGAGGCCGTCGTCGGGCACGACGGCCGGTTTTCCCTGCGGCATGATCAGACCGCCTTCCTGTGGTCACGGACGACCGCCCCGAGGTCGGCCATGGAGTCGAGAGAGACCAGACGGGCACGCAGCCGGGACGCCAGCCGGACGGCCAGGCCGAGCCGGACCGGCCCGTTCTCGCAGTCCACGACCACCGACGCGGTGCCGGCCAGCAGCCCGGCGGCCCGGTCCACGTCGCCGCCCGCCGTGGCCCGCCCGTCGGTCACCAGCACCAGCAGCGGACGCCGGGCCGGATCGCGCAGCCGCTCCACCCGCAGCACCTCCGCCGCGCGGGTCAGCCCGGCCGCCAGCGGTGTCCGGCCGCCGGTGGGCAGGGACCGCAGCCGGGCCGCGCCCGCCTCCACCGAGGACGTGGGCGGCAACGCCACCTGGGCGTCCGCGCCCCGGAAGGTGATCAGTCCGACCTTGTCCCGCCGCTGGTAGGCGTCCAGCAACAGGCTGAGGACGGCGGTCTTGACCGCCGTCATGCGCTTGCGGGCGGCCATCGAGCCGCTCGCGTCCACCACGAACAGCACGAGGTTGCCCTCCTTGCCCTCGCGGACCGCCTCGCGCAGGTCGTCGCCGCGCAGCACCAGCCCCGGCCCGCTGCGCCCGCGCCGCCTCTGCTGCGGCGCGGCGGCCAGCACCGTCGCCATGACGTGCAGGTCGCGCACCGAGCCGGACGGACGTCGCGCGCCGATGCTCCGCCCGTGCCGGGTCCGCGAGCGGGACCGCCTGCCCACCGCGCCTTCCCCGACGCCGGGCACGTCCAGCAGCGGCACCCGGTAGGGAGCGCTCACCCCGGCGATCCGCCCGGCCGCACCCGTCTCCGCGGCCGGGGTGCCCGCCGGTGCGTTCCCGGCCGCTGGGCCCTCGGCCGTTCCCGGTTCCGGCCCTGTCGGGTCGCCCGGACGCTCGGGCGGCGCGGCGTCCCGCGCGGGATCGCCGCCCTCGGGACGGGCGGGCGGTGCCGCGTCCGGCGGCGGCGTGCCGTCGGGGCCGGCGTCGTTCCCCGGCCTCGGATCGTCGGGGCCGGCGTTGTTCCCCGGCCCCGGGTCGTCGGGGCCGGCGTCGCTCCCAGGCCCCGGGTCGTCGGGCTCCTCGTCTTCCGAGGTGCGCCGCAGGAGCTCGTCAAGCAGCTCCTCGTCCAGGCCGGGCGCGTCGAACGGGTCGCGCCGCCTGCGGTGCGGCAGCGCCAGCCGGGCCGCGGCCCGCACGTCCTCGGTGGTCACCGTGTCCCGGCCCTGCCAGGCGGCGTGGGCGATGGCGGCGTTCGCCGTGACGAGATCCGCCCGCAGCCCGTCCACCTCGAACGCCGCGCAGACGGTGGCGATCTGCCGCAGCCGCGCGTCAGGCAGCCGCACCGCGGAGACCCGCGCCCTGGCCGCGGCGATGCTCCGGGCCAGTGCCGTCTCCTCGGCGGCCCACCGGGCGGCGAACGCCGAGGCGTCGGCGTCGAAGGCGAGGCGGCGCCGCACCACCTCGGCGCGCTCGGCGGGGTCGCGGGAGGCCTTCACCTCGACCGTCAGCCCGAACCGGTCGAGGAGCTGGGGGCGAAGCTCCCCCTCCTCCGGGTTCATGGTCCCGACGAGCAGGAAGCGGGCGGCGTGCCGCACCGACATCGACTCGCGCTCGACGTAGCACGTGCCCAGCGCGGCGGCGTCGAGCAGGAGGTCGACGAGGTGGTCGTGCAGGAGGTTCACCTCGTCCACGTACAACACGCCGCGATGCGCCGCCGCCAGCAGCCCCGGCTCGAACGCCTTCACCCCCTCCGTCAGCGCCCGTTCCACGTCGAGCGAGCCGACCAGGCGATCCTCCGACGCGCCGACCGGCAGCTCCACCAGGACGGCGGGACGGCCGACACCTTCGGCGCCCGGCTCGTGGGGGCCGTCCGGGCACTCGGGATCGGGCGCGGCGGGATCGCAGGCGAACCGGCAGCCCGGCACCACCTCCACCGCGGGCAACTGCGCCGCCAGCGCCCGCACGATCGTGGACTTGGCGGTGCCCTTCTCCCCGCGTACCAGCACTCCGCCCACCCGCGGCGAGACCGCGTTCAGCACCAGAGCCAGCTTCAGGTCCGCCAGCCCGACGACGGCGCTGAACGGATATGTGACGATCAAAATCTCAGACCTTCCGGTTGACATGAGCGATCCGCCAGCCGTCCCGGACGACGACCAGCTCGGTGGTGGACAGGGGAGCCACGTCGAAGCGGGCGGCGCCGAGCGGGTCCAGCCGGAGAGCGTGGGCGAGCGCCGCCCTGATGGTGCCGACCTCGCAGACGGCGACCTGGCCCGGCTCGTCGCGGACGGAGTCGAGCCAGCTCGCCACCCTGACCGCGTGCGCCGCGCGGGACTCGCCGCCGTGCGGCGCCGCGCCGGGTTCGGTGAGCCAGCGCGCCAGCGCCTCCGGCTCCTCCCGCGCCACCTGATCGAAGGACCGGCCGCGCCACCGGCCGCAGTCCGCCTCCGCGAGGGCGGCGGACTCGCGCACGGGCAGCCCCATGGCACGGGCGGTCTGCAGGGCCGCCCTGGAAGGGGCCGCCCACACGACGGAGGCCGTCGTGAGGGTCAACGCGGCGGCCTTGGCCAGGCCGGCCGGATCCGCCTCCTCGTCGGAGGGGAAACACGCGGCCCGCATCCCCGGCGTCGTCGCGTGCCGGACGAAGAGCACTCCCCTCAGCCCGGCGCGGCCACGCGCGCCGGAACCGCCGTACGCCGGGGCGCGCGATCGCTCGCCCAGCCGAACAGCACGCCGAACGCCGTCCAGAAGACGAGCTGGGTGCCGATCGAGGCGAGCCTGAACTGCCACAGCAGCGTCGCCGGGAAGCCGTCGGGCACCTCGTCGACCGTCGGCAGCAACCACCAGGCGGCCACCACCGGCACCAGGAAGGCGGCCACCGCCCCCACCCAGCGGGCCCAGGGGCCCGCGGTGATCCGGCGGGCCGTCGCCACGGCGATCGCGATCGCGGCCAGGCCGACGAGGACCATCACCACGTAGAGCAGCGTGCGGCTGCCGATGGTGTCGGGATCACCGACCGCCGGTGGATTGGCGGGATATTTCACGAACGGTACGAGGATGACGGCGGCGAAGGCCGTCCCGGCCGCGGCCAGGGCGAGCCGTCCGTCGGATCTCGGCCCGACCCGCCCGCGCAGGCCGGCGAACACGAGGGCGAAGACGCCGCCGACGGCGAGCCCGTACAGGCCCGTGGCCAGGAAGAGCCCGCCCTTCTGCACGGGCCTGCTCACCTCGGCCTCCTCGCCGTGACTGTGGCCGGCCTTCTCGGCGTGGCTGTGACCGGCCTCCTCGGCGGGCTGCGACGAGGCCGCCTGTGCGGCGGCCTCCTCCAGGGCGATGGCGTCGTCCACCCGCGGCTCACCGAAGGCGAAGGCGAAGCCGCCCGCGACCAGTCCGGCCAGCAGCCCCACGAGCAGGCCCCTGACCAGCAGGATGCGTACCATCCCGGCCTCTAGTGGCACGGCACGCCGAGCAGGTGCCGCCCGTCGTGCATGAGTTCGTGCAGGAAGGTGCCCGTCTGGGAGATGGCGCCGTTGTCCATCAGCACCAGGTACGCCACGAGCAGCAGCACAGGTACGGCCGGCAGCCAGGGCCGCAGGCGCGGAAAGGGAATGGTGGAAGGGGTGGGGAACCCACTCATGTCAAGCCTCCTCAGGGTGACGCGTCCCATCTAGCGAGGTCACGGCTGCCCAGCGACCTGGCTCCCGGGATCTGCGTCCCGGATACAGTGGCGCGTCCGCACCGGCATCTCACCGGATTTCCCTTGGACAACCGTGAATCGTTCGGAACGTATCCTCCTCCTCTCGTTCCCGTCAATGCGCCCCCGGGGCTCCTGGCGCAAGAGGCTCATATGAGACGATGCGTGACGAAGGTGACGGCGGAACGAGGAAGCCGCTGTGAACCGGCGCCGTCCCGCCACCCTGATCGGTGAGCGACCCCCGACAAGGCCAGTCCAAGAACCTCGGCCAGGTGGCTGGAGCGGTTGAGGTGCGGAGGAGACGGAGGCGGGTATGACGGCCCGTGACCCCCGACTCCGAGCTCATCTCACATCGCGGGGGACCCTGTGTCAGACGGCAGCCACAAGCAGCAGCAACTCGATCAGTATCGGGTCGATTCGGCGAACACCCGCTACACCACCGATCAGGGTGTGCGGATCGACGACACCGACAATTCCCTGTCGATCGGTGAGCGCGGCCCGACGATCCTGGAGGATTTCCATTTCCGGGAGAAGGTGATGCGTTTCGATCATGAACGCATCCCGGAGCGGGTGGTGCACGCGCGTGGATCGGGTGCGCACGGCGTGTTCCAGGTGTACGAGTCGCTGGCCGAGTACACCTGTGCCGATTTCCTGTGCGACCCGACGCTGGTGACGCCGGTGTTCGTGCGTTTCTCCACGGTGGCCGGATCACGTGGCTCGGCCGACACGGTGCGGGACGTGCGGGGCTTCGCCACCAAGTTCTTCACCCGGCAGGGCAACTACGACCTCGTGGGCAACAACTTTCCGGTGTTCTTCGTGCAGGACGCGATCAAGTTCGCCGATTTCGTGCACTCGGTCAAGCCCGAGCCGCACAACGAGATCCCCCAGGCGCAGTCGGCGCACGACACGTTGTGGGACTTCGTGCAGTTGCAGCCGGAGACGATGCACACGGTCATGTGGTTGATGTCGGATCGGGCGATCCCGCGCAGCTTCCGCATGATGCAGGGGTTCGGCGTGCACACCTTCCGTCTGGTCAACGCCGCGGGGCGGGGCACGTTCGTGAAGTTCCACTGGCGGCCCGCGCTCGGCACGCACTCGCTGGTGTGGGACGAGGTTCTGCGCATCCAGGGCAACGACCCCGACTTCAACCGGCGCGATCTGTGGGAGGCGATCGAGAGCGGCCAGTACCCGGAGTGGGAGCTGGGCCTGCAACTGGTGCCGGAGGAGGACGAGCACAAGTTCGACTTCGACCTGCTCGACCCCACGAAGATCATCCCGGAGGAGGAGGTGCCGCTGCGGATGGTCGGCAGGATGACCCTCAACCGCAATCCGGACAACTTCTTCGCCGAGACCGAGCAGATCGCCTTCTGCACCGCCAATGTGGTGCCGGGCATCGACTTCACCAACGACCCGCTGCTCCAGGGCCGCAACTTCTCCTATCTCGACACCCAGTTGCTGCGCCTGGGCGGGCCGAACTTCCAGCAGATCCCGATCAACCGCCCGCTCGCACCCGTGCACAACGACAACCGCGACGGCTTCCACCAGCACATGATCCACACGAGCCACACGAGCTATTCCAAGAACTCCATCAGCGGCGGTTGTCCCGCGACCGGAGTGCTGGCCGGTGACATGAACGGGGTGTTCAGGCACTACACCGAGCGGGTCGAGGGCGAGAAGATCCGCAGGCGCAGCCCCAGCTTCGCCGACCACTACAGCCAGGCCACCCTGTTCTGGAACAGCATGTCGGACTGGGAGAAGTACCACATCGTCAAGGCGTTCCTGTTCGAGCTGGGCCATGTGCAGCGCCGCCCCATCAAGGAGCAGGTGGTCGAGCGGCTTTCGAACGTCGACACCGGCCTGGCCGCCCACGTCGCCGCCGGGCTCGGCCTGCCCGCCCCGTCCCCGAAGGGCGGCAATCACGGCAAGTCCTCCCCGGCGCTCAGCCAGAGTGGCCAGCCGTCCAGCCTGGCCACCCGGAAGATCGCGATCCTGGCCGGTGACGCGACCGACGTCGCCGCCCTGTACCCGGTGATGCAGGAACTGCAGAACGGCAAGGCGGTCTGCGACGTGATCGCGCAGCACGAGGGCCTGATCGGCACGCTGGCCGTCGACAAGCAGCTCAGCGCCGTCTCTTCGGTGCTGTACGACGCCGTGTTGTGCACCGGCGGCAAGGAGTTGAGCGCCAGCGGTCACGCCCTGCAGTTCGTCCGCGAGGCGTTCAAGCACGGCAAGGCCATCGGCGCGCTGCCGGACGGCGAGCCGTTGCTGCAGGCCGCGGCCCTGCCCGGCCGCCAGGGCGTGGTCGGCTCCGCGGCGGGAGACGGCTTCGCCGGGCAGTTCGTCGCCGCGGTCCTGCGGCACCGCCACTACGACCGGGACGTGGCCGCCTTCCCCGCCTGACGGGGCGCTCGGATCATCGGGGACCGCCACCGCACCGCTCATCGACAGGCCGGTGGCGGCCAACCCGTACCCGGATGTCGGTGATCGGGCGTAAGGCAAAGGGCCCTGAACCTGACGCTGGCCATATCCAGGCGATGAACTGCGGTACTGCCTGCCGTGGGGGGATGCCTTCACCTCTCCGGACTGGGGGTGTCATCACCCTCGCGTCAGAGTGGCCCAGAACGCCTGCAACATCAGCCATCGACCCTGGAAGGGGTTCACGGTGCCTTACATCACCACCCGTGACGACCAGCAGATCTTCTTCTACGACTGGGGCAGCGGATCGCCCGTGATCTTCATCCACGGCTGGCCGCTGAACGCCGACGCCTGGCACGACCAGATGAAGATGGTCGCCGACAACGGCTTCAAGGCGATCGCGCACGACCGGCGCGGGCACGGCCGCTCCAGCCAGCCCTTCGACGGCTACGACTTCGACACCTTCGCCGACGATCTGGCCGACCTCATCAACGCCCTGGACCTGCGCGATGTCACGCTGGTGGCGCACTCCATGGGCGGCGGGGAACTGGCCCGCTACATCGGCCGTCACGGCACCTCCCGCCTGAGCAAGGCGGTACTGCTGTCGGCCGTCCCGCCACTCATGCTCAAAACCCCCGACAACCCCGAGGGCACCCCGCAGGAGGTGTTCGACAAGATCAAGAAGGGCATCCTGACCGAGCGCTCGCAGTTCTGGCGCGACACCGCCGACGGCTTCTTCGGCGCCAACCGGCCCGGCAACAAGGTCACCCAGGGCAACAAGGACGCCTTCTGGCTGATGGCCATGGCCGAGAACATCCAGGCCGGCGTGGCCTGCGTGGACGCCTTCTCCGCCACCGACTTCACCCAGGACCTGAAGAAGTTCGACATCCCCACCCTGATCGTCCACGGAGACGACGACCAGGTCGTGCCGATCGCGGCGTCCGCCGACAAGTCCGCCAAGATCATCCCTGACTGCGTGTACAAGGTGTACCAGGGCGGCTCGCACGGGATCGCGCTGGTGCCGGGCGACAAGGAGAAGTTCAACGCCGACCTGCTGGACTTCCTGCGCGGCTGACCACACCACCCGGCGGGCGCAGTGCGGCGACGAGGGCGGGCCCGTCATGGTGTGCCTCAAGGGCGGTCGCGGAGCTCGACGAGCAGGTCACGGCCGGTCACGCGGACGGAGGTGCCGAGGCGGGCGCAGGCGATGGTGAAGCGGTCGCGAATCCAGAGCCAGTCGTCGTCGGTGGCCATGCGGGTGCGGGCGTAGTCGAGTTTGAGGGGCAGGGCGCGCAGTCGTACCGGGCCGTGCTCGTCCAGGGTGACCAGCCACAGGAGTCCGAGGTCGTTGCGCTCCAGCGGGTTGGTGGCGTAGTCGTCGACGAAGTCGCCCAGGTCGTACAGGACGGGCGGGGCGACGCCGTGGAAGACGTGCGCCGAATGGCCCGCCACCAGCGTGGCCCCGGACTCCAGCAGTGTGTGCGCGGTGGCGCGGATGTAGGGCAGCGGCTCGGTGACCATGTTCGGGCCCCAGTGCGCAGTGAGGAGAACCAGGTCGGCGTCGTCGCGCAGGCCCGTGATGGTCTCGTTGACCCACGAGGGCGTCCCGGCGGCGAGATCGGCGTAGGCGATGCCGGCCTGGGAGGCGTCGGCGGCGAAGTCGGCGGGGTGGTCGGCGAAGGCGACGATCGCGATCCGCAGGCCGCCGGCCTCGATCCTGAGCGGGCGGCGGGCCTGGGCGAGATGGTCTCCCGCGCCCACGTGGCGGATCCCGGCGTGTGCGAGGTGCCGGCAGGTGTCGTGCAGCGCGTCGCGACCGTAGTCGAGCGCGTGGTTGTTGGCCAGCGTGACGCAGTCGACGCCGAGGTCGGCCAGCAGAGCGGCGGCCGGCGGTGGCGCCCGGAAGTGAAAGCGCTTGCCGGTCCAGGGCGTGCCTCGATCGGAGAGGCAGCATTCGAGATTGAGCAGGACGAGATCCGCCTCGGCGAGGCGGTCGCGCACGTCCGAGGAGAAGAACGCGTCCGGGCTGGTGGTGCGTTCCAGCTTGTCGGCGACGCCGCGTCCCAGCATCGTGTCGCCCGCGAGGGCCAGTGTGAGGGACATGGTGAGATCACCCCGTTCCGGGCCGTCCCCCGCCTTCTGGTCTCATGGCTCTTCCTTTCCTGTTCGGCTCCGGTCGGCGGAGGGCCGTGGCGAGGTCGGCGTCCAGCGGCCAGGCCTCCGCTCATACCTTTTCTTCCCATTTGTGGCGAAAGTGCACACGTGTCCGCTTTCGCGAGTACGGGTCGCGTCCTGCTGTGGCGTCCCAGGGGGCGTGGCCCTTCGACCGCACGTACCCGGGCTCCTTACCGCCTGATGGTGATGACAGGAGTGTCCTTCGCCATCGACGCGGGGATTTGTGTGAAGTGTCGAGAGAGGTGGGTGCACGAATGTTCGTTGATCGTCATGATGCGGGTGTTCGTCTCGCCCAACGTCTGACCGGGCTTGTCACCGAGGAGAACGTGGTCGTCCTGGGGTTGCCCAGGGGCGGCGTGCCTGTGGCGTTCGAGGTGGCCCAGGCTCTGGGCGCGCCGCTGGACGTGATCGTGGTTCGCAAGCTCGGGGTGCCGTTGCAGCCGGAACTCGGATTCGGCGCCCTCGGAGAGGGCGGCATACGTGTGATCAATCCCGAGGTCGTCCGGATGGCGAACGTGACGCCCGAGGACATCGCCTCGGTGGAGGAGAGCGAGGGGGCCGAGGTGGTGCGCCGCGCCCGGCGCTTCCGCGGTGACCACGCGCCGATCGACCTCGACGGCCGTACGGTCGTCATCGTGGACGACGGGATCGCCACAGGGGGCACGGCTCGCGCCGCCTGCCAGGTGGCTCGTGCGCGCGGCGCCGCGCGAGTGATCCTGGCGGTCCCGGTCGGTACGCCGGACACCGTCGCCGCCCTGCGCCCGGACGCCGACGAGGTGATCTGCTTGGAGACGCCCGCCGCTCTCTGGGCCATCGGAGTCTGGTACTCCGACTTCAGGCAGACCCCCGACGGGCAGGTTGTGGAGCTGCTGCGGCGGGCCGCCGAGGGGCGTGCGCGGGGGAAGGCCGGCGGGCTGAAGTCTGATCGACCGGAGCTGGTCGAGGAGGTGACGATGGACATCGGCCGTGTCCGCCTGCCGGGGCGGCTCGTCGTCCCGGAGGGGGCCGAAGGGCTGGTGGTCTTCGTGCACGGCAGTGGCAGCAGCCGGCACAGCCCCCGCAACCGGTACGTCGCCTCCGTGCTCAACCAGGCGGGTCTGGGCACGTTGCTGTTCGATCTGCTCACCGCCGAGGAGGAGGCCGACCGCGGCAACGTGTTCGACATCGAGATGCTGGCCGGACGGCTCGTCCAGGTGACGAACCGGCTCGGCGACCACCCTCGGGCCGGGGGGCTGCGGATCGGCTATTTCGGCGCCAGCACCGGAGCGGCGGCCGCGCTTCGGGCGGCGGCGGAGCCGGGCAGCCGGGCAGCCGCCGTCGTCTCCCGAGGAGGACGGCCGGACCTGGCCGGGCCGCGTCTGTCAGAGGTGCGCGCGGCGACGTTGCTGATCGTGGGCGACAGGGACGAACTGGTGCTCGACCTGAACCAGACGGCACAACAGCAACTGCGCTGTGAGAACCATCTGGAGATCATCCCTGACGCGACCCATCTCTTCGAAGAGCCCGGAGCGCTGGAAATCGTCGCCGACCTGGCACGGGACTGGTTCACCGACCATCTCCAGGCCGGCTGAGCCCCGCGCGCGTGGTCGCCGAGGAACTGGTGGGGGATGTGCGTGCTGCCGCACTCCGGCGGATCCTGGTCACCGACACCGTCACACAGCCCGCCGGCTCGGGGATGCCGCTGCCGGCCGACGCCATCGGACGCCTGCACGGAGACGAGCCGCGCCGCGTCCGTTGACGGGAGGCGGTCCAGATCTCTAATCTCCACTTAATCCGACAGATTGATTTAATCTCCGCCCTGATCGCGTCCACCTCCCCGCCGTTCGCGAAGGAGAACCCGTGACCGCAGCCGGTCAGCCGAACGTCCCTCCCACCGTCTCCCGGCGTGCCGTCCTCGCGGGCGCAGGTCTCGGCGTGGCCACCGCCGCACTCGGGCTGCCCGGGCCGGCGCGGCCCGCGAGTGCCGCCGCGACCCCCATACCGCTGGGGACACTGCTCGGGACCAACCACGCCGGCACCGCCGGTCCCGGCGTCGGCGTCCTGGCGGGAATGTCGTGGGACCGCGCCGACGTCCTCTGGGCCGCCGTCGAACCCACCCAAGGGACGTACGACGACAGCCCCGTCCACGCCTTCGGCTCCCGCTTCGCCGCCGCCGCGGCGAACGGCGTGACCCTGCTCCCGGTGCTGGCGTACGCCGCCCCGTGGGCCGCGCGGACGACCGCGTACGGCTGGTCGCACTGGGACGTGCCCGGCTTCTCCCAGCTGTCGGGCAACGACGCGTCGAACTATCCGGGACAGGGCGTCGACGGCTTCCTGGGCAAGTTCCCGTTCTACGACCTCCAGGCCGGCATCGCGCGGCCGGACCAGCCTGGACCTGAACCGGTTCGCCGCCGAGGTGGCCCTGCTGCAGGGCGCCGGGGCGGGCGTCGGCATCGTGTACTCGCGCACCTCGTCGGTGTACTCCTCGCAGCACCTGGCCGCCGTGCGCGAGGTGTACAAGGCCCTGACGATGAACGGGATCCCGGTGCACTTCGTCACCGAGTCCACGCTGTCCCGGCGGCAGGTCTCCGACGGGGTGAAGATGATGATCGCGCCTGGGGTGACGCATCTGCCGTCCGCCTGCCTGCGGGGCCTGCGGGAGCTGACCCGGGAGGTCCGGCTCGTCGTCGCGGGCGCCGATCCCCTGGCCTCCGACGAGCGCGACCAGGCCCATGCGGCTGGTGAGCGTACGGCGGTGCTCCGGAGGGCGACCGTCCTGCCGGCCGAGGGCCCGGCCGGCATCGGGGCCGCGGTGCTCGACCTGGCGCGGCGGAGCCGGCTCGACGCGGTGACGCTGGAGCGTACGGCCGGCGGCACACCGACGACCGTCGAGTGGCGGCCCGTGCACGACGGCAGGCGCTGGCTGGTCGGAGCGACGAACTACGGCACGCACGCTGAAGTGGTGACGATCAGGCTCCACGGTCGCAGACCGCTCGAACTCCACGATCTGCTCACCGGTGAACGACTCGACCGGTCGCGGACGGAGCTCGCCCCGTTGACGCCGCGCCTCCTGACGCTCAGGTAGGACGAGGGTTCCTCCCTCATGACGCTTCTTATTCCATCCATCGGATTGAAGGAACCCAACGTGTTGTGGACCATGAAGTCGCCCGAGGGCGCGGTGGAGCTCGATGTCTCGCTGGACGATCGAGGCCGGCTCTTCTACGACGTACGGCGGCATGGCGTCGTGCTCCTCCAGCGGTCCAGGCTCGGCGTCGAGCGGCAGGACGCCTCGTTCCACAACGGGCTCACGCCGGTGGCCGAGCCGGTGCCGCAGGCGCGGGACGAGAGCTACCCCGCGGTGCACGGCAAGCGCGCCATGCTGCGCGAACGGTCCACGGCGGCGACGCTCTCGGTGCGCGGACGCAATGGCGCGCGCCTCGATCTCGACTTCCGCGTCCTGGATGACGCCGTCGCGTTCCGCTACCGCTTTCCCGAGGGTCCCGGCACGGCCACGGTCACCAGGGAGCTGACGTCCTTCGCCTTCGCGGCCGAAGGACGGGTCTGGGCGCAGCCGACCTCGCCCTCCGACGGCGGCGGCCCCGCGCACGAGAACCTCTACACCGACGGCGTGCCCATCGGCACCCCGACCGGCGCGCGCTCCTACGACCTGCCCGCGACCTTCGAGGTGAACGGGCAGTGGCTGCTGGTCTCCGAGGCCGGACCGGACGCGACCTTCCACGGCACGCGGCTGGCCCCCGTACCGGCCGGCCGGGAGTACGGCGTGCTGGGACCCGATCCGGACGAGGGCCTCGGGCACGGCGACGCCCTGGCCACGTCGGCGCTGCCGTGGACGCTCCCGTGGCGGTTCGTCGCGCTCGCGGACACCGCGGCCGAGCTGGTCGAGTCCACGATCGTGTGGCACCTGGCGGAGCCCGCCGTGATCACCGACACCTCGTGGATCAGGCCGGGACGCGTGTCGTGGAGCTGGTGGTCGGACAACAGCAGCCCGCGAGACCTGGGCGCGCTGCGGCGGTTCGTGGATCTGGCGGGCGAGATGGGCTGGGAGTACTCGCTGGTCGACGCGAACTGGACGGTCCACACGGAGCAGGAGATCCGCGACCTGGTCCGCTACGCCGCCGAACGGGACGTGCGGCTGTTCCTCTGGTACAACTCCGCCGGGCCGAACAACGCCTCGACCGAGGGGCCGCGCGACCTCATGCACCTGCCCGAGGCACGGCGAGCCGAGCTGGCCAGGATCGCGGGCTGGGGGATCGCCGGGATCAAGGTCGACTTCTTCCACTCCGACAAACAGGACGGGATCGCGCACTACCTCGGCATCCTGCGGGACGCGGCCGAGGCGGGGCTGATGGTCAACTTCCACGGGAGCACCATCCCGCGCGGCTGGGAGCGGACCTGGCCGCACCTGATGACGCTGGAGGCGGTACGCGGGGCCGAGTGGTACCTGTTCGGGCCGTCGTTCGCGGAGGAGGCCGTGTGGCACAACACCGTGCTCCCGTTCACCCGCAACGTGATCGGCCCGATGGACTACACGCCGGTGACGTTCGGCGACGCGCTGAGGCCCCGCAGGACCACGGCGGCGCACGAGCTGGCGCTGGCGGTGGTCTACGAGTCGGGGTTGCTGCACTTCGCGGACTCGCCCGAGTCCTACCGGGCGCGGGCGGCGGAGGTGCGTGAGGTGCTGCGGGCCGTACCGGCCGCGTGGGACGACACGGTCGGGCTGGCGGGGGAGCCGGGCGACCACGTCGTGCTGGCCCGCCGTACGGGAGGGACCTGGTGGCTGGCGGGCATCAACGGCCCGGAGGCGCGCCCGGCGGCCCCCCTCGGCCTCGGGCGCCTCGGGCCGTTGGGCGGCACCTGGCGCCTGGTCTCCGACGGTGCCGATCGCGACGGGGTGGCGGTCTGCGACGTCGCGGCGGGCGAGGTGTTCCGCGTGCCCGCCATGCCCGCGGGCGGCGGGTTCGTCGCCCGCCTGCTGCCGGAGTAGGGCTACGGGCGGGCCGAGAACCGTTCGTCGAGGATCAGGCAGGCGGCGCCGATCGCCGCCACGTCGGCGCCCAGCCCGGTCCCCACGACGCCGAGGCCGTGAATCTCGCGCATCACGAACCGCTCGGCCACCGACGACCTGAGCAGCGGCAGGTAGTGGTGGGCGGCCGGAGCCCAGGCGGGCCCGCCGCACACGACGAGCTCGGTGTCGAGCAGGTTGCCTATGGTGAGGATCGCGCGGGCCAGCCGCCGCGCGGACCGGTGCAGGATCTCCACCGCGCGCGGGTCGCCGTCGTCGGCCGCCCGGCACAGCGCGCCGAGCCGCCTGACCGCCTGGACGAGCTGCCCGTCCTGCGGCGTGGCGGGCAGGACGCCCGCCGCGACGGCCTCCTGGATGAGGAACAGCGGCGAGCAGGCGGTGCCCAGGCAGCCGCGCTGCCCGCACCAGCAGGGCGGCCCGTCGGCGTCGACGATGAGGTGCCCGATGTCGCCGGCGTTGCTGGAGCGGCCGCGCACGACGATGTCGCCGCTGACCAGCCCGACCCCGACGCCCGTGCCCAGGTAGAGGAAGGCGAAGTCGCTGTTGCCGGTCGCGCTGCCGGCCCAGCGTTCGGCCACCGCGGCGGCGGTGACGTCCTTGTCGAGGACGATGGGCAGCCCGGTCGCCCGGTGCAGCCGGTCGACGAGCTCGACGCGGTGCCAGCCGGGCAGGTGCGGCGGGTCGACCATGGCCCCGCCGGCGATGTCGAGGGGGCCGGGCGCCGCGATGCCGAGGCCGAGGACCCGGTCGCGCTCGACGCCGGACCCGGCGAGCAGGACGTCGAGGGCCGAGGCCATGCCGGTCATGATGACGTCGGCGTCCTGGGGGCTGGAGGTCTGCCTGCTGAAGTGGGCCACGAGATTGCCGCCGAGGTCGAGCAGCACGTAGGTGATCATGGCCGGGTCGATGTGCACACCCAGCGCGTAGCGGCTGGCCGGCACCAGCTCCAAGGTGCGGCGGGGCCGGCCGAACCCGGTCGTGGACGTGCCGGTCTCCGCGATGAGCCCCTGGTCGAGCAGGCGCTGGCAGACGTCCGACACGGTCTGCGCGGCCAGCCCCGTCTCGACGACCAGCTCCGCGCGCGAGCTCCCGGTCCGCGCGCGCCTGATCGCGTCGAGGACGACGGAGTCGTTGAAGTCGGCGACGTGCTCAAGGTTGGAGCCGCGCCGCAGCCCGGAGGATCGGGCAGGTGGCCCGCCCTCGCGCCTGACTGCTTTCCCGACCGTGGTGGACTCCCGCCTGGCTGCTGCCACTGGTCCCCGTTCCCCTCGTCCGTCGTCGCGCCCTGCGCCTACCTTAGCCAACCCGTCATTGACTTATTCAAGACGTCGGAAATATTGTAGATCCGCTTTGCTTGATTCGACCAAGAAAGTCGGCATTCATGATGCAGCTCGCACACGCCGCCGATGTCACCGTGGTCGGCGGCGGCCTGGCCGGTGTCACGGCCGCCGTGAGCGCCGCGCGCAACGGCGCGAAGGTGGCCCTGATCAACAACAGGGGAGTGCTGGGCGGCAACTCCAGCAGCGAGATCCGGGTGTGGGTGGTGGGCGCCACCGCGCACGGCGCGCAGAAGTTCGCCCGCGAGACCGGCCTGATGGGCGAGTTGTTCGCGGAGAACCAGTGGCGCAACCCGGAGGGCAACCCGATCCTGTGGGACCACGTCGTGCTCGACCTGGTGCGCGCCGAGCCGAACATCACCCTCTTCCTCAACACCGAGGTCCGCGAGGTCGACGCCGACGGCGAGGAGGAGGACCGGATGATCCGCTCGGTCACCGGCTGGCAGTCCGGCTCGGAGAAACTGATCCGGTTCGAGTCGCCGATCTTCCTCGACTGCACCGGAGACGGCCTGGTCGGCCTGCTCTCGGGCGCCAGGTTCGCCACCGGCAGGGAGGACCGGAGCGTGTACGGCGAGCCGTGGGCCCCCGAGGTCGCCGACGACGACATGCTCGGCAGCACGATCCTCTTCTACACCAAGGACGCGGGCCGGCCGGTCCGTTTCGTCCCGCCCGCCATCACCAAGGACATCGAGGCGTTCGACCTGCCGCTGCGCCGCCACATCGACCCCGGCATGAACGGTTGCGACTACTGGTGGATCGAGTGGGGCGGCGAACTCGACGCGGTCGCCGACAACGAGCGCATCCGCGACGAGCTGTGGGGCATCGTCTTCGGCATCTGGGACCACATCAAGAACTCCGGCCGCTTCGAGGCGGACACCTTGACGCTGGAGTGGGTGGGCAGCCTGCCGGGCAAGCGCGAGTACCGCCGCTTCCTCGGCGACCACGTCCTGACCCAGCAGGACATCACCGGCCAGACCCGCTTCCCCGACGCGGTCGGCTTCGGCGGCTGGTCCATCGACCTGCACCCGCCCGGCGGCATCTACGCCGCCGACAGCCCCTCCAAGCATCTGTTCGGCCCCGGCCTCTACGACATCCCGTTCCGCTGCCTGTACTCCGCCAACGTGCGCAACCTGCTGCTGGCCGGCCGCGACATCTCCGCCAGCCACGTCGCCTTCGGCAGCACCCGCGTGATGGCCACCTGCGCCGTCGTGGGCGAGGCAGCGGGCGCGGGCGCCGCGCTCGCCGTCCGCAGGGGCCTGACGCCGCGCGAGATCGCGGCCTCGCACGTGGCCGAGCTGCAGTCGATGCTCCTGCGGCAGGACGCCTCCCTGCTGGGGGTGCCCTGGCAGGACCCGTCCGACCTGGCGCTCAAGGCCGCCGTGACGGCCTCGTCCACGCTCACCCGGCTGGCGGGCGGAGCGGGCGGCGAGCCGGAGCCGCTCCCGATCGGCGAGGCCGACTTCGGGCTGCTGCTGCCCGCCGATCCGCGGATCGACGTCGTGCGGATCGGCGTCGACGCCGCCCGCGCCACCACCGCGACGGTCGAGCTGTGGAGCACGGGCAACGGGCTGAACCACATCCCCGTCGAACCGCTCGCCCGGCGCCAGGTCCGGATCGAGGCCGGGTGCGGCCGGCTGGAGGCCCGCTTCGACGACGTGCCCGTCGACGGGGGCGAGGTGGTCGTGGTCGTCCGGCGCAACGCGGACCTCGCCGTCCTGGTCGGCCCGGACCGCCCGCCGTACGGCGTGCTGGGGCTGCTCAGCAGGGAACCGGCGCTCGACGCCGGGACGCCGCAGAGCAACGCGTGGTCGGCTGCCGAGCTGCGCAGGCGCACACCGCGGTTCGAGGTCGAGCCCGCGACCGCGGCCTACCGGCCCGACCGGGTCGCCGGCGGCCCGGCCAGGCCGTACGACGGGCCCAACCTGTGGGTCTCGGAGGGCGGCGGCGAGCAGCACGTCGAGCTGCGCTGGAGCGAGCAGCGGACGATCGGCCGGGTGGAGCTGATCTTCAATGACGACGTCGACGAGGACCTGGTCAACCTGCACCACCACCGCACGCCCTACCTCGTCATGCCGGAGCTGGTGAAGGACTACCGGATCGAGGTGGAACGGGCGGGCGGCTGGGAGGCGGCCGTGTCCGTCACCGGCAACCGGATGCGGCGCCGGGTCCACGTGTTCGACCCCGCCGCGCGGACGGGCGCGCTGCGGATCGTGGTCACGGCGACCAACGGCGACGAGCGAGCCATGATCGTCGCCGTGCGCGTCTTCGAAACCTGACTTCTGGAGAGAGTGCATCGTGCATGACAACCGTTTGATCGTCGAGGGACGTCTGGAGCGTTTCGTCCAGCAGTTCCTGCCCGGCGCCCTCTACCGGGAACGGCGGCCCCTCGCCGTCGAGGCGTGGGACGTGCCGGGCGAGCCGGTGCCCGCCCCGGTGGCGTTCGCGGCCGGCTACCGGCCGGTCACGCTGCCGCACCGGTGGGGCGACCCCTGGGGAACCACCTGGTTCCACGTCACCGGCCAAGTGCCGGAGGAGATCCCGCCGGGCACCCGACTGGAGATCGTCGTCGACCTGGGCTTCTCCGGGCCGCGCCCGGGGTTCCAGGCCGAGGGGCTCGGCTACCTGCCCGACGGCACGCTCATCAAGGCCGTGGCGCCGCGCAGCTCCCACCTGCCGTGGGATCCGGCCGAGCCGTACATCGACCTGTACGTGGAGGCGGCGGCGAACCCGGAACTCGCCGGCGAGAACACCTACGAGCCGACGACGCTGGGCGACCGCGCGACGGCGGGCGGCGGGCCGCTGTACACGGCCAGGGCGTTCGACGTGGCGCTGCTGGATGTCGGCGTTTGGGAGCTGGCGCAGGACATCTGGACGCTGGACGGGCTGATGCGCGAGCTGAGTCCCGAGTCGGCGCGCCGGTGGGAGATCCTGCGCGCGCTGGAGCGGATGCTCGACGCCGTCGACCCCGCCGCCGTCCCGGCCACCGCGGCGGCGGGACGCGCGGCGCTGGCCGGGGTGCTGGCCAGCCCGGCGGCGGCCACCAGCCACCGGATCGTCGCCGTCGGGCACGCGCACATCGACTCGGCCTGGCTGTGGCCGGTGCGCGAGACGATCCGCAAGTGCGCGCGCACGTTCGCCAGCGCGCTGACGCTCATGGACGAGCACCCCGAGTACCGCTTCGCCTGCTCCTCGGCCCAGCAACTGGCCTGGGTGAAGCAGCACTACCCGCCGCTGTTCGAGCGCATCAGGAAGAAGGTGGCCACCGGGCAGTTCATCCCGGTCGGCGGCATGTGGGTCGAACCCGACATCAACATGCCCGGCGGCGAGTCGCTGGCCCGCCAGTTCCTGTACGGCAAGCGGTTCTTCCTCCAGGAGTTCGGCGTGGACACCCTGGAGGCCTGGGTGCCGGACACCTTCGGCTACTCGGCCGCGCTGCCGCAGATCATCGCCGCCTCCGGCAGCCGCTGGTTCCTCACCCAGAAGATCTCCTGGAACCAGGTCAACCAGATCCCGCACAGCACCTTCCTGTGGGAGGGCATCGACGGCACCCGGATCTTCACCCACTTCCCGCCCGCCGACACCTACATCTCCGAGCTGTCCGGCGCCGAACTCGCCCACGCCGCGCGCAGCTACAAGGAGAAGGGCGCGGCGGCGACCTCGCTCGTGCCGTTCGGCTGGGGCGACGGCGGCGGCGGCCCGACCCGCGAGATGCTCGCCGCCGCCAAGCGGCTCACCTCTCTGGAGGGCTCGCCGGCGGTGACGATCGACTCGCCGCAGGCCTTCTTCGAGCAGGCCGAGGCCGAGTACGAGAGCCCGCCGGTGTGGTCGGGCGAGCTCTATCTCGAACTGCACCGCGGGGCCCTGACCAGCCAGCATCTGACCAAGCAGGGCAACCGCCACAACGAGCACCTGCTACGCGAGGCCGAGCTGTGGGCCGCGACCGCCGCCGTCCGCGAGGGGGCCGCCTACCCCTACGACGAGCTCACCGACATCTGGCACACCGTGCTGCTGCAGCAGTTCCACGACGTGCTGCCCGGCACCTCGATCGCCTGGGTGCACGACGAGGTCGAGCAGAACAACGCCGACCTGCGGGAGAGGCTGTGCCGCGTCATCGACGAGAGCGTGCGGGTCCTCGCCGGGGACGGCGACCTGGAGCTGACCACGCACGGGCTCGGCATCCAGGAGCGCGTCACGCACACGGCGGGCGTCTCCCTCACCGAGGAGGACGCCGGGTTCGTGCTCGACAACGGGCTCGTCCGGGCCGTGATCGACCGCCGGGGCCACCTGGTGTCGCTGCGCGACACAGAGAGCGGCCGCGAGGCGATCGCGCCGGGAGCGGCGGGCCACCGGCTGGTGCTGCACCGCGACATCCCCAACGCGTGGGACGCCTGGGACATCGACGAGCACTACCGCCGTGTCGCCCGCGACATCGACGAGGTCGAGAAGCTGGAGACAGGGGACGGGGAAGTCGTCGTCACCCGCCGCTTCGGCGACTCGACGATCAGGCAGACGCTGCGGCTGCGTCCCGGATCGGCCGCGCTCGACCTGGTCGGCGAGGTCGACTGGCACGAGCGTCACGCCCTGCTCAAGCTCGTCTTCCCGCTGGACGTGCACGCCGACAGGTTCGCCGCCGAGACCCAGTTCGGCCACGTGTACCGGCCCACGCACACCAACACCTCCTGGGACGCCGCCCGCTTCGAGGTGTGCGCGCACCGCTGGATCCACGTCGGCGAGCCCGGGTACGGCGTGGCCATCGCCAACGAGTCGACGTACGGGCACGACGTGGTGCGGCACACCCGGCAGGACGGCGGCACGACCACGACGGTCGGCCTGTCCATGCTGCGCGGGCCGATGTTCCCCGATCCCGGAGCCGACCTGGGCGCGCACACGATCGCCTACGCGATCAGGCCGAACGCGGGCATCCGCGAGGCCGTCGCCGAGGGGTATCGCGTGAACGTGCCGGCGCGTGCCGTGCGCGGGGCGCGGGAGGTCGAGCCGCTGGTGCGGGTCTCGCACCCGGCCGTGATGGTGGAGGCGGTCAAGCTCGCCGAGGACCGCAGCGGCGACGTGATCGTGCGCCTGTACGAGTCGGAGGGAACCAGGGCGCCTGTACGCGTCGAAGGCGTCGGGGACGCGCGCTTCGTGGATCTGATCGAACGCGACGTCGAGCCGCCCGCGGGGGCGGAGTTCGAGCCGGGAGCCGTGTCGCTGACGCTGCGCCCGTTCCAGCTCGTCACCCTGCGCTTCACAGCAGCTGGTCGATGAACTCCAGGAGGGTGGCCAGGTCGGTGGAGGTCTGACCGCCCGCGGTCGTGCGGCCGACGACGAGCTTCGGCGTGAAGTCGGCCGCCGTGCCCGGCGCGATCAGGTGTCGCGCCGCCGCGTCGCCGAGCGCGGGCAGGTTGGGGTCGATGGTCGTCAGGAACCCCGACCTGCGCTGCGGCGGGTCCATGGAGAAGTGGTCGTGGCCGACCAGCGCCACGTCCTCGGGGATCCGCAGGCCGTGGGCGCGCAGGCCGATGTAGGCGCCGTAGGCGATGAAGTCGTTGGCGCAGAAGATCGCGTCGACCTCGGTGCCCGCCTCGATCAGCTGGTTGACGGCCTGGAGACCCCACGCCTTGGACCAGTCGCCGTAGATCGGCTCCACCGCATGCCCGGCGGCGGCGAGTGTCTCCACGAACCCGCGCGTGCGCAGCTCGGCGCCCCTCTCGCTGCCCTCCGCGATGTGCGCGATCTTCGTCCTGCCGAGCGACAGCAGGTGCTCGGCGGCCAGCCGCCCCGCGCCGCGGTCGTCGGGCAGGAACGAGACGTCGGCCGGGTCGTCGGACTCGCAGAAGGCGTAGGCGACCGGGCAGGACAACCGCCCGGAGACGGACGGGTAAGGCCCCGACGGCCCGGAGCCGATGACCAGCACGGCATCGACGCGGCGGGCTTCCAGGTCGCGGACGAACCGGGAGCGCCGCTGGTCGCTCTCGGCGGCGTCGCACACGAGCGTGGCCAGCCCGGCCGCGGCCAGCCTGCGTTCCGCGCCGCGCAGCACCATGCTGCTGAAGATCTCCGAGGCGTCCTCGATGATGATCCCGACCAGTTCGCTCCGCCCTCTGGCGAAGGACTTGGCCAGCGCGTTGGGCCGGAAGTCGAGGCGTTCCACGGCGTCGTGGATGCGCCTGCGGGTCTCCTCGGAGGCGCGTCCGGTGTTGTTGAGCACCTTCGACACCAGTGACACCGAGACGCCGGCGGCCGCGGCGACATCCGCGAGGGTAGCGGCCTTGCGCGCCATGAGTTCCTTCCGTCCCGGTGACAACACGTTAAATCCACGTTTCTCCGGACACTTGACAAAGTAGCAGGATCGGCAAGACCATGGCGATGGTCAACCGGTTGACCATCGCCAATAAATCCGCCGGCGCGCCACCGCTGCCCGCGTGAGCCCCCCGCGGTCACGACACCGCCCGAGCTTGATCGCCACCATGCCCGCAAAGAGGGATTCGTCATGCTTTATCACAAAAACTGGCGACTCGCCGGTATCGCGATGACCGGAATCATAGCTCTCACCGCGTGTTCGTCCGGACGACCCGATGCCGGGGCGGTCCCGAACGCCAAGGTGACGATCCACGTCGGCAACATGCCCACCAAGGACAACCCCGACAACCTTGCTCTGTTCAACAAGCAGGTCGCGGCCTTCCAGAAGCTCCACCCGGACATCACCGTGGTGGGCGAAGAGACCAAGTTCGACCCGCAGACGTTCGCGGCCCTCGTCGCCGGCGGCTCGATGCCCACCACGATGCAGGTGCCGTACACCAACATCCAGCAGCTCGCGCTCAACGGCCAGGTACGCGACATCACCGACCTGGTCAAGGGCGACGCGGTGCTCTCCAAGCTCAACCCGGCCGTCGCCAAGCAGACGCAGAACGCCGAAGGCCGCACCTTCGGCATCGTCTCCGCCGCGTACACGATGGCCCTCATCTACAACAGGGCGCTCTACAAGAAGGCGGGCCTCGACCCCGACGCCCCGCCGAAGACCTGGGAGCAGGTGCGCCAGAACGCCAAGGCGATCAGCACGGCGGACGACGCCGCCGGATTCACGATCGCGACCACCACCAACTCCGGCGGCTGGATCCTCACCACGATGGCCTACGCCAACGGCGGTGCCGTCCAGCGGCGCGAGGGCGACACCGTCACGTCCACGATCGACGCCGGCGGCGTGAAGGACGCCCTGACGTTCCTGCACGACGTGAGATGGACCGACCAGGCCGCGGGCAAGAACTTCCTGCTCAGCCAGGACGACATGCGCAACGCCATCGCCGCCGGCCGGATCGGGCAGACCGTCCTCGGCGCCGACCTCTACCGCGACCTCGTCGGCAACCGCGACATGCCCGGCGACGACCTGGGCATCGCACCGCTCCCGCAGTCGGCCACCGGCATCGGCACCCTGGGCGGCGGCGACATCGCCGTCGTCAGCCCCAAGGCCGGCCCGAGCGAGGCGGCAGCCGCGCTGGAATGGGTGAAGTTCCGCTACCTGAGCCGCTTCCTCGACAAGCAGGCCGCGGTCGAGTGGGCCGAGACCTCCAAGGCGGGCGGCCTGCCCGTGGGCGCCCCCGAGGTGCCGCTGTTCTCGCCGGAGATCTACGACCGCTACCTGACCTGGGTCTCCGGCTACGTCAACGTCAAGCGGGACAAATACCGGGCCTACTTCGACAGCCTCGGCCGGCTGCCGATCCTCGGCGAGCCGCCCGTGGCCGCGCAGGAGACCTACGCGCTCCTCGACGCCGTCACCCAGCAGGTCCTCACCAAACAGGACGCCGACATCCCGGCGGCGCTCACCCGCGCCCGGACGGACGCGCAGGCGCTGATCGATGCCGCTCAGTAACTGGGCACGGCGCGGCGGCCTCGGGAAACTCCTGTTCACCGCGCCGATGCTCATCCTGTTCGGACTGTTCTCGTGGTGGCCGATCCTGCGGAGCCTGGTCCTCAGCTTCCAGCGCACCAACCTGGTCACCGACCCCACCTGGGTCGGGCTGCGCAACTTCAGCAGGGTGCTCGCCGACCCGCTGCTCGCCACCGCGGCCTGGAACACCGTGTGGTTCACCGCGCTGGCCCTGGTCGTCGGCTTCCCCGTGCCGGTGCTGCTCGCCGTGTTCATCGGGGAGCTGCGCCGTACGAGGACGATCGCCAGCGTGCTCGTCTACATCCCGATCATCATCCCGCCGGTCGTGGCGGTGCTGCTGTGGAAGCAGTTGTACGACCCGGGCGAGCACGGCCTGCTCAACACCGCGGCGGGCTGGGCCGGGCTGGGCCCCTTCCCCTGGTTGCAGAGCGCCGAGACGGCGATGCCCAGCATCGTCGTGCAGGCGACCTGGGCGGGCTTCGGCACCACGACGATCATCTACGTCGCCGCGCTGATGTCAGTGCCGCCCGAGCTCTACGAGGCGGCCGAGCTCGACGGCGCCGGCGTGCTGCGACGGGTGTGGCACATCACGCTGCCGCAGTTGCGCCCGGTCATCCTGCTCATGCTGATCCTCCAGGTGATCGGCACCTTCCAGGTGTTCACCGAGCCCTACGTCATGACCGGCGGCGGGCCGGACAACAGCACGATCACACTGCTCATGCTGATCTTCAGGTACGCCTTCGTCGTCGGCGACTTCGGCAAGGCGACGGCGCTGAGCCTGATGCTCGCCGTCTTCCTCACCGCACTGTCCGCGGTGTACCTGCGCGCGACGAGGGGGTGGAAACGCTCATGAACGAACGTGGCATCCTGTCCACCGGCGAACGCCGCAGGCCGGCGACCCGCGTGGTGTTCACGGGGCTGATCGTCGCCGTGCTCGCCTGCCTCGCGCTCGTCGCGGCCGGGCCGATCCTCTGGCTGGCCAAGTCGGCGGTCTCGACCTCGCAGGACATCCTGCGCGACCCGTTCGGCTGGTGGCCGAGCGGGATCCGGTGGGCCAACCTCGCCGAGGCGTGGGACGGCATGGACATCGGCCGGGCCCTGGCCAACACGGTCTACATCGCGGCGGGCAACTGGTTCTTCGGCCTGCTGGTCGCGCTGACCGGCGGCTACTCGCTGGCGATCCTGCGCCCGCGGTACGCCGGGGTGGTCTCGGCCGCGGTGATGGCCACCCTGTTCATCCCGGGGGTCGTCTCCCTCGTGTCGCTGTACCTGACCGTGATCGACGTGCCGGGCATCGGGGCCAACCTGATCAACAGCTACTGGGCCGTGTGGCTGCCCGCCGCCGCGCACGCCTTCAACGTGCTGCTGGTGAAGAACTTCTTCGCCGAGCTGCCGAAGGAGGTCTTCGAGGCGGCCAAGGTCGACGGCGCCAACTCCTTCGAGGTGTTCCGGCGCATCGTGCTGCCGATGTCGCGGCCGATCATCGCCGTCGTCTCGCTGCTCACGCTGGTGTCGGCCTGGAAGGAGTTCCTGTGGCCGCTCCTCGTGCTGCCCTCGCCCGATCTGCAGCCTCTGTCCGTCGTCCTCTACAAGATCTCGGCCACCGCCGAGACCAGCACGCTCATCGCCGCCATGTTCATCGCGGTGATCCTCCCGCTGGTCTTCTTCCTGCTGTTCCAGAAGCAGTTCCTACGCAGCGCCGGCCGGGCCGGCGCGGTCAAGGGGTGACCCGATGAAGCCACTGTTAGCACTCCTGCTCGTCGCCGGGACGTTCGCCGCCCCCAAACTCCCGTACTCCAACACCTTCGACCCGTGGAGCATCAGCAGAAGCGGCTCGGCCGAGGTCGCCTTCACCGCCACCGCCCAGGGCCACACCGGGTCCGCGGCGCGCATCGTCAACCAGACGCCGAGCAGCCCGAACACCTACGGGCAGCTCGCCCAGACGGTGCCGGTCAAGCCGGGCACGCTCTACCGGTTCACCGCCTGGATCGCCTCGGAGGGGCTGTCGAAGGCGGCCGCGCTGCAGGCGGTGCTGAGCCCCGACGGCACCCAGCGCTTCAACTTCCCGATGGGCGCCTACGACTGGCGCCAGGTCTCGTGGACCTACACCACCCTCGCCACCCAGACCAGCTTCTCCCTCCGCATCGTCTCGCAGGACGTCACCCCCGGCGTACGGCTGGACGACCTGACCATGACCGAGGACGGCACCGGCCAGAACCTGCTGGCCAATCCCGGATTCGAGGAGCACTCCACCTACTTCGGGATCATGAACGACTCCCTGCTCTTCGACCCCGGCAAGGCCGCGCTGGACCTGTTCACCGACGCCCCGGACCCCGCCCCCGCCGCCTGGGCCGTACGGGACGCGCGGGGGACGCAGGTCGCCGGCGGCACGGCCACCTTCACCGGCGGGAGCAGCGTGGTGAACCTCGCCTCGCTGCCCAACGGCTTCTACACCTTCACCTCGGGCACGCTGAGCGCGGGCTTCGGCATCGTGCCGCCGATGCCCGCCGCCGCGGCCGGCTCGCCGTTCGGGGTCGGGCTGCACGGGTACGAGCAGGAGCTCATCGACGGCATCGCGCGCATCGGCTACACCCACTCGCGCAACGACGTGGCCTGGTCTGCGGTCGAGAAGCAGGCGGGCGTCTACGCCTTCGACCGCTACGACGCCGGATTCGCCGCGCTGCACGCCGCCGGGATCGAGCCGCTGCCGATCTCGGCCTACCGCAACCCGCTCTACGACGGCAACCGGACGCCCAGCTCGCCCGAGGGCCTGGCCGCTTACGGACGTTTCACGGCCGCCGTCAACCAGCACTTCGCGACCTACACCCGGGCGACCGAGGTCTACAACGAGTTCAACATCAACTTCAACGACGGCCTGTGCGGCCGCACGCCCGCCTGCTACGCGCAGCTCCTCCAGGCCGCCGCCGCCGCGAAGCCGCAAGGAGCCCGGCTGGTGGGCCCGGCGATCTCCGGCGCCTCGGCCGACTACGTGCGCCAGGTGCTCGAACAGGGCGGCGCGCAGGCGCTGGACGCGGTGTCCGTCCACCCCTACCGTCACCCCACGCCGCCGGAAGGCATGGACGCGCAGATGGCGTCGCTGAGCCGGACCGTCGACGACGCCGCGGGCCGCTCGCTCCCGCTGTGGCTCACCGAGTACGGCTGGCCGACCCACACCGCGGGCGGCACGACCGACGCCATGCAGGCCGACTACCTGGTGCGCTCGGCGGTGCTCTCCCTGGCCGGCGGAGCCGACCGCCTCTACTGGTACGACGCCCGCGACGACGGCACCGATCCGAACAACCAGGAGCACAACTTCGGCGTCTTCGAGGTCCGGCGCGCGACCGCCCGCTACGCCGCCGAGCCCAAGCCCGCGGCGGTCGCCCAGGCGGTGATGGCGGCCGAGCTCGCCGGGCGCGTGATCACCGAGCGGGACACGCTGGACGCGACGACGTACTCCTTCCCGTTCAAGGACGCCGCGGGCGACCTCGACCGCGTCATGTGGGCGTCCGACGGTCCCAGGACCGTGACGCTGCGCACCGGCGAGCCGCTCACCCTCACCGACCAGTACGGCGTGCCCACCACCCTGACCCCGCACGCCGGAGCCGTCCAGGTGACCCTGACCGAGCACCCGGTCTACGTCCGCGGCCAGGTCGACTCCCTCGCCCTCGATCCCGCGCCCGCCATCACGCTGAAGACGTCGCCGACCGTCGCCGACGGCGAGGGCATCGAGGTGCGCGCGGTCGTCGACCGCACCGGCCGCAACTGCCGCGCCGTCCCCGCCAAGGTGACGATCACCCTGGACGGGCGGCGCCGCGACGTGAAGGTGAGGGGCTGCGGCACCGGCGAGGCCGTCTTCGACCTCCCCACGCCCGCGGGCGGCAAGGCGAGCTGGGCCGCGGCCGGGGAGGAGAAGGTGGCGCGGCTGGCGACACCGACGATCAGGATCACCACCCCCGTCGTCGCCGCCGTGGAGGTGGACCTCGTCCGCGACGGCGGCTACCGGGCGCAGGCGTCCGTCTCCCTGACCAACACCTCCCGCAGGACCCCGGTGACCCTCGACGGCCTCACCTGGACCCTCGGCAAGGAGTCGGGCACGATCGCCGACACCACCACGCTGCAGCCCGGCGAGCAGGTCTCGCACGCCGTCCCGCTCCCGTCGTTGCGCGTGTGGGAGCAGGGCTACCTCGACCTGTCCATCGGGCTGCGGGGCCGTGACGCCCTGAAACTGCGGCAGTCCGTCGGCGCGGGACCCATCGAGCCGGACGCCGCCACCACGGCGGCGCCGATCGACCTGGCGGCCGACGCGACCTGGGTCCGCTACACCGCCGACTGGGGCGGGGCCGCCGACCTCGGCGGTCCCGTCCGGATCACCCAGACCGCGACGGGGCTGCGCTTCCAGGCCGCGGTCCAGGACGACGTGTTCACCCAGAAGAACCCGGCGGGCAATCTGTACAACGGCGACTCCATCCAGCTCTCCCTCTCGCCCGCGCCGCCCGGCGCGTCCACGGAACGGACCGAGATCGGCCTGGCTTTGACGCCCGACGGACCGGCCGCCTACACCTTCGCCGCCTTCGGCATCGCGATCACCGGCCCGACCCCGGCCGAACGGCTCTCGGTGACCCGGACGGGCACCACCACGACCTACGACGTCGTCCTGCCCTGGCAGAGCCTGGGACTCAACGGCCCTCCGGCCGGGGTGTTCGCGCTGTCCCTGCTGGTCAACGACGACGACGGCCCCGGCAGGAAGGGCTATCTGGAGTGGTCGTCCGGCATCGGCCACAGCAAGGACACCGGCCGGCACTTCCCCGTACGACTCACCAGCGGGCTGAAGGGATGACACCGGGCCTGCCTCGATCACCCTGACGAGCGACCAGCCGCTCCACCGCGGGTTCCGGCCATGGGGCCGCCGGGCTATCATGGACGCCGCGCGCGCGGATATCCGCGATCTTGAAGTTTTTCTGCAAGGTTCCCTGCAGATCTTCTCGATGGACGCGCTCTTCCGCCCGCCAACAGACTCCCTTCCTGAGATCCAAGCAGCGGACCCGATCGATCGGGACCGCCTCACAGGAAGCGCGATCTATGGCGAATCGATCCCGGAGAATGCTGCCCGCGGGGCTCGCGCTCGTCCTGGCCCTGGTGACGGTGGGCTGCAACGCGAACTCGCAGCCCACCGAGCCGACCAGGGACAAGAAGGCGACGGCGCTCGACTCCGTGCCCCAGGGAGGGACCCTGCACTACCTCTCGCGGCGCGCGACCGAGTCCTTCGAGACCGCCAACGCGCAGATGGTCCCGACCAGCCGGCTGCGGTGGGTGCACCGCGGGCTGACGTCGTGGCGGACGCTCCCGGACAAGGACACGGTGCTCGTGCCGGACCTGGCCACCGACACCGGCAAGACGGACGACGGCGGCAAGACGTGGACCTTCACGCTGAAGGAGGGCCTGAAGTTCTCCGACGGCACCCCCATCACCGCGCAGGACGTGAAGTACGGCATCGAGCGGTCGTTCGCGCCGATGTTCCAGGGCGGCCTCGGCTACCACAAGACGCTGCTGGTCGGCGGCACCGACTACGACGGCCCGTACGACGGCAAGGAGCTCGACTCCATTGAGGTCGCCGGCGACCACAAGCTCGTCTTCCACCTGAGGCGTCCGTTCGGCAACTGGCCGTGGATCGTCAGCATGCCGGCCTTCGCGCCGGTGCCGGCCGCGGCCGACACCAAGCCGGAGACGTACGGCGAGCACCCGGTCGCCAGCGGCCCGTACCAGGTGACGAGCTTCCGCAAGGGCTCGCAGGCGGTGCTGGACCGCAATCCGAACTGGAAGGCCGACAGCGACCAGGCCCGGTTCGCCGGCCCGGACAAGATCGTCCTCGACATGGGCCTGAACAACGACACGATCGTGCAGCGCCTCATCGACGACAAGGGCGAGGACCGGACCGCGATCAGCAACGCGCTCATCTCGCCGTCGCAGTTCCAGCGGATCGAGTCCGACCCGTCGATCTCCGGGCGCATGGCCAACAGCCCGTCGGGCTACTTCCGCTACCTCGCCATGAACGTCAAGCGCCCGGGGCTCTCCGACGTCCGCGTGCGGCAGGCGATCAACTACGCGATCAACAAGGCCGAGGTGCAGAGCGTGTACGGCGGCCCGAAGTTCGGCGGCCAGATCACCTCGACCATCATGACGCCCGGCATCCCCGGCTACACCGAGTACAACCTGTACGACGGCGGTGACACCGGCAACGTCGACAAGGCCAAGCAGCTGCTCGCCGAGGCCGGGGTCTCCGACCTGAAGCTCACGCTCACCTACCCGACCGACGTGAGTGCGATCGAGGAGAAGGAAGCCCAGAGCATCAAGAACTCGCTGGCGCGGGCCGGCGTCAAGGTGGAGCTCAAGGGCCTCGACGGCAACACCTGGTACGAGCTCATCTCCGCCGCCGACGGCGACTACGACATGACGACGAACGGCTGGGGAGCGGACTTCCCGAGCGGCATGAGCACCATCCAGCCGCTGTTCGCGTCGAGCGAGATCGACAACGGCGGCGGCAACGCCTCGAAGTTCTCCAGCCCGAAGGTGGACGCCGCGATCGACGCCGCGATCGCGGAGCCGGACCTCGACAAGGCCGCCACGATGTGGGCCGCGATCGACAGGCAGATCATGCAGGACGCCCCGGTCGTGCCGATCCTCGTGCAGCGCACGCAGGCCCTGGCGGGTTCGAAGATCTCGAACTACTTCATCCCCGCCTACCCGCCGTTCGCGAACGAGTTGGTCGTCGGTGTCGATCGCTGAGACGCGGCAGGCACAGGGCCGGCGTACGTCGGTCCTGGGCCGCCTCCTGCGGAAGCGGTCCGGCGTCGCCGGCCTGGTCATGCTGGTCGTGCCGCTTGTCGCGGGGCTCTGCGCCCCGCTGCTCGTGCGGATCGAGGGGCAGGATCCGAACACCTTGCACACCGACCTGCTCGCCCCCGACGGCGGCCGTCCGCTGGGGGTCCTCGGTGGCGTCAGCGCCGACCACTGGCTCGGCGTCGTCCCGGTGACGGGCGTCGACCTGTTCGCCCAGATCGTCTACGGCATTCGCTCGTCGCTGTTCATCGCGTTCGGGGCGAGCATCCTGGCGATCGCCTTCGCCGCCGTCCTCGGTACGGCGATGGGGTACTTCGGCGGCTGGCTCAACGCCGTCGCGGGGCGGGTGATCGACTTCATGTTCGGCTTCCCGGGCCTGATGTTCGTCATCGCGATCACCGCGATCGTGCCGCCGGAGCTGCCGCGGGGCCTGGTCCTCGTGCTGGTGCTGGCCTTCTTCGGCTGGACCGTCCCGGCCCGGATCATCGGCGCCCAGGCCGGCGCCGTCAACGCCCGCGCCTTCGTCGAGGCGGCGCGCGCGACCGGGGCCCCGCCCTGGCAGATCATCCGCCGCGAGATGTTGCCGCACCTCTTCGGGCTGGTCGTCGTCCTGTTCGCGATGTCGCTGCCCGGCAACGTCAGCGTCATCGCGGGCCTGTCGTTCCTCGGCGTCGGCCTGCGCGGCGATGTCCCCGACCTCGGCAAGCTGCTCTCGGACTCGCTGCCGTGGATCTACAGCGGCGCGGACGTCTGGTACATGCTCTTCCCGGGCGCCGTGGTGTTCCTGATCGTATTCGGCGCCACGCTCGCCGGTGACGCGCTGCGCGACGTCCTCGACGTGCGCACGGAGGATGCCGCATGATCGTCTACATCGCCCGCCGCATATTCACCGCGGTGTTCATGCTCCTCGCGATAGCCTTCGTGACGATCGCCCTGTTCTTCGGGGCCTCCAAGGACCCGGCCCGCGCCATGTGCGGCAAGCCGTGCCCGCCCGAGACCCGGGCCAAGGTCAGCGCCTACATGCAGACCGATCACAGCCCGGTGTGGCAGTACACCGAGTTCGTGAAGGGCCTCTTCACCGGCCGTACCTACGGCGAGGGCGCCCAGCAGGTGCACTGCGACGCCCCCTGCTTCGGCTACTCCTTCCCCAACCGCAGCGACGTCACGACGCTCATCGCCGAGCGGCTGCCCGTCACGTTGTCGCTCGCGCTCGGCGCGGCCGTCCTGTGCCTCGTCGTGGGCATCGGCCTCGGCGCGTTGTCGGCGATACGCAAGGGCGGGGTCGTCGACCGGTTCTCGACCGGCTTCGCGATGTTCGGGCTGTCGGTGCCGACCTTCCTCGTCGGCCTGCTCGTCGTCCAGGTCTTCGGCTTCATGCTCAACGCGCTGCCGTACTCCGGGTTCGTGTCGTTCTCGGAGTCTCCGGCGGGCTGGGCCTGGCACCTGGTCGGCCCGTGGATGGTGTTGTCGTTCATCCTGGCCGCCGGCTACATCCGGGTCACCCGCAACCAGCTGCTCAACGAGCTCTCGGCCGACCATCTCGTCGCGATGACCGCGCGCGGCGCGTCGGTCCGGCAGGTGAACCGGCACGCCGTCCGGGGCGTGATGGTGCCGGTCGTGGCGATGTTCGCGCTCGACGTCACCGCGCTCCTGGGCGGGTCGGTGATCGCGGAGAAGGTGTTCAGCCTGCACGGGCTCGGCGACCTGCTGCTGTCCGGTGTGAACGAGTCCGACCTGAGCATCGTCGTCGGGGTGACGCTCTTCTCCGCCTTCCTCATCATCGTCGGCAACCTGATCGCCGACCTGCTGATGCCACTTCTCGACCCGAGGATCCGCCGTGCCTGACCCCGTTCTCCAGATCGAGGACCTGTGCGTCTCGTTCACCGGCGGCGGCGTCACCGTCGATGTCGTCCGGGATCTCTCCGTGCGGCTGGAGGGCGGCCGCACGCTCGCCGTGGTCGGCGAGTCGGGGTCGGGCAAGACGATCACCGGCCGGGCCGTCATGCGGCTGCTGCCGCGCGGGGCGAGTGCCAAGGGCCGGATCGTCGTCGCCGGCCGGGAGATGCTCTCCGCCGACGAGCGCGAGCTGCGCCGGGCCCGTGGCTCCGACGTGGCCATGGTGTTCCAGGACTCGATGTCCGCGCTCAGCCCGTACCTCGACATCGGCGCGCACATCGCCCAGGCGGTCCGCCTGCACGACCCGTCGGTCACCCGCCGCGCCGCTCGGGCACGTGCCGTCGAGATGCTGGACCGGGTCGGCATCCCCGAGCCCGCGCAGGCCGTACGCCGCTTCCCGCACGAGTTCTCCGGCGGCATGCGGCAACGGGCGGTGATCGCGACGGCCCTGGTGAACCGCCCGGCGCTGCTCATCGCCGACGAGCCGACCACCGCGCTCGACGTGACGGTGCAGGCGCAGATCCTGGCCCTGCTCCGCGAGCTCCAACAGGAGTACGGCATGGCGATGCTGCTGATCAGCCACGACTTCGGGGTGGTGGCGAGGGCGGCGGACGACGTCCTCGTGCTGTACGCCGGCCGCCAGGCCGAGTACGGCAGCCTCCGCGACATCTTCGACCGGCCCGCCCACCCGTACACCGCCGGTCTCCGCGCGGCCACGCCGCGGCTGGACGCCCGGCTCGACACCGGAGGGCGGCGGACCCGGCTCCGTGCCATCCCCGGCGCGCCCACGTCGTTGCGTGCCGCCGGACCCGGTTGCGCCTTCGCGCCGCGCTGCGGCTTCGCGGACCAGGTCGGCGAACGCTGCGTCGCCGAGGCGCCCCTGCCCACCGTCCGCCCGACCAGCGAGGCCGGCGGCCTGCACCTTGCGGCCTGCCACCTCGACCGTCTCCCCGCACAGCAGGAGGTCGCCCGGTGAGCGCGCCGATCCTGGAGATGACCGACGTCAGCAAGCGCTTCCGCACCGCCGGTGGCTTCGGCCGCCGGCGCGGGAGCTTCCTCGCCGTGGACGGCGTCTCGCTCCACATCGAACGGGGCGAGGCGCTCGGCCTGGTCGGCGAGTCCGGCTCGGGCAAGTCCACACTGGCGCGGATGGTCAACGGCCTGGTGGCGCCGACGTCCGGGACCGTCCGTACGGACGGGCAGGACGTCGCCCGCCTCGGCCGGCGGGGACTACGGCGGCTGCGGCGCAACGTCGCCATGGTCTTCCAGGACCCGCTGGCCTCGCTGAACCCGCTGCAGACCGTGCGGCAGACGCTGGAGAACGTCTTCCGCGCGCACGGCGAGACGACGTCGACCGCCGAGCTGGTCGCGCTGCTGGAGTCGGTCGGCCTCGGCGCCGAATACCTGGGGCGCTACCCGCACGAGGCGTCCGGCGGGCAGCTCCAGCGCGTCGCCGTGGCACGCGCGCTCGCCCTGGGACCGGACCTGATCATCGCGGACGAGCCGACCTCGGCGCTCGACGTGTCGGTCCGCGCCCAGATCCTCAACCTGCTGGCCGACCTGCAACGCGACCAGGGGATCTCGTTCCTGCACGTCAGCCACGACCTGGCGGTGATCCGGCTCTACAGCGACCGCGTCGCCGTCATGCAGCGCGGCCGCATCGTCGAGACGGGCCCGTCCGACGAGTTCTTCCGCTCCCCGCGGCACCCCTACACGCGCGCGCTGGTCGAGGCGACGCCGGAGGCGGAGCTGCCGACCTGACCTGACCTGAGGGAGCGTTGCGCGACGCCGAAGAGGCGTGCCACGATCATGACCATGATCCATTGAACGACAACCCCGTCGTGACCCGGCCGGGGGCCGGCACGACAGAGCACCGAATGAGGACACGTGGGAACCGACCTGTTCGTCCGGAAGTACGGGCGGGACGCAGCAGATGCGCCCGCCATCCTCATCCTCCACGGCGCCGTGGAGTCCGGCGCCTGCTACGGTGACGCCGTCGACCGCTGGGGCGGCGACTACCACATCGTGGCGCCGGACGCCCGAGGCCACGGCAAGTCGCCCGGCCGCCTGCCCGAGCACGAGGGCGTCCCGTCCACCGACGTGATGGTGCAGGACGCGATCGACATCCTCAACGACATGCTCGACGAGACCGGGCGCAGGACGCTCGTCGTCGGGCACTCCATGGGCGCGCGGATCGCCGCCTTCGTCGCCGCCGACGCCCCTCACCTCGTGGCCGGCGTCGTGCTGGAGGACCCGCCGTGGTGGGTGCCGGAGGCCGGTCCCAACCCGTGGCTCAGCGTCGAGCAGACCACCAAGGACCCCTTCGACTACGCCGACACGGCGTCGGTCGAGGAGCTCATGGACATGCAGCGCGAGCTCAAGCCCCACTGGGCGGAGCAGGAGCTGCGCCCGCTCGCCGAGGCGATGAAGGCCGTCGACATCGACTACATGCAGCAGCGGGTCCACGAGAAGCGCCGGATCTGGACGCCGACCGCGCGGCAGATCACGGTCGGCCCGGCCGGCGTCCCGGCGCTGCTCGTCACCGGCACCGGCGACGTCATCGTCGACAAGCACTCCCGTGAGCGGCTCACGGCCGTCGCGCCCGGCTTCGACGTCGTCGTGATCGAGGGCGCCCACCACTGTGTGCGCCGTGACAAGCCGGAGGAGTACCACCGGCACGTCGACGCCTTCCTCCGCGAGAACGCGCCGCCGGCCGCAACCGTCACTCGACGCTGAAGGTGTCGGATCGCGCGAGCGGGCCGTAGATCTCCGAGTCCGGCTCGGCGACGGCGGCCCGCATCGCCTCCAGCCCCGCGCGTACGACGGGGTGACTCTGGTTGTCGCGGCGCGTCGTCATGATCACCTTGCGTAGCGGCGCGATGCCGCGCGTCGGCAGGATCGTCACCCAGTCGGCGTCGCGGGCGTAGAGCGCGGACTCCGGCACCAGGCAGATCCCCGCCTCCGCGGCGACCAGCGCCAGCGCGGCGCGGTAGTCGTCGGAGACGTGGCTGATCGGCGGGTGGAAGCCGAGCTCGGCGCACGCCTGCAGCACCATCGTGCGGCACGGGTTGCCGGGCGAGGGCATGATCCAGCCGTCCTCGGTGAGCTGGGTGAGCGCGACGCCCTCCTCACCGGCCAGCGGATGCGCGTGGGGGAGGACGGCCTTGAACCGCTCGATGTAGAGCGGGAACTTCACGATGTCGGGAGAATCGCGCTCGGGGTCGGAGTCGTACTCCAGGCTGATGGTCATGTCGATGTCGCCGCGCATCAGCATCCGGTGGCTCATGTGCACCTCCGCGTCGACGACCGTGACGTCGACACCCGGCGCCTTGTGGCGCAGCTCGACGATGGCGGGCGCCACAAGCCAGCTGATCGCCGTGGGGAACGCGCCGATCCGGAGCTGCCCGAGGACACCGCCCGCGTGCGCGGCCAGGTCAGCCTCGGCGATCTTCAGCAGGGAGCTGATCTCCTCGGCGTGCCCGGCGAGGATGCGCCCCGCCGGCGTGAGCGCCAGCTTGCGCCCCGTGCGTACGACGAGCGCGTGGCCGACCTCGCGTTCGAGCGCCGCGAGCTGCTGCGACACGGCGGACGGCGTCAGGTGCAGCGCCGCCGCGGTCGCGGTGACCGAGTCGGACAGCACGAAGGCGCGAAGGACGAGGAGACGTCGGGGGTCGATCGTGGGCACGTGCGCTCCGTGGCGAGTCGGCCGGGCGTCCGTCGCGGCGCATCCGCGAGGTGAGACCGGGAACTCCAGATGCTAGCGGGCGCCCCCGGACACGGCCGCTCCGGCATGGGTGTGCCGGCCGAGCGGTGGGCCGCCGCCGGGGCAGCTCGCCGGCGGAGAACACCGAGTCGTTGACCGGACCACGCGGCGACACTCCGGACGACGGGCCGACCGTTTGTCGCGCGGCCCGTCGGGTATCGAGCGAACGGGGAGGAGAGTAGGCGCCATGACCGTTGCCCGCGAGGTGCGCGACAGATACACGGCCGCGTTCAACGCCCACGACATGAAGGCGCTGCTTCGCACAGTCAGTCCGGACGGAGTGGCGATCAGTCCCGAAGGCGTTTCCCAGGGGCGCGAAGAGCTGGCTTCCTATCTGAAGGAGTTCTGGGAGGCATTCCCCGACGTCCAGGCCGTGGTCGTGGAGTCGTTCGAGGTCGAGGACTCGACTGTTGACGAATTTCTTTTCGTCGGCACGCACAAGGGGCCGTACGCCATGCCCGATGGCCAGGTGATTCCCGCGACGGGTCGCCCCATCCGGCTGCGGTGCTGTTATGTCTGCACGATAGAGAACGGATTCATCGCCAGTCTGCGGCTGTATTTCGATCAACTGGAGCTGCTCAGCCAGCTTTCATGTTCGACGACTTTTCGCCACGAGTAGCGGAGAAGTCGGCGCAGCCGACCGGCAGGCACGCCATGGGCCTGACCTTCTTCGGCCATCATGCCGCCGTCCGCCGAGGCGGCAGCGCTCGCCATCGCCCGCAAGGCCCACACGGGCGTCGCTGAGGGCATCACGGGTTGACGCCTCCGCCATGACGCCGCCCTTCGAGGGGCGGATGGTGTGAGGACCATGTCACGAGGCAGAGAATGACCGAACAGACTGACCATGTCATCCATGACCTGACGGGCGGCAGCCCACGTCGCGGCGATGCCGACGCGACAATCAGACCATGGAACTGCGCCCATTTGGAGGGAAAGCTGTGCGTATCGCGCTCGCCGGGCTCGCCACCAGCCATCCGTACACCGACGCCCGCACTCTCGCCCGCCACGCCGAGCTGGTCGTGTGGGAGCCGGACCCCGCCCGGTTGCGGCGTTTCACCGACGAGCACCCTCAGGCGAAGGTGGCGGACGGCCTTGACGAGCTGCTGGCGGGGGAGCCGGACGGGGTCGTGCTGACGGTGCCCAACCCGCGGGTGCCCGAAGCGTTGGGGCGCGTCCTGGAGACCGGCGTGCCGTGTTTCGTGAACAAGCCCGCCGCCGCGACCCGGGAGCAGCTCGACGCCCTGCGCCGGTTGCCGGTGCACGAGCGGGTGCTGTCGGCTTCGGTGCTGCGTTTCGCGCCCGCCTTCGCCGGGTTCCGCGCCGAGCCGCTGGACGTGCTGTCGGTACGCGCGACCGTCCGGCATGACGTGGGCATGTGGGCCGATGGCTACAACGCCTGGCAGGACACGCCCGGCGAGGGCGGCGGGACGATGGTGACCATGGGGATCCACGGCGTGGAGCTGCTGGTCGCCCTGCTGGGCCCGGACGTGCGCCTGGTCGGGGCGGCCGGGGCCAGGCGGCACTACCGGACGCTGCGCTCGGAGGACACCGGCATGCTGGCACTCCAGTGGGCGAACGGGACCGTAGGGACGGTCGAGATCCTGGGTGTGTCCGAGGGCGAGGCGTACACCGTGACGCTGCACGGGCGGCAGCGCAGCGAGTCGGTCGTGATCGAGGCCGGCCCCGACCCGGTCCAGGGTCTCGGGTACGCCGGGACGATCGAGGCGTTCCTCGGCATGGTGCGCGGCGGGCCGAGCCCGGTGCCGTGGGAGCAGACCATGGCGATCCTGGAGATCCTGGTCTCGGCCCGGGAGCGGGCGGCCACCGGCTGAGAGCGGCGGCGCCCGTTGACAGCCGAACTCCATGCCAGTTACGGTCTGGACCGTAAATACGGAACAGAGGAGAACGGGTGCGGACGACAGCGGAACTGGAAGAGCGGCTGGCCCGGCCCAGCGCCGGGCTGGTCGAGGATCTGGCCAGCCTCGACGGCGACATCATGATCCTGGGCGCCGGCGGCAAGCTGGGCCCCAGCCTGGTACGGCTCGCGCTGAACGCGACGCGCGGCGACCGGCGGGTCATCGCCGTGTCCCGCTTCTCCGAACCCGGCCTCGCCAAGGCGCTGTCCGCCGAGGGCGCCACGGTGGTGGCCGCCGACGTCGCCGACGAGCGGGCGCTGCGCGACCTGCCCGACGCCCGCAACGTCGTCTTCCTGGTCGGGGCCAAGTTCGGCACCCAGGGCCGGGAACACGCCACCTGGTTCACCAACGCCTACCTGCCGGGCCGGGTCGCCGACAGGTTCCGCGACAGCAGGATCGCCGCCCTGTCCACCGGCAACGTCTACCCGCTGGTCCCCGTCACGAGCGGTGGCAGCACCGAGGACTCCGCGGTCGGCCCGGTCGGCGACTACGCGATGAGCTGCCTGGGCAGGGAGCGGGTGCTGACGCACTTCTCCGAGACCTACGGCACCCCGCTCGCCCTGATCAGGCTCAACTACGCGGTCGAGCTCAGGTACGGCGTGCTCGTCGATCTGGCGCAGAAGGTGCTGGCGGGCGAGCCGGTCGACCTGACCACCGGCCAGGCCAACGTCGTCTGGCAGGGATACGCCAACGAGGTCACCCTGCGCGCACTGGCGCTGGCCGCCGCGCCGCCGTACGTGCTGAACGTCACCGGCCCCGAGCTGGTCTCGGTGCGGCAGGCGGCGCTGGCGCTGGGCGAGCTGCTCGGCAAGGAGCCGGTGTTCACCGGCGAGGAGGCCCCGACGGCGCTGCTGTCCAACGCCGGGCGATGCCACCGGCTGTTCGGCTACCCCGAGCTGACGCCCGCCGAGCTCATCGAGCACACGGCCCGCTGGGTCGCCGATGGCGGCCCGCTGCTCGGCAAGCCCACCAAGTTCGAGCGCCGCGACGGACGGTTCTGACCGGCGTGCCCGACCTACACCGAAGGGGATCTCACGTGCTCAGCACGGTTCCGGAGACGCAGGCCTCCATGCGCGACCTGTTCAGGCGCGGGCTGGTGATCCCGGCCCACCCGCTGGCCCTCACCGAGGACAGAAAACTGGACGAGCGCCGCCAGCGGGCGCTGACCCGCTACTACGTGGAGGCGGGCGCGGGCGGGCTGGCGGTGGGGGTGCACACCACGCAGTTCGCCCTCCACGGCACCGGGCTGCTGGCGCCGGTGCTGGAGCTGGCCGCGCGCACCGCCGGGGAGTCCGGCAGGGACGTGTTGATGGTGGCCGGGGCGACCGGGCCGACGGCGCAGGCGGTGGCCGAGGCGGAGCTGGCGCGCTCGCTGGGCTACCACATGGTGCTGCTCAGCCCGTACCGGGAGCTGGATGAGGAGGCGCTGGTCGAGCGGGCCAGGGCCGTGGGCGAGGTGCTGCCGGTGATCGGCTTCTACCTGCAGCCGGCGGTCGGCGGGAAGCCGCTGTCACGGGACTTCTGGACGAGACTGGCCTCGATCGACTCCGTGGTCGGCATCAAGGTCGCGCCGTTCGACCGGTACCGCACGCTGGACGTCCTGCACGGCGTCGTCCGCGCCGGGCGGGCCGACGAGGTCGCGCTCTACACCGGCAACGACGACCACATCCTGGCCGACCTCATCACCGCCCACCGGGTCGTGGTGGACGGACGCGAGGTCGAGGTCGAGTTCGTCGGCGGCCTGCTCGGCCAGTGGGCGGTGTGGGTGCGCCGGGCGGTGGAACTGCTGGAGGAGGCCACCCGCGCCCGGTCGGGCGACGACGGCGCGGTGCGCCGGCTGCTCTCCCTGGACGGCCATCTGACCGACGCCAACGCCGCCATCTTCGACTCGGCCAACGGCTTCCACGGCTGCATCCCCGGCATCCACGAGGTGCTGCGCCGGCAGGGGCTGCTGGCGGGGCGCTGGTGCCTGGACCCGGCCGAGGACCTGTCGCCCGGCCAGCTCGCCGAGATCGACCGGATCTGGGCCGCCTACCCCTGGCTGCGGGACGACGACTTCGTGGCCGACGGCCTCGACCGGTGGCTGTCCTGAGGCGGCCGGCCGCACCCGCCGCCTCAGAGGGTGAGGCGGTACAGCGTGAGCGGACGGCCGCTGGAACCGCTGGTCAGGTTCCCCGTGCGCTCGGCCAGCCCGGCCAGCTCCAGCCGGTGCAACATGCGGCGGGCGGTGCGCTGCTGGACGGCGAGGCGGTCGGCGATCTCGCGGGTGGTCAGCGGCTCGCCCCCGGCGGCGGCCCTGGCCTGGAGGAGCTTCTCCAGCGTGGGCACCGACAGCCCGACCCGGCGGGCGATGACCGACAGGTTCTGGGCGGCGGCCGGAGCGGGGGTCGCCGACTCCAGCACGATGTCGGTGTCGGCGCGCAGCGACAACACGGCTGCCACGTCGCCGATGCGCCGCGCGCGGCTCAGGGCGCGGCGGGCCAGGCTCTCGGCCTCCGCGGCGCTGCGGCCCAGGCCGAAGCCGATGCGGACGACGTCGTTGTGGCCGGCCAGGCGCGCCAGCATGGGCAGGCCGGTGAAGGCGCCGGTGGCGTCGTGCAGCGGGCCGCGGGTGGTCACCAGCAGGTGGGTGCCGCCGCGGAAGGCGGCCAGCGTGCCGCCGAGCGCGGTGGCCTCGCGCAGCAGGCCCTCCTCGCCGGCCACCTCGACGAGGCCGAGCGCGATCTGGGCGTCCTCCTGGGCCTGGCCCTCGGCGGTGAGCACGAGCTGGCGCAGCGCAACGCGCACGGAGTGGACCGAGGGCACCAGGCGCAGGACCCGCATCTCGTCGCGCAGGGCCTCGTGCACCGAGCTGAGGCAGGTGATCACCGGGTGCGCCGGGCCCTTGCGGTGGAAGGCGACGGCCTGCTCGGAGGTCATCTCCGGCCGGTAGGGGAGCGTGCGCAGGTCACCGGTGGGCAGCCCGGCTTCGGCGTAGGTGGCGGTGACGTCGGCGGCCGACAGCGTGTCGATGGACAGGCGGGCGACGTCCTGGCCCTGGTGCTGGAGGCGGACCAGGGCGCTGAGCAGCGTCGCGCCCGAGTAGTCGACGAACGCGGCCGGGCGGGTGAGGGTGTCCCTGGACAGCATGTACGGGACTATCCCGGTGAACAGCCAGCCCTCGACCGCCCCGGCGTGCGCGTCGGCGAGCGCGGGAGCCTGCGACTCGTGGTCGTAGTCGAGCCGCAGGGTGCTGACGCCCGGCTGCTCCTCGCAGACGGCGGCGACGTCGTCGACCAGGTCGTGCGGCCCGACAACGCCGATGAGGATTCCCACGCTCGTCCCCCTCTCCCTTATTACGGTCAAGACCGCAATTATACCTTGGAAGGTGCTCGGTGAAGTTCCCGTCAATGGCAGAAGCGGACGGCCGCACCCTCGGCGACGAGGAGGTGGACGCCCTGGCGCGGGTGATCCGCTCGGGCATGCTCAACTCCGTCTGGGGAACCGAGGCGCGAGCCCTGGAAGCCGCCGTCACCGAGTTGTACGGCTCCCGCCACGCGATCTCGTGCAGCTCCGGCACCGCGGCCCTCCATCTGTCGGTCGCGGCGGCCGCGCCGGACCCCGGGGACGAGATCATCACGACGCCGATCACGGATTTCGGCACCGTGGCCCCCATCTTGGCGCAGAACGCCGTTCCTGTCTTCGCCGACGTGGATCCCAGCGACGGCAATCTCGACCCCGACGCGGTGGCGGCCCTGATCACGCCGCGGACCAGGGCCATCATGGCGGTCCACCTGTTCGGCGCGCCGGCCAGGGTGGGCGAGCTGCGCGCGCTCGCCGACGACCACGGCCTGACCCTGATCGAGGACTGCGCCCAGGCGTGGTTGACCGAGCTGCCCGGCGGCCGCCCGGCCGGGACGGTGGGCGACGTCGGCTGCCTCAGCCTGCAGCAGTGGAAGCACATCACCTGCGGCGACGGCGGGATCGCGATCACCGACGACGACGGCCTGGCCCGGCGGATGCGCCTGTTCGCCGACAAGGGATGGGACCGCGCGGCCGGGCGCTCGCACGCCGCGTTCGGGCTCAACTACCGCATGACCGAGCTGCAGGCCGCCGTGGCGCGGGCGCAGCTCGCCAAACTGCCCGGCGTCGTCGCCGCCCGCCGCCGTACGGCCGGGGAACTGCTGGCGGCCCTGCGCGGCCTGCCGGACCTCCTGCCGCCGCGTCCCGACGGCCATGCCTGGTGGCTGTTCCCGCTGGTCTGCCCGCGCGGGGACGCTCCCGAGCGGGCCGCGCACCTGAGCGCCGCCGGGATTCCGGCGCGGTCCGGATATCTCGCCGAGCCGCTGAACCGGGCGCCGGTCTGGGACGGGCCGGTCTACGGCCGCTCGCGCTACCCCCTGGACGACGGCTACGTCCCGGCCCCCTGCCCGACCGCCGAGCGGATGGTGGCCCGGACGCTGCTCGTCATCGACTGGAACGAGCACTACACCAGCGCCCACGTCGAGCTGATCGCCGACACCATGGCGAAGTTCGGGACCTGATCGCGGGATTGCCCCCCGTTACGTTCATGTATCAGGCATTGACCCGGCGAAAGGCCGTCACTAGGTTTCGGTCAGGGCCGGTATTAGCGAAAGGAAACGCCGATGAAGAAGTCAACGGCAGTCGGCGTCGCGGTCGCCCTGAGCCTCGCGGCCGCAGGATGCGGTTCCAGCGGCGGCTCGGACAAGAGCGCCGTGACCCTGTGGATGTACCCGGTGATCTCCGACCAGGCGAAGAACCAGGCGTTCTGGGCCAAGGTCGAGAAGGACTTCGAGGCGAAGAACACCGGGATCGACGTCAAGATCGACCTGCAGCCCTGGGAGGGCCGCCAGGAGAAGGTCACCACCGCGCTGGTCTCCAAGAAGGGCTTCGACCTGGTCGTGCTCGGCCCCGACCAGATCCCGCAGTACGCCCAGCAGGGCATCATCGAGCCGGTCGACGACGTGGTGGCCCCCGCCAAGGGCTCCTACCTGCCCAACTCGCTGGCCGCCCTGACCATCGGCGGCAAGCTCTACGGCGTCCCGATCTACCAGACGATCACCGCGCCCATCTACAACAAGAAGCTGTTCGCCGAGGCGGGCGTCACCAAGGTGCCCGAGACGCTGGCCGAGCTGAAGGAGGCCGCGCCCAAGCTGGCCGCCAAGAAGGTCGCCGTGCTCGACTACCCGGGCAAGCCCGAGGTCAGCCTCAACCAGAGCTTCTACCCCATCCTGTGGGCCAACGGCGGCAGCGTCTTCGCCCCCGACGGTAAGAGCGTCGCCTTCAACAGCCCCGAGGGCGTGCAGAGCCTGCAGTTCCTGCTCGACCTCAAGGCCGCCGGCGGGCTGCCGGAGAACACCGCGAGCAAGGGCAACGACATCGAGGGCGGTGCGCTGGCCGGCGGGAAGACCGCGATGTACCACGCGGCCACCGCGTTGCAGGCCGTCCAGCTCGGCACGGCCATCGGCGCCGAGAACGTCGGCATCGGCCTGCCGCTGGAGGGCAGCAAGCGCGTCGCGTTCGGCATCCCGGGCGGCCTGGTGCTGGCCAGGCACTCGGAGAACAAGGACGCCGCGAAGAAGCTGGCCGCCTACCTGGCCTCCCCCGAGGTCGCCGCCGAGCTGGCCGCTGAGTCGGGCTTCTTCCCGGCGCGCACCGACGTCACCGTGCCCGGCCAGAGCGAGGCGTCCAAGGAGTTCGCCAAGTCCCTCCAATACGCCTTCCCCGGCGACACCCACCCCCAGGCCCGGCAGGTGATGGGCGTCATCGCCCCCCACATCCAGGCGGCGCTGCTGGGCAAGGAGGACGCCAGGACCGCGCTCGACGCGGCCGCCAAGGAGGCCGCCACGCTGCTGGGCGCCGGCGGCTGAGCGGCTGAGCGAGGAAAGGATCCACCTGGTGCGTCAACGTCTGCGCGACCCGGTCACCGGGTTGCTGTTCGTCCTGCCGATGCTCGTGCTCTTCCTGGTCTTCCGGATCTTCCCCTCCCTGGGGGCGGCGGGCATGAGCCTGACCAACTGGAACATCGGCGGGGACTGGGACTTCGTCGGCGCCGCCAACTACGCCCGGCTGCTCGACGACGTCAACTTCTGGCTGAGCCTGAAGGTCACGCTCGTGTACGTGGCGGTCTACGTGCCGCTCACCCTGTGCGTCGCGCTCGGCACGGCGCTGCTGCTCAACCAGGTGGTCTTCCTGCGCGGCCTGTTCCGCGGCATGCTCTTCCTGCCGTACGTGACCAGCTTCGTGCTGGCGGGCATCATCTGGCGCTGGATCTACGAGTTCGACGGACTGATCAACGGCCTGCTGGCCAAGGCCGACCTCGGGCCGGTCGCGTTCCTGGAGCAGTCGGGCGTGGTGCTGCCCGCCCTGGCCGTGGTCTCGGTGTGGAAGGGGTTCGGCTACTCGATGCTGATCCTGCTCGCCGGGCTCAAGGCCATCCCCTCCTCCTACATGGAGGCGGCCCGGGTGGACGGCGCGGGCGCCTGGCAGCGCTTCCGCCGCATCACGCTGCCGCTGCTCAAACCGACGATCTTCTTCGTCGTCGTGATCGAGACGATCTCGGCCTTCCAGACCTTCGACACCGTGTACGTGATGACCGGCGGCGGCCCGGCGCGGGCCACGTACACCCTCATCTACGGCATCTACGACTACGGCTTCCGGTCCTTCGACTTCGGCTACGCCGCCACGCTGGGCATGGTGCTGTTCGCGGTCGTGCTCGTCGTCTCACTGGTCCAGCGCCGCTTCCTGGATCGGGGGAACACATGACGATCACCGCGTCCCGGCCCGTGACGTCCGGAACCGAGACTCCGCGGACGGCCCGGCGGTGGTGGCGGGGGAGGTGGCCGCTCGCGGCGCTGCTCGCGCTGCTGTCGGTGCTGACCGTCAGCCCGTTCGTGGCGATGTTCATCGTGGCGCTGTCCCCGGCGGGCCGGCCCACCGTGCCCAGCCGGTGGCCCGAGTCCCTGACGCTGGACAACATCGCTCGGGTGGTCTCCTCCACCGGCTTCGCCGGCTGGACGGTCAACTCCCTGGTCTACGCGCTGGTCTCGGTGGTGGTCATCCTGCTGACGTCCTCGATGGCCGGGTACGCCTTCGCCAAGAAGCGTTTCCCCGGCCGCGAGGCCATGTTCTGGACGTTCCTGGCCACCATGATGGTGCCGTTCCAGGCCACGCTCATCCCGACGTTCGTGCTGGTCAACAGCCTGGACGGGGTGGACACGTTCTGGGGGCTGATCGTGCCCACGCTGGCCAACTCCCAGGCCGTCTTCCTGATGCGGCAGTTCATCAAGGGGCTGCCGGACGAGCTCTTCGACGCGGCCAAGGTGGACGGCGCCTCCGAGTGGCGCGTCTACTGGACGATCGTCGTGCCGCTGACCAGGCCCATCCTGGCCACGCTCGGCGTGTTCGTGTTCCTGTGGCACTGGAACGACTTCCTGTGGCCACTGGTGATCGGCCAGAGCGACGCCACCCGTACGCTCACCGTGGGGTTGACCACGCTGCGGACCGAGGAGACGCAGCTGTCGCTGCTCATGGCCTCGGCGGCGGTCTCCGTGGTGCCGTGCCTGCTGGTCTTCTTCCTCCTGCAGCGCTACCTGGTCAACAGCATCGTGATGACCGGCCTCAAATAGGCTCTGCCGGGTGGATGAATCTGCGCAGAACCTCCGGAACCGGCTGCACGGCACGCTGATCGCCGCGGCGGCCACCCCCATGACCGGCTCCGGCGAGGTCGACCTCGGCGTCGTCGGGCGGTACCTGGCCGGACTGGTGTCCGACGGCGCGGGGGCGCTCGCGGTGCTCGCGCACACCGGGCGGGGGCCGTACCTGGCGCCCGGGGTGCGCGCGGAGGTGATCGGCCTGGCGGTCGCGCTCGGCGTGCCCGTGCTGGTCGGCGTCGGTGGCGGCGAGGACGACCCGGTCGCGCAGGCGCGGGCGGCGGCCGAGCTGGGCGCCGACGGCGTGCTGGTGTTCCCCTCCGAGGGCGACCGGGTGGCGCTCCACGACGAGGTGTGGCGGGCCGCCCGGCTGCCGATGATCGCCTTCGACCTCTACACGCGTCCCTGCCCGCCCGCCACCATGCGTGAGCTGCTGCGCCACCCCGGCGTGGCGGGCCTGAAGACGGCGCTGCTGTCGGACGCGATGGGCTGCCAGCGGGCCATCACCCTCACCAGGCAGGCCGGCCGGCTGGCGATCACCGGTGAGGACCGCATGTTCGGCCCGTCCCTGCTGTGGGGCGCGCAGGCGGCCCTGGTGGGCATCGCGGCGGCCAGTGTGGACGTGACCGCCGCCGTCCTGGACGCCTACCGGGGGAGCGACCTGCGCGCGTTCGAGGAGGCGTCGGCGCGGCTGGACCGGCTGGCCTCGATCACCTTCACCGAGCCCATGGAGGGGTACGTGCAGCGCATGCTCTGGCTGGCCGCCGCCGAGGGCCGCATACCGGCCGCCCATGCCTGCGACCCGTACGGGCCGCCGCTGCCGGCGGAGGAGGCGGCCCTGTTCGGCCGCCCCCTGAGCTGAGGCCCCGGTTCAGCGGCCGTCGATGGCGACCCTGACCAGGTCGCGGCCGCGCACGGCGTACAGGGCGCGGTGGGAGGGGTCGAGCGCGAGCTTGGGCTCGCCGCCGAACCACTGCCCCGCCAGGCCCTCGACGATGACCTTCGCGGTGAAGGAGGCCAGGTCGATCTTGTAGATCCGGTCTCCGTCCGAGCAGTAGGCCACCCGGCCGGTGACGAACAGCTCGCCGCCCTTGGCGCCGACCTTGAGCGTCCTGGTCACCTTCCCGCGGCGCGGGTCGAACTCGAAGACGTCGCCGGTGGAGGCCATGCCGTACAGCAGCGTCGCGCCGAACGACAGCGAGGTGACGCTCCGGGCCCCCGGCACCGGCTCGACCTGCCAGAGCAGCGTCCGCCTCACCAGGTCGAACGCGGCCAGGCGGGCGGTCGTGGTGACCGGCGGCAGGCCCAGGCCCTCCTGGGTGAGGGTGCCGAGGTAGGCGACGCCGTGCCGGGCGGCCACGCTGTAGACGGTCTGGCGCTCCACGACCGGGCGGTAGGTCTCGTACGTGCCCTTGCGCGGCGAGTAGAGGGACAGGGCGCCGTTCATGTGGCCCGGCTCGGGCTGCGTGGGCATCACCAGCAGCCCGGTACGCGTGTCGTAGGCCAGGTCGCGCGGCCGGTCCTGCTGGTTGCCGGTACGCGCGACCAGCTCGGCCTCGGGCTGTCCGGCGCGGTGCCGGTAGAGCGCGGCCTGCGTGTAGACGCCCAGGTAGGTCAGGCCGCCGACGGTGAGCAGGGTCTTCGGCTCGCCGGGGATGGCGAGCCTGGTCACCTTGCCCGTGGCCAGGTCGTGCACGTCGGCGCCGCTCTTGCCACCCACGTAGACGCGCCGGCCGTCGGAGTGCACCGACATCGGCTCCTCAGGCGCCGACCTGAAGCCCCGCTGGACGAGGTTGCGATAGTCCAGCGTGCCCGTGGCCGGGTCGTAGACGAAGACCGCGTTGTCCTGGACGCCGTAGACGCGGCCCTCGTGGGCCAGCAGGCGGTGGGTGGCGGCCTCGAAGTAGGGCACGCCGAGCACCTCCAGCTTGCCGCCGGCCAGCTCGTAGCGGTAGAGCGTGCCGGTGGGACGGCCGGCGAAGTACACCCAGCCGTCGTGGATCAGCACCGAGACGATGTACTTCTCGCCCGGCGCGGTGGCCTTGACCACCTTGTACGCCGACGGGTCGGCCTTGTCCAGGACGAGGAGCTCGGCCAGCGAGTTCATGCCGCCGGCGATGTGGGTGGCCGAGACGTGCATGCTCGACACCCAGTCGCGGTCGGCCAGGGCGGGCGGGAGCAGGTCGTGCTTCTCCCCGGTGGCCCGGTCGATCGCGACGAGGTGGGCGTTGGCGCCGACGCCGGCGTAGACGTACCGCTCGTCGGCCTGGATGCTGCGGACGTACGCCTCGCCGGGGACGGCCTCGCCCAGGTCGCGGCTCGCGCCGGTGGCCGGGTCGTACTCGTGGACGCGGCCCGGCTCGGAGGTGCCGAGGTAGACCTTGCCGTCGGGGGAGGCGGCCATGGTCCAGATGAAGTGGTCGGAGTAGGAGGCGGCCTTGGTGACCTGGCCGGTGGTGGTGTCGAGCCGGTACAGGTCCGACCTGGAGTGCGTGCCGATGTAGACGTCGGTCCCCACGCTCGCCATCGCCCAGACGCCGATGCCCGTCGGGATGTCGAAATGGGCCGTGACCGAATCCTTGGCCAGGTCGTAGGCGCCGACCACGTTGGGGGACAGCCCGCGGGAGCCGGCGTACAGGACGCCGCCCACGAACTCGCCGTTGCCCAGCGGGCTCGCGACGCTGGCCGGGCCCAGTCCGGTCACCGTTCCTTCGGGGTCACGCCTGGTCGGAGCGGCATGGGCGGGGGAGGGGAGGAGAGTGGCGGCCGCTGTGGTCGCGGCGGCCGCCTGGAGGAAACGACGGCGGGGGATCATGCGCGGCTCCCTTGATGAAGTTTGCCGCACGCTATAACGGGCTAGGCCGTAATGTCCAGATCGAAAAGCTCGGCGGCGTTGCGCCAGGCGACTCGCTCGGCGGCCTCCGGAGCCAGCCGGGCCGCCGCCACCGCGCCGTACGCCGAGGACGGGTCGATGAGCGTGGCGTCGGTGCCGAAGAGCAGCCGCCGCCCGTCCACCGCCGCCGCCACCTCGGCGATCCGGCCCGCCGGCGCGTGCGACCAGCAGGGCTCCAGGTAGAGGCGGTCGCAGGCGCCGGCGGCCTCGATCGCGTACCGGAAGCCGTCGGCGCCCATGTGCCCGGCGATCACCCGCAGCCCCGGCGTGTCCAGGCACGCCTGGGCCAGGTCGAGCACTGACGTGCCCCAGGTGTGGACGAGCGCCGGCACCCCGGCCTCGGCCACCTCGGCCAGCGCGGCGCGCAGCGCGGCCGAGGCCGCGGGGGAGCCGGTGTAGTCGGTGTGGATCTTCACCCCGACGAACCGCCCGCCCGGCAGGTACGCGCGCAGGTCGGCCCGCGCCTCGCGCAGCCGCCGCGGGTTGACCGTGACGTAGCCGTACAGGCGCTCCTGGCCGGCCAGGTACGCCGCCAGCGCCCGGTTGCCCGCCGGGGCGTCGTAGATGACGGCCTCGGTGGCCGAGACGACGGCCCGGTCGATGCCGTAGCGGTCCATGGTGGCCAGGCTCGCGGCGGCCACGTCCATGGTGAAGAACCACGGGCCCCAGTGGGCGTGCACGTCGATGATCACGTCAGCAGCCTCCTTGCGTTGCCGCCCGCCACGGCGGCGATCTCGTCCGGCTTGAGCCCGCCGGTGGCCAGCCGCAGCAGCGGGACCAGCGGCTCGTAGTGCGGCGCGCGCGAGCCGAACAGCAGCCGGTCCGCGCCGACCTCGGCCGCGGCCAGCTCCAGGGCGTCGGGGGAGTTGAGCAGGCGGGTAGAGGTGTGGAAGCCGGGCTCCTCGCCGGCGGCCACCAGGAAGTCGCCCAGGTGGTAGAAGTGCGTGTCGAGGAAGACGACCGTCGCGCCGAGCCCGGCGAACGGCCGCCAGAACCGCCGCACGTCCCCGCCGCTCAGCAGCGTCAGGCCGAGCGCGGTCGCCCGCCCGGCGACGTGCCGCACCGACGGGAAGCCCGCCTCGACGCCCTGCTCGTCGGGGAACAGCCGGACCGCCCTGACCCCCTGCGCCGCCAGCCGCTCCAGCTCCCGCGCCGACCCGATCGGGTCCCGCAGGTCCACCGCACCGACCGGCACCACCCCGGGGCCCGCCAGGCCGAGCACCTCGTCGTTGCCCGAGCGCATGTCGAACAGCGCGGCCCGCAGGCTCGCCGCCGCGCCCGCGCGGATGCGGTGCTCGGCCAGCGTGCGCAGCACCGCCTCCGGCGTGCCGGGCGGCCCGTCCCGGTCGGGGTAGGCGCCGAACAGCACGTCCACGTCCAGCGCCACCTCGTGGCCGCCGATCAGCCGCCACGCGTCGAACGGCATAGCGGTCCCATCCTTAATCGCCATGCGCGACATCATGCCATTGACGAACGGCGATCATAAGGTTACGGTCTGGACCAAAATCGAGCAGTCATGAACGTGAGGTGGCCATGCCACGTTCCTCAGTCATCGCTCTGGCGGCCCTGCTGCCGGCGCTCCTCCTCGCCGGGCCCGTCGCCGAGGCGGCGGCGTCCTGCGCGGAGCCGGCCGTGACGCGGTACGGCCCGGCCTCGGTGACCGGCGCGATCGTCGGCGCCGCCGTGCACGAGGGCCACGCCTACGTCGTCACCAGAGGGCTCAAGCCGCCCGTGCTCGCCGACCTCGACCTGGCCTCCGGCAAGGTCGTCAGGAGCGTCACCCTGCCCGACGGGCCCGCCGTGGGGGAGCCGGAAGGCGCCTGGGCCACGGCGGTGTCCGGTGGCAAGATCTATGTGGGCACCTACCCGGTGCCCGACCTGTACCGCTTCGACCCGGCCACCGGCTCGATCGAGCACCTGCGGACGTTCGGCAAGAACGGTGGGTTCGTCTGGAGCCTGGCCGCCGCCCCCGACGGCACGCTCTACGCCGGCACCTACCCCGACGGCCGCGTCTGGGAGTACGTCCCGGCCACCGGCGCGGTGCGCGACTTCGGCGTCCTGGCCCAGGGCGAGCGGTACGTGCGGGCGGTCGCCGCCGACGCCGACGCCGTCTACGCGGGCCTGCTGGACAAGGGCAGGCTCGTCCGGATCGACCGCGCCACCGGCGCCAAGCGCGACCTGGCCACCGGCCCCACCGGCATCGGCGCGATCACGCTGAACGGCGACCGCGTGCTGGCGGCCAGCGGCGGCGTCCTCATCGACGTGCGCAAGGACGGCACGGACGAGCGGCGCGTCAGCCTCGCGGAGGGCAGCAGCATCGACATGATGACGGCCGCCCCCGACGGCGCCGTCTACGCCACCTCCCGCCCCGACGGCGCCGTCCACCGCTACCGCGACGGCTCGTTCACCAAGGTCGCCGGCCCGCCCTCGCCCGGCGACGAGACCCGGCGGCTGCAACTGCTCGACGAGAACACCCTGCTCGGCTTCGCCGGCAGCGGCGGCGCCTGGCGGGTGGACCTGCGTACCGGGGGCTCGGAGTACACCGACCTCATCGAGGCCGGTCTGCCCGCCGGGTCCGAACGTCCGCAGAGCATGCTCCTGGTGCCCAACCGGGCGGTGTACGTGGGCGGCCACTTCTCCATGGAGGTCCGGGACCTGCGCATGGGCGAGCGGCGCCGGTTCCGGATGCCCGGCGAGCCCAAGGACCTCGTCCGCCGGGGGAACAAGATCTACGCCGCCATGTACCCCAGCGGCCAGATCGTCTCCGTCGACCTGCGCACCGACGCGGTACGCGTCCTCGGCACGCTCGGCCACCACCAGCAGCGCCCCTGGGACATCGAGTACGACCCCGTCACCGACCGTCTCGTCGTGGCCTCGGCGCCGCTGGGCGCCAAGCTCGAAGGCGCGCTGTCCGTGATCGACCCCGACACCGGTCGCATCGACGTCTACGAGGGCGTCATCCCCGACCAGAGCCTGATGAGCCTGTCGGTGGACCCGCGCGGCGGCGTCGTCTACCTCGGCGGCGACGTCCTGGGCGGGGGCGGCACCCCGCCGGTCGCCACGTCGGCCTCCGTAGCGGCCTTCGACCTGCGCGCCCGCCAGGTGCTCTGGCGCACCGACCCGATCCCCGGTCACCGCACCTTCCAGGACGTCAAGGCCCACGACGGCCTGCTGTACGCCGTCTACAAGCGCGACTCCGGCACCTGGATCGCCCTGGACCTGGCCACCCGGAAGATCGTCCGCCAGGGCAAGCTGTCCGGGTACGGCGAGCTGACCGTGCACCGGGGCAGGGTCTTCGCCTCGACCTTCTTCGGCGGCGGCAACGCCTACGAGCTGGGCGTGCGGGAGCGGCTGCTGGCCACCGGGCTCGGCGACGAGTGGTACACCAATCCGCAGCTGCACTTCGAGCCCGGTTCCTGGCGGGCCTGGGCGCTGGCCGGGCGTGACCTGGCGCAGATCAGGCTCGACCCGGGCTGTCCGCCCTTGACCGTCCCGCCGACCGCTGGCTAGGTTTCGGTCTGTGCCGAAATTTGTGATCGATGCCCACCGGCTGATCGGCCCGGTGCCGTTCGACGACCTGCCGCCCGACCCCCTGGACGACATGGACCGGCTGGGCATCGACCGGGCCTGCGTCACCCACGCCCTCAGCCTCCACTCCGACCCCGCCGCCGGCAACGCCGCCCTCCTGGCCGCCACCGGCGTGCCGGGCGGGCGGTTGCTCCCCGTCCCGGTCGTGGTCCCCGGCGTGCCGGGGACGTGCGTGCCCGACACGCCCGGCGAGGTGCGGGCGTGGGGCGTACGCATGGTCCGGCTCTGTCCCGAACGTCACCGTTTCGACCTGACCGGACCGAGCGCGTTGCGCTGGCTGGCCGCCCTCGGGCTGCCCGTGGCGGTCGACCTGGAGGAGACCTCGCCCGCGCAGCTCATCGCCCTGGCCGGCCGCCTGCCCGACCTTCCCGTCCTGCTGCTCAACCCCGGCTACCGCAGGCTGCGCGCGCTCGCCGAACTGATGACCGAGGCGCCCAACGTGCGGGCCGAGATCGGCACCGTCAACACCCAGGGCGGCGTCGAATGGCTGGCCGCGCGCTTCGGCGCCGCACGGCTGGTCTTCGGCACGGGCGCGCCGGTCGCCGACGACTGCGGCCCGCGTTTCCTCCTCGACCACCTCGACCTGCCCCCCGACGACGTCGACCGGATCGCCGCCGGATCCCTGGAGGCCCTGCTGTGATCCTCGACGCCCACGGCCACGTGGGGACCTGGCCCGACTTCCTCATCCCCGATCCCACGCCCGACGGGCTGGTCGCCGTCATGGACGCGACCGGCGTCACCGCCATGGGCATCAGCCATCTGCTGGCCGTCGGCGCCGACGCCGTACGCGGCAACGAGCTGGCCATGGAGGCGGCCGCCCGCTTCCCCGGCCGGTTCGGCGTCTGGCAGGTGTTCAACCCGCACCACCGCACGCCGCTCGCCCGGACCGGCGTGTGGGGCGTCAAACTCCATCCCGACGTGCACCTGTGCCGCCTGGACGACCCGCTCTACGACCCGGTCTGGGACCTCGGCCTGCCCGTGCTCTCCCACGGGCAGACCGGCTCGCCCTGGAGCGACCCCGAGCAGTTCGCCGCCGTGGCGGCCCGCCACCCCGGAGTGCCGCTGATCATGGGGCACACCGGTCTGTGGCAGTACGGGTTCGCCCGGGCCGTCCGGCTCGTGGCCGACCACCCCAGCGTGTACCTCGACACCTGCGGCTCGAAGATGACCGGCCGGTGGATCGCCCGCCTGGCCGAGCTGGCCGGGCCGGAGCGGGTGGTGTTCGGCTCCGACGCCTGCTTCCTCGACCTGCGCACCGGCTATGGCCGCGTCGCGCTGGCCCCGCTCACCGCCGCCGACCGCGCACTCGTCCAGGGCGGCAACCTGGCCCGCCTGCTCCGGCTGCCGCCGGTGGCCGACCCCGGACTCCGTCCGCCGCTTCAGAAGGGACCCGCCCAGTGACCCTCGCCCTCCACGGTGGCGCGCCCGTACGCGCCGTTCCTTGGCCCGCCTGGCCACCGCCCCTGGACGCCGCCCAGCGCGAACTGGTCACCCGTGTGCTGGAGAGCGGCCAGTGGGGCGCCACCCAGGGCGGCTCGGTGGTCACGGACCTGGCCGCCGCGTTCGCCCGCCGCTCCGGCGCCCCGTACGCCGTCGCCACCGGCAACGCCACCCTCGGCCTGTTCGCCGCCCTGCGCGGCCTGGGCGTGGGCCGCGGCGACGAGGTCATCGTGCCCGCCTACACCTTCGTGGCATCGGCGACCGCCGTGCTGCTGACCGGGGCCACCCCCGTGATCGCCGACGTGGACCCGGACGACCTGCACCTGTCGGCCGGGGCCGCCGAGCGGGCCGTGACCAGCGCGACCGCGGCCGTCATGCCCGTGCACCTGGCCGGCAGTCCAGCCGACATGGACCCGCTGAACGCCCTGGCCGCCCGCCACGGCCTGGCCGTCGTCGAGGACGCCGCCCAGGCGCACGGCGCCGCCTACAAGGACCGGCCGGTGGGCGGGCTGGGCGACGCCGGCGTCTACAGCTTCCAGGCCAGCAAGGCCATGACCGCGGGCGAGGGCGGCCTGATCGTCTGTCGGACGGAGGAGGCGTACCGGGAGATCTGGTCGGTCTGCAACGTGGGCCGCAGTCCCGGCGGCGCCTGGTACGGCCATCCCAGGACCGGCTGGAACCTGCGCCTGACCGAGATCCAGGCAGCCCTGCTGCTTCCCTGGCTGGACCGGCTGGACGACGAGATCGACACCCGTGAGAGGTTCTGCGCCGCCCTCGAACGGGAGCTGGCCACCCTCCCCGGCCGCCCGGTATCCGTCGTGCCCCGCCCGCCGGGCACCACCCGCGACTCCCGCCACCTGCTCATGTTGCGCGTCGAGCCCGAGGTGGTGGACCGGACGTTCCTGCTGGCCGCGATGGAGGCCGAGGGCGTGCCGCTCGACGCGGGCTACCCGCCCCTGGGCACGATGACCGCGCTGACCGCCGAAGGCGCCCGCGTGGAGCCGTGCCCGTCCGCCGAAGAGGCCGCCCGGACCGTCGTCTGGATCCGCCAGCCGATGCTCATGGACGACACCGACGGCCCCGCCCAGGTCGCCGAAGCCCTGGCGAAGGTGCTGACCAGCCGCGCCTGACGCCGGGTCCGCCTGCTATATCGCGACGTATGCGATGAATGTGATGGTTGCTCCACGGGCGTGGGGAGAAATGTGCTCCTCTTGCGTTTTCGTCCATGGGGACGGATCATTTCGATCACCGGCTGGGCCGCTCATGAAGCCGAGGGACCTTTGTGCTGCTTCGTGCTCAGGAGGACCATGAATGATCCTTCGCGCTCTCGTCCTCCACTGCATCACCACGTACCGGTCCGACACCAGAACGTCGGCGGGCCGCTTCGAGAGTCGCGACGGCTCCTTCTACGAATCGGGCGTGCGCACCGTGCACCAGGACCGGTCCGGAACTCCCCGTAGCTGATTCCCACCCGTTTCCCTGCGCATCAGGAAGGACGATCCATGATCCGTCGCGTACTGGCCGTCGCGGTCTTGGCCACCGCCACGCTCGCCACCATCCCGGCCGCCGCGCAGGCCGTCCCCGCCTGCCCGGCCGGTTACCTGTGCAACACCCAGTACTTCTCCGACTCCGCGCGCACCAACCTGGTGGGCGTCAAGACGCAATTCTGCGACGGCGAGGTCTCGACCTGGGGCAGGCTCAGCGGCTACATCACCTGGTCGTCGAGCCCCTGCAACTGAGGGAAGGCATCCGGCAGGGCCCGGCCTCCCGGCGGCTCGCCGGGAGGCCGGGCCGTGCGCGGCTGGTGGCGGGGGCTCGGTTCGCGGCCGGGCGGCTGGCGGATCTGCTGCTCCGGAGCCGGCCGCGACGGGTTGGGCCGGGTGACCTCCGTCCGGTCCAGGAGGATCTGCTCGCCGTGGTGGGTCACCGTGATCGGCGGCCCTTGCAGCAGCCGGTAGACCGTCGCCTCCGGGGCGACGCCGACGGTGAGCAGGCTGCCGCGGTAGCGCAGCCGGAAGGCGAGCCGGGTGATGCCAGGGGGGAGCGCCGGGGCGAAGCAGATCCGTCCCTGACCCGCGCGCATCCCGCCGAAGCCCGCGACGAGGGCGATCCACGCCCCGGCCAGCGAGGCCATGTGCACGCCGTCCATGGTGTTCTTCTCCAGATCCGCCAGGTCCATCAGCGCCGCCTCGCCGAGATAGCGATAGGCGAGCTCCAGGTGGCCCACCTCAGCGGCGATCACCGCCTGGGTGCAGGCCGACAGGGACGAGTCCCGCACGGTCAGCGCCTCGTAGTAGGCGAAGTCGCGGGACTTCTGCTCCGGCGTGAAGGCGTCTCCGCGCAGATGCATGGCGAGCACCAGGTCCGCCTGCTTGACCACCTGCTTGCGGTAGAGATCGAAGTACGGGAAGTGCAGCAGCAACGGGTACTGATCGGGCGCGGTGGCGGCGAAGTCCCAGAACGCGTGCTGGGTGAAGCCCTCGCACTGCGGGTGGACCCCCAGCCGCTCGTCGTAGGGCACGGACATCGCCTCCGCCGCGTCCCGCCAGCGGCGGATCTCCTCGGCGGTGACCTGGAGCCGCTCCGCCGGGCCCGGATGGCGGGCCGCGGCCTCGGCCGCCGCGCGGAGGTTCTGCTGGGCCATCAGGTTCGTGTACACGTTGTCGTCCACCACGGCGGTGTACTCGTCGGGGCCGGTCACACCGTCGATGCGGTAGCGCCCTACCGGGTCGTGGTGGCCGAGCGCGCACCACAGCCGGGCCGTCTCGACCAGGAGCGGCAGGCCGGTCTGCCGTTCGAACGACATGTCCTGGCCGGCGTCCACGTACTGGGTCACCGCGTGCGCGATGTCGGCGTTGACGTGGAAGGCCGCGGCTCCGGCGGGCCAGTAGCCGGAGCACTCCTCGCCGTTGATGGTCCGCCAGGGGAAGGCGGCGCCGTGCAGGCCGAGCTGCTTCGCGCGCTCGCGGGCCAGGGGGATCGTGGTCCGCCGCCACGACAGCGCGTCCGCGACGGCCGCGGGATGGGTGTAGGTGAGCACCGGCAGTACGAAGATCTCGGTGTCCCAGAACGCGTGCCCGTCGTAGCCGGAGCCGGTCAGGCCCTTGGCCGGGATGGCGCGCTCCTCCAGGCGCGCGGCCGACTGCAGCAGATGGAACAGCCCGAAACGCACCGCCTGCTGCACCTCGGCGTCGCCCTCGACCTCGACGTCCGCGCCTTCCCAGAAGTCGTCGAGGAAGCGTCGCTGGTCCGCGTGCAGGCCGTCCCAGCCGTCCAGGCGGGCGGAGGCCAGCGCCGCGGCCACCTGGTCGTGCAGCGCGGCCCGCGAGCGCCGCGCCGACCATCCGTAGGAGAAGAACTTGACCAGCCGCAGCGTCCGGCCGGGCGACAGACGGGTGGCCACGGTCAGCCGGCTGACGTCGTCGCTGCCCTGCGCCTCGATCCGGGTGCCGTCCGGCCCGTCGATCTCGTGGCACATGCCGGCGGCCACGCGCAGGCCGCTGGCCCGGGTGCGGTGAACCATGATCGCCGTGCCGTCGCTGCTGGGCACGTTCTCCTCCGCGACCAGCGGCGCGTGCAGCGGGGCGGCGGTGCGCGGGTCGCCGGCCGCGTAGGTCTGGGTCTCGTTGGCGATGAGCTCCGACTGGACGACGACGCGCAACGGCCGGTCGACCGCCTCGACCTCGTACAGGATCGCGGCGACCGCGCGGTGGGTGAAGGACACCAGCCGGGTGGACCTGATCCGGACCGGGGCCCCGGTCGGGGAGCTCCAGTGCGCCGTGCGCGTCAGGGTGCCGGCGCGCAGATCGAGGACCCGCTCGTGCTTGTGCAGCGTCCCGTAACGCAGGTCGAACGGCTCGTCCCCGACCAGCAACCGGATCACCTTGCCGTTGGTGACGTTCACCACCGTCTGTCCGGATTCCGGGTACCCGTAGCCCGCCTCCGCGTACGGCAGCGGCCGCACCTCGTAGAACCCGTTGAGGTACGTCCCAGGCTCCCCGTGCGGCTCGCCCTCGTCCAGGTTGCCGCGCAGCCCGATATGGCCGTTGGACAGCGCGAACACCGACTCGGTCTGCGCCAGCACCCGCAGGTCGAGATGCCGCTCCCGGATCGCCCACGGCTCGACGGTGAACGCCGGGTGCCGGATCATCCGGCCTCCCGGGACGGCGCGCCCCGCTCCAGCAGGTCGGCCAGGTCGGTGACCACGACGTCGGCGCCGTGGTCGCGCAACGCGTCCGCCTGCCCCGCCCGGTCGACGCCGACCACGAAGCCGAACCCTCCCGCCCGGCCGGCCGCGACTCCGGCCAGGGCGTCCTCGAACACCGCCGCCTCGGACGCCGTCAGCCCCAGTGCCTCGGCGCCCGCCAGGTACATGTCCGGAGCCGGCTTGCCCGCGAGCCCCCGATCCCGGGCCACGACGCCGTCTATCCGGGCCTCGAACTGCGCGGCGAGCCCGGCGGCGGCGAGGACCTGCTCGGTGTTGGCGCTGGAGGACACCACCGCGCGGCGCAGCCCCGCGTCCCGGACCGCGGCCAGGTAGCGGACGGAGCCGGGGAACACGTCCACGCCGTCCCGGTCGATGATGGCCTGCACCAGGGCGTTCTTGCGGTTGCTCAGGCCGTACACGGTCATCGTGCCGGGCGGGTCGTCCGGCGTCCCCTCGGGCAGGCTGATGCCTCGGGCGTCCAGGAAGCCGCGCGCACCGTCCAGCCGTTTCCTGCCGTCCACGTAGCGGTCGTAGTCGGCGCCCGCGTCGAAGGGCACGAACGCGGCCCCGGTCCTGTCGCTCCAGGCCCGCAGGAAGTCGTCGAACATCGACTTCCACGCCCTGGCGTGCACGGTGGCGGTACGCGTCAGCACACCGTCCATGTCGAACAGGCACCCCCGAATGCCCTCAGGCAGCCCCAGCATGGATCCCCCGTTCACCATCACACCGGCCCCCACCTGCGCATACCCCGCCGCCTTCGCTCCTCACCCGCACGGGCGCGTCGGCAACAGGCCGAGTTTGTCCCCTGTGTCCAGGGGCATGTCGGCTGAACGGCGTGAGGTGCCATCGGTGCACCGCATCGAGAGGGAGGGGAACCCCATGCCACTGGTCAACGTGAAGGTGATCGAGGGTGTGTTCAGCGACACCCAGAAGGCCGAGATGGTGAAGAAGCTGACCGACGCGATCGTCGCCATCGAGGGTGAGCACATGCGCCCTCTGACCCTGGTCGTCGTCGAGGAGATCAAGAGCGGCGACTGGGGTGTGGGGGGAAAGCCGGTGACGGCCGCGGAGGTGAAGGCGCTGGCCTCAGGATGATGTCCGTCGGGACGGTCCCGGCCGAGGGTGCGCTGCCGGAGTCGGCGGATCACGTCTGCCCGCCGATCTTGCGGAGGACCACGCCGAGCAGCCGGTCGCCCGGGACGGCCGCGACCCGCTTGATGATCCAGGGCGGGCCGGTACGCGGGCAGCATGCTCTCACCGTGGACCGTCACCACCACGCTTCGTACGGCACTACTCCCGGCGTCGTAGTCGGGCCCTGGCTACTCCCCGGGTGCCAGGCGGAGAACCCTTCCTCGGCAGGATGCCCGCTGACCTGCCGGGACAGCATGATGTCCAGCATGTACACGATCCGCGCCGAAGGAGGGCAGGCAGCATGACCGTCACCCCGTTCGAGCTGTTCGCGTCCTCGATCCGCCTCGACCAGGGCGGCGGGATCCACGCCGCGGGACGCCACACGGACCCCGGCCAGGACGGCTGGCAGCTGACGGCCTTCCAGGCCAAGACGGACGACGACGTGCACGCCGACCACTGGGAGATCCACCCCGAGGCCGAGAGGGTCGTCTCCTGCCTCATCGGCAAGATCCGCCTCCACCTGCGCCCGCAGGAACCGGGAGAGCAGGAGGACGAGGAGATCGAGATCAGGCTGACGGCCGGAAGGGCCGCCATCGTCCCCCGGGGCCGATGGCACCGCATCAGGCTGGACATCCCCAGCGTCGTCATGACGGTCACCCTGCCGCGCGGCAGCCGCCTGGAGAAGCTCGCCGACCAGCCGGAATTGATGTCCTCCGGCTGACCGCTCGGCCTTGGTACTGTGGCATCGCATGACCGACGCTGAGCCCGAGATCACCGCAGACCTGGTCCGCGACTTGCTGCGGGAGCAACATCCAGACCTCGCGGGGCTGGCCATCCGCGAGGTGGCGGGCGGTTGGGGCAACCAGATGTGGCGCCTCGGGGACGAGCTGGCCGTGCGCATGCAGCGCATGGCCCTCACCCCGGAGCTCCAGCTCAAGGAGCGGCGTTGGCTGCCCGTGCTGGCCCCGCGCCTGCCGCTCCCGGTGCCGACCCCGGTGCGGTCCGGCGAACCGTCCGAACGTTTCCCCAAGCACTGGACCGTGATGACGTGGGTTCACGGCGAGCCGCTGGACCACGGCTCGATCAGCCGCGGCGTCCACGCGGCCGACACGCTGGCGGGCTTCCTCCGGGCGCTCCATGTGGAGGCGCCCGCCGAGGCGCCGACCGCCACGGACCGCGGCGCCCATCCCAGGGACTGCACGGACGGCTTCGAGAGCTTCCTCCAGGCCGTTGCCCCCGACGACGCTGCCGACGTCCGGGCCGTCTGGGACGACGCCGTCGCGGCCGGCGCGTGGGAGGGCCCGCCGGTGTGGGTGCACGGCGACCTCCATCCCGCGAACGTCGTCGTCTCGGACGGAACGCTCGCGGGCGTCGTCGACTTCGGTGACATGTTCGCCGGCGACCCGGCGTGGGACCTCGCCGCCGCCTGGGTGCTGCTACCCGCGGGCACGGCCGCACGGTTCTTCGACATGTACGGGCACGCGGACGAGGCGGCGATCCGGCGCGCCCGCGGGCTGGCCGCTCTGAAGAGCCTCTTCCTGATGCTCATGGGGCAGAACGGGGATCGGGGCCTTCCGGGCGGCAAACCGAACTGGGGGCCCGCAGGCCGGGCGGCCCTTGATCGCGTTCTGAAGGGCGTTTGACGCACACGGCGTGAACCAGTTCTCGATCTGCGTTGAGGGCATGCGGCAGCCCGCGATCGCGCCGATCAGCCGCGTAGACATCAGGAGGGCGGGGGACGCGGCGGGCAGTGGGCCGCGGCGTCCCGGAGGAGGGCGGGGTTCAGGCGGTTGGAGCGGCCTTCTCCTCGTCGCAACCAGGGCGGTTGAATCGGCCCGGCCACCCGAGCGCTTCACCGTTCAGAGCCGGCGAGCCTCGAGTGCGTCCAGGATCAGGTCCAGGCCGTAGCGGAACTCGCCGGTGTAGTCGTAGCCCGGCCGCAGGGCGTGGTCGCGGATCATCTCGGTGAGGTACGGCAAGCCCTCCTCCGGCAGATGGCGGAGGAGGCCGCCGGCCACTTCCTCGACATCGTCCGGCGCCGTCATCGGCAGGTTCGCCTCCTGCAGGACGAACCCGGAGACGTAGCTGTCGATGAGCGAGACGGCGTGCGCGGCCATCGGCAGCGTGAACCCCGCCTTCCGGAGGACGCCCAGGACGGCGTCGTGGTGGCGCCGCGTCGCCGGTCCCGGATCGCGACGGGAGTCCATGAGGGCGAGAGCCCAGCTGTGCTGCGACAGGACCCCACGTGCGGAGAAGGCGCGCGTACGGATCGCATCGCGCCAGTCGTCGCACTCGGTACCGGGGAGCTCGATCGCCGCGAACACCATGTCGACCACGCCGTCGAGGATCGCGTCCTTGTTCGGCACGTGGTGGTAGAGCGACATCGCCTCGACGCCCAGCTCCTGCGCCACCCGGCGCATCGTGATCGCCTCCACGCCGCCGCGATCCGCGACCCGGATCGCGGCTTCCAGCACGAGGACCCTGCTGAGCGGTTGCGGTGATCGTGCATACAAACAGGCGGGCAACGACAATCGCGGGAACGCTGGTCATCGTAGGCATGATCGCCGGTGCGCTGAGCATCGTTCCCGTTGTCGAGGAGCCGCGCCATCTCGCCCTCATTTCCGCACGCGAGAGCGAACACGCCAACCACGGCCCACCGGCACGGCTGACGCGCGTCCTTCTCGGCACACGAGGCGTCAGTCCAGGCGGGGCAGGTCACGACTCTGGGCCTGCCTCTGGGCGCCTATCACGGCTCCGAACTGCTCTCCCTGTTCGACATGGGCGCCTCCTACCCCCCGCCGGGCTGCCGCGCTGGCCGAGGTTCGACGGCGACGGCGCACTGTCGTTCGCCCCGGGCGGCGTCTCCCTCACCGATCACGCCGCACGGCACAAGTGCCGATTCTGGGAATCCCTCTGACATCCCGCGGTCGTGGGGCCGGAACACGAGCTTTGGCGGGGGGCACAACGTTTCGGGTGCCATTCGTCGTCCACGATGAAGAGGACCGCGGCAGCCTGGCCTAGCGTTCGGTCATGCGCCGCCTCTCCCTCGACGACCTGTACGGCCTGGCCGTACCCGGTGATCCGCAGTTGCGCCCTGACGGCTCCGCGGTCGCCTACACCCTGACGACCGCGGACCGAGAGTCCGACGCCAACGTGACCGAGATCTGGCTGGCCGCCCCCGGCGCCGCCCCGCGCAGGCTGGCGACCGGCGCGGCCCCCCGCTGGTCGCCCGACGGCCGCACCCTCGCCTTCCTGCGCCCGGCCGGCGGGCCGCCGCAGATCCACCTGCTGCCCATGGACGGCGGCGAGCCGCGCGTCCTCACCTCGGCGCCGCTCGGCGCCGGCGTGCCCGTCTGGTCGCCCGACGGCACCCGCATCGCCTACGCCGGGCCGTCCGGCGAGGTGGACGAGAACGCGCCGATCGTCATCGACACGCTGGAGTACAAGGCCGACGGCGCCGGGCTGCTGCACGGCCTGACCACGCACCTGTTCGTCGTCGACGTCGAGGACGGCGCCTCGGCGCAGGTGACCTCGGGCGACTTCCACGCCGGCGCGCCCGCCTGGGCCCCGGACGGCGACCTGCTGGCGTTCACCGCCGGCATGGACGCCGACCGCGACCTGGACATCTGCGGCGGCCTCTACCTGGTCGAGGCCAAGCAGGACGGCGCACTCGAACGCGCGGGCGGGACCGGCGTGATCTGCGCGGGCGTCTGGTGGCTGGGCGGACGCTGGGTCGTGGCCGGTTACCGGGAGGTGCCCGAGGGGCACACCCGCCTGTTCGCCCTGGAGGGGGGCGACTTCGTCGAGATCGAGACCGGCCTCGACCGCAACGTGATGATCGGCGCGCCCGCCTACCCGGGGGCGACGCCCGCCATGAACGGCGATGACCTGCTGTTCTGCGTCCGTTACCGCGGGCTCACCCACCTGTACCGGCTGCCGCCCGGCGGCGTCGCCGAGCGGATCGTCGACGGCGGTCACAACGTGGCCGGCCTCAGCGTGGCGCGCGGTCGCGTCGCCTACATCGCCTCCACCCCGCGCAGCGCCGGCGACGTCTACCTCGACGGGGACGCCCTCACCGACCACGCCCCCGAGGGCGTCGAGCTGTTCCAGCCGCGCAGCCGTACCTTCACCGCCCCCGACGGGACGCCGGTCGAGGCGTTCCTGCTGCGCGACGAGACGCTCACCGGACCGGGCCCGCTGCTGCTGGACATCCACGGCGGCCCGCACAACGCCTGGGCGCCCGTCTTCGACGGCGTCCACCTCTACCACCAGGCCCTCGCCGCCCAGGGCTGGACCGTGCTGACGGTGAACCCGCGGGCCAGCGACGGGTACGGCGAGGCCTTCTACACCGCCACGGCCGGGGCCTGGGGCCTCGCGGACGAGGACGACTTCCTCACCCCGCTCGACGTCCTGGTCGAGGAGGGCGTCGCCGACCCCGCCCGGCTGGCCGTCACCGGCTACAGCTACGGCGGCTACATGACCTGCTGGCTCACCGGCCGGACCGGGCGCTTCGCCGCGGCCGTGCCCGGCGGGGTCGTGGTCGACCTGCGCAGCATGGCCGGGACCGCCGACCTCGGCTACTTCCTGTCCAAGCACGAGGTCAGAGGGGAGTTCGTCGAGCAGTCGCCGATCACCAACGTCGGCAACGTCGTCACCCCGACCCTGATCCTGCACGGCGGCGCGGACGACCGCTGCCCCGTCGGCCAGGCCGAGCAGTGGTTCGAGGCGCTGCGCGAACGCCGGGTGCCGGTCCGCCTGGTCCGCTATCCCGGCGGCTCGCACCTGTTCATCGTCAACGGACGTCCTTCGCACCGCTTCGACTACAACGAAAGGATCCTCACGTGGCTGGAGCAATGGGTCAGCGGCTCGCCGAACTGATCGAGAAGTACGAGGTCCCGGGCGCGGCGCTCGCCTACCTGCACAACGGGGAACTGCACGAGTTCGCCGCGGGCGTGCTCAACGTCGACACCGGCGTCGAGGCGACCCCCGACTCGCTGTTCCAGATCGGCTCGGTCTCCAAGGTGTGGACCGCCACCCTGCTCATGCAGCAGGTGGAGCGCGGCCGGCTGACCCTGGACACCCCGGTCGCCGAACTGCTGCCCGGCTTCCGGGTGGCCGACGCCGAGGTGTCCAAGGCCGTCACGGTCAGGCACCTGCTGTCGCACACCAGCGGCATCGACGGCGACCTGTTCCTCGACACCGGCCGCGGCGACGACTGCATCGAGAAGTACGTCGAGGCATGTGCGGGCCTGGAGCAGAACCATCCGCTCGGCGCCACCCAGTCGTACTGCAACTCCGGCTTCGTCATCGCCGGGCGCATCCTGGAGGTGCTGGAGGGCAAGACCTGGGACGCGGTGCTGCGCGAGCACATCTGTGAGCCGCTCGGCCTGACCCACACCTGGACGCTCCCGGAGGACGTGCTGCGCTTCCGCGCCGCGCACGGCCACGTCGAGGGCGGCAAGGCGGCCCCGGTGTGGGGCCTCATGCGCTCGTGCGGCCCGGCCGGCCTCATCTGCGCCCGTCCGCGCGACGTGGTCGCCTTCGGACGGGCTCACCTTGAGGGCGGCCTGCTGGAGGACCCGCGGGCGATGTGGGAGCCGCAGGTCGACATCCCCAACCCGTACACCCTGGGCAAGCAGTGGGGCGTCGGCTGGATCCTCGACGAGTGGTCGGGCCACCGCGTCATCTCCCACGGCGGCAACACCATCGGCCAGCACGCCATGCTCTGGGCCGTGCCCGACACCGGCACCGTCGTGTGCGTGACCGCCAACGGCGGCCACAGCGGCGCCTTCACCCACGCGGTGGCCACCGAGCTGTTCGCCGAGCTCGACGGCCTGAGCGTGCCGCCGGTGCTCGGCCCGCCCGAGTCCCCCGTGCAGGTGGACGTCGAGCGCTATGCCGGCGTCTACGAGCGGGTCGGCGCCCGCATGACCGCGAGCGTGCACGACGGCGCCCTCAGGTTGCGCGTCGAGGCGACGGGCGCGCTCGCCGCCCTTCAGGAGCCGTTCGATCTCGACCTCGTCGCGGTGGACGACGTCACCTTCGTCGGCCGCCGCGAGGGCGACCCCGACTGGGTCTCGGGCGTGTTCTACCAGCTCGACGACGGCTCGTCCTACCTGCACCTCGGTGTCCGCGCCACCCCCAAGATCGCCTGAGGAGCCCCCATGGATCTGCAGAAACGCCTCGACGAAGCGGCCAAGGCCCACAACGTGCCGGGCGCGGCCATCGCCGTGTGGACCGGCGGCGGGTTGCACGAGGCGGCCACGGGCGTGGTCAACCTCGGCACCGGCGTGGAGACCACCCCCGACAGCGTCTTCCAGGTCGGCTCGGCCACCAAGGTGTGGACGGCCGCCCTGATCATGCAGCTGGCCGAGGAGGGCCTGCTCGACCTGGACGAGGAGATCGGGGTTTACCTGCCCGAGTTCGCCCTGTCCTACGACGCCGTGATCAGCGTCCGGCAGCTCCTGACGCACACCGGCGGCTTCGACGGCGACCTGTTCGAGGACACCGGGCGCGGCGACGACAGCCTCGACAGGTTCGTGGCCTACCTGCACGGCGCGGGCAAGGTGCACGAGCCGGGCGAGCTGTTCTCGTACTGCAACGCCGGGTACTGCGTGCTCGGCGCCATCGTGGCCAGGCTGCGCGGCACCACCTGGGAGCAGGCGATGCGGGAGCACCTGCTGACGCCGCTCGGCGCCACGCAGGCGGCGCTGCTGGCCGAGGAGGCCGTGCTGTTCCGCGCGGCGGCCGGGCACATCGGGCCGGACAACGCCGTCTACCCCCGGTGGCAGATGCCCCGCTCCAACGCGCCCGCCGGGGCCACCATGTGCCTGGCCCCGCGCGAGCTGGTGCGGTTCGGCCGCATGTTCGCCGCGGGCGGCGTCGCCGAGGACGGCACCAGGGTGTTGTCGCAGGAGAGCGTCGCCGCGATGCGCACCCCGCAGGTCGGGGTGCCGGGCGTGCCCGGCCTGATGGCCGCCGACTGGGGGCTCGGCTTCGAGCTGTTCACCTGGGGCGCCTACGGGCACGACGGCGGCACCCCGGGCCAGAGCACGTTCTGGCGGGTGGCCGACGACGGCTCGTTCGCGATCGCGATGAGCGTGAACGGCGGCAACTTCATCGGCGTCATGAACGACCTGCTCCTCCCGCTGCTCAGAGAAGCGGGGCTGGCCGCCCCCGACCTGCCCTCCCCACCGGAGCAGCCGCGGACGGTGGATCCCGCGCCCTACACCGGCCGCTACGAGGGACCCCAGCTCGCCTACGAGGTCTCGCCGGCCGACGGGGGCCTCCAGGTCGCCCTGATCCCCGGCGCGTTCATGGCCGGCATGGGCCAGGTGGGCACCACCGCCAGGTACGTCCATCTCGCCGAGAACACCTTCATCGCCGAGCAGCCCGAGGAGGGCAGGCACGGCACCGTCACGTTCGTCGTGCGGGACGGGGTCGCCACGCACCTGCACAACGGCCGCGCGGTCCCGCGTGTTTGAGCAGGGCGCACGGGAGATCTTCGCGACGGCGGGCGTGCGCGGCTTCGTGCACGCCCGCGACGTGGACGGCGACGCCGAGACCGGACTCCACCCGGACGCGCCGGTCGTCCTGGCCTCGGTGTTCAAGCTGCCGATCCTGCTGGAGTACGCCAGGCAGGCCGTGGCCGGCCAGGCGGACCGCACCGAACGGCTCACCGTCACCGCGGCGGACAAGGACGGCGGCATCGGCACCTCGGGCTGCGCCGACGACGTGTCGCTGACGCTGCGCGACCTGGCGCACTTCATGATGTCGATGAGCGACAACGCGGCCACCGACGTGCTGCTGCGCCGGGTGGGGCTCGACCGCGTCAACGCCACCCTGGAGGAACTCGGGCTCAGGCGCACCCGTCTGATCGGCGGCTGTGCGACGCTGTTCGAGTCGGTGGTCGAGGAGCTGGGGACCATCGACACGGCGGGCATCCCGAAGGAGCGGATCAGGGCGCTGGCCGTACGCGATCCGGAACGGACCACGGCCGGCACGCCCCGCGAGATCACCACCCTGCTCGGCCTCGTCTGGCGCGACGAGGCGGGTCCCGCCGAGGCGTGCGCGGAGGTGCGCGACATCATGAGCAGGCAGATCTGGCCGCACCGCCTGTCCTCGGGCTTCCCCGACGAGGTGCGGGTGTCGGCCAAGACCGGAACCCTGTGGGGCGTGCGCAACGAGGCGGGCGTCGTGGAGTACCCCGACGGCGGCCGGTACGCCGTCGCGGTGTTCCTGCACGGCGACGACCTGGCCTTCCGCAATCCCGCCGCGGACGCCGCCATCGGCAAGGCGGGGCGGCTGGCCGTCGAACACCTGCGCGGCTGATGTCGGCCGACGTCGACTATCGTGAGCGGATGAACAGCCGTCCGCGTGCCAGCCTGGAGCGGATCCTGTTCGATCTGGGCAGCACGGTCCTCGACGTGGCCGCCTCGCCCGGTGACCTCGACACGGAGGTCACCGGGGTGCACATCTACGACCCCCTCGACGAGCTGTACGTGCCGCCGGGCGGGCTGCTGCTGGCCGTCGGCGTGCAGGGCGCCGCCGCCGTCTGCGCCCTGCTCGACGCCGCCCGCGAGGCCAGCGGCATCATCGTCAAGCTGCCCGTCGGCGTCGACGAGCAGGTCCGCAGCAAGGTTCTGGAGACCGGCGTCGCCGTGCTCGGGCTGACCAGGGCCGCGTCCTGGTCGCAGGTCGCCGCGCTGCTGCGCTCCCTCCTGGCCGAGGGCGACCTGGCCACGCCGGAGATGGGGCCGCAGGGCGACCTGTTCTCGCTGGCCAACGCCGTCTGCGCGTTGCTCGACGCGCCCGTCACCATCGAGGACAGGTCGACCCGGGTCCTGGCCTTCTCCGGCAGGCAGGACGAGGCCGACCCCGGCCGGGTCGAGACCGTGCTCGGCCGCCAGGTGCCCGAGCGCTTCCAGCGCATGCTCGACGAGCGCGGCTTCTTCAAGAAGCTCTACCAGAGCCGCGACCCCATCTACATCGAGCTCGACGGCGACAGCATCAACCGGGCGGCCGTGGCCGTGCGGATCGGCGACGAGATCCTCGGCTCCATCTGGGTCGCCGTGCGCGAGCCGCTGCCCCCGCAGCGCGAACGCGCCCTGGCCGACGCCGCCAAGATCGTCGCGCTGCAGTTGCTGCGCGAGCGCGCCGGCGCCGACACCCAGCGGCGGCTGCGCGCCGACCTGCTGTCCACGGTCCTGGCCGGCGGGTCCGACGCGGCCGACGCCGCCGGACGGCTCGGCATCGCCACCGAACGGCTGTGCGTGCTCGCCGCCCAGCTCGCCGACGGCGACGCGGCCGACCCGGCGCGCGGCGAGAACGACCGGCAACGCTTCTGCGACGCCCTGGCGCTGCACGTGGGCGCCATCCACCCCAAGGCCGCCGCCGCGATGATCGGCTCGGTCGCCTACGCCGTGCTCCCGCTGAGCTCGGGCGGCGACGAGGAGACGCGGGCCGTACGCGTCGCCGAGTCCTTCCTGGCCAGGGTCGGGCCGCGGCACGCGGCCAACATCGGGGTCGGCCGGATGGCCGCCAACCTCTCCCAGGTCGCCAGGGCCCGCGCCGACGCCGACCGGGCGCTGCGCGTGCTGCGCGCCCGCGGCCTGGCCGGGCAGGTCGCCGGCTACACGGCCGTGCACTTCGAGTCGCTGCTGCTCCAGGTCTCCGACGTGGTCGCCGCCGAGGAGCAGACCCCCACCGGCCCCTACGAGCGGCTGCTCGCGCACGACGCCGAGCACGGCAGCGAACTGGTGCCCACCCTGCGGGCCTACCTCGACGCGTTCGGCGACGTCAACGCCGCCTGCACCAAGGTCCACGTGCACGCCAACACCTTCCGCTACCGGCTCAAACGGCTCACCGAGATCAGCGGGCTCGACCTGTCCGACCCCGACGCGCGACTCACCGTGATGCTGCAGATGCGGATCTTCGGACGCTAGCACGAGGTCATCTCCGCTTTTTGTGACGAGCGACGAAGAAGGTCGGGCCGCGAGGGACGAATGTGGGTCACCACCCCACCCTCTCCTGGAGTCGCCATGAAGAAGACAGCGGTGCTCGCCGCGTTGGCCCTGCTAGCGGCCGCCTGCGGCAGCGGCGGAGGCACGGCAGGCAGCACGGGCAAGCCGGTCACGGGCGGCACGTTCACCGCCGCCGTCACCGCTGACCCCGGATTGCTCGACCCCGCCATGGGCGTGCTCTCGGTCACCAACAAGGTCCTGTCCGTGGCCTACGACACCCTGGTCTCCACCTCGGCGGACGGCAAGACCGTCCCCGCCCTGGCCGAGAAGTGGGACGTCAAACCCGACCGCGTGACCTTCACCCTGCGCAAGGACGTCACCTGCTCGGACGGCTCCAAGCTCACCCCGTCCGACGTCGCCGAGAACGTCAACCACATCGCCGACCCCGCCACCAAGTCGCCCATCTACGGGGTGCTCGTACCGGCCGGCATGAAGGCCGAGGCCGACGAGGCCGCCGGCACCGTGACCCTGTCGACGCCCGAGCCGTTCAGCTTCATCCTGGAGAGTTCACGGCTGCTGTTCATCGTCTGCGGCAAGGCCGTCAAGGACCGCTCGCTCCTCGCGCGCGGCACCTCCGGCACCGGGCCGTACCAGCTCACCGAGGCCGTCCCCGGCGACCACTACACCTTCAAGGTACGCCGGGAGTACGCCTGGGGTCCCGAGGGCGGTACCGCCAAGGACATCCCCGAGACCTTCGTGCTCAAGGTGGTGCCGAACGAGCAGACCGCGGCCAACCTGCTGCTCGCCGGCTCGCTCAACGCCGCCACCTTCTTCGGTCCCGACCGGACCCGCCTGGAGGCCAACCCCGCCCTCGGCAAGATCATCGAGCCGGAGGGCAACGGCCAGTTCTTCTACCACCAGGGCGAGGACAGGCCCGGCCACGACCCCGCCGTCCGCAAGGCGCTGACCCAGGCACTCAACATGAAGGAGCTGGGCGGCATCGCCTCGGGCGGCACCGGCAAGCCGGCCACCGGGCTCGTGGCGCCGCCCCGCCCGTGCCAGGGCGACACCGTCACCGGTCACGTGCCCGCCTTCGACACGGCCGCCGCCACCGCGGCCCTGGACGCGGCCGGCTGGAAGACCGGGGCCGACGGCATCAGGGAGAAGGACGGCAAGAAGCTCTCCCTGCGCTACATGTACGCCACCACCAGGGGCCCCGGCATCGTGGCCGCCGCCGAGTACATGGCGTCGGCGTGGAAGAAGATCGGCGTCGAGGTGAAGCTCAACGGCGTCATCGACACCAAGCTGTCGGAGTCGCTCAACGCCACCCAGGACTGGGACGTCGTCTGGCTGCCCATCGGCGTCACGCTGCCCTCGCAGCTGGTCGGCTTCCTGTCCGGCCCCGCCGCCCCCAAGGGCGCCAACTTCGCCCACCTGAAGAACGCCACGTACGAGGAACTGGTCGCCGGGGCCGCCAAGCTGACCGGCGCGGAAGGCTGCGCCAAGTGGGAGGCGTCGGAGTCGGCCCTGTTCGACAACGCCGACATGGTGCCCGTGGTGGAGATCAACACGCTGACCGCCACCAAGGGCGCCACCTTCCGGACGGTGGCCGGCCTGTTTCTGCCCTCGACGATCCGCCTCACCCAGGGAGGCTGAGTGAGCGTACGGCGCCTCGTGCGCTTCGTCGTGTCGCTGGCGGTCCTGCTCGTGGCGTCGTTCGCGATGATCCACCTCATTCCCGGCGACCCGGTGCGGGCCTCGCTCGGCCCGGCCGCGCCGGTCGAGCTGGTCGAGGCCCGCAAGCAGCTGCTCGGGCTGGACAAGTCGCTGCCCGAGCAGTTCGCCGCCTACGTCGGGCACATCTTCACCGGCGATTTCGGCACGTCGTTCCTGACGGGCGAACCCGTCGGCGAGGTCATCGCCGCCCGGCTGCCCAACACGCTGGGCCTGGCGCTGCTGGCCACCGGGGTGGCGCTGCTGCTGGCCGTGCCGCTCGGCATGTGGGCGGCCATCCGCACGGAGAACGGCAGGAACCGCGGCACCGAGATCACCTTCAGCTCCGTCACCGGCACCGCCGTCGCCGTTCCCGAGTTCCTCTACTCGATCGCGCTGGTGGCGGCCTTCTCCATCGGGCTCGGCCTGTTCCCGCCGGCCGGCAAGGAGGGGCTGATCTCGTACGTCCTGCCCGTGGCGGCCCTGGCGATCGGGCCGACCGCGATGATCGCCCGCATCTCCCGCGTGGAGACCCTGCGCGAGCTCGGCACGGACTACGTACGGCTGGCCCGGTCCAAACGGCTGCCCGCCGCCCGCCTGCACCTGCGGCACGTGCTGCCCAACACGCTGACGGCGACGCTCACCGTGGGCGGCCTGCTGCTCACCTCGCTGATCGCCGGAAGCGTGCTCGTGGAGTACGTCTTCGCCTGGCCGGGGCTCGGCCTGAAGATCGTCGAGTCGATCACGCAGAAGGACTACCCCGTCGCCCAGGGCGTCATCCTCGTCTACGGCGCGATCGTGCTCATCGTGAACCTCGCCGTCGACCTGATCCTGGGCGCGCTCGACCCCACCTCCAAGATCAAGGAAAACTGATGCGTTTGCGCACCCCGGCCGCTGTCGCCGGAGCCGTGCTGGTCACGCTCATGGTGATCCTGGCCGTCATCGGCCCGCCGATCTGGGGCGAGGCGGCGGAGAAGATCGAGGCGGGCGCCATCCTGCAGGGCGCCTCGGCGGCCCATCCGCTCGGCACCGACAACCTGGGACGCGACCTGCTGGCCAGGGTCCTGGTCGCCGGCCGTTTCTCCCTCCTGCTCGCGCTGGCCGCCACGCTCATCGGCGCGGTCGCCGGCACCGTGCTCGGCGCGCTGCCCTCCGTGCTGCCGCCGCGCGGCGCGCGCTTCGTCACCGGCGCCGTCAACGCGCTCGTCGCCTTTCCCGGCCTGCTGCTGGCCATGTTCACCGCGGTGATCGCCGGGCTCGGCGCCAAGGGCGCGGTGCTCGGCATCGGCGTGGCCATCGCCCCGGGCTTCGCCCGGCTCACCCAGACGCTCGCCGCGACCGTCGCCGGCGCCGACTACGTCCTGGCCGCCCGCATGCTGGGCGTGCCACGCATGCGCGTCCTGACCAGGCACGTGCTGCCCAACATCGCCGAGCCGCTGATCCTCAACCTCACCCAGGCGCTCGGCGGGGCGCTGCTGGGCCTGGCCGGGATGTCGTTCCTGGGCCTCGGCGTGCAGCCGCCCGCCTTCGACTGGGGGCGGCTGCTGTTCGACGGGTTCGGCCGCATCTACGTCACACCCGTGGTGGCGCTGGGGCCCGCCCTGGCGGTCGCGCTGGCCGGCATCGGTTTCAACCTGCTGGGCGACACACTGGCCAAGGCCGCCTCCCGGACCGCCGCGCACACGCGCGAGGTCACGCCCGTGGCGCCGGCCGCCCCCGGCGAGCCGGATCCCGAGGCGGTGCTGGAGGTCAAGGACCTGACGGTGACCTTCCCCGGCGGCGTCACGCCGGTGCGAGGGGTGTCGCTGACGGTCGCGCCCGGCCAGATCGTCGGGCTGGTCGGGGAGTCCGGCAGCGGCAAGAGCCTCACCGCGGCCGCGATCGGGGGGCTGGTGCCGTACCCGGGCGTGGTGACGGCGGGCAGGCTGGCGCTGGCCGGCCAGGAGATCTCCGAGATGTCGCCCAAGCAGCTCGGGACCGCCCTCGCCATGGTCTTCCAGGACCCGATGGCCTCGCTCAACCCCGCGCTCAAGGTCGGCGGGCAGCTGGCCGAGGTCGCGATCGTGCACCAGGGCGCCGGCAAGGCCGAGGCCCACCGGCGCTCTGTCGACCGGCTCGGTCACGTGCGCCTGCCCGCGCCCGACCGGGTGGCGCGCCGCCACCCGCACGAGCTGTCCGGCGGCATGCGGCAGCGCGCCGTCATCGCCATGGGCCTCATGGGCACCCCCAGGCTGCTCATCGCCGACGAGCCCACCACCGCGCTCGACGTGACGGTGCAGCGGCAGATCCTTCAGCTGCTGCGCGAGGTCACCGACGAGACCGCCGCGGCCGCCCTGTTCATCTCCCACGACATCGCCGTCGTCGGCGAGCTGTGCGACGTGGTCGTCGTCATGTACGCCGGCCGCGTCGTCGAGCAACTGCCGGTCGAACGGCTGGCCACCGGCGCCGCGCACCCCTACACGCGGGCGCTCATCGACTCGCTGCCCGACATGGACACCGACAGGTCGCTGCCGCTGGCCAGCATCCCCGGCCGCCAGCCCGCCCCCGCCGACGTGGGCGAGGGCTGCGCCTTCGCCGCCCGCTGCACGCTGGCCACGGCCCGGTGCTCCGGCGAACTGCCCCCATTGGCGTCGTACGGCAAGGCGCACCAGGTCGCCTGCTGGGAGGTCTGATGATCATCGAGAATCTGACGGTGCGGTTCGGCTCGTTCACCGCCGTCGACGACATCACCCTCGAAGTCCCGAGCGGATCCATCGTCGGGCTGGTCGGCGAGTCGGGGTCGGGGAAGTCGTCGGTGGCCAGGGCGGTGAGCGGCCTGGTGCCGCACACCGGGACCATCACCGGCGCCAGCCGCGTCCAGATGGTCTTCCAGGACCCCTACGCCTCGCTCGACCCCCGGATGAAGATCGGCGCGTCCATCGCCGAAGGCTGCGGCAAGGACGCGGTCGAGAGGCTGCTGTCACTCGTCTCCCTGCCGCCCGAGGTGGCCCGGCGCTACCCGCGCGAGCTGTCGGGCGGCATGCGGCAACGCGTGGCCATCGCCAGGGCGCTGGGCGCCGAGCCCGACCTGCTGGTCGCCGACGAGATCACCAGCGCCCTGGACGTGTCCGTCCAGGGCTCGGTGCTGAACCTCGTACGCAGGCTGCGCGACGAGCTCGGGCTGTCGATGTTGTTCATTTCGCACAACCTGGCCGTGGTGCGCTACGTCTCCGACGTGGTGGCGGTGCTGCACCACGGGCGCATCGTCGAGCTGGGGCCGACGGAGGAAGTGGTCGGCGCCCCCGCCCACGACTACACCCGGTCGCTGCTGGAGGCCGTGCCCAGGCTGGGCCGCTCCACCACGTAGAACGCCTTGTCGTGGAAGGCGGTCACTGTGCCGCCTTCCACGAGCAGGCCGCCCAGCACCTCCCGCACGGCCAGCCGCCACGCCTTGGCGGCTCCCGGGTCCGTGACGCGCATCGCCTCGATGTCCTCGGGCAGCGCCACGAGCAGGGTGGGGGCGTCGCTGTGGCACGACACCGGGCGTCCGTCCTCGTCGGCCAGCACGATCTCGGCGTCCGCCGGGAGGGGCCGGCGCCGGGGCTCACCCCGTACGAGGGCCGCCACGTGCGGCTCCGACAGCGGCCAGGAGGCCAGCACCCGGTCGGACTCGCCGCCCTGGTTGATGGCGTCGGCCATGACGCCGTAGAAGCTCGGCAGGTACTCCATGGGCCGGGCGCCCAGCTTGGCCAGGTTGAAATGGGCGTTCCTGCGTACCAGCGGATCGTAGGTCCAGGTGATGCGCTCGATACCGCGCGCCAGCGCCCAGCGGCGCTGGTGCAGCTTCAGCTCGAAGCCGATGCCGTGACCGGCCGCCGCACCGGTGATATGGGAGTGCAGCGTGTTGCCCGCCCCGAAGAAGCCGACGGACGCGCCCACCAGGCGGCCCCCGGCGTCGAACGCGCCGGCCACGTAGTTGCCCGCGTGCGACATCGCCCGCATCAGCTCGACCGAGATCGGCCGGCTGTCCGGGTCGAAGTGCCAGATCTCGTCGAACAGGCCACTGACCTGCTCGAACTCCGCGATCTCGTGGAGTTCCCTGATCGCGATCAACGTGCCAGCCCTCCGAACGCTCAAGTGTCACGGTGACGCTACGGCACCGGCACGGCGCCACGAATCGTGCGGGACGCCAAAGAGCATCCGGGGCTTCGTGGGATAAGACAGCGATCGATTCGGCGACGGTCGCCGCGGTTTCGTGGGGCTCCTGGCCGACCGTTGTGCCCTGGTGAAACACCCGCGCGAGCCCGGAACCGCCGGTCGGCCGGCCCGGCGCGTCCTTGAGCCCGACGGGCGCGCCGGCCCGGGAAGTGCCGATGGCGCGCGACGACCCACTGGCTCGCATCCCGCGCTCCGCGAGGCAATGAGGGTGACAAGTCTCGGTAGACGATGCGACTGTAGAGGGCGAGTCGAGCTGCTGGAGGAGATCGTGGAGTCCTCGTTGAGCACGGACATGGTCCTCGCCGCCATCCGGGATCACGAATTCGCGGCCTATGACGTCCTGGTCAAGCAATACTCGTCAGAGGCGGTGATCGCAGGGTTCACGGACGCGGCCCGGAACGGCTTCACCACCTTCGGGGTAGCCGTACACCTGGCGTCGTTGACGGACAAGGGGCGCAAGCGCCTCAGTTCCTGAACGGTGATCGGCATCAAGAGCAGGCCCGGCAAGCCTCCAGAAGCGACGGCACCATGACCCAGGTGTGGGTGACCGGCGCAGGCGACTGCCACCACTCCTCCGAGGACTGCCGGGACCTCAAGGCCGGCCAGTCGAGCGCCGGGGCTCAGGGCTTCGAGGTGCGCCCCGTCACGCGGATGGAACTGCACGTCGCCGAGGCGGCGGGCAGGAGTGCGTGCGGCACGTGCGGAGGCGCGACACGTTGAGCGATCACCGATGTGGCGTGGTCTGTCTCGGGGCGCCGGCGATCTCAACGGATGCGGCGTTCTTCATGACGGCCGTGGTGGGGCTGGGCGCCCTCGTCTCCGCGTAGGCCGGCGGTGTCGGGCGTGGTCCACGTCGGGGCGCGCACCGCCCGCCTGGGGCCGTACGCGACCGAGGCGGCTCCCGACGCCTCGCGGACCGGCGTGGGTGCCACGTTGCATCGACGGACGCGCCTCGTGGACCACGCGGTCACGGGCAGACCTTGCGATAGGGGGCGCCGGTCACGTACGTGCGCCATTCGGCCGGCGTCAGCGGCGCGCCCGCTCGCGCGCAGATCGCCGCGGCCATCTTGCCCGGCTCCACCGGGTGTTCGTGCGGCAGGCCCGTCCGGTCGACGGTCGTCAGGGCCGTCCCGTCGGCGGAGAACGCCAGCGCGTCCACGCCGCCCACGTCGCCGTCGCGCAGGAGGCCGAGGTCCGTTCCGGTCGCCAGGTCGAAGAGCCGGACCCGGCCGGTCTTCGCGCTGATCGCGATCACGTTCTCGCGCGGCGACGTGACGGCGTCGCCGACGAGTCCGCCGCCCTGGCCCACCTGGCCGGTCCGGCGGCGCGTGGCCACGTCGAAGGCGGTCACCCGGCCGCGCCCGTCCACGACCGCCACCGAGGACCCGTCATGGGAGAAGGCGAAGTCGATGACGGTGGATCCCTGGCCGCGCATGCCGAGCGGCGCGCCGAGCTGTCTGCCCGTCGCCGCGTCGAGCAGCCGCAGGTCGTAGCCCGGCGTCTCGGCCGACTTCTCGCCGGCGACCGCGAGGGTCCGCCCGTCCGGAGCGAACCTGACGCCCTTGATGTTGGTGAACCGCGTCGACCACAGCGGGCGGTGGGTCCTCCAGTCCCACACGGCCAGCCTCCGGTCGTCGGCGTCGCCGTCGGCGCGGAACTGCGCGGCGGCCACCCGGGTGCCGCCGGGGGCGAAGGCCAGCAGGTCGGTCGCCTGTGGCCGGCCCCCGAGGTCCGGACGCCACTGCGCCAGCGGGCGGCGGGTGGCGACGTCGATGACGACGATTCTGCCGGTGGCGCCCACGCCCGCCAGGCGGCTGTCCGGGCTGAAGGCGGTGGCCAGGACGGAGCCGGCGTCGTCACCGGCCACCTTCGCCACGGGCCGCAGCCCGCCGCCGTCGCCCGCCTCGCCCGCCTTGTTTGTCTTGTTCGTCTTGTCTGTGGGCCGGGCGCCGGCGTAGATCGTGCCGTCCTCGGCGACGGCGAGCAGGTGGCGGGCGTCGGGGCTCAGTACGGGCCGGCCCCACGGCGTCGCCGGCGCCGCCTTGACGGGCAGGTCGGCCAGATCCACGGTGAGAACGCGGTCCTCGGTCAGATAGCGCATGTCGGCGCCGTCGAATCCCACCTGGGCGGCCTGCGAGCCGTTGTCGGCGCCGGTGGGCAGGGCGACCGTGGTGAGGTGTTCGTCGAAGGCCCGCCACACCTGGATCTGCGACTCGGTGACCGAGGCGAACAACCGGCCGTCGGGGCTGACGGTGAGCTCGCCGCGGTTCCACCGCGTCTCGCCCGTCTGCAGGGTGAGGTCCTGCGGGCGGACGTTCTTCACCGGCGTCGCGACCAGGTCGTCCTTGGTCTCCTCGACCAGGTTGCCGCCCCCGGCCGTGACGGCCAGGGGAGCCCGGCAGGCGCACACGGCGGCAGGCGGCTGGGCATGCTCCAGGTTCAGGTCCGGCAGGCCGCGCCGCTCCACCCGGCCACGCGCGCCGCCGCGTACGTAGATCGCGTCGCCCGCCGCCGTCATGGCGCCGTCGTAGTCGGCGATCGCCTTGTGGGTGCCGCGTTCGAGATCCCAGACGCGGTCGTGCCGGTGGCCGTCGTCGTCGGTGTAGGTGGTCATGACATAGCGGTCGACGGTGCCGTAGCGGCCGTAGAGCTGCACGTCGCGGCGCATCGGCAGGGACCGTACGATCCGCCCGGCGCCCGGCCGCCACACCACGAGCCGTCTGGACGTGGTGAGCAGCAGGTCCCGGCCGCTCGGCGACAGGGCGGCCGCGACCGGAGCCTCTCCCTTCAGTCCGAGCTCGGCGACGCCGCCCGCGCGCCGGCCGGTACGCAGGTCCCACAGCCTGATCGCGTCGCCGCCCACGCTGGCCAGGATCCTGCCGTCACGGCTCAGCGCGCGGACGGTGTCACCGGCCCCCGCCGGGTCTCTGAACACGGCCACTTCGCGTTGCGCGAGCGACGTCGTCAGCGCCGAGCGCGCCTGCGCCGACCCGGCCAGCCGCCACGCGGCCACGCTGAGCTGCATCGCCACCCGCGGATCGGTGTACCGCAGCGTGCCCGCGACCTGCGCCAGCCGCGCCCCCTCGGCCCGGTCGCGCTGCGCCGCCACCGCGTCGGCCCGGTCGTCGGCCAGGACGCTCTGCTGCACGGCCAGCCCTCCCGCGACCAGCGAGATCACCAGCAGCCCGGCCAGGCTGAGGGTGACCAGCCTGTTGCGCCTGGCCCTGCGCCTGGCCAGCCGGGCGCCCGCGTCCAGGAAGTCTCGTTCGAACGGCGACAGGGTGATGTTCCTGCGCTCGGTGGCGGCCCACCGCAGCGCGCTCTCCAGGCTCTGGTCCTGGAACAGGTCGCCGTCCCTGCGGCCGGTCTGGTGCCAGCGCCTGGCGGCGGTCAGGATCTCCCGGTGCGCGGCCAGGCCGTCCTTGTTGGCCTCGACCCAGCGGCGGTAGCGCGGCCAGGCGTGCGGCAGGGCGGGCCGCGACAGCCACACCTCCTCGGCGTCGCGGCCGAGCAGGTAGCCGAAGACGTCCATGATCCGGGCCACGGCCGCCGACTCCGGCGCCGGTCTGCCCTCGGTCAGCTCCGACAGGGCGGCGTGGCGTACGGCCAGCTCGCCGCGCTCGCCGACCGTCACCAGCCGCAGGAAGACCTCGGCGGCCAGCTCGCGCTCGTCGCGGGTGAGCATCCCGTACGCCTGCTCGGCCAGTGTGCCGAGCCCCGGGTCGTCGGCGCTCCCCGTCATGCCGGCCGCCTGCCCGCTGCCCTGGGCCAGCAGATGGGCGGTGTCGAGCCCGCCCTCGGCGCTGACCAGGGCCAGCAGGAGCTGTCTGGCGGTGGGCCGCCGCGCCGGGTCCTTGTCCAGCGCGGCGCCCACCAGCGAGCGCACCGAGCCGGGCAGCGCGCCGAGGTCGGGATTGGCCGACAGCACGCGGTGCATGACGCCGCCCAGGCTCTCGGCCTCGAACGGGTCGGCGCCGGTCGCGGCGTACAGCATGATGCCGCCCCAGGCGAACACGTCGGCGGGCATCTCCGCCCGCTGCCCGGTGAACACCTCCGGCGCCATGTACGTGGGCGTGCCGGTGACCAGCCCGGTCTCGGTCAGCGACATCTCGGCCGTCCTGGCGATCCCGAAGTCGATGACGCGCGGGCCGTCCGGGCCGAGCAGCACGTTGTCGGGCTTCAGGTCCCGGTGGATCACGCCGGCGTCGTGGATCGCGGTCAGCGCGGTGGCCACCGCGGTGGCGAGCCGGTGCAGGTCGGCGCCGCCGAAGCGGCGGCCCTCGTCGACGGCCTTGCGCAGGCTCGGGCCCTCGACGTACTCGCTGACGATGTACGGCCGGGGCCCCTCCAGCGCGGTCTCGATGACGGGGGCGGTGCAGAACGCCGCCACCCGCCGGGCCGCGGTCGCCTCCTTGGCGAGCTGGCGCGCCTGGTCGCCGTGCAGGACCTTGACGGCCACCCGCCGGCCGTCCTCGGCGTAGGCCTCATAGACCACGCCCTGCCCGCCCGCGCCGAGCCGTCCGGCGAGCCAGTAACGTCCGAGGCGGTGCGGGTCGCCTTCGATCAACATGTCCACGGCGAGTTGGATGCGCACTTTTCCGGGAAAGTTGCGCACCGCTGGACAACACGTACGACGTGGACCTGCCGATGCCGCGCGGCGAACGGATCCGCTGCCGGATCATGCCCGCGCCTTTCGCGCCTGATCCAGTCCGGGCTGTCACGTCAGCCGGTCGGCGGCCTCGTGGGGAGTCATGGCGGCGCCTTGCCGGTAGGCGGTGTCATAGCCGGTACGGCCGAGCCGCTCCGCGAGCGTGTCCGCCAGGGAACGCAGCTCGATGTCGCCGTGGTCGAAGGTGCCGCGGATGGCCTGGCTCAGCCCGAGCGCGGTGGCCGCGCCGACCGGATCGCCCTCCAGGAACAGCAGCCGGGCCAGGAGATGCGCGGCCGAAGGGGCGTCCATGGTCGCCTGCGCGGCCCGGAGGGCCCCGGGCAGCAACGCCCGCGCGGGCGCGGCTTCCCCGGCGGTGAGGAGGTTCGACATCCTGGCGGGCGTCAGCAGGTTCGCGATCGTCTCCGCGGTGACGCGGGCCCGGCGGGCGAGCGTCTCCATCCGGTCGAGTTCCCGGCCGGCCCGTTCGGTCTCGCCGCGGCGGCGATACAGCTCGGCCCTGCTGCCCAGGACGTCGATCTCCAGGATGGGCTGACCCCGCTCCCAGGCCGCTCGTTCGGCGGCGTCGATGTCGTGCCCGGCGCCGGTGAGGTCGCCGGCGCGCATGCGTGCGGCGGCGAGCCCGAGCCGGGCCGAGACCTCGTCCTGCGAGCCGAGATCGGCGGCGATCGCGATGGTGCGCTCATAGGCGGCGATCGCCCGCTCGTGTTCGCCGTCGGCGGCGTGGATCTGCGCCAGCCCGTACAGTGCCTTGGCCGTCCACCATCGGTCGCCGGTCTCCTCGAACGCGCGCAGCGCCGCCGCGATCGCGGTCGCGGAGTTCTCCCGGTCGCCTCGCTCTCGGTGACGCATGGCCTCGATCATGAGCGTGCAGGCGATCGCCCAGCGGTCCGAGCCGCCGCGCACCCGGGCGATCTCCCGGTCGACCAGCTCCTCCGGCCCGATCATCGCCGCCATGGGCAGCACGATGGTCAGCAGCATCGGATGACGCCGCAGCGCGCCCGTGCGCGCGCAGTCGTCGATGATCGCGCGCAGGCGCTCGGGATCCCTGATCGGCCCGCCCTCGCCGGCCACCAGGTGGATCGCGGTGAACGCGGCCCTGGCGTCGGAGGGCAGCGCGTCGCCGAACGCGGCGACCCTGGCGACGTAGGCGTCGGCACGGGCGTCGTAGCGGAGCACGACCCAGTACCAGTACAGCGGGCCGAGGAGCCGGGCGGCCGCGTGGGCGTCGCCGGTGTCGACGGCCGTGTGCAGGGCGAGCATCAGGTTGTCGTATTCGGCCTGGAACAGCGCCAGCGCCCGCGCCTGTTCGTGCGAGCGCAGCAGTTGCTCGTGCTCCCCGGCCAGTTCGGCGAAGTGCCGCACGAACCCGCGCAGGACGGTTTCGGCCTCCCCGGCGAGGCGAAGCTTGTCGGCCGAATGGGCGCGGATGGTCTCCAGCATCCGGTAGGCGTCGCCGGCCCGCTCCACGATGGACTTGCCGACCAGGGAGTCCAGCAGATAGGCGACCTCGGCCGCGGGGAGTGTCCCGTCCGAGCAGACCGCCTCGATCGCGGCGATCCCGGTTCTCCCGGGGAAGATCGAGATCCGGCGGGCGAGCACACGTTCCTGGTCGGTGAGCAGCTCCCAGCTCCATTCGATGACCGCGTGGAGGGTCTGCTGGCGGGGCTGGGCGGCCCGGTTGCCGGTGCTGAGCAGCCGGAAGCGGTCGTCCAGCCGCTGGGCGATCTGCTGGGCGCTCATGGTCCGCAGCCGCGCGGCGGCCAGTTCGAGGGCCAGGGGCAGCCCGTCCAGGCGGCGCACGATGTCCACGACCGCGGACGTGCTCGGCGCGTCCATGGCGAAGCCGGGCTGGACGGCCGTCGCGCGATCGTGGAACAGGCGCACCGCGTCCGATTCGGCGGCCTGGGCGGCGTCGGCGTGTGCCGGCGGCAGGCCGAGCGGGCCCAGCCGGCACAGCGTCTCGCCCATCACCTCCAGCGGTTCCCGGCTCGTGGCCAGGACGGTCAGGTACGGCAGGCGTTCCAGCAGGTGCCCGGCGAACTCCGCGACCAGGCCGGAGATCTGCTCGCAGTTGTCGAGCACCAGCACGCCCTCGTCACCGGCCAGCAGGTTGACCACCCGCTCCAGGGGCGTGCCGGAAGGGTGGACGTCGGCGAGGCTGAGCGTGCCCAGCACCGCCTCGGGCAGCCCGTCGGCCGTGCTCACCCCGGCCAGCAGGACGAGCCAGACGCGGCCCCGCCGATGGGCTCGATGCCGGCTCGCCGCTTCGACGGCCAGCCGGGTCTTCCCCGCGCCTCCCGGCCCCACGACGGTGACCAGCCGGGAGGTCTCCAGCGAACCGGCCAGCAGTCTCAGCTCGTCCGCCCGGCCGACGAAGCTGGTCAGCGGGGCCGGCAGCCGTCCCCGCAGCGCCTCCGGCCGGCTCTGCTCCGCCTCGGGGCTCTCCAGCTCGCCTCGCAGCACGGCCAGGTGCGTGTCGCGCAGTCTCTCGGACGGGTCGACCCCCAGTTCCTCGGCGAGCGTGCCGCGGACCTGCTCGAACACGGCCAGCGCGTCGGACCGGCGGCCCGCCGCGTGCAAGGCGCGCATCCGCAGCCCGGCCAGCCGTTCACGCAACGGGTGGACGGTGGCCATCGCCGCCATGTCGGCCAGGACGTCGTCATGGCGTCCCAGGCGCAGCTTCGCCTCGAACCGGTCCTCGACGGCCGCGACGCGCAACTCCTCAAGTCGCGGCGCCGCCGCACCGGCGAAGGGGGCCTCGCGCACGTCGGCCAGCGCGTCTCCCCGCCACAACGCCAGCGCCTCCTCCAGCAGCGAGCCGGCTCGCCGCGCGGTGCCCGAGGCCAGCTCGCGCCCGCCGCGCCTGGCCGTCTCCTCGAAACGGCAGGCGTCGACGTCCTCGGCGCGCACGTGCAGGCGGTATCCGCCGGCCGCCCTCTCCAGAACCCCGGCCTCGCCCAGCGCCCTGCGCAGCCGGTGCACCAGCCCGTGCAGCGCGTTGACGGTGCCCCCGCGTGCGCGCTCCTCCCACAGGTCCTCGACGAGGGTGCCGACCGGCACGGTCTCGCCCTGGGCCAGTGCCAGCCTGGCCAGCAGCGCGCGCACCATCACGCCGCCGACGTCGATGGGCGCGCCGTCGCCGGTGAAGGCCCGGACCGGTCCCAGCACCTCGATGCGCACAAAGGCCAAGGGTACGACGCCGTCGAAAGCGATGCCACGTCGGCCAAAAGAGCGTTCTAAGCGGCATAACAGCGCAGATCGGCACTGTGGACGACGTACGGAACAGGCCACAGAAGGGCAGTGCGATGGCAGTACGCGAGAGTGTTCAGCAGGTGCTCGACCGGGCGGTGGCCGAGCTCGGCATCCCCGGCGTCGTCGCCGAGGTCAAGCTCCAGCACCGCTTCGACGCGTTCACCACCGAAGAACTGCTGAGGGTGGCGGTCTCCCAGCCTCCGGTCGGCGCGCCCGGCGAACGTTTCGACCCCTTCGGCAACCGCTGAGCGGGTCGCGGCGACGCGTACGGCCGGCGAGCGCTCGTGATCGGTGCGTGTTCGTACGCCGGTCGGAACCGGCGGCGCGCCGCCACGCGGTTTTTGCGTGACCGAAATCCCGATAAATACGGGCTTGTGGTTGATTGTGGCGCTCCGGAAGGATGCTGGGAGGCGGACGGTGATCCCGTCCGATCGCAGGCGAGACAAAGGACGCCGGATGACCCAGGCCGACGCGGTTGCATCTCTCGTGGAGCGTAGGTTAGGCCACGCTCTCGATCCCGACCTCAACTTCTTCGAAGCCGGTTTCGACTCGCTCGCCCTGGTCGAGCTGCACGAGGAGATCACCGGCGCACTGGGCCTGAGCCTGCCGGTCACCGCGATGTTCACCCACCCGAACCTGCGTGCCCTCTCGGACCTGATCGCGCAGGGCCAGGCGCCCGCCCCCGCCCGGCAGGACGGCGCCCGCCGTCGTCCGCTGGGCGGCAGCCGCCGCGACGTGCGCGCCAGGATCCGTGAGGAAGGTCGGTGACCCCACACGAACAGCCCGTCGCGGTGATCGCGGTGGGGCGCTTCCCGCTGGAGACGGGGGCGGCCGAGGAGGCCGGGCATGATCCCGGGGCGCAGGCCGTCCGGGTGTACGGCGGGGTGGGCAAGGCCTGCGCGGCGCTGCTGGCCGGGGAGTGCGAGCTGGCCGTGACCGACGCCGGCGAGCTGCCGCCGGGCACGCTGCGCGGCACCCTGGTCCTGCGGCTCCTCGACCGGGCGCTGCTCGACGGCGACCTGGTGCACCGGGTGATCTGGCCCGACGACCTGGAGGTCGAGGAGGGCTATCCGCCGGTGCACGCGCCGGGCGACGGCCGTCCGCGGGTCGTGGTGTGGTCCGGCCGTACCCGCGAGGAGGCCGAGTCGGTACGGCGAAGCCTGGCCGGCTTCCTCGCCGGACTGCCGGAGGACCGCTTCGCCGACGTGGTGGGAACTCTGCAGCAGGGACGCGTCCACCACCCCGTGAGGGGCGCGGTGGTCTGCCGGAGCGCCGCGGAGGCCGCACTCGCGCTGGCCCGGGAGCACACCTACGAGCAGGAGCCGGTACACCTGGCCATCTCCGCCGAGGCGTCCGGCCTGTACGGCGTGGAGCGGGTGTTCACCGAGGCCGTGGACGTGTGCGAAGAGCTCATGGAAGCGCGCGGCGCCGAGGTGATGGAAGCGCGCGGCGCCGAGGTGTCACGTGCCTTCGCCACCGCCTACGGGCTGGCCGCCACCCTCGCCGCCTGGGGCGTCCTGGCAGCGGTCCCGGACCCGCAACTCCTCGCGGACGACCCTTCGCCGCACGAGGCGCTCGCCGCCCTCGCGCCGGCGACGTCCGGGGCCGAGGTCCGGGCGGGCGGTGACCTCGCGCAAGTGCTCGCCGCCGTGGCCAGGTACTGGACGGGCGGCGGCCGGGTGGACTGGGCCGCGCTCGATCCCGACCACCCGCTGCAACGCGTCCCCGTCCCGAGGCCGCAGCCGGAGCTGCCCGCCTCCGTGGAGGAGCCGCGTCCGCTGCCGGCGGTCCCGTACTCCTTCTGGGTCCTGGAGCAGCTCGCGCCGGACAGCGGCGTCTCGAACCTGGCGGTGGCGCTCAGGTTCCGGACGCCGCTGCGCAGGCTGCCGCTGCAGATCGCGGTGAACCGGCTGCTCAAGCGACATCCGGCGTTGCGCCTGCGGTTCCCCGTGGTGGACGGGGCACCCGTCAGGCACCTGGTGGCGCCCCAGGACGCCCAGCTGAAGGTCGAGACGCGGGCCACGACGGAGGAGACGCTGGTCGCGGACCTGCGGTCCTTCCTGGACGAGCCCTTCGACCTGGGCCGCGACCTGCTCATCAGGGTGGGGCACTTCACCCTGCCCGACGGCGCCGGGACCGTGGTGTGCCTGGCCGGCCACCACATCATCATCGACGGCACGTCCATGCAGCTCCTGGTGGAGGAGCTGGGCCGCTTCTACGACAGCCAGACCGGGCACGGCACGCTGCCTCCCGAGCTGGCCGGGCCCGCGCCGATGCTGGAGCCGGGTGAGCCGTCGGAGGAGTCGATCGGCTACTGGCTGGACCGGCTCGACGGCGTCGACCCGGCCGCCATGGTGCTGCCGGGCAGCAGGCACTCGCCGGGCCGTCCGACGTTCGCCGGGCACACCTGCTCGTGGCAGGTCGACGCCGAGACGGTGGCGGCCCTGGACGAGCTGCGGGCCGGGCTGCGCACCACCGGCAACATCGTGCTGGCCACCGCCTTCCTGCTGACGCTGCGCGGGCACGGCGCCGGCCCGGACCTGGTGATCGGCATGCCGGTCAGCACCAAGACGGGCGAGGAGCACAAACGCGTCGGCTACGCCGTGAGCACACTGCCGCTGCGCGTCCACGTCGAGCTGGACGACGACTTCGAGCAGGTCGCCAGGCGCGTGGAGGACGCCTTCGCGGAGGGGGTCGAGCACGCCGGCGCCTCGGTGGAGGCGGTGCTGACCCGCCGCGGGCACGGCACGGACGACTGGCGCGTCCCGCTGTTCCGGCACATGTTCAACTACCGGCCCTGGAGCGACGAGAAGGTGCACATCCAGGGCGAGGTGCCCGGGTACGTCGACAACCTGATCGACCGCAGCCGCCTGGACCTGCAGTGCAACGTCATCCAGGAGCCGGACCGGCTCACCGTCCGCATGGTGCACAGCACCGAGGTGCACGACGAGGACGAGATCGGGGCGTTCACGGCCAGGATGTGCGCGGTGGTGCGGCAGGCGGCGCGCGGCGGGGTGCCGGACGTGCTCTCGCCGGCGGACCGGGCGCTGCTCGACCGGGTCAACGACACGCGCCGCGCCTGGCCAGGCACACTGGCCGGGCGCATCCTGCCGGGCCCGGCCGTGGCGGTGCGCGAGGGCGGGCGCGAGGTCGGCTACGACGAGCTGCTGGGCCGCGCGGCGGCGGTCCGCGACCTGCTGCGCGAGCGAGGGGCGGGCCCCGGCGACGTCGTCGCCCTGGCTCTGGGACGCTCGGCGGACCTGGTGGCGGCGGTCCTGGGCGTGTGGCAGGCGGGGGCGGCGTTCCTGCCGCTGGACGTGCGGCAACCGGAGTCGCGCCTCGCCTTCCAGGTGGCCGACTCGGGCGCGCGGCTGGTCGTCGCGGAGGGCGGGCCGCGGTGGGCGGGTGGGACGCCGGTCGTGCCGATGCCCGGCACGCTGGGGGAACCCGTCCCCGGCGAGTACGGAAACATCGCTTATGTCATCTACACCTCCGGCTCCACCGGGCGACCCAAGGGCGTGCAGGTCACGCACGAGAACCTGACGAACCTCGTGCTCGACTTCGCCGACCGGCTGGGTGCGCCCGCGAGCGTCCTGTGGTCCACCACCACCTCCTTCGACATCTCCTGGCTGGAGCTGCTGTTGCCGCTGGCCTCCGGCGGCACCGTCGTCGTGGCCTCGGACGAGGACCAGGTGCAGCCGGGCAGGTTCCTGGAGCTGATCGCCGCGTCCGGCGTCCAGGTCGTGCAGGCCACGCCGACCGCGTGGCGGCTGATCGCGCCGGAAGCCGGTCAGGAGCTGGCCGGGCGCACGGTGTTGTGCGGCGGCGAGCCGATGCCCGCCGCCCTGGCCAGGGACCTGCTGGAGCTGGGCTGCCGGGTGTTCAACGTCTACGGGCCGACGGAGACCACCATCTGGTCCACCGCCGCCGAGCTGCGCGAGCCGCCGCTCGATCCGGTCCCGGCGGGGGAGCCGCTGGCCAACACCCGGATCTTCGTCACCGACCCCGCGGGCCGCGAGCTGCCGCCGGGCGTGCCGGGCGAGCTGTGCGTCGCCGGCGCGGGGGTGAGCGCGGGCTACCTCGGCCGGCCGGAGCTGACGGCCGAGCGCTTCGGGCACCATGACCGGTACGGCAGGTTCTACCGGACCGGCGACCGCGCGCGGTTCCGCCACGACGGCACGCTGGAGCTCCTGGGCCGCGACGACCGGCAGATCAAGCTGCGCGGCCACCGCATCGAGCTCGGCGAGGTCGAGGCGGCGCTGCACGAGCACGAGGCGGTGCGGACGGCCGCGGTGATCCTCGACGGCGACCCGCAGACCGACGGACGGCTCGCCGCCTTCGTCGAGGTCACCGGCCAGGCCGCCGAGGAGGAGCTGTGGCGCTTCGCCAGGACTCGGCTGCCCGACTACGCCGTCCCCACCCGGTACGTCGTCACCGACAGGCTGCCCACCACCGCCAACGGGAAGATCGCCTACCGCGAGCTGGTGGTGCCCGACGAAGGCGGCGCCCCGGCGCGGGAGGCGGGCGACGGGCTGGTCCAGCAGGTGGTGGCGCTGTGGCGTGACGCGCTGAAGCGGCCCGGGCTCGGGCCGCACGACAACTTCTTCCTCAACGGCGGCCACTCCGTGCTGGCCGTCCGGCTGATCGGTCCGCTGGAGGAGCTGGCGGGGCGTGCCGTCTCGGTACGGGCCGTGTTCGACCATCCGACGCCGGCCGAACTGGCCCTACATCTGGGGGACGCCCTATGACGCCGTGGTTCGTCCAGGTCAAGGAGGGGGCGCGGGCGCTGGTCGCCTTTCCGCACGCGGGCGGCGGCCCGGCCTCGCTCGGCGAGCTCGCCGGACATCTCCCGCCCGAGGTGGGCCTGTGGTCGGTCAACCTGCCGGGGCGTCAGGCCAGGCTCGCCGAAGAGCCACGGACCGACCTCGACGGGCTGGTGGAGGACCTGGCGCGCGACCTCGCCGGGTGGCGCGAGCCGTACACGCTGTTCGGCTATTGCAGCGGGGCGTTGCTGGCCTTCCTCGTCTGCCGTCGCGTGGTCGAGCTGGGCGGGCGGCCGGAACGGCTCGTCGTGGGCTCGTTCGCCGCGCCGGACGTGACCCTGCTGCTGCGCCGCCTGCCGTCGCTGCCGTCGTGGCTGTTCTGGGAGCAGCTGATCGAACTCGGCGGCGTCCCGCCGGAACTGGCCGACCGGGAAGCGCTCTGGCCGGTGCTGGAGCCGGCGCTGCGCGCCGACTTCGGGCTGCTGGCCGGCTACCACCACCGGCCCGGGCCGCCGCTGCCGCTGCCCGTCTCCGTCCTGTACGGAGCCCGGGACGCCTCGCTGACCAGGGGCGGCCTGCTGGGCTGGCGGCGGCAGAGCGTGCACAGGCCCGCGTTGAAGGAGCTCGACTCCACCCACTGGCTGGCCGAGGAGACTCCGGACGTCCTGGCCGCCGCGATCGTTGAGGAGATGGGATGCGCCTCGGTTACAGCATGAGCTACTGGGGCGGCGCGGGCCTCGGCCCGGCCGACCACCTGGCGCTGGTACGGGAGGCGGAGGCTCTGGGCTATTCGTCCGTGTGGGCGGCCGAGACCTACGGGACCGACCCGGCGAGCCTGCTGGCCTGGATCGCCGGCCAGACCGACCGCATCGCGCTGGGCACCGGCGTGCTCCAGATGTCGGGACGCAAACCCGTGGTCGCCGCGATGACGGCGGCCACCCTCGACCAGCTCTCCGGCGGACGTGCCCGGCTGGGCGTGGGCCTCTCCGGCCCGCAGGTGGTCGAGGGCTGGCACGGCGAGCGCTTCGAACGGCCGCTGGCCCGCGCCCGCGACTACCTCCAGGTGGTGCGCAAGGCGCTGCGGAGCGAGCCGGTCCGGCACGACGGGGCCACGATGACGCTGCCCCTGCCCGGCGGCGAGGGCAAGGAACTGACCCTGGCCGTCTCGCCGGTGCAGGAACGGCTGCCGGTCTACCTGGCCGCGATGGGCCCCAAGAACGTCGCGCTGGCCGGTGAGCTCGCCGACGGCTGGCTGGCCATCCACTTCCCGCCCGACCACCTGGCCCGGATGGCCAAGCACCTCAACGGCGCCGACCTCGACATCGCGCCCATGGTGCTCACGCTCGTCGAGGAGGACCAGGAGCTGGCCTACGACATGATGCGGCCCATGCTCGCCCTCTACCTCGGCGGCATGGGCTCGCGCCGTACCAACTTCTACAACCGACTGGCCGCCACGCTCGGCTTCGAGCAGGAGGCCGCCCGCATGCAGGACGCCTTCCTGGCCGGGCGGCAGGGCGAGGCCATGGCGATGCTGCCCGACGCGCTCGTGGACGCGATGACCATGTGCGGTCCCGCGGGCAAGGTGCGCGAGCGGATGGCCGCCTACCAGGAGGCGGGCGCGACCACGCTGATCGTCGGCCTGGTCACGCCCACCCGGCGGCTGCGCAGCCGTCAGCTACGGCTCATTGCGAGTCTGGCTCCGGCATCCCGATGAGCTTGGCCAGCGGCGACCAGGCCATCGCCGCGATCGGCACCAGCGCGCCGATCGCGACGACCACCCACAGCGTCGCACGCGTCCCCAGGGCGCCGGCCAGCAGGCCCGCGCCCAGCGCGCCCAGCGGGGCGGGGATCAGGCCCAGCGAGTAGATCGACGCCACCACGCGGCCCTGAAGGTGCGGCGGGGTGATCGTCTGCACCAGCGTGGTGTTGGTGACGAAGAAGATCTGCGAGCTGACGCCGCTGACGAGCTGCGCGACGACCAGCATGGCCACCGAGGCCCAGACCGGCCCGATGGCCAGCGGGATGAGGAAGAGCGCGAGGTTGCCGTACACCATCGACCAGACCAGCACCTTGCCGATCGCGTAGCGCCGCATCACCTTGACGGCGATCAGCGCCCCGATGATCGCGCCCACGCCGCCACCGGCCAGGATGCTGCCGAACCAGGCCGCGGGCACGCCCAGGTCGCGGATCACGTACAGGGCGTAGATCGAGTTCATCGAGCCCAGGATGAACAGCGAGTACACGGCCGAGGAGATGGCCAGCGGCCGGATCAGCTTGTGCCGCATCACCCAGCCCATGCCCTGCCAGATCGCCTGGTGCACCTGCCCGGCGGTGGTGTCGTCCGCCTCCGGCCGGGCCTCCGGCCGCCTGATCAGTGCCACCGCGATCGCGGAGGCCAGGTACGACACCGCGTCGATGATCAACAGCACGGGCGCGGCGAGCACCTTCAGCAGCGCCGCGGCCAGGCCCGGTCCGAACGTCTGGGCGGCCGACTCGGTCAGCTGCAGCTTGGAGTTGCCCTCCAGGAAGTTCTCCCGCGGCACCAGGAACGGGAAGTAGCTGCGGTAGGCCGTCTGGAACAGCGTGCTGAGCAGCCCGAGAGCGAAGATGACGCCGTAGACCCAGGCCAGCGTGAGCATGTCGGCGAACCATGCGACGGGGATCAGCATCAGCAGCACGAAGCGCGCCACGTCCGTCCAGATCAGGATGGGCCGCTTGCGCACCCGGTCGGCGAGCACGCCGAACAGGAGGAAGAACACCATCGGCAGCCGCAGCAGGAAGCCGACGACGCCCATCTCCGCCTCGGAGGCGTTCAGGACGGTGACCGCGATGACGGGGAACGCGAAGAGGCTGATCGCCGAGCCGAACTGCGACAGGCTCTGGCCTGCCCACAGCCGTAGGAAGTCGGGGTACTTCCAGAGGCTCGTCTGCTGCTCACTGGTCGGGGATGCCATGATCCATCCACCTTCTGATCTCGGTGGCCGCTCCGGCGACCAGGGGTTCGTACAGGATCGGGACGCGTTCCTCGGGGATCGCGAAGTGCGCGAGCCGCCCCTTGGCGACGGAGGACCAGCCGCCGTCCTCGCGCGTGGGCGCGAAGAGCGCGACGTCGCCGTCGTAGGGCTCGTGCCGGTAGCCGCCGACCGCGTGCGCGTTGGCCCGGAACACGGCCAGGTAGCGACGCGCCTGCTCGACCTCGGCGGTGTCGGGCGCCAGCCGGTCGGCGGCCGAGGCAGCGCCCATGACCGTCAGCAGCCGCTCCTCCGGTGACCGGGCGGCGAGTTCGGCCGGGTCCAGCCCGAGGGTCTCCTCAGGGCCGCCGGCCAGCGCGTGGAACAGCAGGACCGTGTCGTCCTCCAGCGACGCGCCGGCCACGGGCTCCTCGGCGTTGGCGTACAGGAGCACGACCAGCGGCACCTGCTCGCCGCGCTCGCGCAGGCGCCTGGCCACCTCCAGGGCGATGTTCCCGCCGATGCAGAACCCGCCCAGCACGTACGGCCCCGCCGGCCGGACCTCCAGCAGGTCGGCCACGTAGGCGTCGGCCATCTCGGCGAGCGTGGCGTGCGGCTCCTCGCCGGGCGCGAGCCCGCGCGCGGCGATGGCGTACACCGGCTGGTCGGGGCCGAGGCGGCGGGCCAGCGGGTGGTAGCGGAAGACCTGGCCGCCGAGCGCGTGGATGAAGAAGATCGGCGTACGGTCGCCGTCCGGGTTGAGCGGCACGACGTGGCTCGGCGGCGCCAGGTCCTCGGGCTGGCGCAGCACCCTGGCCAGCGCGACGATCGTCGGCGCGGTCAGGACGGTGCCCACGGGCAGGTTCCGTCCCAGCTCCTGGCGGATGCGGGCGGCCAGCCGCAGGGCGCTCAGCGAGTGGCCGCCGAGCTCGAAGAAGTCGTCCAGGATCCCGGCCGCGGGCACCTGCAACACCTCTTCGTAGAGCGTGGCGAGGCGCGCCTCCACCTCGTCGCGAGGCGGCACGTACGGCCGGCCGCCCGCCGTCTCCGGCGGGGGCAGCGCGGCCCGGTCGAGCTTGCCGCTGCGGGTGAGGGGGAGGGCGTCCAGGCGCACCCACCGACGCGGGATCAGGTGCTCGGGCAGGACGTCCCGGAGGTCGGGGACGTCGCCCACGACGTAGCCGACCAGGCTGTGCCCGTACGCCGTGACGGCCGCGTCGCGGACTCCCGGCTGGGCGCGCAGGGCCGCCTCGATCTCACCGGGTTCGACCCGCATGCCGCGGATCTTGACCTGGTGGTCGGTGCGGCCGAGGTATTCGAGTTCGCCGGTGGGGAGCCAGCGGGCGAGGTCGCCGGTCTTGTAGAGGCGTTGGCCGTTGGGGGCGGGGATGAAGCGTTCGGCGGTGAGTGCGGGTTTGCCGAGGTAGCCGCGGGCTAGTTGGATGCCGCCGATGTGGAGTTCGCCGGGGGTGCCGATGGGGACTTCGTGGAGGTTCTGGTCGAGGACGTGGAGGGTGGTGTTGTCGATGGGCTTGCCGATGGGGACGGTGGGTTCTCCGGGTTGGCAGGGGTGCCAGGAGACGTCTACGGCGGCTTCGGTGGGGCCGTAGAGGTTGTGGAGTCCGGGCAGGTGGTGGCCGGGGGGAAGGGCTTCGCCGGAGCAGATGATCCGCTTGGGTGGCTGAATGTCCTCTTCTTCCAGGAATGCCTGCAACATCGAGGGGACGAAGTGGACAGTCGTGATGTTCTCGGTCTTGATCAGGTCGCGTAGGTAGGCGGTGTCGCGGTGGCCGCCGGGCCGGGCGATGACCATGGTGGCGCCGGTGATGAGGGGCCAGAACAGTTCCCAGACCGAGACGTCGAAGGTGGTGGGTGTCTTGTGCAGGACGCGGTCCTGGGGGGTGAGCCGGAAGGTGTCCTGCATCCAGCGCAGCCGGTTGACGATGGCGCGGTGGGAGACGCCGACGCCTTTGGGCCGTCCGGTGGAGCCGGAGGTGAAGATGACGTAGGCCAGGTTGTCCTCGCGCACCGGCGGCGGAGTGAAGCGACCTCCGGAACCCGCGGCGGTGAGGACGGTCGTGGCCCCCGCGTCGGCGAGCATGCCGCGGCGCCGTTCCTCGGGATCGGCCGGGTCGAGCGGCAGGTAGGCGCCACCGGCCGCCAGCACCCCGAGGAGCACGACCGGCAGGTCCAGCCCGCGTTCCATGCTGACGCCGACCGGCTGGTCCACCCGAGGACCCAGGCGGGCCGCCACCCCGCGGGCCCGTTCGGCCAGCTCGCGGTAGGTCAGCCGGTCGCCCTCGAAGACGAGCGCCGTCGCGTCCGGGGTGCGCTCCGCCTGCTCGAAGACCAGCTCGTGCAGGGTCCCGCCAGGATGCTCCCGGGCGGTGGCGTTCCACCGCGAGAGCAGGGCCGCGTCCTGCGGCGAGATACCGATATTTCCGGATAATGCGCGGAGGTAGTGGTCCCGGATCGCCGCGACCTGGTCGGCGGGGAACTGCGTGGTGTCGTAGGAGACGGTCAGCGTCAGTCCTCCGCCCGGCGTCCGGACGAAGGCCGCGCTGAAGGCGAAGTCGGTCTGCTCGAAGAAGTCCTGGCCCTCGATGGGCGTGGCGGCGGCGCCCCGTACGTGGAAGTCGCGGAAGTCCACGTGCGTGTCCAGCAGGCGCGCGCGACCGCTGGCCCGCTGGATCTCGAAGAGCGGGAAGTGCCGGTACGGCAGCGCCGCCACCTCCGCCTGGAAGACCCGCCGGACCAGGTCGGGGGCGTCGGCGCGGGCGCGCAGCGGGACGGTGTTGAGGAACAGCCCGAGCACCTCGTCACCGGCCTCGCTCTCCGGACGGCTGTGCGTGAGCATCCCGGTGAGGACGTCCGGGTCGCCGGTGAGCAGGGCCATGACGCGTACGTGCGCCGCGAGCAGCACCGAGCGCAGGGGCACCCGGGCGGCGGCCGCCTCCTCGGTCAGCGCCTTCGCCAGGTCGCCGGGGAGCGCCGTGGCGAGCACCTCGACCTTGCGCGGTCCGCCGGTGGGGTAGCCGGGCATCCGGGGCAGCCGGCCCTCCGGCGCCTCGGCGATCGCCTCCCGCCAGAACTCCGCCGCCTCCGGCCGGGCGAGCATGGCCTTCTCGGCCGCCACCAGGTCGCGGAAGCGCGCCGCCGGCGGGTCCACCGGCAGCCCGGGGGTCGCATAGCGCTCCAGCAGTTCGCTGACCAGCCTCGCCACGCTCCACCCGTCGAGGATCGCGTGGTGGAAGTAGACGGTCAGCGCGAACCGGTCGGCCTCGGGCCGCACGTGGACGCGCAGCAGGGGAGCCCGCGTCCAGTCGAACGGCCCGTACTCCGGCTCGCCGCCGGAGACGGTCAGCGGGATCTCCGCGCGGTCGTGCACGAGCTGGACGGGCTCGCTGAACCCGGTCAGGTCGAAGGACGTCCGCAGCACCTCGTGCCGGGCCGACAGCTCGTCCAGCGCCCTGACCAGCGCCGCCTCGTCGAACGTGCCGCGCAGCGTGAGCGTGGTGTGGTCATGGAAGGTCACGCCGTCCAGCTCGCTGTGGTACAGCATCCCGGCCTGGAGGGCGCTGAGCGGGTAGGCGTCGGTGATCATCGGGTGAGCCTCTCTCTGTCCGCCAGGCTGAGCAGGTCGAAGGCTCCCGCCGTGGTTTCCGGTACGGCCTCCCGCGGCCGCAGGACGGCGGCCAGTTCGGCGACCGCCTGGTGGGTGAACAGGTGCTGCAGTTCCACGCCGTAGCCCATGGCGCGCAGCCGGGCCACGACCTTGAGACTGCTGATCGAGTCGCCGCCGACGGCGAAGAAGGTGTCGTTCCGGCCGGCCCGGTCGAGGCCGAGAACCTCCTGCCAGACCTGCGCGACGGCGCGTTCCGCCTCGCCGCGTGGCGGCTCCCACGGCAGGTCGGCCGGGCGCTCGGGCGCGGGGAGGGCGGCGCGGTCGAGCTTGCCGTTGGAGGTCACGGGCAGGCGGTCCAGCCGCACCCACGCCGTCGGGATCATGAAGTCCGGCAGCAGGTCGGACAGGTCCGGGGTGTCACCGACGACGTAGCCGACCAGGCGGCCGTCCACGAGCTTGGCCGCCGCTCCCGTGACGCCGGGTTGTGCGCGCAGGACGGCTTCGATCTCGCCCAGCTCCACGCGCATGCCGCGGATCTTGACCTGGTGGTCGGTGCGGCCGAGGTATTCGAGTTCGCCGGTGGGGAGCCAGCGGGCGAGGTCGCCGGTCTTGTAGAGGCGTTGGCCGTTGGGGGCGGGGATGAAGCGTTCGGCGGTGAGTGCTGGTTTGCCGAGGTAGCCGCGGGCTAGTTGGATGCCGCCGATGTGGAGTTCGCCGGGGGTGCCGATGGGGACTTCTTGGAGGTTCTGGTCGAGGACGTGGAGGGTGGTGTTGTCGATGGGCTTGCCGATGGGGACCAGGGTTTCTTCGGGTTGGCAGGGGTGCCAGGAGACGTCTACGGCGGCTTCGGTGGGGCCGTAGAGGTTGTGGAGTCCGGGCAGGTGGTGGCCGGGGGGAAGGGCTTCGCCGGAGCAGATGATCCGTGCTGGGGGTTGGACGCCTTCCTCTTCCAGGAATGCCTGCAACATCGAGGGGACGAAGTGCGTGGTGGTGATGTTCTCGGTCTTGATCAGGTCGCGTAGGTAGGCGGTGTCGCGGTGGCCGCCGGGCCGGGCGATGACCATGGTGGCGCCGGTGATGAGGGGCCAGAACAGTTCCCAGACCGAGACGTCGAAGGTGGTGGGTGTCTTGTGCAGGACGCGGTCCTGGGGGGTGAGCCGGAAGGTGTCCTGCATCCAGCGCAGCCGGTTGACGATGGCGCGGTGGGAGACGCCGACGCCTTTGGGCCGTCCGGTGGAGCCGGAGGTGAAGATGACGTAGGCCAGGTTGTCCTCGCGCACCCGCACGACGGGCGCCGGGGCCGCGGTCGCGTCCGCCGCCGTCAGCACCAGGTCGGCGCCGGCGTCGGCCAGCATGCCGCGCGTCCGCTCCGCCGGGTGGTCCGGATCGAGCGGCAGGTAGGCGCCACCGGCCGCCAGCACCCCGAGGAGGACGACCGGCAGGTCCAGCCCGCGTTCCATGCTGACGCCGATCGGCTGGTCCACCCGAGGACCCAGGCGGGCCGCCACCCCGCGGGCCCGTTCGGCCAGCTCGCGGTAGGTCAGCCGGTCGCCCTCGAAGACGAGCGCCGTCGCGTCCGGGGTGCGCTCCGCCTGCTCGAAGACCAGCTCGTGCAGGGTCCCGCCAGGATGCTCCCGGGCGGTGGCGTTCCACCGCGAGAGCTGCTCCCGCTCTTCGGGGGGCAGGATGTCCAGTCGTCCCACCGGCACGTCGGGCGTCGCCACCACCGCGCGCAGGAGCGCGGCGAACCGCCGGGCCAGCCGCTCGATCGTCTCCGGCCGGAACAACTCGGCGTTGTAGACGAGACGGCCCTCCACCAGCTCGCCGCGCTCGGCGGCGTAGAGCTCCAGGTCGAAGCGGGTGGTCGTGCTGTCCGGCTCGAAGCCCTCGCCGCCGTCGCGATAGCTCTGCAACGCGAACAGCACCTGGACCAGCGGCGGGCGGCTGACGTCGCGTTCGGGGTCCAGCTCGGCGACCAGCTTCTCGAAGGGCAGCTCCTGGTGGCCGTAGACCTCGATCGCGCCGTCCCGCGTACGGCGCAGCAGCTCGGCGAATCCGGGATCGCCCGCCAGCCGCGCCCGCAGCGGGAGCAGGTTGACGAACAGCCCGACCATCTCCTCGAACTCCGGCCGGGTCCGTCCGGCCACCGGCGACCCCACCGCGAAGCCGGTCATGCCGGACCAGCGGGCCAGCAGCACCTGGAAGGCGGCGAGCAGCCCCATGTAGAGCGTCGCCCCCTCGGCCCGGCACAACTCGCGGAAGGCCGCCACGTCCAGCTCGACGTCGTGCCAGCCGCCCCGGAAGCCCTGCCGAGGCGGGCGCGGCCGGTCCAGAGGCAGTTCGAGCGCCTGCAACCCGTCCAGCTCGGCGCGCCAGAACGCCAGGTCGCCGGCCAGGCGCGCGCCGCTCAGCCGCTCTCGCTGCCACGACGCGTAGTCGCCGTAACCGAGCGGCGGCCCGCTCTCCGGCGGCTCCAGGAGTTCGCGCATGACGAGGTCGGCCGACCAGCCGTCGGCGACGATGTGATGGACGGCGACCAGCAGCGCGTGGTCGTCGGGCGCCAGGCGTACCAGGGTGGCGCGCAGCAGCGGACCGGCCGCCAGCTCGAAGGGGAGCGCGGCGTCGGCGCTGAGCACCTGCCTGGCCGCCGCCTCCGTCGTCACGTCCACGACGCGCAGCGGGACCCGTACCCGATCCGCCACCCGCACCTCCGGCCGCCCGTCGGGGCCGGCCGGGAAGGTCATGCGCAGGCTCTCGTGCCGGGCGACCACGGCGTCGAGCGAGCGCCGCAGCCGTTCGACGTCCAGCGGGCCCCGGAGCCTGGCCGACACGGGCAGCACGTAGGCGCTCGTCCCGGGGGCGAACTGCTCCATGAACCACAGCCGCTCCTGCGCGAACGACAGCGGCGGATCGCTGCCCTCGGCGCGTCGCGGGATCTGTTCCGTGGCGCCCAGGCCCGCGATCGCCTTGCGGAAGCGGGCCTGCACGCGCGCATGCCGCTCATCCACGCTCGTCGGCCTCCTCGGCCAGGTGTTCCAGGGCCGCGGCCAGCAGGCGTGGCGTCGGGTGGGTGAAGGCCAGCTTGAGCGGCACCTCCAGCTCGGTGGCCGCGGCGATGCGGGCCGTGGTCCTGGTGGCCAGCAGCGAGTGGCCGCCGAGCTGGAAGAAGTCGTCCAGCACGCCCACCCGGTCCAGCCCCAGCACCTCGGACCACACCATGCAGACGAGCTCCTCGGCCGCGCCGGCCGGCGGCTCGTACGCAGCGCTTCGCGGCCGGCCCGGATCGGGCAGGGCGTCCCGGTCGACCTTGCCACCGGGCGTCAGCGGGATGCGGTCGAGCGGGACGATCGCGCTGGGCACCATGTGCGGGGGCAGCTCGGCGGCGAGGTGTTCGCGTAACGCGTCCCCGGCGTCGTGGACGGCGTAGGCGATCAGGCGGTCGTCGCGGACCACCACGGTGGCCTGCCGTACCGACGGGTGGGCCAGCAGCGCGGACTCCACCTCGCCCGGCTCCACGCGGAAACCGCGCACCTTCACCTGCCGGTCCAGGCGGCCGAGGATCTCCAGCCTCCCGTCCAGGCGGAAGCGGGCCCGATCGCCAGTGCGGTAGAGGCGTGAGCCGTCGGGGCCGGGGACGAAGCGCTCGGCCGTGAGGGCGGGCGCGCCCCGGTAGCCGCGAGCCAGGCCGCTGCCGCCGATGTACAGCTCGCCCGCGGCACCGGGCGGCACCGGGAGCCCGTCGGGGGCCAGCACCTGGAGCGTGGTGCCGGGCAGGGCGACGCCCACGGTCGGGCGGCGCGGCGCCTCGGCGGGGTCCATGTCGGCGGTGGCGGCGATGATCGTGGCCTCGGTGGGGCCGTAGCTGTTGACCAGGCGGACGCCCGGGGGCCCGGACGCGTACCAGGTGGCCAGGACGGGGCCGGGCAGCGGGTCGGCGCCCAGGATGAGCAGCCGGAGACCGGGCGGCCATTCGACCCCCATGGCCACCAGTTCCTGCCAGTACGACGTGGGCAGGTCCAGCACGGTGAGCGCGGCACCCTCCGGGGTCTTCAGGAAGTCGGGCAGCGGGTCGTCCGGGCACAGGACCAGTTCGGCGCCGGCGGCCAGCGTCGGGTAGATCTCCTCGGCGTGCGTGTCGAAGCTCGGCGAGGCGAACTGCAGGACGCGGTCGCCCGGCCCGAGCTCGTAGTGGGCCCGCATCCAGCTCACCCGCGACGCGAGCGCCTCGCGCGGCACCTCCACGCCCTTGGGACGCCCGGTCGAGCCCGAGGTGTAGATCACGTACGCCAGCGAGCCCGGCACTGCGACGAAGGACGATTCTTCGGATTCGCGTAGATCATCCTCGTCCAGCACCAGGGCCGCGCCCGCGTCCGCCGCCATCCGCCGCAGCCGCTCCGGCGGGTAGGCCGGGTCGAGCGGCAGGTAGGCGCCGCCCGCCTTGCCGACGGCGAGCATCCCGGCGATCAGCTCCACCGAGCGCCCGGCGCGCAGGCCCACCACCGTGTCCGGGCCGACCCCGGAGGCGGACAGGCGTCCCGCCAGCGCGGTGGCCATGGCGTCCAGTTCGGCGTAGGTGACCCGGCGGGTGCCGTGGCTCACCGCCGGTGCGCCGGGCGCCAGCCGTACACGCTCGTGGAACAGGTCGAGCACGTCGCGCGCGGGCGGCTGCGGGGTGTCGAGGACCGGCGGCCTGTCCTCGGGCAGCGTCATGGCCGCGCGCAGCGCGGACAGCGGCGCGCCCGGGTCGTCCGCGACCGCCTCCAGCACCCGCTCCCACCGCCGCAGCAACCGCGTCGCGGTCTCCTCCTCGAACAGGTCGCCGGCGTAGGACAACATCGCCCAGAGGGAGCCGTCGAACTGGGTGATGTCCAGCATCAGGTCGAACTTCGCCTGCGTGGCCCCCGGGTCGAACATCTCCGCCTCGACGCCGGGCAGCGGCAGGGCGGCGGCCTCCTTGTCCTGGATCACGAACATCGCCTGGAACAGCGGTGTCGTGCTCAGGTCGCGGCGGATGCCGAGGTCGTTGAGCAGGCGTTCGAAGGGGATGTCCTGGTGCGCGAACGCGTCCAGGACCGTCGCCCTGGTCCGCGCGAGCAGCGTGCGGAAGGACGGGTCGCCGGACAGGTCGCCGCGCAGCACGAGCGTCTCGGGGAAGAAACCGACGACGTCCTGGAGTTCCGGGCGGTCGCGTCCGGCGATGACCGAGCCGACCGTGAGGTCGTCCGTGCCGCAGTGCGCGCCCAGCAGGAGCTGGTAGGCGGCCAGCAGGACCATGAAGAGCGTGCCGCGCTCGTCCCTGGCCAGCTTCTCCAGGCGGGCCGTCAGCTCGGGGCCGATGCGGCGCGCGCAGTAGTCGCCGCTGGGCACGCGTACGGCCGGCCGCGGCCGATCCGTGGGCAGGTCGAGCGGCTGCACGCCGTCGAGCCGGCCGCGCCAGTAGTCCAGGGACTCCTGCGACGGCTCGCGGCCACGCTGCCAGGCCGCGAAGTCACGGTAGTCGACCGAGGGGGTGCTCAGGGAGGCCGCGTTCCCGGCGTAGCAGGCGACCAGCTCGGAAAAGACGATCTTGAGCGACCAGCCGTCGGCCACCAGGTGGTGCAGAACCAGGCAGAGCACGTGATCGGTCGCCGACAGCGTGATCAGGTGTACCCGCACCAGCGGGCCCGTGGCCAGGTCGAACGGCGTGTTGGTCAGCTCGGCCACGATCTGCGTGGCGCGCGCCTCCCGTTCGGACGCGGGCAGGTCCGCGAGGTCCACCAGCACCGGTTCGAGCGTCAGCTCAGGCTCGACGACCTGGACCGGGCTGCCCTCGACGGCGGGGAAGCGGGCCCGCAGCATCGGGTGCCGGGCCGCCACGGTGGTCAGCGCCCTGGCCAGGTCCGGGACGGACAACTCGCCGCGCAGCCGCTGCACCATGTACATGTTGTAGGAGGCGTCGGCGGGGTCGAGCCGCTGCAGGAACCAGAGCCGCTCCTGCCCGTAGGAGAGCGGCGCGGGCGCGTCCGGATCGCTGCGCGCGGGAATCCCGGCGGGCCGGGCCTTCGGCTGCCGCTGGAGCCTGCGCTCCAGCGCCGCGCGCTGTTCCGGGCTGAGGCGGGCCAGCCGCCCTCTCACCTCGCTCATCCGTCCGCGTCCTCCGCGAGGAGATCGTCCAGCTCGACGTCGCCGAGCTGGAGTTCGAGTACGGCCAGCGCGTGCTCGGCCACCGTCGTGAGCTCGAAGCAGGCCCGCAGGTCCATCTCGATCCCGTACGCCTCCCGATACCTGGTGATCAGCAGGACGGCCAGCAGCGAGTGTCCGCCGAGCGCGAAGAAGTCATCCTCGGCGCCCACCCGCTCACGGCCCAACAACTCGCCCCAGAGCGCGCACAGCTCCTCCTCGAGCGGCGTCTCCGGCGCGACGTAGGTGGTGCCGAGATCGCCGCGGCCGGGCCCGGTGGGCGGCGGCAGCGCGGCGCGGTCGAGCTTCCCGCTCGGGCCCAAGGGGAACTCGGTGACCTGCACGAACGCCTGCGGCACCAGCGCCGCCGGCAACGTGCGCGCCGGCCCGGTCCGCATCTCGTGCGACAACTGGTTCGGCTCGCCGGTCCAGTCCACGTAGGCCACCAGCCCCTGGCCGCCCGGCGCGTCGTCGCGCAGGGCGACCACGACCCCGCGCACCCGGGGATCGGCGGCCAGCGCCGCCTCGACCTCGCCCAGCTCGACCCGCCAGCCGTGCACCTTCACCTGGTCGTCGATGCGGCCGAGGAACTCCAGCTCGCCGTCGGCGCGCAGCCTGGCCAGGTCGCCGGTGGCGTACAGGCGCGCGCCCGGCGGCCCGTACGGGTCGGGGACGAAGCGCTCGGCCGTCAGCCCCGGCCGTCCCGCGTAGCCGCGGGCCACCTGGACGCCGCCGATGTACAGCTGACCGGGTACGCCGACGGGCATCGGCTCCAGGTTCCCGTCCAGGACGTGCAGGCGGCAGCCGGGCATCGGGCGGCCGATGGGGATCACCGTCTCGCCCGGCCGGCAGGCGTGCCAGGAGACGTCCACGGCCGCCTCGGTGGGGCCGTAGAGGTTGTGCAGCTCCACGCCGGGCAGGCGCTCGAAGAAGCGGGCCGCCATCCTGGGGGGCAGCTCCTCGCCGCTGCACACCACGCGCCGCAGGGACGCGCACGACTCGATGTTCGCCTCCTCCAGGAAGAGGGCGAGCATCGACGGCACGAAGTGCATCGTGGTCACCGCGTGCCGCTTGATCAGGTCGCGCTGGTGGGCCGGGTCGCGGTGGCCGCCCGGCCGTACCGGGACGAGGCAGGCGCCCTGGAGCAGCGGCCAGAAGAACTCCCACACCGACACGTCGAAGCTGGTCGGGGTCTTCTGCATCACCACGTCGCCGGCCGTCAGGCCGAACGCCTCCTGCATCCAGGCGAGCCGGTTGACGATGCCGCGGTGGGTGTTGACCACGGCCTTCGGCCGGCCGGTCGAGCCCGAGGTGTAGATGAGGTACGCGGCGTCGTCCGGTCCGGTCACCGGGTCGAGATCGCCGGAGTCCAGGTCGTGGTCGTCCTCCAGCAGCACCGTCTCGATCGTCCCGGGGGAGGGCAGGTGGCGCTGGGTGAGCAGCACCCGCGCGCCGCAGTCGGAGAGCATGAACTCCAGCCGGTCCCGCGGGTACTCGGGATCCAGCGGCACGTACGCCCCGCCCGCCTTGAGGACGGCGAGCAGCGCGACGACCAGCTCGGGCGAGCGTTCCGCGCAGACCGCGACCGGCCGGCCGCGTTCCACGCCGAGGTGCCGCAACCGCCGGGCGAGCCGGTTGGCGCGGCCGTTGAGCTCGGCGTAGGTGAGCGTGACCTCGCCGAAGAGCACCGCGGGGGCGTCGGGGGTCGCGGCGGCCCGGGCCTCGACCGACGCGTGCAGGGTCCCGGGCGCGGCCTCGGGCGCACCGGTTCCGAGGGCCAGCACGCGCCCACGCTCGTCCTCCGCGAGCACGGGGAGCGCGGAGACCGTCCGGTCGGGGTCGGCGGCGGCCGACTCGACCAGCGTCCGCAGGTTGGCCTCGAAGCGTTCGATCGTCTCCGGGTCGAACAGGTCGGTGGCGTACTCCAGCCGGGTGTGCAGCAGCCCGTCGCGCATGTTGACGTCGAGCTGGACGTCCACCTTCGCGGTGCCGTTGGCGATCTGCCCTTCGTTGGTGCGGACGGCCAGGTTGAACATCACCTGATAGAGGGGCGGCACGCTCAGGTCCCGGGCCGGCTGCAGGTCCTCCACGAGCCGCTCGAACGGCAGCTCCTGGTGGTCCAGCGCCTCGGCCACCGTCGCCCGCACGCGGGCGGCGGCCTCGCGGAAGCTGGGCGCGCCCGACAGGTCCACGCGCAGCGGCACCGCGTTGACGAACATGCCGATGACCGGCTCGGTCTCGGGCAGCAGCCGTCCCGCGACCGGCGTGCCCACCACGATGTCGTCGATCCCGGACCAGCGCGACAGCACGGCGGCGTACGCGGTGAGCATCACCGTGAACAACGTCGTGTTGAGCTCCTTGGCCAGCCGCTCCACGCTCGCCGACAGCTCGGGGGAGTAGGAGCCGAGCCGGATCCCGCCCCGATAGGTACGGCGGGCCGGCCGCGGCCGGTCACCGGGCAGGGCGAGGTCGGCGGGCACCCCGGCCAGCCGTTCGCGCCAGTGCACCAGCTCGGTCTCCAGGAACTCGCCGGACAACCGGCCGCGCTGCCACACGGCGAAGTCGGCGAACTGGATCGGCAGTTCGGGCAGCTTCGGCGCCCGGCCCTCGCCGAGCGCGTCGTAGCACTCCTCCACCTCGTCCATGAAGACCATGGACGAGACGCCGTCGAAGATCGTGTGATCGAAGACGACGGCCAGCCGCAGATCGTCCGCGGCCAGCTTGACGTGCCTGCCGCGGTACAGCGGCGCCCGTTCCATGTCGAAAGGCAGGACCGCGTCCGCCCTGGCCAGGCGGGCCAGCTCCGCCTCGGCGGCGTCCCGCGGGAGGTGGGTCAGGTCCGTCTCGGTCAGCGCCGTGGGCGGCGCGCCGGGGCTGACGATCTGCACCACCTGCCCGTCCCGGAAGTCGAACGTGGTGCGCAACGCCTCATGGCGCCGCACGACCAGATCGATCGCCCGCTCCAGCCGGCGCGGGTCCACCGGCTGCCTGGCCGCCATCGGCATGATCATGCCGATGTTGTAGACGGCCAGATCGGGCTCGAAGCGCGAAAGGAACCACATCCGCTCCTGACCGGAGGAGGCGGGGAAGGCATCACTCACTGTCCATGGCCTCTCGCAGACTCTTCGGCCGCATGTCGGTCCACACCTGCTCGATGTGTTCCAGACAGGCGTCCTTGGTGCCGGAGAAACCGGCGTCGTGCCAGCCCGAGGGGTTGTCCCGGCCGGCGGGCCAGATGGAGTACTGCTCCTCGTCGTTGCGTACGACCTTGGTCTCTGCGCTCATGCGGAACTCCGGGGAAGACGGGGGATGGTCTGGGTGGCGGGCCCGGCGGGGGCGGGCTCGGGGGCCGCGGCGGTGGCGGCGTCGACCAGCGCCGCGACCCCGGCCACGGTCGGCTCCTCGAAGAGGTTGCGCATCGGCAGCCGCACCCCCAGCTCCTTGCGGATGAGGGCGATGAGCTGGACCGCGATGAGCGAGTTGCCGCCCAGCTCGAAGAAGTCGTCGTCCACGCCGATGTGGTCGCCGCCCAGCACCTCGCCCCACAGGCGGGCGATCGTGGCCTCGGCGTCGTTGCGCGGGGCGAGGTAGCCCTCGGCGGGCGCCTTGTCCTGCCGGTCGGCGACCGCCGCCGGATCGAGCTCGGTCTCGACGGTCTCCTGGGTCAGCGAGCCGACGCCGGCGACGAGCTCGGCCACCGTGCTGGCCGCCACCACGACCTGGGGGCCGAGCGGGGCGGCGAGCAGCCTGCGCAGGGAGACGGCCCCGTCGGCCGGCCTGATGCCGGCCGAGTCGTCGGCCGCGGCGGGGGCGGCGCGCTGGGAGTCGGCGCTGGTGACGACCCCGGACACCACGGCCTCGGTGTCGATCCTGCGCAGGACGTAGTCGGAGATCTGCACCAGCACCGTGCCGTCGGGCGCGATCAGCGTGACGTCCACGACCAGCACTTCGTCGGTGTCGGTGCTGGTGATGCGCAGATGGCTCCAGAACGCCTCGGGCAGGCTGCCGAACACGGTGATGCGGCCGTAGCCGAGCGGCAGGTAGTGGCCCTCGACCGCGACCCAGCTGAAGGTGGTGGCGGCGTCGAGCAGGGCCGGGTGCAGCCCCCAGCGGTCGAGATCGACCATCAGCACGTCGTTGGCCTCGAACAGGCCGAGCGCCTCCTGCTGACCGACATGCGTGGCGGTCAGCGTCCGGTGCCAGTGCGCGCCCAGCGTGAGCAGCCCTGACAGCGGGACGCCGCCCTGCTCGTCCGCCGAGGACACGCAGCGGTCCATGATGGCGCGCAGGTCCACGCGGTCGGCGGCCGGCGGGCTCACCTTGGCCGCCGTGCCTCTGGCGTGCGTACGGTGTGATCCGCCGATGATGCTCTGCACCTGGAACTCCGCGCCGTCCGCCTCCGGGGTGAAGATCACCCGTACCTCGGCGGTCGCGCCGTCGGCCACCGACAACGGCTCGACGAACACCACGTCCCGCAGCTCGACGAGCCCGCCGCCGGGCAGCACCGCCTCGGTGGCCGTCCTGGCCAGCTCGACGTGGCCGGTGCCCGGCAGCACCGGTACGTCGGCGATGCGGTGTTCGTCCAGCACCCAGTGCGTGCTCGGCGAGAGCGTGCCGCTGCACCAGTCGAGGCCGCCGCCCTCCGCGGCGTGCCGCGCGTCGAGGACCGGGTGGTCGATCGCCTTGATCCGGTCGCCGCGCTGCAACGCGACGAATCCGGCGGGCGCCGCGGTCTCCACCGCCATGCCGACTTCCAGCCACCTGCCCCAGTTGACGCTGACGACCTGGGCGGCGTTCCAGCCTCGTCCGGCGCGGGCGTGCGCGTCGAGGAAGTTGTTGGCCGCGCAGTAGTCGATCTGCCCGAACCCGCCGGCCACCGCGGTGATCGACGAGCAGAGCACCACGGCCTCCAGCTCCAGGTCGCCGAACGCCTCCTGGAGTGCCAGCGTGCCCAGCACCTTGGGACGGAGCACGGCCTCGGCCGTCTCCCTCTCCTTGATCTGGGCCATGCCGCCGCCGGGCAGGCCGGCCGCGTGCACGAGCACGTCCACCCGGCCGAAGGCGGCGAGCGTCTCGTCCCTGACCCGGCGCATGTCCGCCGGGTCCGTCACGTCGGCGGCCAGGGTCAGCACCCGCGCCCCGGCGGCCTCCATCCGGCGGATCGCCTCGACGGCGCGCGCCTCGCGGGCCGAGCGCGGCGGCCCGGCGGGCAGGCCGGTCCTGGACAGCAGGACGAGGTCGACCCGGGCCCGCGCCGCCAGGTCCTCGGCCAGCGAGACGCCGATGCCGCCCAGACCGCCGGTGATCACGTACACCTGGCCGTCGCGCGGCTCACCCGGCTCGCTCGACACCTCCACCTGCTCGTACCCGAGCAGCCACCGCTTCCCGCCGCGCAGGGCGACCGGGGCCAGCAGCCCGGCCTCGCCGGGCTCGGCCGCGCGGCCCAGCTCGGCGGCGACGCCACGCAGGGCGTCCCGGTCCGGCGAGTCCCCGTCGGGCGCGTCGATGTGGCGGACGCGCAGCCACGGCGTCTCCAGGGGGACGACCCGGGCGAAGGCGGCCAGCGTCGCGTGCTCCGGCCTGGTCAGGTCGCCGCCGACGACGTCCATCGTGCCCGCGGTCACCAGGTCGAGCTGCACCCCGCCCGGGGGCTGGGCCGCCGACAGCGCCTGCACGAGGCCCAGGACGCCGAAGAAGCCGCGGTCCTGTGCCGCCCACGTCTGCTCGCCGCCGGTGAGGGCCCAGGCGTGCACGATCCGCTCGGGAATTTCGCCGACCGCGTCGAGCAGCGCGTCGTAGTCCTCCCGTACGGCCGGTCGTACCGTGAAATGTCCGTCGAAGGCGCCGAACGCGGTGCCCGGCCGGACCTCCAGAACCTCGGCCCCGGACGCGCGCAGCACGTCGGCCAGCGCGGCCGAGTCCTCGTCCACGAAGGCCAGGCAGCGCGTGATCGCCGACGCAGCCGCCGGCCGGACGGGTGCCTGGTGCCAGACGGGCACGCCGTACCACTGCTCGGGCGGCAGGGGCCCGTCGGCCCGCCGCGGGGCGGCGACGCCGGAGGCGCCCTGCGGGTCGGGGTCGATCCAGGCGCGCTGCCGCTCCCACGGGTAACCGGGCAGCGAGACGCGGAAACCGGGGGCGCCGAAGTCGTTCAGCTCGACGCCGTGCACCCAGAGCGCGCCCACGGCCTGCGAGAAGACCGCGACGTCACCGGCCCGGTCGCGCGGGCCCGGCAGCGACGGCAGCGGGGCGATCGCGCCGGTGGCCAGCTGGGTGGCCGCCAGGCCGGACAGTTGCCGCCCCGGCCCGCACTCGATCATGACCCATTCGCCGTCGGCCAGGAGCGTCGAGACGCAGTCGCCGAAGCGGACCGGTTCGCGCACGTGCCTGGCCCAGTAGGACGGGTCGGTGGCCTCGGCGGCGGTGATCCAGGTGCCGGTCACGTTGGACAGGAACGGCAGGCTCGGCGCGGCCGGACGGGCGGCGGCGACCAGCTCGCGGAACTCGCGGAGCATCGGCTCCATCATCGCCGAGTGGAAGGCGTGCGAGGTGCGCAGCCGGGTGCAGCCGATGCCCTCCTCCTCCAGCATCTCGGCCAGTTCCGTGATCGACTCCGACGGGCCGGACACGACGCACGTGCCGGGGCCGTTGACGGTGGCCACGGAGACGTCGTCGGGCAGCATCGGCGCGATCTCGTCGGGCATGAGCTGCACGGCCAGCATGGAGCCCGGCGGCAGGGCCTGGATCAGCCGCCCGCGCTCCGCGACCAGCCGCAACGCGTCGGGCAGCGTGAAGACGCCGGCGATGGTGGCCGCCGCGTACTCGCCGATGCTGTGGCCGATCATCGCGGCGGGCTCGACGCCCAGCGAGAGCCAGAGCCTGGCCAGCGCGTACTCGACGGTGAACAGGGCGGGCTGGGTGAGCGAGGTCTGCCTCAGCGCCTCGTCCGCCTGCTCGCCGGTGGCGAAGATCTGCTCACGCACGTCCAGGACGGCCGCGCACTCGTCGACCGCCTCGCGGAAGATCGGCTCGTTCCGGTACAGCTCCGCGGCCATGCCGCCGTACTGGGAGCCCTGGCCGGAGAAGAGGAAGGCCACCTGCGGAGGTCGCTTCGGCTTGGCCCCGGCGACGATCCGCCTGGGGTCGGACAGCGCGTTCACCGCGTCGCCCGGCGAGGTGGCGACGACGGCGGCGCGGTGCTTGAGCTCCCGGCGGCCCACGCGCAGCGTGAAGGCCGCGTCGGCCAGGTCCGTCTCGGGGTGCGCGGCCAGGTGGGCGGCCAGCCGTTCCCGCGCCGCGGCCAGCGCCGACTCCGTTCTGGCCGACAGCTTCAGCAGGTGCGCGGGCCGCTCGCGGGGCAGCGGCGGGCGCGGCGGCGCCTCCTCCAGTACGGCGTGCGCGTTCGTGCCGCCGATGCCGAACGAGCTGACCCCCGCGCGGCGCGGGAAGGCGTCGCGCTCCCACTTCGTCGGCGCGGAGACGACGTAGAACGGGCTCGCCGGGAAGTCGATCTTCGGGTTGGGGCTCTTGAAGTGCAACGTCGGCGGGATCAGCTTGTTCTCCAGCGACAGCACCGCCTTGATCAGACTGGGGACGCCGGCCGACTGGCCGAGGTGGCCGATGTTGCTCTTGACCGAGCCGATGCCGCACCACTGGGTGTCGCTCGTGTGCTGCGCGAACACGCTGGACAGCGCGGCCACCTCGATCGGGTCGCCGAGCGCCGTGCCGGTGCCGTGCGCCTCGACGTAGGTGACCGTACGAGGGTCCACGCCGCCCACGCCCAGCGCCTGCGCGATCACCGCGGCCTGCCCGTCCAGGCTCGGCGCGGAGAAGCCGACCTTGCCCGCGCCGTCGTTGTTGATCGCGTTGCCCAGGACCACCGCGCGGATGTTGTCGCGGTCCTCGATCGCCTCCGACAGCCGCTTCAGCACGAGGACGCCGCCGCCGCTGCCCCAGGCCGTGCCACCGGCGTCGGCGTCGAAAGAGCGGGTGTGCCCGTCGGGGGAGACGATGCCGTCCTGGTCGTAGATGTACCCCTCGCCCTGCGGCAGGTCCAGCATGGCCGCGCCGGCCAGCGCCATGTCGCATTCGCCGTTGCGCAGCGCCTCGCACGCGATGTGGAAGGCCACCAGCGCGGTCGAGCACGCGGTGTGCACGGTGTAGCTGGGGCCGCGCAGGTCGAGCTTGTAGGAGGTGAGGGTCGCGCAGTAGTCCACGTGGTTGCCCACCATGACCGCCAGCCAGCCGGCGTTCTTGTGGGCCTGGGAGTTGCTGCGGATGTTCCGCCACTGGTAGGTGTCCGTCCCGGTCCCGGCGTAGACCCCGATCTCGCCCGGATAGCGGAACGGGTCGTAGCCCGCGTCCTCCAACGCCGTGTGCGACAGTTCCAGGAACAGCCGATGTTGCGGATCGCGGACCTCGGCCTCCCTGATCGACATGCCGAAGAACGCCGCGTCGAAGTCCTGATGGTCCTCCAGCGCCATGGCGGCCGGCACGAAGTTCGGGTCGGCCAGCAGACTTTCCGGCACCCCCGCCGCCCGTTGCTCCTCCAGGGTGTAGGTGGTCAGCGACTCGACGCCGTCGGCGAGGTTGCGCCAGAACTGCTGCGCGTCACCCGCTCCCGGGACCCGGCACGACAAGCCGATGATCGCGATCGGCTCAGCCGTGGGCTCGTCCGTCATGGGGCAATCCCCTTCTCGTTGCGGTTCCTCAACCTGTCTCGCCGTGAGGCCAGGCGGCGCGCCGCCCGGTCCAGCCCCGGACTGCCGCCCGCCCCGTCGAGGTGGGCGGCGAGCGTCCGGATCGTGGGATGCCTGAACAGCTCCGTGATCGGGATCTCGCGGCCGGTCGCCGCCTTCAGGCGCGCCTGCACGGCCGCCACGGCCAGCGAGTGGCCGCCGATCTCGAAGAAGTTGTCGTCGGGGCCGAGCCGCGGCACGCCCAGCACGGCCCGCCACACCTGGGCGACCGTCTTCTGCGTGGGGCCGTCGAGGCCGCCGCCTGCCTTCGGCTGCTCGACCGGCCGCCCGCGCAGCGCGGCGCGGTCCACCTTGCCGTTGGGCGTCAGCGGCAGCGCGGGCAGCGCCACCACCTCGGTGGGGACGGCGTGCTCGGGCAGCGCGCGGCGCAGCTCCTCCAGGATGCGATGCGCCGCCGCCCCCGGCCCGGCGGGCACCACGTAGCCGATGAGCGTGCCGCCCTCGACCCTGGCCGCGGCGGCGCGTACGTCCCGGCAGGCGGCGAGCGCCGCCTCCACCTCGCCCAGCTCGACCCGGAACCCGCGCACCTTCACCTGGTCGTCGGCGCGCCCGGCCGGGGTGACCGTGCCGTCGGGGTTGCGCCGGCCGAGGTCCCCGGTGCGGAAGCGGTCGCCGGCGAAGCGCCGGCCGGTCAGCACCGGGTCCAGGTAGCCGGAGGCCAGGTGGCGGCTGCGGACGACCACCTCGCCGAGCTCGCCCACACGGGCCCGCCGGCCGTCCGGCGCGACCACGATGATCTCGCTGCCCTCGACGGGCCGTCCGATCGGCACGATCTCCGGGTACGGCTCCGCGAGCTCGTGCCACGCGTGCGCCTGCGGCGTCTCGGTCGTGCCGTAGAAGGCGACGAGCCGGGCACGGGGCACGAGCGTGCGCAGCCGGCCCGCCTGGGCGCCGGTGAACAGGTCGCCGCCCACGCCGGCCAGCCGCACGTCGGGCAGCGTGGCGCCGGTGTCCGCCAGCATCGCCGCGAGCTGCGGCGTCAGATGCAGGACGGTGATCGCGTGCTCGCGCAGCCAGGTGACGAGCTTGACGGGATCGCGCACCAGCTCCAGCTCGGGCACGAACAGCTCGGCGCCCGCCGCGGCCGGGACGAACATGTCACGCAGCGCCGGATCGTGGGCCGGCCCGGACAACAGCGCGAACCGGTCGTGCGGCTCGACGTCGAAGGTGCGGACGTACCAGGAGACGAAGTGCGCCAGCGGCCTGTCGGAGGTGACGACCGCCTTGGGATCGCCCGTGGTGCCCGAGGTCATCGACAGATAGCCGGGCCCCGGCAGGTCGGCGCCGCCCTCGCGCAGCTCGACCTCCTGGCCCCGGAGGACCGCCCGGGCCCCCGCGGCGGCGATCTGCCTGTCCTGCACGGCGGCGGGATGGGCCGAGTCGATCACCACCCACCGTGCCCCCGCCGCCAGCACGCCCAGCAGGATCCCCGGCAGCTCGGGCACCCGGGAGGCGACGACGGCCACCACGGCCCCCGGCCCGACCTCCGCCCGCCGCAGCGCCGCCTCGGTCCGCCGCCGCGCCCCCGCGTGCGCGTCGCCGACCAGCTCCAGCAGTCCGGGCCCGTCCCAGGCCGGGAGCTCAGCGTCGGGCGGGCCGGGTTCCAGGCGCCCGGTCAGCAACTCGCCGAGCAGCTCGACATAGCCCTCGACCAGCGCCGCCATGCGCCCGGCCGTGAAGAGGTCGGGGTTGTAGACCAGCTCCAGCGCGTAGCCGCCGCGCTGCTCGCCCACGTACATCGTCAGGTCGAACAGCGCTCCCGGCAGCCCGGGGCGCAACGTCTCACTCGCGCAACCGGCCAGCTCCAGCCGGGCCTGCGCGAAGTTGTACATGTTGAACATGACCTGCGTGATCGGGTTGCGGCTCAGGTCGCGCGGCAGCCGCAGCGACTCCAGGAGCTGCCCGAGCGGCACGTCCCGGTGCCTGATCGCCGCGTTCAGCTCGGCCGCGCACGCCGCCACCTGCTCGGCGAAGTCGCCCCGGGGGCGCAGCCGCAGCGGCAGGACCTGCACGCACATCCCCACCAGCGACTCGAACGCGACGTGCGGCCGGTCGGCGTAGGCCGCCCCCACCACCAGGTCGTCCCGTCCCGACAGCGCGCCCAGCAGGCGGCCGAAGGCGGCCAGCAGCACCGCGTACGGCGTGGTGCCCAGCCGCGCCGCCAGCTCGGCGACCCGTCCGGCAAGTGCCGGGTCCAGCTCGCCCCGGCAGGCGGCGCCGCGGAAGGTCTGCGCGGGCGGTCTGGCCGCGTCCCTGGGCAGGTCAAGCACCAGCGGGGCGTCCCGCAGGCGCTCCCGCCACCAGCCCAGCGCCCGGCCGTCGCCGTTGCCGCGCAGCCAGCGCACGTAGTCGGCGAACGTGTGCTCGCTCACCTCGACCGGCTCGCCGCGGTAGGCGGCGGACAGGCCCCGGTAGAGCACGTCCTGCGACCAGCCGTCGAACACCAGGTGGTGCGCGGTCAGGCAGAGCACGTGCTCGTCGGGGGCCAGCCGGATCAGCCGCGCCCGGAACAGCGGCCCGGCGGCCAGGTCGAACCGTTCCCGCGCCTCCTTCTGCAGCGCTCCGGCCAGTTCCGCGGGGGAGAGGTCGTCGATCGGCAGCGGCACCTCGTCCGGCGGCGCGACCGTCACGTCGGGGATCCCGTCGCGCGAGCCCACCCGCCAGCGCAACGCCTCGTGGGCCGCCACGACGCCGGTGAGCGCACGCCGGAGCGCGGCGACGTCGAGCGGGCCGCGGATCCGCTCGGCCATCGCGATGTTGTGCGCGGCCGACTCGGGCGCCAGCTGCTCGACGAACCACATCCGGCGCTGGGCGGGGGAGAACGCGGCCGGGCTCCCCGTGGGCGGCGCGGCGGCGGTCGCCCGTCGCGCGCCCTCCACGAGCGCGCGCAGCGCGCCGTAGGTCCTGCCCTCGTAGACGTCCTGGACCGACACCACCCGGCCCAGCTCCGCGCGTACCGCGGCCACCAGCCGCATCGCCCGCAGCGAGTGGCCGCCGCGCTGGAAGAAGTCGTCCTCGTCGTCCGGGACGGGCGCCTCCAGCACCCGCGCCCAGATCCCGGCCAGCCCGGTACCCGTGCCCTGTTCCCGCTGGGCCAGTGCCCGCAGGGCGGCGAGGTCGACCTTGCCCGAGGCGTTCAGCGGGAGCAGGGCCAGCCGTACCAGCTTGGTCGGCAGCATGTACGGCGGCAGCCGCACCGCCAGGTCGTCGCGCAACTCGGCCAGGTCGGGCGCGTCCTCGGGCGTCACGTAGGCGACCAGCTCGCCCGCGTGGTCCACCACCGCCTGCCGCACCCCCGGATGGGCGCGCAGCGTCGTCTCCACCTCTCCGATCTCCACGCGCTGCCCCTGGACCTTCACCTGGCGGTCGAGGCGGCCCATGAACGCGATCTGGCCGTCCTCCTGCCAGGCCACGTGATCGCCGGTCCGGTACAGCCGCGCTCCCGGCTCGGCCGAGAACGGGTCGGGCACGAAGCGCTCGGCCGTCAGCCCGGGCCGGCCCAGGTATCCGCGGCTGACCTGCGGGCCGCCGACCAGCAGCTCGCCGGGGACGCCCGGCGGGCACTCGTTCATGTCCTCATCGACGATGTACGCCCGGCAGCCGCGCAGCGGCCGGCCGATCGGCAGCGGACGCTCCCACACGCCGTGGAACTCGCCGCCCACCACGACGACGGTCAGCTCGGTCGGGCCGTACAGGTTGTGGAAGCGCGTGTGCGCCGACCACCGCGCCACCTGCTCGGGCGGGGGCGGCTCGCCCGCCGTCACCACGTCCCTCAGGTACGGCAGCCGGCTCGGGTCCACCAGCGGGAGCAGCGCGGGCGGCAGGTATCCCCAGGTGACGTCGTGCTCCTCCAGGAAGTGCTGCAACCGGGCCGGATCGACGCGGTCCTCGTCCGGCACGAGCTGCACGCAGCCGCCGATCGTCAGCGGGATCACCATGTCCATGATCGAGGCGTCGAAGCCCAGCGCGGAGAAGGCCATCGAGCGGCAGCTCGCGTCCAGGCCGAAGTGCGCGACGGTCGCGGTGACGAAGAAGACCGCGTTGGCATGGCTCACGACCACGCCCTTGGGCCGTCCGGTGGAGCCGGAGGTGTAGATCACCCAGGCCGCGTTGCCCGCGACGGCCTCGCTCTCCCGCCGTACGGCCGGCCCCTCCTGGAAGGCGTGCACGAGCGTGGCGGCGCAGCCGTCCAGGAGCTCGTGGCCGCGCTCGTCCACGACGACCACCGCGATCCCGGCGTCCTCCACCACCTCCTCCAGCCGCCGGCGCGGATGCCCCGGATCCAGCGGCACGTACGCGCCGCCCGCCAGATGGATGGCCAGCACCGCCACCGGCATCAGCGGGGTACGGCGGGTGCACAACCCCACCCGTGCCTCGGGCCCGACGCCGAGCTCGCGGAGCCGGCCCGCCAGCGCCCACGCCCGCTCGACCAGCTCGGCATAGGTGAGCACGTTCTCCCATTGCCGGACCGCCGGGGCGTCCGGGGTCCGCGCGGCCTGAGCCGTGATCAGACTGCTGAGGAGTGTCATCCTGCGGCCTCCACACCCGGCCGTACCAGCCGGCCTTGCCGTACCGTCTCGAAACGCAGCAGGAAGCGCGGCGCGCGGACGGCGATCGCGGCGAGCGCCCGGCCCAGCGGCAGGTGCGTCACCCGCCACTCCGCCAGCCGCTCCGTCATCCACTCCGCCTGGGGCGCCGCCTCGGGTGCCGCCTCGGGCACCCAGGTGGCGCCCGGCCGCTGCCCGGCGAACCCGAACAGCGCCGGATCCACCCGCAGCCCGTCGCCGAGCGCCTTCAGCAGCGCCTCCTTGGCCGTCCACGTGCGCAGCGCGCTGTGCAGGCGCAGTTCCTCGGGCAGCGCGGCGAACTCGTCGCGCTCCCGCTCGTCCAGCACCCGCTCGAAGAACGCCTGCTCGTCGGCCGGCGGGCGGAAGCGCTCCAGGTCGGCGCCCACCTCCCGGCCCGTCGTCAGGGCGACCAGCACGAGCCCGCCCGAGCGGCTGAGGCTGTAGGTGAGCTCGGTCCCGGCGTACGGCACACCGCCGGACCGGGCGCCCGGCTCGACCCCGTACTCCGCGAGCAGCCGCCGCAGCAGCACCGACCCGCCGACGAACCCGCGCCGGTGGTCCTCCTGCCGGAACCTGGCCGCCCGTGCCGCCTCCCTCGGGGACAGCTCGTCGACGGCCGCGCGCATCTCGGGCAGTTCGTCGAGGTCGGCCAGCCACACGTGCACCTCGTCGTCGGCCAGGCCCTGCCGGGGGCCCTCCGCGATCGTCCGCGCCACCTCATCGCCGTGCGTGGCGAGGAAGAGGTGGGCGGCGTCGAGCGTGTGCAGGCGGAAGGTCGAGGAGGTGTGGCGGGCCCAGCCGAGCATGGTGGGGTGGGCGACCTCTTGGTCGTGCGCGCCGGCGAAGGCGACGACGGGGACGTCGAGGGGCTCCTGCCTGACGAAGCGATAGCGGCGCAGCCATTCCATGTCCGTCCGCAGGGCGGGGATGAGCAGGGCCTTGACCTCGGGCTGCGTCCGTAACTCCGGGGGCGCGCCGAGCCGGTGGATCAGCTCGTCGATCAGGTCCTCGTCGCCCAGGCCCGTCCAGCGGCCCAGCGTCTCCCGGCGCTCCGGCGGGTGCGCGGCGCCGACGTAGAGGCACTCGGGCGGCGGTGCGCCCAGCCGCCGCAGCTCGCGGACCACCTCGAAGGCGACCCGGCCGCCCATGCTGTGCCCGTAGATCGAGTACGGCGTGCGCTGGTGGGCGGCGATGGACCGGGCGATCAGCTCGGGGGAGAGGGCTCCGGGTTCGGCGATCCGGCCTTCACGACCGGGGAGCATCGCCACCCGTACGTCGAGGACGCCGTCGAACGCCTGCCTCCACGCCCAGAAGGCGGAGACGTCCCCACCGGCGTAGGGGAGGCAGAAGAGGGTCCGAGCGCCGGGCGGGTATCGCGTCAGCGAGGCGAACGGGGTCTCGGACAGCACGTGTTCTTCTGGCATCGCGACGCGAAGTCACCCCCCGGCAGGTCCACCGCGCCGTGCGAGGTCGTCGCGCGGGCAGCAGGAAGTATGGGCCGCTCGTCAGGGTTCGTCCTGGCGAGGGGCGGCTCTCGGCTGAAGCCACGCCATTCCTATTATTTTGTCCGAAAGTCAGTCAAGGGATGAAATTTAAACCAATGATGGAATCCTGGTTTCGGGCATCGCGAAAAGCCGCCGCGGGCGGGGCCGTCGGCGGGCGGCGGGCCTCCCCGGCTGGGCGGATGATCTCTGTCTCCCCCCGCACCTTGGGGTTTTGCCACTCTATGTGATGATCTTGTTCCTCTATGGAATGCCCGTAATTAGTGTTTCGGTCCTCCCTTTGGAAGGGACATCTGTCCCTTTTGACAGATTGAGTCGAGTCCGATTCTGCATATCGGTCAGATCTGCGGTGATCCGGCTGACAGCGGCCTTGCGGCGTCCTGACAGCCGCCGTCCCGCGCCCGCCGAACCGTCAGCCGCGCAGCAGCAGGACGAGGTCGTCCCAGCGGGCCATGAGCAGCCCCGCGACGGCGCCGAAGACGCCGACCAGCGCGCCGAGCACGAGGTCGGCGGGCTGGTGGGTCACCGTGCTCGCCAGCCCGAGCAGGGCGACCGCGAGGAGGAGGACGTTGCGCACCACGTGCTGCGGCCCCAAAGGCGTGGACGAGCCCCCGAAACAGCGGCAGGGCGTCGCGACACCGCGCCGGACGACCATGACGACGGCGGCCGTGAGGCAGATCATCAACCCCGCCGCCACCACGAACGCCGAAGGCCCCGCCCACGGCAGAGGTGTCGCGGCGAGGACGACCACCAGCCCCTCCGCCGCCGCGGTCGCCACGGCGACCGTCGTGGTCGCGCCATTCCCGACGACCCTCATTGCTCTGACGGATTCGACGAACTCTGTCCAGGCCGTACGGCCGATCACTTTACTCGCCAGCGCCAGCGCGAAAACGGTGAGCAGCAGCAGCCTGCACGCCACATCGACGTACTGCATGATCGCAACCTAACAAATCCGGCAATGGCGTCATAGGGGTTCTTCAATCGCGCGCCCGGCCGGGCCGGAGGGGCCGCGGCCGTGTCGAGGTGCTGGCGGCGGGCGCTGTCAGGGGCGTTGAGAAGTCATTGAGAAACCACTGAGAAACCATTCAGAACGGCGGCGCATGCTGCGGCGACCAGGTATCCGACCGAAAGGAATGCCACATGCGGGCCATGAGCAGATTGGCCGACCGGCTCCTGGAGATGGTCGCCCCGCACACCGTCGCACGGGCGACCGACTGCGATTACCAGTGCTGCGGCGCGAACTACTGGAAGTACTGCTGCTACTACCCGAACGGCACCTCCCACTGCGGTTCCTGCATCACCAACTCGAGTTCCCAGAAGTGGTGCTGAGACCGACCGGTGCCCGGCGGCCGTCCGGCGGCCGGGCGCCTCTCTCACGCCCGTCACGGAGGAGGTGACCGGTGTCCCACACCGTTGCCCTGCCGGCGCTGGCCGGTGCTCTGTTCCTGATGAACGTGATGCTGACGCTCGGCGTGCTGCGGCGTTTGCGCGCGCACACCGCGCTCATCGACGGCCTGTACGACCTCGTCGCCGGCGTCCTGAACCCCTCCACGGCGACGGCTCCGGCCCCTGGGACGAACGACTTCCCGCGGTAGGCCGGCGTCGTGAACATCGAACCGGAGGTGAACCCGATGACCCCCCTGATGATGGTGTCGATCCTGGTTTGCGTGTTGTGCCTGGTGGGCCTGGTCCTGACGCTGGGGGTGGCCCGGCGGCTGCAGGAGCACAGGAAACTCATCGACGCCCTGTACGAGGTCGTCGCGCGCGGCGGCGCGCCCGGGGCCGACGGCCTGACCGTCGGCGACACGGTCGGCGAGTTCGACGTGCGGACGGTCGACGGCGGCCGGGTGGCACGCGACCTGCTCCCCGACGGCACCGTGGTCGCGTTCCTGTCGGCCGACTGCGGCAGGTGCCGGACCGAACTGCCCGAGCTGGCCTCCTGGGCGGCCCGGCAGGACCGGTCGCGGGTGCTCGTGGTGGTCGACGCCGAGCCGATGGCCGAGACACTCTCACCGGTGGCCCAGGTGGTCGTGGAGGCGGGCGAGGGGCGGCTGACCGGCGCGTTCCAGGTGACGTCCTTCCCCAGCTTCTTCCAGGTCGCCGCGGACGGCAGCGTGCGGGCCAGGATCGGCGGGGTCTCCCAGCTGCCGGCCGGATCGGCGGCATGAGGGACGGGCCGGGCCCGCGGGTCCTCACCGCGTGCGCGGTGAGGAGCGTCGGGCTGGTGTGGCGGGCGGCGCCCGTGTACGTCCTGGCATACCTGGCGGTGACGCTGATGACCGCCGTCACCCCGATCGCGCTCGCATGGCTGACCAAGGCGGTGCTCGACGGCGTGGCGAACCGGCAGGCCGCGCCGCTGCTCGGCCTCGCGGTGGCCATCGCGGCCGTGACGACGCTCGCCTCCGGCGCCGGGCAGGCGGCGCAGTACCTGCGGGCCGAGGTCGATCGCCAGGTGTCCGTGCAGGCCAAGATCGAGCTGTTCGCGGCGGTGTGCGGATTCACCGGGCTGGCCAGGTTCGAGAGCCCGGCCTTCCTCAACCGGCTGCGCATGGCCCAGCAGAGCGCGAGCAACCCCGGCAGGCTGGTGGACACCGCGCTGTCGGCGACCAGCGGCACGATCACCGTCGCCGGGTTCGTGGGCTCGCTGGCGCTGATCAGCCCCGGCTTCACCGGGCTGGTGCTGCTGTCGGCGGTCCCGGCACTGCTGATCGAGCTGCGGCTGGCACGGCAGCGCGTCGACATGATGTGGCGGATCGGGCCGGCCGAACGCAGGGAGATGTTCTACGCGCACCTGATGTCCACGGCGGACGCGGCCAAGGAGATCCGGCTGTTCGACCTGGGGGCGTTCCTGCGGCTGCGCATGCTGACCGAGGCGCGGACCGCCGTCAGGGCCCGCCGGACGATGGACCGGCGGGAGTTCGGGGTCCAGGCGGGCCTGGCCGGCACGTCGGCGCTGGTCGCCGGGATCGGCCTGGTGTGGGCGATCCTGGCGGCGGGGCAGGGACGGCTGAGCGTGGGTGACGTGTCGATGTTCGTCGCGGCCGTCGCGGGCGTGCAGGCGGCGCTGAACATCATGGTGTCCGCCGGGACGATGGCCCACGAGCAGCTCCTGACCTTCCACCACCACCTCACGATCGTGACCTCCGGCCCGGGGCTGCTCTCGCCTCCGGAGCCCGTCCCGCTGCCCGCGCTGCGTCGCGGCATCGAGCTTCGCGACGTGTGGTTCCGCTACAGCGACGAGCACTCCTGGGTGTTGCGCGGCGTCGACCTGTTCATCCCGTACGGGCACACCGTCGCGCTGGTCGGACGCAACGGCGCCGGCAAGAGCACGCTGGTCAAGCTGCTGTGCCGGTTCTACGACCCGACCCGCGGCTCGATCCTGTGGGACGGGGTGGACATCCGCGACGTGGCGCCCGAGGCCCTGCGCGCCAGGATGGGCGCGGTCTTCCAGGACTTCGTCTCCTACGAGCTGACCGCGGCCGACAACATCGCCGTGGGCGACCTCACCGCGGAGGGCGACCGCCGGCGCATCGAACGGGCCGCCCGCGAGGCCGGCATCCATGACGCCGTCGCCGGCCTGCCGTACGGGTACGACACGATGCTGAGCCGCGGCTTCGCACCCGACCAGGACGAGGACGAGGACGGCGTGCTGCTGTCCGGCGGGCAATGGCAGCGGCTGGCGCTGGCCAGGGCCTTCCTCAGAGGCGACAGCGACCTGATGATCCTCGACGAGCCGAGCGCGGGGCTCGACGCCGAGGCCGAGCACGAGATCCACAACCAGCTCGCCCGGCTGCGCTCCGGACGGACCAGCGTCGTCGTCTCGCACCGGCTCGGAGCGGTCCGCGACGCCGACGACATCGTGGTGCTCGGCGACGGCGTGGTCACCGAACTGGGCACCCACACCGAGCTGATGGCCCTGGACGGCACCTACGCCCGCCTGTTCACCCGGCAGGCCGGCGGTTACCGGGACGACGTGGAGGTGCCGCGGTGATCGTCCTCGGCACGCTCGCGGGTCCGGTGGCGCTCGTGCTCGGAGGCGTCCTGTGGCTCCGCCTCAGATACCTGGTGGTGACCGTGGAGGGGGAGAGCATGCTTCCGGCATACCGGCCCGGTGACCGGGTTCTGGTGCGGCGGGCGTCGCTGCGGGGACTGCGCGCCGGCCAGGTCGTCGTGCTCTCACGGGCCGCCGGCCCGTCCGAGGACGCGGGCGCGCACTGGATCATCAAGCGCCTGGCGGCCGTCCCCGGCGACCCCGTGCCCCGCGAGAGGGTGCCCGCCCTCCGCGACGCTCCGGGGACCCGCGTCCCCGACGGCCACCTGGTCGTCCTGGGCGACAACCCGCGGCGCTCGTACGACTCCCGCCGCGCCGGATACCTGACGGCCGACCGCCTGCTCGGCGTGGTGCTGCGCAAGGTCGAACCGTTCTCCGGCCGCCGGCGGGACATCGTGGTGCGCTGACCGCCCGAGACCTATCCCTTGGCTTGCCTTCTGCCAGAAGTTGGCAAGGACGGCGCGCGCAGCCGCGGAATCGCCAGGCGTGGACGTTCTACTACCCCTTGGAGGGTGCGTTCCGCTGGCGGGGGAGTTCGTATGGAAGGCGGCGAGAGGCGAGGATTGTTGTCCCCGATCCTGCTTCTCCTGATCTGGAACCGGCCCAGCCACGGCTACGACCTGATCGACCGGCTGGGGGAGCTGGGCGTGGCGGGGGTGGAGCCCGGCCACGTCTATCGGCTGCTGCGCGCCCTCGAACGCGACCAGTGCCTGGTCTCCTCGTGGACCGCCTCGCGTACGGGGCCTCCGCGCAGGAAGTACGAGATCACCGCTTCGGGTCTGAGCGACCTGAAGGCCGCCATGATCCGGCTGCGGGACCTGGGGGACGTCCTGCGCACCTGCGCGGCTCTGTGGGACGAGGGACACCGGCCGCCGTCCCATGACGCGGGCCCGTCCCGTCCCCGCGTCGCCTCGTGGCAAGGAGAGGTGAGATGACGCCTGTGTCGCCGCCCTTCGGAAGGAGAGGTGAGATGACGCCTGTGTCGCCGGCCTTCGAGCGGCGGGTCGCCCCAGGGCGGGCGCTCGCCGGGGAGGCCGCCTCGATCGCCCTGGCGTGCCGGGCCATGGCCCTGCGGTTCGCGCGGGGCGGCCGGCTGCTGGTCTTCGGCGACGGCGGCGCCTCGGCGGACGCCCAGCACGTGGCCGTGGAGTTCGTCCACCCGGTCATCGTCGGTAAGAGGGCCCTGCCCGCCCTCTCCCTCAGCCATGACGCCGCCCGGCTGACCGCCGTCGCCGCGACCAGCGGGTTCGAGGAGGTCTACGCCGAGCAGGTGCGCCTGCTGGCCGCCGAGCACGACATGGCGCTCGGGTTCTCCTGGGACGGCGGCTGCGCGGACGTGCTGCGCGGGCTGGAGGCGGCACACGGGCTCGGGCTGCTGACCGTCGCGCTCGTGGGCGGAGAAGGCGGAGAGGGCGGGGACGGCGGGGACGGCGGCGCCGTCGGCCGCAGCCCCGCCGTGGACCACGTCCTCGCCGCCCGGTCCGGAGACCCGTGCGTGGTGCGGGAGATCCACATGACGGTCTACCACCTGCTCTGGGAGCTGGTGCACGTCTTCCTCGACCAGCCGCAGGAGGCCCGATGACCGAGGAGCCGGGGGAGCGGGTGTGCCTGACCTGTTCCGACCTCGCGCTGCCCATGCGCGTCGTCGAGTTGCTCGGGGACGGCCTGGCGATCGCGCAGGGGGACGCCGGCGGCCCGCAGGAGATCAGCGTGGCCCTGGTCGAGGCCGGGCCGGGTGACGTCGTCCTGGTGCACGCCGGTGAGGCCATCGCGGTGGGGGGAGAGTGCGGATGAGCACGACGGAAGGCACCGGCGTCGAGGCCCTCTACCCGTCCCTGTACGTCCGGCCCACCGACCCCGACGCCCTGCTGGAGGAGGTGCGCCGCTCCTGCGCGGCCAAGGCGCACGAGATCGTCGCGCTGCGGGAGACGGTCGCCGGGCTGCACGGCGAGGAGCTGGCGCGCTGCGCGGCGCGGACGGCGGCGGCCTTCGAGTCCTGCGGCAGGCTGTTCGCCGTCGGCAACGGCGGCAGCGCCACGGACGCGCAGGCGCTCGCCCAGCTCTTCGCCCACCCGCCGCACGGGCGGGGGCTCCCGGCGACCTGCCTGGCCGCCGACGCCGCCGTCGTCACCGCGCTGTCCAACGACGTCGGCTACGACCTGGCCTTCGCCCGCCAGGTCGCCGCCTTCGCCCGGCCCGGCGACATCGTGGTGGGCCTGTCGACGAGCGGCGGCTCGGCGAACGTGCTGCACGCCTTCGCCGAGGCGCGTCGCCGGGGCGCGCTGACCGTCGGCCTGGCCGGCGGTGACGGCGGGCGGATGGCGGCGGACGGCCTGGCCGATCACCTGTTCGTCGTGCCGTCCCCGTCGGTGCACCGGATCCAGGAGGCCCAGGTGACCCTCTACCACGTCCTGTGGGAGCTGGTGCAGCGGGCGCTGACCGGTGACGGCTGAGGGGCCCGGCCGGATCCGGATCAGGGTCGAGGGGCTGGTCCAGGGCGTCGGCTTCCGGCCGTTCGTCAGTGGCCTGGCCGGACGGCACGAGCTGGCCGGGTTCGTCGGCAACGATCCGCGCGGCGTTTTCATCGAGGCCCAGGGCGAGCCGTCGGCGCTGCGGGCCTTCGTCGCCGAGCTGGAGCGGCGGGCGCCGCCGTCCGCGCTGGTCGAGAGCGTCACCGTGGCGGACGCCGAGCCCGTCGCGGAGTCGGGCTTCCGGATCGTGGCCAGTCGCGGCGAGGGCGCCCGCCAGGTGTGCGTGCCGCCGGACACGGCGCCGTGCGACGCCTGCGCGGCGGAGATCGCCGACCCGGGCGCGCGCCGGCACGGCTACGCCTTCACCAACTGCACGGCCTGCGGGCCCCGGTTCACCATCGTCACCGACCTGCCCTACGACCGGCCCAACACCACGATGGCCCCGTTCGCGATGTGCGCCCACTGCTCGCGGGAGTACCGCGACCCCGGCGACCGGCGCTTCCACGCGCAGCCGGTGTGCTGCCCCGCGTGCGGGCCGTCGCTGCGGCTGCTGGACGCGGACGGCCGGCCGCAACCGGGCGACCCGGTCGGGACGGCGGCGCTCTGGCTGGCGCGGGGCGGGATCCTGGCGGTCAAGGGCGTGGGCGGGTACCACCTCGCGGCCGTGGCCGGGGACGAGCAGGCGGTCGGCGCGCTGCGGGCCCGCAAGCGCAGGGAGGGCAAGCCGTTCGCGGTGCTGGCCGCCGACCTGGCCGCGGCGCGCGAGCTGGTCCTGCTCACCTCGGCCGCCGAGCGCGTCCTGAGCGGACCGCGGCGGCCCGTCGTCCTGCTGCCGCGCCGGGGCGGGGCCCCGGTCGCCGAGGCGGTCGCGCCGGGCAACCGCGAGCTGGGGGTGATGCTGCCCGCGACGCCGCTGCACCACCTCCTGGCCGTACGGCTCGGCCGGCCCGCGGTCCTGACCAGCGGGAACCGGTCGGACGAGCCGATCGCGCACCGGGACGACGACGCCCTGGACCGGCTGGCCGGCATTGCCGACGGCTTCCTCGTCCACGACCGGCGCATCCACGTCCGGGCCGACGACTCGGTGGTGCGCCTGTTCCGCGGCCGGGAGCTGCCCGTCCGCCGCTCGCGCGGGTACGTGCCCGCGCCCGTGCCGCTGCGACGGCCGCCGTCCCGGCACGTGCTGGCCTGCGGCGGCGAGCTGAAGAACACCTTCTGCCTGGTCAAGGGCCGCCACGCGGTCCTGTCGCAGCACATCGGCGACCTGGAGGACTACGAGACCCTGCGCTCGTACGCGGAGGGGATCGGCCATCTGAGCCGGCTGTTCGGCGTCCGGCCCCGGCTCGTGGCCCACGACCTGCACCCGGAGTACCTGTCCACCAAGTACGCGTTCGGCCTCGACGGCGTCGAGCTCATCGGCGTGCAGCACCATCACGCCCACATCGCCTCCTGCCTGGCCGACAACGGCGAGGAGGGCCCGGTGATCGGCGTCGCCCTGGACGGCCTGGGCCTCGGCTCCGACGGCACCCTGTGGGGCGGCGAGCTGCTGGTCGCCGACCTGCGGGGGTTCGAGCGGGCGGGGCACCTGGAGGCGCTGCCCATGCCCGGCGGGGCGGCGGCCGTACGGCAGCCGTGGCGCATGGGCGTGTCCTACCTCGATGCGATCTACGGCGACGCGCCACCGGACCTGCCCTTCGTGCGGCGGCACCGGGGCCGGTGGGCGGCGGTGGCGTCGCTGGCCCGCACCGGGACGAACGCGCCGGCCACGTCGAGCGCGGGCCGGCTGTTCGACGCGGTGGCCGCGATCGCCGGGCTGCGCGACCGGGTGCTCTTCGAGGGGCAGGCCGCGATCGAACTGGAGCAGCTCACCGAGCCGGGCGAGCGGGCCGCCTACCCGGCGGCGCTGTCCGGCGGGCCGGAGCTGGTCGTGTCCGGGACCGACCTGGTCCGCGGCGCGGTCGAGGACCTGCTGGCGGGCGTGCGGACGCCGCTGGTGGCCGCGCGCTTCCACAACGGCCTGGCCCGCGCCCTGCTGCGGGCGGTGCTGACGCTGAGCGAGCGGACGGGGCTGCGCGACGTGGCGCTGTCCGGCGGCGTGTTCCAGAACGTCGTCCTGCTGGAGCGGATGGAGGCGGGGCTGCGGGAGGCGGGCCTGCGGGTGCTCCTCCACTCGCGGGTGCCGCCCAACGACGGCGGCCTCAGCCTGGGTCAGGCCGCCGTCGCCGCCGCCCTGGACCACGCCGGATAGACCGCGCCGGACAAGCACACGCCGGACAAGCCGCGCCGGATAAACCGCGCCGGTCGGGCCGGGGCTCAGCAGATGCGCGGCAGCGGGTCCCCGACCAGCATGTCGACGATCCGGGTGCCGCCGAAGGCGGTGTCGAGCAGCACGAGCCCCGCGGGCTTGGCACGCACCCGGCCGACCACGGCCGCCTCCGCGCCGAGAGGATGGCCGCGCAGCGCCTCCAGCGCCCTTCCGGCCTGATCGCCGTCGACCACGGCGACGAACCGGCCCTCGCAGGCGACGTACAGGGGGTCGATGCCGAGCAGTTCGCAGGCGCCGTTCACCACCGGGCGGACCGGCACCGCCGACTCCTCCAGCACGACGCCGAGCCGCGAGGAGCGGGCCAGCTCGTTGAGCACCGTCGCCACCCCTCCGCGCGTGGCGTCCCGCAGCACCCGCACCCCGGGGACGGCGTCGAGCAGCGCGGCGACGACGCCGTTGAGCGGCGCGGTGTCGGAGGCCAGGTCGGCCTCGATGTCCAGCTCCCCACGGGAGATCATGATGGTGACGCCGTGCTCGCCGATCGGCCCCGAGACGATGACGGCGTCGCCCGGCCTGATCGCCGACGGCGTCAGCTCCGTCTCCCGCTCCAGCACGCCCACGCCGGCGGTGGTGACGTAGCATCCGTCCGCCTTGCCGCGTTCCACGACCTTGGTGTCCCCGGTGACCACCTGGACGCCGGCGCGATCCGCGGCGGCGGCCATCGAGGCGGCGATCCGCCGCAGGTCGGCGACCGGGAAGCCCTCCTCCAGGATGAAGCCGGCCGACAGGTACAGCGGCCGGGCCCCGCAGACGGCCAGGTCGTTGACCGTGCCGTTGACGGCGAGGTCGCCGATGTCGCCGCCGGGGAAGAACAGCGGGAAGACCACGAAGGAGTCGGTGCTGAAGGCCAGCCGCCCGCCCGCCACCCCCAGCACGGCGCCGTCGCCGAGCGGCTCCAGGATCGGGTTGCGGAACGCGTCGACGAACACGGCCTCGACCAGCGTGTGCGAGGCGCTCCCGCCCGCGCCGTGGGCCAGGGTGATGCGCTCCTCCCGGACCCGGGCCTTGCGTCCCCGGGCGCGCTCGATGCGCAGCAGCACCTCTTCCTCGCGGGTCGCCGGGCCGGCGGGCCCGCCCGCCTCGCGGACGGCCCGCTCGGCCCATCCGGCGGTGCGCTCGGTCGTCATGCCGTGGTCGCCTCCTTGGCCCGCGTGCGGGTGAACCGGCCGAAGTTGTAGTACGCGGCGCAGGCGCCCTCGGAGGACACCATGCAGGTGCCGATCGGCGTCTCCGGCGTGCACGCGGTCCCGAAGACCTTGCACTCCCACGGCTTGAGCACGCCCTTGAGCACCTCGCCGCACTGGCACGCCTTCGGGTCGGCCACCCGTACGCCCGGCACCTGGAAGATCCGTTCGGCGTCGTGGGCCGCGTAGGCGTCGCGCAGGCGCAGCGCGGAGTGGGAGATGAAGCCGAGGCCGCGCCACTCGAAGTACGGGCGCAGCTCCATGACCCGGCCGATCGCCTCCAGCGCCCGGCCGTTGCCCTCCCACGGCACCACCCGCGTGTACTGGTTCTCCACCTCGGCCCGCCCCTCGGCGAGCTGGCGCAGCAGCATGTGGATCGACTGCAGGACGTCCAGCGGCTCGAACCCGCAGCAGACGAGCGGCTTGCCGTGCTCCTCGGCGATGAACGCGTACGGCCGGCAGCCGATGACGGTGGAGACGTGGCCCGGCCCGATGAAGCCGTCGAGCCGCAGGTCCGGCGAGTCCAGGATCGCCTTGATCGCCGGAATGATCATGACGTGGTTGCAGAAGACGGAGAAGTTGCCGAGCCCTTCGGCCGCGGCGCGCAGCACGGTCATCGCCGTGGACGGCGCGGTGGTCTCGAAGCCGATCGCCATGAAGACGACCCGGCGGCCGGGGTTCTGGCGGGCGATCCTCAGCGCGTCGAGCGGGGAGTACACCATGCGGATGTCCGCGCCGGCGGCCTTGGCGTCCAGGAAGGAGCCGTCGCCGCCGGGCACCCGCATCATGTCGCCGAACGAGGTCATGATCACGTCCGGTTCGCGGGCGATGGCGATCGCGTCGTCGATGCGTCCCATGGGGATCACGCAGACGGGGCAGCCGGGCCCGTGGACGAGGTTCACGTTCGGCGGCAGGTGGTCCTCGACGCCGTGCTTGTAGATCGTGTGGGTGTGCCCGCCGCACACCTCCATGAAGGTGTAGCGGCGGCCGGGTTCGCACAGCTCCGCGATCCGCCCGGCCAGGGCCCGCGCCTTCTGGGCGTCGCGGTACTCGTCGACGAAGCGCATGCCGGCGCCTTTCACGTGATGTCGGATTCCGCGAGCGCCTGGAGCTCGTCGGTGTAGGCGGGGCCGAGGTCGTTCAGCAGCGCGAGCGTCGCCGCGGCCTCGGCCTCGTCGATCCTCGACATCGCGAAGCCCACGTGGACCAGGACCCAGTCGCCGGGCCGGACCGGACCGTCCAGCAGGCCGACGCTGATCGCGCGGCGTACGCCCGCGACCTCGACGGTGGCCAGCTCAGGCCGGTCCGGCAGCAGTTCGACGATCTCTCCGGGGATGCCGAGACACATGGTTCCGGGATCACATCTGCTTGATCTTGATGTAGCGCCTCAGCGCCGGGAGTTCCTTCCAGAACATCCCCAGGAGCACCGCCCCGGCCAGCCCGGCCAGCAGTGTCGTACGTGGTCGCCGCATGTCTGTCTCCTCTTTCTCAGCCGGGTTTCTCAGCCGGGCGGGAGGTTGGGCATGACGGGCAGGATCGGGTCGTGCCTCTTGGGGCGGATCCCCGTCGAGCGCCGGGCGTCGGCCGTGCCGTCCCGGTGGTGTCCCGCCTGGTGCTCGTAGGCGCCGGGCCGGTTGCCCTGCTCGACGCCCTTGACGTGCGCCGTCGCGTCGGGTGCGACGTCCGGCTTGCCCACCTTGATGTGTGCCATGGTGCAGGTCCTACCCCCGGTGAGGCCGGGCGTCGTCGAGCTGGGCGAAATACTGCGCGATCTTTGCCCATACCTGATCGCCGCCTGACATACCTGTCCATTCGCCTCGTACCAGGGCCATCAGCCGGTAGCAGTCGTCGATCGGGACCAGCCAGCACTCGCCGGCCCCCCGAACGCCGTTGACGAGCAGCGCCTCGACCAGCGGCCGCATGGTCCGCAGTTCCCCGGCGCCGGCGGCGACCGCCTGCCAGGCCGGGGCGTCCAGGTCGCTGCGGGTGGCGCCCAGCGGGCTCGGGTAGTGCGCGGTGGCCGAGCCGTCCGGCGCGGTGACGAAGAACGCCAGGCTCACGGGGATGCCGAGATCGGCCGGCCGCAGCCCGGCCAGCCGCAGCCGCCGGTCGGGCACCCGCAGGAAGTGGCCGCCGCCGTCCGGCTCGAACAGCAGCGCGCACGCCCGGCACGCGCACAGCACCTCCGCCGAGCGCGCCTCCACGACGTGCCCGTGCTCGCCCCGGACGGGCGCCTCGCACAGCTCGCAGCGCTCGCCCGCGTTCCGGCGGCCCGTGGCCCGCCCGAGCAGGCGGCCGTGCGCGGTCGTGCTCACGCGGCGCCGCCGGGCCGGGTCAGCAGCGCGTCGGCGGGGACGAAGGCGACCGGCGCGGCGCGGCTCACCTCGACCGTCCGCACCTCCGGCGCGACGGCGCGCACCGCCTGCTCGACCGCCCGCCGTACCGGCTCCGACCCGGACGAGCAGCCGCCCGTCAGCCGCACCCGCGCGACGTCGCCCGTCACGTCGGCGAGCCGCGCCTCCACCCCCTGGGAGCGCAGGGCCCCGGCCAGGCCGTCGAGCGCGCGCTCGACCCGCCGCCGGAGCGGCTCGGGATGGATGTCGTGCAGCACCAGCAGGTGGCCGAGCAGCTCGTCGTCGGCGAGGGCGGTGGCGACGGCGGTCCCGGCCGGGATGCGGTCCATGACCCGGGCCAGGGCCTCGCCGTAGACCTCGGCGAGGATCGCGACGGCGTCGAGCGCCGTCTCCGCCGTCGGGCCGGGCGTGCCCTCCAGCCGCCCCAGGGTTGCCTCCAGCCGCTCCAGCAGGCGGGCCACCGCCTGGTCGTCCAGGCGGTCCGGCTCAGCCATGACCCGCTCCGAACATCGGCGAGTGCAGCTTCTTCACCGTGCGTCCCTTGCCGACGTACATGTGCACGCCGCAGGGCAGGCAGGGGTCGAAGCTGCGCACCGCGCGCATGATGTCGACGCCCTTGAAGTCGTCCGGGCCGTTCTCCTCGAAGATCGGCATGTCCTGGACGGCGTCCTCGTACGGGCCCGGCGTGCCGAAGCTGTCGCGCGGGCTGCCGTTCCAGGGCGTGGGCGGGTACGGATGGTAGTTGGCGATCTTGCCGTCCCTGATGACCATGTGGTGGGAGAGCACGCCGCGCACCGCCTCGTGGAACCCGACGCCGATGGCCTCCTCCGGCACGGCGAAGTCGGTGAACACCTTGGTGTCCCCGGCGCGCATGCGCTCCATGGCCTGCTCGACGAAGTACACCGCCATGGCCGCGGCGTAGGCCACGAAGTACACCCGGGCCCGGTTGCGTTCCAGGGCGTTGGACCAGGGCGGGATGCGCCACTCCAGGGTCGTCTCCGGCAGGTCACGGCCCTTCGGCAGCGAGATCTGCACCGCCGAGCCCGTCGCCTTCACGTACGGGGTGTCCACCATGCCCGACAGGGCGGTGACGTACAGCCGGGCGAAGGCGCCGCCGCCGGTGTCGAGCGCGAGGTGGTCACCGGTGCGCGGGTCGAGCCACCGGGGGCTCATGACCCAGCTGTAGTTGCCCTCGAAGTCGCGTTTCTGCGGCGCGGGCAGGGTCGTCTGGTTCCACGGGTGCCGCATGTCGACCGGGTTGCCGAGCGGGTCGTGGGTGACGAACGGCTCCTCGGCGGTCCAGTCGTCGTAGTACGAGCTGCCGAGCAGGATGCGGATGCCGAGGTTGATGTCGACGAGGTTGTTGGTGACCAGCTCGCCGTCCACCACGATGCCCGGGGTGACGAACATGGCCTTGCCCCAGTCGTTCATCGTCTCGTAGCGGTAGTCGACCACGGCCGGGTCCTGGAAGGCCCCCCAGCAGCCGAGCAGGATCCGGCGGCGGCCGACCTCCTCGTAGCCGGGCAGCGCCTCGTAGAAGAAGTCGAACACGTCGTTGTTCAGCGCGACGGCCTTCTTGACGAAGTCCACCACACCGAGCAGGCGCGAGAGGTAGTCGGTGAACAACGTCGGCTCCGGCATCGTGCCGACCCCGCCCGGATAGACCGTCGACGGGTGCACGTGCCGGCCCTCCATCAGGCAGAACATCTCCCGCGTGACGCGGCTGACCCGCAGCGCCTCCTTGTAGATGTCGCCCTCGAACGGGTTGAACGCCTCCATGATGTCGGCGATCGTGCGCTTGCCGTGGATCGCCGCCCCGGGCGCCTCGGTGGTCCTGGCCCGCGCCAGCAGCGTCGGGTTGGTCTCCTTGACCATCGCCTCGCAGAAGTCCACGAAGACGAGGTTGTCCTGGAAGATCGTGTGGTCGAACATGTACTCGGCGGCCTCGCCGAGGTTGACGATCCACTCGGCCATCGGCGGCGTCTTGATGCCGTACGCCATGTTCTGGGCGTACATCGAGCATGTGGTGTGGTTGTCGCCGCAGATGCCGCAGATCCGGCTGGTGATGAAGCCCGCGTCCCTGGGGTCCTTGCCCTTCATGAACACCGAGTAGCCGCGGAACAGCGAGGAGGTGCTGTGGCACTCGGCGACCCGCCGGTTGGCGAAGTCGATCTTCGTGTAGATGCCCAGGTTGCCGATGATGCGTGTGATGGGATCCCACGACATCTCGACGAGCTCCCCCGGTGGTCGCCGGTCGGGCGCTTCCTGCTCGGAGATGGCCATGTGCTGGTGTGTCCTCTCTGGCGTCGCGGGCCCTTACGGGCGCCACCGCGGATCGAAGCCGCTGGTCAGCGCGTCACGGTTGTGCCGCCACCGCGGCTCGGCGTTCGCGGTGTTGTTGGTGATGCCGCGCATGCGGCGGATGAACGCCCCGTAGGGCTTGATCAGCATCGAGGACAGGCTGCTGCCCGGCGGCATGTCCATGAACGGCATGAACTTGTCGGGGAAGCCGGGCATCGTGCAGCCGATGCAGATCCCGCCGACGTTCGGGCAGCCGCCCACCCCGTTCATCCAGCCGCGTTTGGGCACGTTGCAGTTGACGACCGGCCCCCAGCAGCCGACCTTCACCTGGCACTTGGGCGAGTTGTAGTCCTTGGCGAAGTCGGCCTGCTCGTAGTAGGCGGCACGGTCGCAGCCCTCGTGCACGGTCTTGCCGAACAGCCACTGGGGACGCAGCAGCGCGTCCAGCGGCGGCGGCGGCGCCGAACCGGCCGCGTGCTGCAGGACCCAGGTGAGGGTCTCCATGAAGTTCTCCGGCTGCACCGGGCAGCCCGGGACGTTGACGATGGGCAGCCCGCCGGCCGACCGGAAGTCCCAGCCCAGGTAGTCGGCCAGGCCCATGCAGCCGGTCGGGTTGCCCGCCATGGCGTGGATGCCGCCGTAGGTGGCGCAGGTCCCGATCGCGACGACCGCCCAGGCGTTGGGGGCGAGCAGGTCGATCCAGGTGTTGAGGGTCATCGGCTCGCCCGTGTCCGGGTCGTTGCCGAACGACGTCCAGTAGCCCTCGCCGTTGATCCTCTCGTTGGGGACGGACCCCTCCAGGACGAAGATGAACGGCTCCAGCTCGCCGCGCGCCGCGGCCCGGAACGGGGCCAGGAAGTCCTCGCCGCCCAACGTCGGGGACAGGACCTTGTTGTGCAGGTGCACCTTCGGCAGCCCCGGCACGAGGCCGGTGACGACGTCCTCGATGGCGGGCTGGGACGCGGCCGTCACGGAGACGGTGTCGCCGTCGCAGCTCATGCCCTCGGAGATCCACAGGATGTGCATCTCGTCGAATCCGCTCTTCTGATCGGCCATGTCACGTCTCTCCTTCACGTCAGCGGCCTGTTCTCCAGCCGGTGCCGGCGGGTCCGTCAGGCGGTTTCCGGGACCGGTTCGAACGTGATCGACTCCACCACGACGCTCTCGTCCGTGACGCTCTCCACGTCCATCCCGCCGCAGCTCCGGCAGGCGAGGAGGTCCGTGGCGGTCCGGGCCTCCTGCTCGGCGCCGCATCCCGCGCAGCGCATCACGTACGGCACGGTGACGAGTTCGACGGTCGCGTCCTGCACGACCGTGCCCGCGGCGGCCAGGCGGAAGCCCGTGTCGATCACCCGCGGGTCCACCGGGTGCCCGCCGACGCGGACGCGCACCGCGTTCACCCGGCGTCCGCCGGCCCGTCCCAGCGCGGCCTCCACGATCGCGTCGCACAGCCCCAGTTCATGCATCGGTGGTCTCCTTCTCGATCTTTCCCGCCGCCTCCCGCCGGGCCAGCTCCGCGACGAGGCGGACGGCCCCGTCCACGGCGGCGGCCACCGGTTCGGACAGCCCCATCACCTCGTCCAGGACCGCGGGCCGGCAGCCCACGATCAGGACCCGCTCGACGCCGCCGCCGAGGTGGTTCAGCAGCCGGAGCACGGCGTCCGGATGCAGCCCGTGCCCGTCGATCGCCACGTCGCCCCCGGCCGGCCGGTCGTCGGCCTCGATGACGGCCAGCGTCCCCGGCGGGCCGTCGAGCGGGACGGCGTCGACCAGGATCAGGGTGTCGTAGCGGCCGTCCAGCAGTTCGTAGGCGAGGTGGACGCCGCGGATGCCGTAGTCGGCGACGTCGGCCGTCGCGGGCAGCTCCGCCCGGTCCAGGCGCCTGACCACCTCGACGCCGAAGCCGTCGTCGCCCAGGAACACGTTCCCGATGCCGGCCACGAGCACGTTCCGGGAGCCACCGGCGCTCATCTCGCCTCCACGCGTCATCTCGCCTCCAGGGGCTCGACCTCGTCGAGGGTGAAGTAGCGGTAGCGCCCGTACCAGCGGTTCAGGTCGGCGCCCGGGTCGTCCTCGACGGTGACGGCCAGGTGCCAGGTGTCGTCCACGTCCTGGAGGACGTCCTCGACCAGGCCGGTCCTGCCGTCGAGGAACATGTCCTGGGGGTCGGTGCCCGACCGCCGCGGCCGGAGCCTGACCCGGCTTCCCTTCGAGACCTCGACCCCGGCGACCGTCACGCCGTCCGCCGCCGCCGCGGGCCGGCGGGAGCGGACCGCGCCGTGCAGCCGTGACAGCGCGGCGGGCGGCATGGAGTCGACCCGGTCGATGATCTCGGCGGCCCGCGCGTCGGTGGCGCGGGCCTCCCGCTTCTCGGCGTCGGTCAGCGTGAGGGTGCGCAGCGACAGGATCTCGTCGATCTCCGTGGCGTCGTGCAGGTCGCCGGGGCTCTCGGGGGCCACGCGCGGGTGGTCGTACAGGATGATCGGGGAGGAGAGGACCACGTCCCGCGCGCCGGGCGTACCGGCCAGCACGGGGAAGGTGCCCGCGTTGACGCAGTCGCGGGCCGCCGCCTCGGCCCATTCCGGCGGGTCGAGCAGGGAGACGAACGAGCCGCCGCCCGTGGCCAGCAGGGTGTGGCAGCCCAGGAGCGAGGCGCGCAGCGCGTCCTCGCGGGTGGCGTCGGCGGGGGTGGCCGGGTCGTCGTTCTCGACGCGGCAGCGCAGGCGCAGCAGCGGGGACGTCGTCGCGCACGGCGTGGCCGAGACGACGACCGTCGCCCGGATCGCCGACCGGCTGACCACGATCCGGCCGCCGTCCAGCGGCCGGATCTCCTCGCCCGCGGGCACGCCGACGGTGATCCGTCTTTCGCCCGCGAGCAGCTCGGCCGTGTCGGCACGCAGGTCGAACTCGCGCGGCACGGCCTCGTCGAAGCTCAGTTCCAGCGTGGGCCCGTCCCCCAGGGAGTCGACCGGCTGCCAGGAGCCGGCGGCGTCCCGGCGCTGGACCTGGCGCCGCTGCTGGTGCAGGAAGCGGATCCGCAGCTCGACCGTGGCCTCGCCGCCCGCTTCGAGCAGGCATTCCGTCTGCTGGCACCACGACTCCGCCGAGCCCGCCACGCCCGCGCCGGTGAGCCCGCGGGCCCGTGCCCAGGCGGGCGGCAGCAGCACGCCGAACTGCCACCGGACCCGGTTCTTGCCGGAGGAGCGGCGGTAGGGGTACAGCAGGTACCCCTCGTACAGGATCGCGTCGGCGATCGCGCGGACGCTGTCGAAGGTGTCATCCGGGCCCACGGTGTCCGGTATAGCAAGGGATGCACACGTACGGTAAGTGAGTTTGTACAGTATGTACCGAAGTCACCTAGCGCCACCGGCACCGGAGTGGCCGCCCCCGTCAGGGGCCGGCCACTGATCCGGGCCGCGGCTCGCTACTTCCAGGTGTCGTTCCTGGTGTCGGTGCCGCCGGACGGGGTGGTGAAGGCGCGGTTGCCGCCGGATTCCCAGGTGACCGAACCGTCGGGGTTCTTCTTGATGTACTTGTACTCGACGCCGGTGCCGGGAGGCAGGTCGACGGTCGGGCGCCAGACCGGGTAGTCGGCCGAGGACAACGGGACGGCCGCGGCGGGGGGCCAGCACTGGTCCGACTGGGGCCTGCTGACCGCCTCGGCCGTGCTCATCGCGGTTCCGGCCGCGGCGGTCTTCCTCGTCGTCCAGCGTCACCTGGTGGCCGGCCTGACCAGCGGCGCCACGAAGTCGTGAGACCGGCCGCGCACCGTTCGCCCGGCCATCCGCATCCGACCGATCGGGGAGGCACATGACCGAACCGGCCGAGGACGCCGCACGGCCGGCCGCCGCCACCCGCTGTCGAGACCCGGCAAGGTCACATCGAAGGAGAGGGCGGGATACCCTGCCTGCGGTGCCTCGAACCACATGACCGGAGGAGTCGATGCTGGGATGACGGCAGGGCGACCGATCCCCACGCAGGACGACGTGCTGGAGTACTTCGACACGCTGTCGAACTGGGGGCGTTGGGGCGACGACGACGAGCGCGGCACGCTGAACCACATCACCGACGACGTCCGGCTGGCGGCGGCGCGGGCCGTGCGACACGGCAGGAGCGTGTCGTGCGCGTGGGAGGTCGCCGTACCGGAGGAGATGGAGCGGTCGACGACGACGTGCCCGTGCGCCGCCGACATGCCGGGCGCCGAGAACATGCCGGCGCCCGGATTCCGCAACGACCGGCGCTGGGGTTTCTCCTCCGAGCGGCTCGGCGTCACCTTCCACGGCAACACCATCACCCACCTCGACGCGCCGTGCCACATCTTCTGGGACGGCACGATGTACAACGGGCGGCCGCACTCGCTGGTCGACGCCGCGACGGGATCGGGGTGGGCTTCCGTCACGGCGGCGGCGAGCGGGATCGTCACGCGTGGCGTCCTGCTGGACGTCGCGAGCGTGCGGGATGTGCCGTGGCTGGAACCGGGGCAGGGGGTGTTTCCCGACGACCTCGAAGAGGCCGAGCGTCGCCAGGGTGTGCGGGTGCGTCCCGGCGACGCGGTGCTCCTGCGGACCGGCAACGGCCGCGTCCGGCACGAATCCGGTGCGGTCAGCGGTTTCACGCAGGCCGGGTGGCACGCGTCCTGCCTGCCGTGGCTGCACGAACGGGAGGTCGCGCTGATCGGCGCCGACACCCCCCAGGACGTTCAGCCCTCGGGGTACGAAGACGTGTTGATGCCGGTCCACGCCGTGAGCCTCGTCGCCATGGGGTTGTGGATGCTCGACAACTGCGACCTGGAGGCGTGCGCGACGACGGCTGCCGAGCTCGGCCAGTGGGACTTCCAGCTCGCGGTCGCGCCGGTCCGCTTCGCCGGCACGTCCGGCAGCCCGGTCAACCCGATCGCCACATTCTGACCCCGGTTCACGCGGCGGCGGACAGCCACGAGAACCGATCCGGTCCGAGCGTTTCGCGATGACTTTCGCAGCGCCACGACATCGAGAAGCAGCTCGGGCGGGTCGCCATATCGAACTCAGGCGTCCTCATTTTCGATATTCGCAGCCGTATTCCGGCAGGCCGCATGGACCGTGACAACGTTTGACTACACCGCTTGACCCGCTCATAGTGGTTATGCACATCGATCAAATGCGCGACGACGGCCGGATCCTCAGTTCGGGGGTTGATCAAGGCGTGGCAGTGGACTCCGGATCGATGCCGCGCGAGGACCGAACCGAGTGGCCGGAAACGCTGGACGTGCCCGCGCTCGTCGCCGGCGGGTGGACGCCGACCCCGTTCGGCGAATTCGTGGTGAAGGTCAACAGCAGATGTGACCTGGCGTGCGACTACTGCTACGTGTACGAGATGGCCGACCAGAGCTGGCGCGATCAGCCGATGCGCATGTCCACCTCGACAGCGGCCTGGCTGGCCCACCGGATCGCCGAGCACGCCGAAGCCCACGGGCTGCGTTCCGTCGAGCTGATCCTGCACGGCGGCGAACCGCTCCTGGCCGGCCCCGACCTGCTGTCCGCCATCGTCGCCGGCGTGCGCGAGGCCGTCGGTGAGAGGGCCCGGGTGAACGCCCGCGTGCAGACGAACGGCGTCCGGCTCGACGCCGGGTCCCTTCGCGCGTTCGACGAGCTGGGCATCAAAGTGGCGGTGAGCCTGGACGGCGGCCGGGCCGCCCATGACCGCCACCGGCGGTTCGCGAACGGCAAGGGCAGCCACGACGCCGTCGCCGCATCGCTGGCCCTGCTCCGCGGCTCGTTCCCGCACCTGTTCAGCGGCCTGCTGTGCACCGTCGACCTCGCGAACGACCCGGTCGCCACCTATGAGGCGCTGCTCGGCCACGAGCCGCCGAAAATGGACTTCCTGCTGCCGCTGGGCGACTGGTCGTCCCCGCCGCCGGGGCGGGTCCGCGGATCCGCGCGGACGCCGTACGCCGACTGGCTCATCGCCGTCTTCGACCGCTGGTACGGCGCACCCCGGAAGGACACCGAGATCCGCCTGTTCAGCGAGATCATCCAACTCCTGCTCGGCGGGCGGTCGAACAACGAGTCCATCGGGCTGATGCCGGTGACCGTTCTGGTGATAGACACCGATGGCGCGATCGAGCTGTCCGACACCGTCAAATCCCTGCGACCTGACTCGTCCGTGACCGGGTTGCACGTGTCCAGGAACGCGTTCGACGAGGCTCTGCTCCTGCCCGACGCCGCGGCCCGGCAAATCGGGGAGCTGGCGCTGGCGCCGGAATGCCGTTCCTGCCAGGTGCGAAGCGTTTGCGGCGGTGGTTATTATGCGCATCGTTACGACCGGGGCCGGGGTTTTGCCAATCCGTCCGTCTACTGCCCGGACTTGTTGAAACTCATCGGGCACATCAGGAATGCCGTGGCGGCCGATCTGGAAAGGTTCAGATGAGCTTCAGGAGGCATCGCATATCCGGCGAGCTGTTCACCGCGATGGCGTCCGGAGGGGGCGGAGCCGAGGCCATGCGCCAATTGGCCGCCATCGAACGCAGTAAACACCTGTTGCTGCTGCGCGGAGTCGTGCTCGGCGCTCGAACCGCCGGCCATCCGGGCGCGCGCGGGGCCGCGGACGCCTACGAGTTGCTGGCCGCCATCCAGGACAAGGCGCCCGAGGCCGTCGAGGCGGTGTTGTGTTATCCGTCCGTGGGGGCCTGGTTGCGGGCGACCGTGCTGGAATTGGACCGGGATCCGGCGCGCGCCCGTCCGGACGGCCTGGCGGCGCTGGCGGCGGCCGCGGCGATCAGGGCACGGGCTCCGCTGTCCGTCGAGGTGAGCACCCATGAGGGCTCTTTGGTGCTGCCGTCGCTGGGTGTGGCCTTTGCGGCGGATGATCGGGTGACGGTCCGTTCCACTCCCGGTGGGGCCAGTGTCGGAGATGTCGTGATCGCGCCTTCGGGTGACGGTCCGGGCTGGCGAGGGCTGCGCCGGTTGACCGCCTCCGCGAACGGCCGCACGCTCGAACTGATGGTCGACGACCTCGACCCGTACCGGATGGCCGCCGATGTGGCGGGCCGGTTGCCCGACGAGGAGCTTCCCTGGTGGCGGGCCGCTCTGCGCGAGGCGTGGGAGATTCTCACCGCCCACCATCCCGCCACGGCGGATGAGATCCGGCTCGCGTACCGCGTGGTCACTCCGCTGCGCTGCCCCGAACGAGGCGGACAGGTGAGCGGGACGGCGTCGGAGACCTTCGGCGCCGTCGGCCTGTCGGCTCCACCGGACGGCCTGACCCTCGCCGCCGCGCTCGCGCACGAGGTCCAGCACGCCAAGCTGGGCGCGCTTCAGGAGGTCGTCCGGCTGACCGAACCGGACGACCGCAGCCGCTTCTACGCCCCCTGGCGCGACGATCCGCGGCCTGTCGCCGCGCTGCTCCAGGGCGCCTACGCGTTCCTGGGCGTCAGCGGCTTCTGGCGACGGCAGCGCCGGCACCAGCAGATCGCCCTGTACGCCGACGCCGAGTTCGCCCGCTGGCGCGACGGCACCAGCAAGGCGGTGGACACGTTGATGGACAGCGGCCTGCTCACCCCGGCCGGCAGACGGTTCGTCACCGGCATGGGCCGCGTCCTGCTGTCGTGGCTCGGCGAGCCCGTGCCCGAACCGGCCATGGCCAACGCCCGCCACCAGGCCGAGCGGCATCTCACCCGGTGGCGGCTGGCGAACGGCGAGCCGCGGATCTAGATCGGCGGCGGGTCGAAGTCGAAGTCGAGCTGCCGTTGTTCCCTGGCCACCACCGCGTCGGGGTGGTTCGGGCCCAGCACGCGGCCGTAGTGGACGAGGGTGCCGGCCAGCAGGGCGTCGGCCTCGTCCTCGGACCCGGTCCGGCGCAGGATCACGGAGAGGTTCGCGGCGCAGCCCAGGGTCAGCGGATGGGTCTCCCCGAGCAGTTGCCTGGTGCGCTGGAGGGTGTCGTCGCCGAGCTGCTGCGCGCGGGTCAGCTCGCCCAGCGCGGTCAGGTCGCTGGCCAGGTTGATGGCGACGGTGAGGGAGTAGTGGTGGTCGCGGGTGAGCCGGTCGTCCAGCGCTTCGAGGCATTGCTCGTTGAGTTTGCGGGCGCTGGCGGCGTCACCGCGTACGCGGTGCATGAGGGCGAGGTTGCCGGCACAACCGTGGTTGTAGGGGTGCTCGGGACGATAGACCCCCGGGTATCGCTCCATCGTCTGGGCGGCCAGGTCGAACGCCGCGTTGATCCGGCCGGTGGTGCGCATGGCGTTGGCGTTGTTCATGGCGGCGGCGAGGGTGTCGGGATGGGTCGGCCCGTAGAGCCTCGTGCTGCGTTCGAGCACGTCCTGGGCCAGCGCGCTGGCCTCGTCGTAGCGGCCTGAGCGCCGCAACGCGATCGACCAGTCCTTGGCCGTGCGCAGCGTCACCCAGTGCTCGATGTCGAGCTCCTTCACGCCGAAGGCGTGCGCCTCCTCGGCGAGGTCGCAGGCCTCCTCGTAGTCGCCGCAGAGCCGGACCACCCGGACGAGGTTGCCCCAGAAGATCAGGTGCGAGACCTTGCTCACGTCGGTGCGCTTGCTGGAGGCGTTGTAGACCTCCTCGTGCATCGAGCGGGCCCGCGTGTAGTTGCTGATCAGGGCGTAGTCGAGGGCCAGGTTGTTGGTGGCGTTGAGTACTTCGAGGTGGGGGCGGCCCAGGGCGGAGATGTGCGCCTGAAGGACCTGTTCCTCGTGCCGGGTCGCCTCGGCGAAGTCGCCCCGTGCCCGCAGATCGGCTCCGAGGCCCTGGGAGATGAACAACGACATCTCGTGCTCGTCCCCGAGGACCTGCTTCGCGCGTTCCCACGCGGCCCTGTCCGTCTCGTAGGCTCCCGGGTAGTCGCCGAGCTCCCGCTGAACGCTTCCCATCTGCGCCTGGGCGGCGATCACGTGACGGTCGTCGGGACCGGAGTCCAGGGTCCATTGCCGCAGGAAGTCACCGGCGAAGGTCAGGCCCTGCTGGTGCTGCCCGGACCGGTAGAGATAGCGGACCATGTTCAGGGCGAAGTCCCGGACCTCGGGGTCGCGGGTGAAGGCCACCTCCGAGGGCACGATGTGGCGCACCAGTTCGCTGTAGCGGGGCCAGTTGGCCTCGTTCTCCGGGTCTCCCGGCCGGGCGCTGGCCAGCAGCCGGTGGACCACCTTCCTGAAGCGGTCCTGTTCCTCGTCGTCGAGGTCGGCGCGGAGCAGTGCCTGGATCAGGCGGTGCACCTGGAGCGTGCGGTTCTCCGGGTCGAGCCCGGCCAGGGCGTACCGGCCGATGACCCGGATCGCCTTGCTGCGCAGCAGCGGCTTGTCGAGCAGCTCCTGCAGGCCCGGGCCGGCCCCGTCGGCGCCCCAGCGGAAGACGTCGACCGGAATGGGGTCGGGGCCGAAGAAGGCGCAGCAGCGCAGGAGGTCGACCGCCTCGGCCATCTGCTGCTCCAGCTGGGAGACCGACAGTCTCCAGGCCGCCGTCATCGAGCGCGGGTAGTCCAGCGGCTTCGGGTCCTGCAAGGTGTCGGGCATGTGCCTGGCGAGCTGCTGGAGATATTCCTCCACCGACATCCCCGCCTCGGCCTGCAGCGCTCCGGCCTGCTCAAGGGCGAGCGGCAGGTGCCCCAGCTCGTCGGCGAGGCGCTGGGCGTCGGCTTCCTGCAGGCTGTTGGACACCCGCTTGTGGAGGAACTGTACGCTCTCGCCCTTGGTGAACACGTCCACCGGGACGGTGTCCACGACGCTCCGCCACTCCTGGTTCCGCGACGTGATCAGCACGTGGCCCGGGCCGCGGGGGATCAGCCGGTTGATGTCCTCCGGCTGGTCGGCGTTGTCGAAGATGAGCAGCCAGCGGTCGGAGGGCTCGCCCCGGCGCAACGCGTCGAGAACGGCGGCCGCGGTGTCCTCGATGCCGACGGCCTTGACCGGCGGGAGATCCAGGCGCGGTGCGAGGGCCGCCAGCGCGGCGGGCACCAGAAGGGCCTGGTCGGCGGCGATCCACCAGACGACGTCGTAGTCGGAGGCGTATCGCCAGGCGTACTCCACGGCCACCTGGGTCTTGCCGACGCCGCCCATGCCGTGCAGGGCGTGCGGCACGACCGCTGTGACATCTGAGGCGATTCCAGCGTGAAGTTGCTCCAGAAGGGCTTCTCGGCCCGTGAAATTCTTATTGCGCGGTGGTATCTTGTCGCCCCAGATTTTGGGCATGGCCACAGTCCGCGAACCCGTCACGCTGTCGATCGTAGCAATAACCGGCTTGTGGAGCGCACCGCGACACCGCTGTCAGCAAAAAGGACATCTCGGTATAACCTTCTGATATATTTATTTTTCACCCGGAAGGTTACGTCTATCTAGGCAAGGATCGCCCAATGGGCGATGCTGTAGCGGGTGAGCCTTGCGGCCGTCCGCCCGGCGGGGACACAGGAGGAAGGTTTGCACAAGAGTCCAGAGGAAGGCGGCGAGGGCTCGTTCGACCTCTCCGAGGCGTCGCTGCGGGACATCGCGGCCCTCTCGGACGACGATCCGTCCGTCTTCGCGGAGGCGGTCAAGAGGGCGATCGCCCAGAGTGGTTTCCTCCCTGGGTTCAATCAATCCATATGACCCGTTTTGTTCGCCGACTGCGTTTGGGAGGCGACCGCCATGCAGGACACCGTCCGCATCCCGCGCGGTGGGTCGCGCCATTTCCAGTCTCTCGGCCACCCTAAAATCGCCTCGTACGCCGAACCGGGCGCCGCCCGCCGGATTCGAATGAGGCCATCGGGATGACCATCAGCATGATGACCCATGATGTCGATAGGCATCCATATGTTGGCGGTCGTCCCTTTCGTACGGATGAGGCCGGCCAATTCTTCGGGCGGGACGAGGCGGCGGCCGAGCTCTGCCGGCAATGGACGAGGAATCGCGTCACCGTTCTCGTCGGGCCGGCGGGGGTGGGGAAGACCTCCCTGATCAATGCGCGGGTCGTGTCCGGAACCGTGCCTGCCGGGAGCCCGCTGAGTGCCCCTCCGCTTCCGCTCGGCGCGGTTCCCGAGCACAACCCCTACGCGCTGGCCCTGCTGTCCACGTGGTCCCCGGCCGTGCCGCCGCATCGGGTCGCGGGCCTGTCGGTCCATGAGTACCTGCGCGCGAACGCCGTGCGCTCGGTGGTCGTGGATCAGCTTGAGCAGGTGTTCGAGGGGCCGCCGCAGCTGACCGCGTACCGCGAGGACTTCCTCGCCCAGATTCGCGAGGCCATCGAGGAGATGCCGGATCTGCGGATGTTGCTGTCCGTCCGCGAGGAGCATCTCGGTGATCTGGAAAGCGCGCTGGGGCCTCTGGAGACGTACCGGCTGGAGCCGCTGACGGAGCGGCAGGCGCTGGAGGCCGTGGAGGGGCCGGTCAGAGGCAGCGGACGGTGGTTCGCCGAAGGCGCGGCCGAGGAGATCGTGTCCCGGACCGGAGGGCCGGGCGGGGTCGATCCGGTGCTGCTCCAGGCGGCGTGTTCGGATCTGTGGGCGTCGCTGCCCGCCGACACGCCGGGCATCACCGTCCACGACGTGCGGACCCGGCCGGGGGTCGAGCGGTCGCTCACGCTGTTGTGCGGGCGGGTGATCAGGGAGGTCGCCAGGGATCACAACGTGTCGGCCCTGCGGCTGACCTCGGCGTTGCAGCGGGCCTTCGCTCCGGGGCGCACCGGCGGGATCACCCGCGAGGAGCTCTCCGCCGGGGTGCTCCAGGCGCTTGAGGACAAACACGTGCTCAAGGGCGGCACGGCGTACCGGCTGCGGCACGAGCTGCTGGTCGCCCCGCTGATGCGGGTGGACGTGCCCGAGCTCCAGACCGGCGAGATCACCCCCGAGCGGTATCTGGAGGCGGCGGAGTCCGCGCTGTCCAGGCTCGACCTCACGGCGGCCGAACGCCTGGCCGCGGCCGCGCTGGCCACCGCCGAGGAGGACGACCTGGCGGTCCGGGCCGTCGCGGAGTCGCGGCTCGGTGACGTCGCGCACCTGCGCCGCCATCCCGCGCAGGCCGTCGATCACTACCGGACGGCGGCCGCGCTGTTCGAGGCCGTGCAGGAGAACTCGACCGTGGCCCGTCTCCTGGCGGCCATCGGGCGTTCGCTGCTGGCCAAGGGGAAGGACGCCGAGGCCGTGGAGACCATGCGGTCGGCCGTCGACCGCACGCCGGCCGACTCCGCCCTGCAGACCGAACTGGGCCGCGTCCTGTGGCTGGTGGGCCAGGCGCGCGCCGGGGTGACGGTGCTCACGGACGTGCTCAACGCCGACTCCCGGGCCCCTGAGGCCCTGCGCACGCGCGGGGAGATGCTCGCCGACCTCGGCCAGCCCGAGGCGGCACTCCGCGACCTGAACCTGGTCGGGCGCCATCTGCGGCCGGAGGGCCGCGCCGCCCGCGCGCTCGCCCTCAGCACCATGGGTAGACCCGGCGAGGCCGAGGAGGACGTGCAGGCCGCGCTGTCGGCCGGCTCGGGGAACGGGCCCGCCCTCCTGTACGCCGCCCGGGTCCGTGAGCTCGGCGGGAACCGCACCGGCGCCGCCGACCTCGCCCGGCTCTCGCTGGCCGCCACCGCGCCGGCGCTGGCGCCCCACCAGCACGAGGCGGCGCTTCACCTCCTGGGCGGCGGGTCCAGCGCCTTGTGATCCGACGGTTTCCGGTCTGACGTCGCCTGGCTGAAGTCCTCCCAGCTCGCGTCCAGCTCGTCGAACGCCAACGGCCCCACCATTTCCCCTTTCAAGAACTGGCCCTCGACGTCGTACGTCATCTTCGTCGCCTGGGCGGCACGGCTGGCCTGCTCGTACGTGGCGTCGGCGAGCCGGCGGGCGGCGATGGCGGCCGGGCCGGGGGAGAGCACGGCGACGCGGGCGGCCAGGTCGCCGAGCAGGGCCGCCTGGGTCTCGATGGCGCCGAGCCGCTGGTTCATGTCCTCCCAGGGGCGGTGGGCGGCGACCTCGATCTGCAGCCTGAGCTTCCGGGCACCGCCCAGCAGGTTGGCGTAGGCGTCGTCACGCTGCTGTTGTTGTTGTTCCTCGCGGCGCCGGCGGGCCTCGCGTTCCTCCTTGCGAGCGGCGGCGCGGTTGGTCAGGGTGACGCCGCCCAGGGCGCTGAGGGCGCCGATCACGCCACCGAGTGCGGAGACGACGGCCGGCAGGAGCGTGGCATCGGGCATGCCTCGATTCTGTCCGCTCCACCCCTCCCGCCGCGCAGGCATTCAGGCGGTCCGGCGCCCGTGCGCTCTCCGTCGCGAGACGCGGGCCGTCAGAAGGCCGGGAAGGCCCAGCCCGAGGGGTGGAAGGGGGCGCGCTCGCCCCGGAAGGCGAGCGAGGCGGCGCCGACCGCGCCGGGGCGCGGTTCCTCGACCCGGCCCGCGGCGGCCAGGGACGACAGGGTAATGCCGCCCAGATGGGCGGCGCCCAGTTCGGCGGCGGTCAGCCGCAGGTCGGGCCGGGCCCGGGTGCGTTCGCAGGTGACGGAGTCGCCGTCGGCCCGCAGGTGGTGGCGTCCGGCGTTCCACTCGCCGTGGACTCCACGTTCGTGAAGAAGGGCACCACCATGCGCTGCACAGGGCGCACCGCCGGAGTTTGAGGCGTCCTGGACATTTCGGGAGCCCGGGTGCGGAGTGTGATAATTCACCCTTTAAGGTCTCATCCGTGAAAAAGATCTACCATGCGGCGCATATTTATATGATCGTCGGCGTCATCAGCGGCCTGTACTACCGCGAGATCACCAAGCTCAACGACTTCACCGGCGACACCCAGCTCGGTGTGGTGCACACCCACCTGCTCGCCCTGGGCATGCTGTTCTTCCTGATCGTGCTGGCGCTGGAGAAGATGTTCACGCTGAGCGCCGGCGGCAAGCTGTTCACCTGGTTCTTCTGGGTCTACAACGGCGGGCTGGCGCTGACGGTGGCGATGATGCTCGTGCACGGCACCCAGACGGTGCTCGGCGCCGAGACCAGCCCGGCGATTACCGGAATGGCCGGGCTGGGGCACATCGTGCTGACGGTCGGGCTGATCCTCTTCTTCGTCAACCTCGGCAAGCGTATCCCCGCCAAGAGCTGACGATGGTTACGGCCTGGCAGGGGGCGACGGCGGTGAGGACGTCGTCCGTTCACGCGGGCCTTCCACCCGCGTTGGGTGGCCCCCCGGGGGGCCACCCAACGCGTGGTGCTCTACCGGATGAACACTGTCGGTGACGTATCCGTCGGCGTCGAGCAGCGGCCTGGGCATTTTCTGTCCCCAGTGTGTCGGGGTCACGACGGCCAGCCTGAACGACCGACTGCCCGGGGGAGCGGAGCTCGATCGGCCGCTTCCTGCTTCGGGCGGACAGCTGGGGGCCGCCGCACCCGGGGCGGTGCAGGATCTGCCGGTGTCGTAATCGCGACATGGCGGACAAACGGCACGGGCGACACCTGGCGCACTGGGCACCGCATCACCCACTCTCGTGTCCACTGGTTGTTGCTACGAGAGGTTTCACCCCCATGCACTGGTCCGCCCATGTGACGGTGGCAGGAGTCACCACCGCAGCCCTGCTGAGCTTCCCGTTACCCGCAGCCGCGGCCGCGCCCGGGATCGAGCCCGCCTCCGCCGGGAGCGTCCACCAGGTCACGCTGATCACCGGGGACGTGGTGACCGTCAGGGAGGCCGAAGCGGGCCGGCACGCGGTCGAGGTGAAGCCGGGGCCGGGCCGTGAGCGGATGGCGTTCAACACCACCGAGGAGAACGGCGAGCTGCGGGTCCTGCCCAGCGACATCGTCCCCTTCCTGGCGGCCAAGCGGCTGGACCCCGGCCTGTTCTCGGTCACCCGGCTGATCGCCCAGGGGTACGACGACGCGAAGACGGACAAGCTGCCGCTGCTGTTCCTCTACGACGGCTCCGCGCCGAAGAGCGCGACCGCGCCCGAGCTGGAGAGCGTCAACGGCCGGGTCGTCGCCGCCGACAAGCGTACGATCGGCGAGCTGTGGAAGTCGCTCGACGAGCAGCGGGCCACGTTGTCGCAGGGCGTGGCGAAGATCTGGCTGGACGCCAAGGTCAAGGCCACCCTCGACCACAGCGTGCCGCAGGTGGGCGCGCCGGAGGCGTGGAAGGCCGGGTACGACGGCAAGGGCGTCAAGGTCGCCGTGCTGGACACCGGCGTCGACGCCACCCACCCCGACCTGGCCGGACGCGTCAAGCAGACCAAGGTGTTCACCGGCGAGCCGAGCGTCCAGGACGGCAACGGGCACGGCACGCACGTGGCCGCCACCATCGCGGGCGGCGACGGCAGGAAGGGCGTCGCCCCCGGCGCCGAGCTGATGGTCGGCAAGGTGCTCGGCGACGACGGCTCGGGCACCCTGTCCGGCGTCATCGAGGGCATGGAGTGGGCCGCCGCCGAAGGCGCGTCGGTGATCAGCATGAGCCTCGGCGGCAGCGCGACCGACGGCACCGACCCGCTCAGCGTCGCCGTCGACACCCTCACCGAGCGCACCGGCGCGCTGTTCGTGGTCGCGGCGGGCAACGACGGCTCGGCCTACTCCATCGGCACTCCCGGCGCGGCGACCTCGGCGCTGACCGTCGGCGCGGTCGACGGCAAGGACGTGCTCGCGGAGTTCTCCAGCCGCGGCCCGCGCCTGGACGACGCGCCCAAGCCCGACCTCACCGCCCCCGGCGTGGCCATCGTCGCGGCCCGCGCGGCGGGCACCAGCATGGGCCAGCCGGTGGACGAGCGATACACGGCCGCCTCCGGCACCTCGATGGCCACGCCGCACGTGGCCGGGGCCGCCGCGATCGTCAAGCAGCGGCACCCCGACTGGACGGCGAAGCAGATCAAGGACGCGCTGGTCGGCTCGGCCAAGCCCATCGCCGGCCAGCAGATCGACGACGCCGGCGCCGGCCGCCTGGACGTGGCCCGCGCGGTGCGCCAGGGCGTGACCGCGACCGGCGTGGTCGACCTCGGCAAGCACCAGCAGGGCGAGGGCCCGGCCACGGCCGGGGGCACGATCACGTACAGCAACGGCACGGCCGCCTCGGTCACGCTGGAGCTGGCCGCCACCCTCGAAGGCGCCGAGCTCAGCGCCAGGACCGTGACGGTCGCGGCGGGCGGCACCGCCGACGTCAAGGTCACGGTGGACCTGGCGGCGCTCTCCTTCGGCCGGTACGGCGGGCTGGTCACCGCCACGGCGGGCGCGGAGCAGGTGCACACCACGCTGGCGCTGACCTGGAAGGGGCCGCAGCACAAGGTCCGCTTCACCGCCATCGACGCCGCGGGCCGGCGGACCGGCGCGGACACGCTGTCGATGTTCGGCGCCTCGCAGCTGGACGACGTCTTCACCTGGGTGCCCGCGGACGGGCTGACCGTGGAGGTCTCCGAGGGCACCTACATGACGCAGTCGCTCAACCTGGGCAGCGGCTGGGGCCGCATGCACCCGCGTGACGGCATGGTCGTCATCCCCGAGCTCAAGGTCGACCGCGACCTGGACGTGGTGCTCGACTTCCGCAAGACCACCCCGGTGACCATAAAGACGAAGGAACCCGCCGAGCAGGTGGGTATCTACACCTACTTCACCTATCGCGCGTTCGGCTCGCGGAAGATCTCCCAGGGCGTCATGAACTTCGATGTCATCGAGGGGCTCAACGTCTCGCCGACCCAGCCGGTGCGTGACGGTTCGTTCGAGTTCGCCTCGCGCTGGCAGCTCGTCGCGCCGAAGCTCACCGCCCGCGTGCCCGGTACGGAGCCGTACCCGATGGGGTTCCTGGGCAGGTCGCCGGGCGTGGAGGGGCGGCACATGTGGCGGCTCGCCGACGGGGCGGCCGGGTCCAAGGGCAAGGCCGCGGTCATCCGCAGCGAGGACATCGACTGGGCCGACCCGTCCGGGGCCGCGATCAAGGCGGGAGCGGTCGCCGTGATCCTGGTGCTGCCCCCCGACGACGCGTTCGGGCACGGCTGGCGGCCGGTCGGCGCCGACCTGCCGATCCCGGCCCTGGTGGTCGCCAACGACGACGGGCAGCGGCTGCTGGAGCGGATGAAGAAGGGCAACGCCAAGGTCGAGGTCACGGGGATGATGGACTCGCCCTACCTCTACGACGTCATGCAGGTCTCCGACGGCCGCGTGCCGGACAAGATCGTGTATGAGGTGAACGACAGCAACACCGCACGTGTCGCCACTACATATGCCGACAACGGGGGCTTTGCCTGGGCCAAGGAGCAGCGCTTCGGCTGGCGTCCCTGGCAGTCGTACTCGCTCGGCCAGCAGATGGAGACCCAGCGGATCGTCAAGACCCCGCTGCGCCGCACCGAATACGTCAGCGCCAACGGCTCCTTCTGGCAGCACCTCGTCAACCACCAGTACGTCTGGGACGACATGGGCCGGCTGCTCGACGGCATGACCGAGCAGCCGCGCACCTACCGGCCGGGCGCGCGGACCGGCGAGAGCTGGCACGCCCCGGTGGTCCGCCCGGCGATCCCCGCCTGGATCAAGCCCTCCACCCGCGAGGGCGACACGATGGAGATCCGGATCCCCGAGTTCGTGGACTCCTCCGGTCACGTCTCGCGCGCGGGCGTCGACAACGACACCGCGTCGGCCCGGTTCTACCGGGACGGCACGCTGGTGGCGGAGGGTGACGCCGCCTGGGGCGCGTTCCCCGCGTCGCCGCGGGAGGCCGCCTACCGGCTGGAGCTGTCCACCAGGCGCACCTCGGAGGAGTGGACCACGGCGACCGCGACCGAGACGGCCTGGACGTTCCGTTCCAAGCCGGACGACCGGGTGCTGCCGCTGCTGCAGGTCGACTATGACGTGCGTCCGGAGCGCCCCGGTCTGGTGGGCTTCGCCGTACGGCACCAGGAGGGCGTGAGCGGGGCGCGCGCGAAGGACCTGAGGCTGGAGCTGTCCTACGACGACGGCGCGACGTGGCGCGCGCAGCCGGTGATCCCGCTCGGCGGCGGACGCTACAGCGCGGTCGTCCTGCGCGAGCACCCGTCGCTGCGGGTCACCGCCACCGACTCGGCCGGCAACTCGGTCAGGCAGACGGTGATCAGGGCCTACTGATCGGTCAGAGCCAGTTCTCGCGGGCGGCGTGCCAGGCCAGTTGCATCCGGGTCTGCGCACCCGCCCGCTCCATCAGGTAGGCGATCCTGCGCTGCACCGTACGCTGGGAGATCTTGAGCTGGGTGGCGATCGACTTGTCGGGGACGCCCGCGACCAGCAGCGACAGCAGATAGAGATGGTCGGCGTCGAGCGGGCTGCCGGGGTTGGTGAGGCTGATCGGCGTGGCCCGCTCCCACAGGCTCTCGAACAGGGCCTTGAGGGCGTCGAGCAGGCTGCTGGGCCTGATCAGCGCGGCGGTGAGCTGGGTCAGGCCGTCGGTGTGCTGGATGAGCGGGAGCACCCCGAGCTCGCCGTCCGCGATGATCATCCGTACCGGCAGGACGGGCAGCGCGCGAGCCTGCTCGCCCAGCGTGATGCCGTCGGCGAGGTTGACCAGCATGCCGGGTTCCTCCAGCAACGCCCCTTCGTAGATGACGCGGAATCCGACCCCGCGCCGCAGCGCCGCCAGCTCCTCGGTGTTCTCCTGCGAGGTCATCGCCACGTGCCCGGCCCGGCAGAGGCTGAGGACCTCGTGGCGGGCGCCGTCCTGGAGCAGCCGGAGCTGCTCGCGCAGCGCCGTGCGGCTGGTGATCACCTCGATGAGCTGCGCCGCCTCGCGGCGCCGCGCGTGCGCCAGGTACTCGCCGGTGAGCTGCTCGATGGCGTGGCGCGCCCGGTCGATCTCGGCCTGCCGCCGGTGCAGCCGGGCCGCGAGCGCGACGTCGGGCGCGACCGCCGTGAACCGGCCGGGATCTCCCGGTACGGCCCGCGCCAGCCCCTTGGCCAGCAGCGAGCCGAGCGCCTGCCGCGCGACCTCGGCCGCCACGCCCAGCTCCTCGGCCAGGGCGTCGGACTCGACCTCGGTGGTCCTGACCAGCAGCCGGTAGGCGGCTTCCTCCTCCGCGCCCAGCCCCGCCGCGCTCAGCACGTGCCGCTCACGACCCGATCCAGATTCACCCGGCCATTGTAGGGAGGAGCCGCCGGGTGATGGCCGGGGGCGGCGGCGAGTGCCGCAGGGCCGGCCGGAGCGTTCACCGCCCCGGCAGCGTGGCGAGGACGCCGGCCAGCAGCGTGTCGTCGTGCTCGGCCGGCACCGCGCGCAGGTCGAGCAGGCAGCGCCCGTTCTCCACGCGGGCGAGGACGGGCGGCTCGGCCCGGCGCAGCGCGGCGGCGGTCCGCCTGTCCAGCGCGACGGCGGCGCTCGGCAGGGACACCCCGGGCGCCCCGCCGCCGCCGACCACACTCCGGCTGTCGACGGCTTCGGCGTCGACCCCCTTGTCACGCAGCCGGGCCGCCAGGTTCTCGGCACGGGATCGCAGCGTGGCCTGATCGGCGTGCAGGCTCTCCCAGGTCGGGGTCGGCGGGCCCGCGACCGTGGCCTCCAGGGCCGCCAGCGTGACCTTGTCCACCCGGAGCGCGCGTGCGAGGGGGTGGCGGCGCAGCCGGTCCACGAGGTCGGCGCGGCCGAACATCAGCCCGCACTGGGGGCCGCCGAGCAGCTTGTCCCCGCTGGTCGTGACGAGGTCCGCGCCCTCGGTCAACCAGCTCGTGACGTCGGGCTCACGGGGCAGCAGCGGCTCTGGGGCGAGCAGTCCCGAGCCCGCGTCGGCCACCAGGGGGATGCCCCGCTCCCGGCACAGCTCCGACAGCCGCGCCACCGGGACGTCGGCCGTGAATCCCTCGATCCGGTAGTTGGAGGGGTGCACCTTCAGCACCATGCCCGTCCGCGGCCCGATCGCGTCGGCGTAGTCGGCGAGGGCGGTGCGGTTGGTCATGCCGACCTCCCGCAGCCGGGCCCCCGTGGAGACGAGCAGGTCGGGCAGCCGGAAGCCGTCGCCGATCTCGATCAGCTCCCCCCGGCTGATCACGATCTCGCCTCCCGCCGCCAGCGCGGTGGCCGCCAGCACGAGCGCGGCGGCGTTGTTGTTCACCACATGAACGGCCTCGGCCGCGGGCACCGCGGCGGCCAGCGCGGCCAGCGCCGTACGTCCCCGCCTGCCCCGGTCGCCCGTGTTCAGGTCGAGCTCGACGTCGGTGGCCCCGGCGGCCAGGTCCACCGCCTGGCGGGCGGCGGCCGACAGCGGGGCGCGGCCCAGGTTGGTGTGCAGCAGCACGCCGGTGGCGTTGATCACCGTACGCAGGCCCGCCGCGGAGGCGGGCAGAGCCGCCAGCACGGCGGTCAGGACGTCCCCCGGCGGGAGGTCGCCGTCTCTGGCACGCCGCTGCGCCGCGACGATCACGGCCTTGACCCGGGCATGGCCGAACCGCCGCCGCGCCTCGACCAGCCGGGGGTCGGCGAGCAGCGTGTCCGTCCGCGGAATGGATCGACGATGGTCTGCGATCATGGCGCCCATTATCGCCGCAAGGCGTGATCATGAAAGGGCTCGCACAGGACCACCGCGGAACCGTCGTCCACCGGTCCGATCGGGAACTGGTCGGACGGCAGCGGCAGGCGGGCCACCTGCCTGCCCGTGACGTCACGTCCGAGCCGGCGTCCGTCAGGGGAGAGGGTGATGTTGCCCGGCGGGCTGACGGTCCGCTCGCCGAGCAGGTACTGCCGGCCGTCCGCGAGCAGAAGGAAGGTGGGGCACCGCGACTGGCAGGCGGTCGTGCGGCGACGGCGGCCACCCCTGCGACCGGTCCTGCTCGCACTTCCGGGCGGCCACGAGGGCACCGCGTACACCGTGGGCCGCCCCGAGCCCCTGACCCTGGCGCGCAGCTACCGGGTGGCGGGGGAGTCGGCCGGTCTCATGGTCCTCACCCCGGGGACCGCCGCCTACCTGGACGTGCTGCGCCGCGACATCGACCGGGGCAGGCTGACGAACGAGACGGCCGCGGCCGACGTCGCCGGGCCGACCCTGTGGCGGGCCGTGCGCGCCGCCGTCCGGGCCTTCGGGTTCAGGGGGCCCGGCTCGCTGCCCGCGTTCTTCGCCGTCGCCAGGGGTGAGTCGGGCGGGCGGGGCCGGTGGAGGTCGCCGTGGAGGTGGTGTGACGGTCCGTCAGGCGCCCGCCGCCAGGCGGCTCAGTCCGCCGTAGAGACCGAACAGGCGGATGGCGCCGTCGTCCTTGCCCGTCTGCTCCTCCAGCAGCGACCAGCAGCGCGCGGTCAGCGCGCGGGCACGGGCGCCGGCCCAGGGCCGGGGGAGCAGTTCGGGGGGCAGCAGCGGGTCGGCCTCCATCGCGCGGGTGAACTCCGCGGCCAGCTCGACCGCGATGGTCAGCCGCCGTGCCTCGGACGGCCCGGTGCCGTCCTGGAGCAGCCGGAGCCGGGGCTCCGCCACCGCGGCGAGCCGGTCGTGACGTCCGGCGATCTCGTCCAGCGGCCACATGGCGCGGGCGAGCGCGACGGGATCGGTCTCCTCGCCGCGGCGCAGGTCGCGGGTGGTCAGGAAGGTGACATGGCCCAGCACGCCCAGGCGGCGGGCGTGCTCCTCGACGTAGGGCTCCCACGGGTTGGCGCTGAGGTAGAGGCCCCCGTGGACGGCGGCGCCGCCCAGGAGGGTGAGCGCGGCGCGCAGCGCGTCGCGGCCGGGACGGGCGCTCTCCGGGACGGCGAAGGCGATCAGGTGCCAGGCGCCGTCCCAGGGGGCGAGCCCGGCGTCCTGGCGGAAGGCGTGGGTGACGAACTCGACGTCGAGCCCCATCGCGCGTTCGGCGCTGCCGGTGGCGCGCAGGACCGCCTTGCGCCCCCGCCCTTCCTGGACGAACCGCCCCTCGGCGACCAGCCGTTTGATGCACAGGCGCACCTGCTGGTCGTTCATGTCCAGCAGGTTGGCGGTCTCGTAGAGCTCGCCGGCGTCGACCGTCAGATCGGTGCGGACGAGCGCCTCGACGAGCATCCGGGTGGGGATGTGGACGTCCATGCCGACTATCGTAACCACTCCGATAGTTACGCACCGATGACGCGGGTCACCGCGTCCAGCAGGACGCGATGGCGGACGTCGGCCAAGGCGTCGGCGGGCATCGTCAGCGGCAGGAAGGCCAGGGCCGGCCCCGGCGGGGATCGCCGAGGCCCAGCGCGCCGCCGATGCCCGGATGGCCGAAGGCCGTCGGGGACCCGAGCCGCCACGCGCGACTGGGCAGCGCGCACCCGAAGGCCGAGCCGATACTGAGCACCCGGTCCCGTCCGGCGGCACGCGGCCGGACGGCCGCCGTGACCGCGTGGTAGCCGGGCCGTCCCGGTGGCCAGCGCGGGCGCTCGGCGGCGAGGACGTCGGCCAGCGGACGCCCGTCCAGCACCTCCGCGAGCCTCCAGCACCGCGTAGGTACGTCCGGGCCGGCGCTGGAGATGCCACGCGGCGCCGATGCCGGACAGACCGGCGCCGATGATCAGTACGTCGACGTGCCGGGAGCCGGTCGCGTCAGGTTCGCTCGTCATGAAGGTGATGGGCCTCTACTGATATCGAAACTATCGTAATGAGGACGATAGTAGCCAGAGCGAACGAAAATGGGAACGCGGCCCCTGGATGCCGGGCCTTCAGGAGGGTGGCGCGAACGGCGCCGCGATGTCGGCGACGTGTTCCGCCGGTCCCGCCGTCTCCCGGTTCGGGTGGTAGATCTCGCGCATGGACAGCGCCGGGGCCAGCTCGTGGTCGTCCAGCCAGGCTCTGAGCGTGTCGTACGCCGGCAGGATGGCCGGATAGCGGCACAGCTCCTTGCTGACCTCGACGTACGCGGCGCGGTGGGCAGGCTCCCGCCGGACCCCGATGCGGCCGACGGGCTCGATCGGCCCGGCGGTCGGCAGGCACACCTCCACCGGGCCGTTCGAGTCCTCGCTCACCGTGCCGTGGAAGACGGTGAACGGCGGCCCGGACAGGTGGCTGCCGGCCGCCCCGAGGCGGGCGGCAGGGGCGCCGGCGGCGACGTCGTGGTCGGCTGACTCGCGCTGCGCGGGCCCGCGCGTGAATCCCGGCGGCCGGTTTCACGGTGATTGCCCGACATGCCTGACCCGTACGATCCCCGGCACCGTACGGGCGAGCACGTCGGCGATGTGATCGGCGTGCCGCCGGGACGGCCCGCTCAGCTCGGCCACGCCGTCATGGACGACGACGTCCCAGCCCGGACCGGCCGGGAACTGCTCGCACAGCGCCGCCTCGACGTCCTGGCGCAGGTCCTCGTCCGGGCGGGCGAGCATGGCCATCAGGTCGCGGCGGCTGACCATGCCGGCGATCCGCGCGCCGTTCACGACGGGCAGGCTCTTGACCCGTTCGCGGACCATGAGGTCGATGGCGACGGTGACGTCGGTGGTCTCGGAGACCGTGACGACGTCGCTGCTCATGACCTCCAGGACCCGGCGCGGCAGCGGCTCGGCGGAGGGGGCGGGCGGGCGGACGGTCGCGCGGGGGTCGGGCTCGAACTCCCCCCGCAGCAGGTCCAGCTCGCTGACGACGCCCACGAGCGCGCCGTCGTCGTCGACGACGGGGGCGGCGGTGATGTCGTGGGCGTGCAGGATCCGGACGGCCCGCCGCACCGGATCGGTGCGGCGGACGGTGACGGCCGGACTGCTCATGACCTCGCGGACGAACATCGCTGTCCGGCCTCCCTCGGAGTCATCGGTCTTCCTGGTCGGCGACGCCGGCCTGCGCGCGGCGGTCCGTCCGGCCGGGCGGCGTCACGATTCCCTGGCCCACCCCTACCCGCACCCCGGAGGTGTCCACCCAAGGTTCCTGCCCGGCGTCCGCCGGGCTCGATCGCCCCACCTGGATGCGGTACGTTCCGGAATCGGAAACGGAAATAGGCTCATGGCCATGGCCGACCCCATTCTCGTGCTGAACACGGGATCCTCCTCCATCAAGTACGAACTCGTGGACCCCCACACCCGCACCCGCGCCGCCAGAGGTCTGGTCGAGCGCGTCGGGGAGGAGCGCGGGCGGCTCACGCACCGCGCCGGGGACGGGCCGCCGTACGTCCGGGAGCGTTCCTTCCCCGGCCACGCCGAGGGGCTGGAGGCGATGCTGGAGGCGTTCGCCGCCGTTGGGCCCGAGCCGGCCCCGATCGCGGTCGGGCACCGGGTGGTGCACGGCGGCACGCGGTTCGCCGCGGCCGTGCGCATCGACGACGAGGTCATCGCCGCCATCGAGGAGCTGGCCCCGCTCGCCCCCCTCCACAACCCGATCAACCTGACCGGCATCCGGCTCGCGCTCAAGGTGTTCCCCGAGGTGCCGCAGGTGGCCGTGTTCGACACCGCGTTCCACCGGACGCTGCCGCCCGAGGCGTACACGTACGCGGTGCCGCGCGAGTGGCGCGAGCAGGGCGTGCGGCGTTTCGGCTTCCACGGCACCTCGTGCGCGTACGTCTCCCGCCGCGCCGCGGCCCTCCTGGGCCGCGACCTCGCCGACCTCAACCTGATCGTGCTCCACCTCGGCAACGGCGCCAGCGCCACCGCGATCTCCGGCGGGCGCAGCGTCGACACCTCCATGGGCATGACGCCGCTGGAAGGGCTGGTCATGGGCACCCGCTCGGGCGACGTGGACCCGGCCCTCGCCGCGTACCTCGCCCGTACGGACGGCCTGGACGCCCAGCAGGTGGAGCACGCGCTCAGCCACCGGGGCGGCCTGCTCGCGCTCACCGGGTCCGGCGACATGCGCGAGGTGCGCGCCCGCGACGACGACGAGTCCAGGCTCGCCCTGGAGATCTACGCCCGGCGGATCCGCAAGTACGTCGGCGCCTACCACGCGCTGCTCGGCTGCCGGGTGGACGCGATCGTGTTCACCGGCGGCGTCGGCGAGCACGACGCCGCCACCCGCGCCGCCTCCCTGGCCGGGCTCGACCGGCTCGGCATCGCCGTGGACCCCGCGCTCAACGCGGCGGGACCGTCCGGTGAGCGCGCGGTGTCCGTTCCCGGCGTCGAGGTGCCCGTCCTCGTCATCCCCACCGACGAGGAGTGGGAGATCGCCCACCAGACGTTCGCGCGGTTGACCTCCTCCTGACGGCGGCAGGGCCGCCGGTCGAAGGACCAACGGCCCTGCCGGACGGGACTTCCTCCTCCGGCGCCGCGCCGCCGCCCGTACGAGGGTGGCGGTGAGAGCTTCGACCGGTGAAGGAGACGCGTGATGAGCACTCACATCGTCGTCGGCGTGGACGGGTCCGTCCCGGCGACCGAAGCGGTGGGATGGGCGGCCGCCGACGCGCGGCGCCGGGGCCTGGACCTGCGTCTCGTGCACGTGGGCCCGCAGTGGCTGCACGACGGGAACGCCGAGCACTGCGCCCGCATGCTGGAGGAGGCCGCCGAGCGGGCCCGTGCGGTGGCGGGCGGCGTCAAGGTGACGACGGAGCTGCTGTCCGGGAACGTGGCCGAGGAGCTGATCCGCGAGTCGGCGGGGGCCGACGGCCTGGTGCTGGGCAGCCGGGGGCTCGGCGGGTTCGCCGGGATGACGGTCGGTTCGGTGAGCCTGGCGGTGGCCGGGCACGCGGCCGGGCCGGTCGTCGTCGTCCGTACGGCCGGTACGGCCGGGCACGGCACGGTGGTGGTGGGCCTCGACGGCTCCGACGACTCGCGGGCGGCCATGGAGTACGCCGTCGAGCAGGCCAGGGCACGCCACGCGCGGCTGCATGTGGTCTCGGCCTGGCAGGTGCCGGTGTTCTCGCCGTACGCCGTCGCCTACGGCGGCCTGATCGAGGACGCGGTGCGCGAGGAGCAGGCGGCGGCCCGCGAGCGCGTGACGCCCTGGCGGCAGGCCAACCCCGACCTGGTGATCACCGACGAGCAGCCGTGCGCGCACCCGGTCTCGGCCCTGATGGACGCGGCCGGGACGGCCGACCTGGTCGTGGTGGGCTCACGCGGCCGGGGCGGGTTCGCCTCCGCCCTGCTCGGCTCGGTCAGCCACGGCGTGCTGCACCACGTGACCTGCCCGGTCGCGGTGGTCCGGCCGCGTGCGGAGGAGCGGTCATGAACGGCTCGCCGACCGCCGTGCAGGTCATGAGCCGCGTCCTGGTGGCCGTCAGACCGGAGGAGTCGCCGCTGATGGCCTGGGAACTGATGCGCCGGGCTGGCGTGCACCACCTGCCGGTCGTCGACGGCGGGCGCCTGCTGGGCATCCTGACGCGTGAGCAGCTTGCGGCGTCCTGGTCCGGCGGGCCGCAGGAGCAGGCCGGCCGCGAGGTACGGGATCTGCTCGGCGGCGTCCGCACGCCCAGGGTGGCGCCGGGCACCCCGCTGAGCAGGGTCGCGGCCGCCATGCTCGACGCCGACGTGGACGCGGTGCCCGTCCTGTCCGACGACGGCCTGGTCGGCCTGATCACCGCCCGGGACGTCCTGTCGGTGGTCGCCGGACGGATCGAGCCGCGGCACGAGCCGACCGAGGTGGTGACCGGGATGTTCCACCTCGAACCGATCCTGCCGGAACGGCGGGAACCGTCCCGGTCGTCGAGGAGCTGGCGGGAGGCGTGAGAGATGAAGCTCGTCGGGCCGCCGCGCAGCTTCCACGTGGCCGGCACGCAGGGGCCGCTGGCGCCGGGGGAACCGGAGCGGGCCAGGCAGTGGGGCGAGAGCCTGGCCACGTCCTTGCCGGTCCCGGCCGCCTGACAGGCCGTCGGGCGCCGGGTCACCGACGCGGCGCGGGCCCGGGGGACGGGTGCAGGATCCGGTCCAGGCGGGCGGCGGCGTAGCCCAGCGTGGACAGCGCGACGACGATCAGCAGGTCGCCCGGAGGCAGCGGCCGGGTGCCGAGCAGCTCGCGCAGCGGCGGCAGGTAGATCCCGGCCAGTTGCAGGACGAGCGCGCCCGCCACGGCGAGCAGCAGCATCGGGTTGGCCAGCGTACCCGGGCGGGTACGGGTGCCCAGCGCCACGCCGAGCTGGGTGGCGCCGAGGGCGAAGAAGGCCATGCTCTGCCAGGCCCGCCCGGTCTGCGAACCCCAGACGGCGACCCCCAGGGTGACGGCGGTGAGCACGACGGCGATGCGGACGACCCGCTGCCACAGGCCCGCCCCCATGATGCTCTGGCCGGGTGGCCGGGGCGGCCGCGACATGGTTCCCGGCACGGTCGGCTCCCCGCCCAGCGCCACGCCGGGCAGGCCGTGGGTGAGCAGGTTGATCCACAGGATCTGGGCGGGCAGCAGCGGGAGCGGCAGCCCCACGAACGGGCCCAGCACCATCACCGCGATCTCGGCCGCGCCGCCCGACAGGCCGTAGACCAGGAAGCGGCGGATGTTGGCGTAGACCCGGCGGCCCTCCTCGACGGCCGCGACGACGGTGTCCAGATTGTCGTCGGCGAGCACGAGGTCGGCGGCCTGCCGGGCGACCTCCGTGCCGCGCCTGCCCATGGCCACCCCGATGTCGGCGCGGCGCAGCGCCGGGCCGTCGTTGACGCCGTCGCCGGTCATCGCCAGGACCTCGCCCCGGCCGCGCAGGCCCTCGATGATGTCGAGCTTCTGCTCGGGCGTGGCCCGCGCGTAGACGCCGGCCGGGCCCGCGGCGAGCGCGCCGGGCACGCGGCAGTCGACCACCGGCTCGGCGGGGTCGATGATGCCCAGATCGGCGGCGACGGCGCGGGCGGTGCCGGGATGGTCGCCGGTGATGAGGACCGGCCTGATGCCCGCCCGCCTGCAGTCGGCCACGGCCGCCGCCGCCGCGGGCCGCGGCGGGTCCAGGATCGCGACCAGCCCGAGCAGCGACAACCCCTCCTCCCGTACGGGGTGCGGGACGGCGTCCAGGTCGGCGCTCGCGACCGCCAGCACGCGGAAGCCGTCCCGGGCGAACCGGTCGGCGCGTTCGGCGGCACGGGCCCGCAGCGCCGGATCGTCGGTCAGCACGTCCGGGCGCAGCAGCGCCTCCGGGGCGCCCTTGCAGACCAGGCGGACGCCTCCGTGCGGCAACGGGTGCACCGTGCTCATGCGCTTGCGGTCGCTGTCGAAGGGCAGCTCGGCGACCCTGGGGAAACGTTCCTGGAGGCTCTCGCGGTCGAGGCCGAGCCGGGTGGCGGCGGCCAGCAGCGCGGCCTCGGTGGGGTCGCCCAGCGCCGTCCACTCCTCGCCCGCCTCCTGCGGCGGGCGCAGGCGGGCGTCGTTGCACAGCGCCGCGGCGGTCAGCAGCGCGGCGAACTCGCCGGGGTCCTGGTCGGTGACGAGCTCGCCGTCGGGCCCGTAGCCGTAACCGGTGACGGTGGCCTCGGCCGCCGGGGTCCACAGGTGCCGGGTGACCATCCGGCCCTCGGTGAGGGTGCCCGTCTTGTCGGTGGCGAGCACGGTCACCGAGCCCAGCGTCTCCACGGCGGGCAGGTTGCGGACGAGCGCGTCGCGGGCCGCCATCCGGCGGGCGCCCAGGGCCAGGCTCAGGGTCACGACCGCGGGCAGCGACTCGGGCACGGCGGCGACCACCAGGCTGATCGCGGTCACCACCATCAGCTCGACCGGCTGGCCGCGTACCAGGCCCAGGGTCAGCACCAGCGCCGACAGCAGCACCGCGGCGCCGGCCAGCAGCCGTCCGACCCCGACCAGGCGGCGCTGCAGCGGCGTGAGACCGGCCCCCTTGACCATGAGCGCGGCGATGCGGCCGCTCGCGCTCGCCGCGCCGATCGCGGTGACCACCGCCCGGCCCCTGCCGCGCGCCACGACGGTGCCCGAGGAGACCGCCGCGCCGGCGTCCTTGTCCACCGGGACCGACTCGCCCGTCAGCGCCGACTCGTCGACCAGCAGCGCCGCCGACTCCACCACCTCGGCGTCGGCCGGGACGATGTCGCCCTCGGCGAGCACCAGGAGATCTCCCACCACGACGTCGCCCGCGGGGATCTGCCGCTGGTGCCCGTCGCGTACGACGCGGGTCTCGGGCGTGGCGAGCTCGGCCAGGGCCGTGATGGCGCGGTCGGCGCGCACTTCCTGCGTCACCCCGACGGCCGTGTTGACCACGATCACCAGGGCGATCACCGCGGCGTCGGTCCAGTCGCCGGTGCTGATGGTCAGCGCCGCCGCGATCAGCAGCACGACGATCAGCGGATCCCGGAGCTGCGTGACGACGCGCCGCCACAGGGGGGTGGGCGGTTTGCGTGGCAGCAGGTTGGGGCCGTCGCGTTCCAGGCGCACGGCCGCCTCCGCCGATGACAGGCCAGGGGACGAGGGCGTCACGTGGGTGTCCTTCCTGCCCGCCGTGGCCTTCGGGCCGGCGGAGTCGCTGCAAGGTGTCTCAGGATTTAGTCTTCGCCCTGGTCAGGGCCGTAAACGTCCGGGTGTGCCAGCCGGGTCCGGGTACTCCTCGACGGAGAGGTCCTCCGGCCCTGCCCCGGCCGGCCTTCGGCTCTGCGGGCGGCGGCGGGAGGCCGGGTCTCGTCGTCCGGCCGGGGGCTGACGGCACGCCGGCGCGTTGGCGTGGGCGTTGGGCGGCTTTGCCTTCGTCTTGGGTGAGGGGCTGGTAACCAGAACGAGGAGGGGACCGAGCGGGAAGGCCGGGACGTGCGACGGACAGTGACATGACCGGACAGGACGCGCTGGACGTCACGGTCGCGGCCGGACTGCCGGTCGAGGAGGTCGTGGCCCGGCTGGGCGGCACGAGCGGCGGCCTGAGCCAGGCCGAGGTGGAGCACCGCCTGGCCGCGGTGGGGGCCAACTCCCTGCGCACCCACAGGGCCCGGCGCCTCGCGGTGCTGGCCCGCCAACTGCGCTCGCCCCTGCTGATCCTCCTGGCCGTCACCGCCGCCGCGTCGTTCTTCCTCGGCGAGTCGTCGGACGCGCTGATCATCGGCGTGATCCTGGCGGTCTCGGTCGGACTGGGCTTCTTCAACGAGTACCGGGCGGAGAAGGCCGCCGAAGCGCTGCACACCCAGATCCGGCACCGCTGCCTGGCTCTGCGGGACGGCCGTCCCCGGCTGGTGGACGTGGTCACGCTGGTCCCGGGCGACGTCGTCACGCTGCGGCTGGGCGACATCGTCCCGGCCGATCTGCGGCTGATCTCGACGGCGGGGCTGGAGTGCGAGGAGTCGGTGCTGACGGGCGAGTCGCTGCCCGTGGCCAAGGCCGTCCAGCCCGTCGGCCCGGACCTCCCGCTGGCCGAGCTGGCCAGTTGCGCGCTGATGGGCACCGTCGTGCACGCCGGGTCGGGCACCGGCGTGGTGGTGGCCACCGCCGGACGGACCGAGTTCGGGCGCATCGCGCTCCAGCTCGGCGACCGCCATCCGGACACCGAGTTCCAGATCGGGCTGCGCAAGTTCTCCATGCTGCTGGTCCGCGTCGCCGCCGCGCTCACCGCCGGGATCTTCGTCATCAACCTCGTCCTGCACCGCCCGGTGCTGGACGCGCTGCTGTTCTCGCTGGCGATCGCCGTGGGCATCTCCCCCCAGCTCCTGCCCGCCGTGGTCTCGACCAGCCTGGCCGCCGGCACCCACCGGCTGGCCCAGCACAGGGTGCTGGTCAAACGGCTGGTCTGCATCGAGGACCTGGGCGACATCGACGTGCTGTTCACCGACAAGACCGGAACCCTGACCGAGGGCCGGATCAGCTTCATGCGCTCGCTCGGGCCGGACGGCCGGCCCGACGACCAGGTGCTGGAGCTCGGCCTGGTGTGCAACGAGGCCGTCGTCGACGACCAGGACGGGGAGGCGGGCCGGGCGGCGAGCGGCAACCCCCTGGACCTCGCCCTGTGGGACGCGCCCGCCGCCTCCGCCCTGCGGGCCGGGCTGACCTGCCGGCGCCTGGCCGTCGTGCCCTTCGACCACGAACGGAGGGCGGCCTCGGTCCTGGTCGAGGACGACGACGGCCGGATGATCGTCACCAAGGGCGCCCCGGAGGCCGTGCTGGCGCGCTGCGCCGCCATCACCGACCGGGCCAGGGCCATGCTGGAGGCCGAGTTCGCCGCGGGCAACCGCGTGGTCGCGGTCGCCACCCGCCGGCTGTCCGGCGCCGCCGCCGGTCAGACGACCCTCACCCCGGCCGAGGAGCACGACCTCACCTTCCGCGGCCTGCTGGTCTTCCTCGACCCGCCCAAGGCCAGCGCCTCTCAGGCGCTGGAACGCCTGGCCCGGCTCGGCGTCACCGTCAAGGTCCTCACCGGCGACAACCCCGCGGTCGCGGCCAAGCTGTGCGCCGATCTCGGCCTGACCGGCGGCCGGGTGCTGACCGGGCAGGACGTCGACGGCGCCGACGACGCCCGGCTGACCGCGCTCATCGAACAGGCCGTCGTGTTCGCCCGCGTCAGCCCCGAGCACAAGGCGCGGATCGTGCGCGCCCAGCGGCGCAGCGGCCTGGACGTGGCCTTCCTCGGCGACGGCGTCAACGACGCCCTCGCGCTGCACGCCGCCGACGTGGGCATCTCCGTCGACGCGGCCACCGACGTCGCCAAGGACGCCGCCGACGTGCTGCTGCTGGAGAAGAACCTCGACATCCTGGCCGACGGCGTCACCCAGGGCCGGCAGATCTTCGCCAACACCATGAAGTACGTCCTCATGGGCACCTCCAGCAACTTCGGCAACATGTTCTCCGCCGCCGCCGCTTCGGCGTTCCTGCCGTTCCTGCCGATGTTGCCCTCCCAGATCCTGCTCAACAACCTGCTCTACGACTCCAGCCAGCTCGCCATCCCCACCGACAACGTCGATCCCGAGCAACTGCGGCGCCCGTCCCGCTGGGACGTGTCGTTGATCCGGCGGTTCATGCTGTTCTTCGGCCCGATCAGCTCGCTGTTCGACTTCGCCACCTTCGCGGTCATGCTCGGCGTCTTCCACGCCGGGCCGCCGCTGTTCCGCACCGGCTGGTTCGTCGAGTCCCTGGCCACCCAGGTGCTGGTGGTCTTCGCCATCCGGACCAGGCGCGTGCCGTTCTTCCGCAGCCGTCCGAGCGTCCCCCTGCTGATGGCTGCCCTCGGTGTCGTGGCACTCGGCGCGGTCCTCCCCGCCACCCCGCTCGCCGCCGTCCTGGGCTTCCAGCCGCTGCCCGGCCCCTTCTTCCTCGCGCTGGGCCTGATGGTGGCCGCCTACCTGGCGCTCATCGAGCTCGGCAAGCGCCGCTTCTACCGGGCCGCCCCGGTGCCTCTCGCCGGTGGCGGGCGTACCGCCGCCCATCGCACGCACCGCAGAGCCCATCGTTTCAGCACGGCCGGCGCCGGCCCCGCACGGCCGGAAAGGGAGGACCAAGGTCCCGTCAAGAAGGGCCGGTCCCCCCTGGGCGGCCGGCCTCCGGGGGCCGAGGCTGAGCCCTAGGGACGTCTGAAGGGATCGCGGACATGGATCGCATCGTGCTCGGCTACGACGGCTCGGACTTCTCCGTGCAGGCCCTGGACTGGGCGCTGGACGAGGCCGAGCTCAGGAACCTGCCCCTGACCGTCGTCCACGCCTGGCAGTGGCCGTACGGCGAGGCGGACGAGGAGGCCAAGGCCCACCTGCGCAAGGCGGCCGAGCACGTCCTGTGGCACGGCGCCGACTGCGCCCGCTCCACCAGCTCGGGCGTCCGCGTGGAGACCGACCTGTACGAGGGACCGGCCGCCCAGCGCCTCGTGGAGCTCTCCGGCCGGGCCACGCTCCTCGTGGTCGGCTCCCGGGGGCTGAGCGCGCTGCCCAGGGTGGTGGTCGGCTCGGTGGCCGGGTACGTCGCCGCCCACGCTGAGTGCCCGGTGATCGTCGTACGCGGTCCTGGACCGCTGCCCAAGGCCACCCGGCCGGGCCCGGTCGTCCTGGCCGAGCGGGAGCCCGACGCCGCGGTCATCGAGTTCGCGTTCGCCGAGGCGGCCATGCGCGGGCTGTCCCTGGCCGCCTCCGCCGACCTGGGGGAGTGGCCGGCACGCCATCCGGAGGTCCGGCTTGAGCGGGGCGACGCCCACGAGCGGGCCACCCTCGTCGTCGTGGGCCGGACACGGGCCGCGCATCTCGGCACCGCGAGCTCCCTGCCGCAACACGCGCCCTGCCCGGTCGCGGTGGTGCCGGGGAACCACCCCTGACGCCCCCGCGCGTCACCCGGACGCGGGCGGGACCACGGCCACCGGGCACACCGCGTGGTGCAGCACGCCGTGACTGACCGATCCCAGCAGCGCCGAGGCGAACCCGCCCAGCCCGCGCGAGCCCACCACGACCAGGTCGGCCGTGGACGAGGCGTTCCTGAGCGCGGCCACGGGATGGTCGCACCGCTGGTCGTCGACGATCCGCGCGCCGGGGTTCGCCTCCCGCCAGGGAGCCACCTCATGGGCGGCGACCCGGGCCTTGTCCTGGAAGCCCTCGCTCAGCATGTCGTAGGCGGCCGCGTACGACGACAGGATCGGCGGCTGCCAGGCGAAGAGCACCAGGAGCTCGGCGTCCTGGGCGCGCGCCTGCGTCAGGGCGTACTCCATGGCCGTACGGGAGTGCGGTCCGTCGTACCCGACCACGATCCGGCCGTGCCGCACGGTGGCGGCCTCGCGGACGACGACGACCGGCCCCGCGGCGTGCCCGGCCAGCGCCAGGCTGGTGGAGCCGAGCACCATGCCGGCGAAGCCGCCCAGCCCTCTGCTGCCCACCACCAGGCTGTCGGCCTCGGCCGACTCCCGCACCAGGTCGGCCACCACCGGGCCCGGCAGCATGTCCGTGCCGATCCCGATGCCGGGCGCCAGGGCGCGCGCCCGGTCGGCCGCCGCCTCCAGCATCCCGGCGCAGTACTCGACGATCCCGGCGTCGCGCGACCACTGCTCGCACACGTGGACCAGGCGCAGGTCGAGCGAGCGTCTGAGGGCGTCCGCGGCGGCCCACTCGACCGCCGCCAGTGAAGGCGGCGACCCGTCCACGCCTGCGACGATCCGTCCGGCCATCTCGTCTCTCCCTTGCGTCATCCCGGCTGTGTCATCCCGGTGGCAGCCGCGGGCTCAGGACGGTCCCGGGGGCCACCGCGACCGGGCACCTGGCCTCCAGCAGCGCGGCCTGCGTCACCGCTCCGAGGAGCAGGCAGGGCGGGGACTCGTTCCCCCGGTTGCCGAGCACGAGGAGCGTGGCGTCCTTGGAGGCGTCCACCAGGACGCGCTGGGGGCGTTCGGTCAGGAACTCGGTGACCACCGTCACCTCGGGGCGCCTGCGGGCCAGGTGGGAGACGACCTCACGGAAGCGGTTCTCCGCGCCTCGGCGCAGCGCGTGCGAGTCCACGAAGGGCAGCGGCTCCTGCCAGGACGACGATCCGCAGTCCGCCCAGCAGCACAGGGCGGTCACGGTGCCCTCGCGCAGGGCGGCCTCGTCCAGGGCGAGGTCGAAGGCCGCCAGGCTGGCGGGTGAGCCGTCGAGGCCGACCACGACCCTGACGTCCTGGCTGGTGGGCGGGTGGAGAGGCGGTCGTACGACCACGACCGGCGTGACGCTGTGCGCGGGCACCTGGACGGCGGCCGATCCCACCTGAAGGCCCTCGAACCCGCCCTGCCCGCGAGAGCCGAGCACGGTCAGCTCGGCGTCCCGCGCGGCCTCCAGCAGCACCGCCGAGGGCGTGCCCCGCCCCAGGAGCGGCTGGACGTCCAGCTCCGGGGCCAGTTCCCTGGCCCGCCGGACGCCCTCGTCCACGACGCCGAGTGCCACCGGCTCGATGTGCTCCATGATCTCCTGGGCGACGGGCCTGGGGGCGTAGGGCCAGTGCAGGGCGTGGCACACGAGGACGGACAGTCCGCGCAGCCGCGCGTCGGCGACCGCCCAGTGCAACGCGTGCCGGCTCTCGATCGAGTCGTCGTAGCCGACGAGCACGGGCCGGCCGGCGTGTTCGTCGATCAATGCCGCCTCCGGGTGAGGAATCGTCCGGTTACCTGCTTACCTGCGCGGATGAGCCTTCCCGCGTCCGGGGCGAAGAGCCCCACAGGGGAGGAAACTCTTGGTCTGGCCTGCTTGCCCGTCGTGCGGAGCGTTCCGAAACTTGGCGTCTTTTGGGGGTGTTTGCTGCTTTCTGTCCCCTTTAGCGGGAATGTGGAAATCGAGGGCGAAGGAGGGATGATGCGCGGACGGATCGTGGCCGCGGTGGACGGCTCCGCGTCATCGACCGCCGCGGTGGAATGGGCCGCCGGCGACGCCCAGCGCAGAAGGCTTCCGCTACGCATCGTGCACGTGTGCGAACAGTGGGCGCTCGGCATCGACAGCGCGCGGTACTGCGCGGGCGCGCTGGAGGCCGCCGCCGACAGGGCCCGCGCCATCAGCGGGGACGTCGAGGTCGTCGCCGAGATGCTGGCGGGCAACGTGATCGACGCGCTGATCCTCGAATCGGCCTCCGCCGACAGTCTGGTGCTGGGCAGCAGGGGCATGGGCGGGTTCGCCGGCATGGTGCTCGGGTCGGTGGGCGGGGCCGTGGCCGGGCACGCCGCGGGGACCGTGGTGATCGTCCGCGGGGTCGTCGCCGTCCGGCACGATCTGGTGGTGGCCGGTGACGACGGCTCGGCGGGGTCGCGGCAGGCCATGGCGTACGCCGTCGAGCAGGCCCGTGCGCGCCACGCCCGCCTGCACGTGGTCTACGCCTGGCAGGCGCCGGCGGTCTCGCCGTACTGGGCGGCCTACAGCCACCTGCTGGCCGACTCCTTCCAGGAGGAGGCGAGGGCGGCCCGCGCGCGGGTGACCCCGTGGCGGAACGAGAACCCCGACGTCGTGATCACCGACGAGCAGGTGCGCGGCCATCCGGTGGCCGCGCTCACCGAGGCGACCGCCGCCGCGGACCTCGTCGTGGTCGGCTCGCGCGGACGGGGCGGCTTCTCCTCCGCGGTGCTCGGCTCGGTCAGCCACGGGGTGCTGCACCACGCGGCCTGCCCGGTGGCGGTGGTACGGCCGCATGCGGACGAGGGGGTCTCTTGGCCGGTCTGATCGTGGTGGGTGCCGACGGTTCGGCCCCCGGGTCCGCGGCGGTCGAATGGGCCGCCGACGACGCGGCGCGCACCGGCGCGGAGCTGCGCATCGTGCACGCCCTGGACCGGCAGCCGTACGCCGTCACCAGGTTCCCCGACTACGGCCAGGGCAACTACCTGCTGATGGCGGCCTCCAGGGTGCTGGAGGCCGCGACAGCGGTCGCGCGCGCCCGGCAGCCGTCGCTCCGGACGCGCGCCGAGGTCGTCGAGGGGGCGCCCGCGGCCGTCCTCCAGGAGCAGGCGCGGCAGGCGGACGAGCTGGTCATCGGCAACCGGGGGCTGGGCGGGTTCGCCGGAGCCCTGCTCGGGTCGGTGACCATGCACGTCGCCGGGCACGTCGCCTGCCCGGTCGTGGTGGTGCGCGCCGACGGGCGGGAGCCGGTCGGCGAGATCGGGGTCGGCATCGACGACTCCGGCACCTGCGAGCCGGCGATCGGCTACGCCTTCGAGCAGGCCAGGTCGCGCGGCGCCACGCTCCGCCTGATCCACGCCTGGCAACTGCCCGTGCACGCCTTCGCCCCCGAGATCGCCTACGACCTGGACGACGTCCGGGCCGCCCAGCACGAGGTGGTCCGCGGCCGGACCGCCGGATGGAGGGAGAGATGTCCCGAGGTGAACGTGATCGAGGACGTCCAGAGCGCGCACCCGGTCGAGGCGCTCACCGGCGCCCCGTGCGATCTGGTCGTGGTCGGCTCCCACGGGCGCGGCACATTCGGTTCGCTGCTCCTCGGCTCGATCAGCAGGGGAGTGCTGCACCATGCCCGCTGTCCCGTCGCGGTGGTCCGTCCCTGAAGGCCCTGCCGGCGGGGCTTGGGGGAACGTCCCTGGTCAGGAGGGCATAGAAGCGTGCAAGCTGGAAGTATGAGGCAAACCCTGCGCTTCGGACGGGTGGCCGGAATACCCGTCGGCGCTCACTGGTCGGCGTTGGGCATCGTCGCGCTCGTGGTGGTGGCCTTGGGCTCGGGAGTCCTGGCCACAGCCGCCCCGGGCGCGGGCAGGACGGCGTACTGGGTGGCCGGAGTGGTCATCGGGCTGCTGCTCATGGCGTCCCTGCTCGCGCACGAACTGGCGCACGCGCTCACGGCCAAGCGGTGCGGCATGGAGGTGGAGAGCGTCACGCTCTGGGCGCTGGGAGGCGTCACGGAGTTCCGCGACGAGGCGAGGACGCCCGCGGGCGAGGTGGCGACGGCGGCCGCGGGCCCCGCCGCGAGCCTGCTGCTCTCCGGCCTGGCCTTCGCCGTCGCGGCGGTGCTGCCGCCGGGCGTACCCAGGGCCGCCGCGGCGTGGCTGGCCATGATGAACCTGATCCTGGGCGTGTTCAACCTGCTGCCGGGCAGCCCGCTCGACGGCGGGAGGGTGCTGCACGGGCTGCTGTGGAGCCGCTACGGAGATCGGGCCCGCGCCGACGCGGGCGCCGCGAGATCCGGTTACGGGATCGGTCTCGCCCTGACCTTCGCCGGGTTCATGGTGATCTGGGTGTGGAGCCCGCTGGGCGGGATGTGGCTGGTGATCACCGGCTGGTACATCGCGGGCGCCGCCCGCAGCGAGATCCTGAGCAGGACGGCCCGGCGCGGACTCGGCGGCGTGTCGGTGCGGGACGTCATGACGGCCACGCCGGACCTGGCGCCCGCGTGGCTGACCGTGCAGGGGCTGGTCGACACGGTGGTGCTCGGCTCCCACCAGTCGGTCTTCCCCGTCGTGGGGTTCGACGGCGCTCCGCTGGGCGTGGTGTCGCTGGAGTCCCTTCTCGCCGTGCCCGCAGAACGCAGAGCGGACACCAGGGTGGAGGCCCTGGTCATGGGCCAGAAACCGCCGCGCGTCCTGTCGCCGGACGACGACGCCGCCGCCCTGCTGGAGCGTCCCTCGCGGACGGGCGGCCTGCGGGCCGTGGTCGTCGAGGGCGGGCTGGTCACCGGCATGATCACGGACGCGGACCTCGGCAGGACGCTGCAACAGGCGCTGCTGCGGCCCGCCGCGCCCGTGTGACGCCGGCCGCCGCCCTCACAGGCCGTGCACGCGGCGGCCCGTGACCTGGTGCGGGACGATCCGGATGTACAGATGGCGCTCCCCGCCGGCCCAGGGCGTGACGCCCGCCTCGGCCAGCTTGGCGACCTCGTCCTCGGGCACGTGGTGGGCGGGGCCCTGGATAAGGACGCTCCAGCCCTCCTTGCGCACCTCGTCGATGCGGTCCACCTGGAAGCCGATCATGATGTCCACGCCCTCCAGGCCGGTGCGCAGGTCCTGGTCCATGGGGCCGCCGCGGGCGGTCCTGAACAGCACGGCGCCGTCGTGCAGCCGGTAGTTGACGGGCAGCACCGTGGGCCCGTGGGAGCCGTTGAACGCGATCCGCCCGATGCCGCCCGGCGCGACCAGGCGCAGGCACTCCTCGGCGTCCAGGACCTCCAGGACCGGCTCGTCCGGGCCCGCGCCGGGCCCCGGCGGGCGGTCGCGCCCGCCGCCGAGCAGGTCCTGCGGGGTCGTCTCCAGGGCGGTGGCCAGGCGGGTCACCGTGTTCCTGTCGGGGATGCCGAGGTGGCCCTCCAGGTACGTGACATAGCCCGGGGACATGTCGGCGCGGTCGGCGAGCTGGTCGATCGTGAGGCCGAGCCGGTCGCGGTGGTAGGTCACCCGGCGTCCGAAGTCACCACTGTTCGTCATGATCATCTCCTTCTCCGTGAGGACGAGGCCGACACCGCCCGGCACGGGGACACCGTCGACCCGCGTGCTCTCGTGGTCGGCCTCGACGGTGATCCGGCGCCCGCGGAACAGGACCGGCAACGACAGCGTGCCCAGCCGTCCGGGCACCAGCGGGTTGAGCAGCAGCCCGTCGGGCCTCGGCTCCAGGCCCAGGTAGCAGCGTTGCAACATGTCCACGGTCCCGGCCATGGCGCCCAGGTGGACGCCCTCCGCGGTGGTACCCCCCTGGACGTCGTGCACGTCGCCGAGCAGCGCCTCGGCGAAGAACTGCCAGGAGCGCGCCCGGTCGCAGCGCGACAACACCCAGGCGTGGACGACGGCGCTGAGGGTGGAGCCGTGGCTGGTGCGGTCGAGGTAGTAGCCGATCGTGCGCGGGATCAGGCCGGGGTCGGCCGGGTAGCCGAGCCGGTCCAGGATCGCCAGCAGCTCGTCGGCGCTGAGCAGGTAGAACAACATCAGCGTGTCGGCCTGCTTGGACGCCTTGTAGCGGTTCACGTCGTCGCCGTCGGCTTCGAGGGCCCGGTCGAGGCGGCGCACGCCCGCGTACCGCTCCCAGTCGAGCTCGGCGAGGTCGGCGTAACCGGTGAACTGGCTGATGACGCCGTCGTGGAAGTCCACCCGCATGCGGCGGGTGATGTCCTGCCAGCGCGCCGCCTCCCGCGCGTCCACAGCACCGATCTGGGAGCCGAGCTGCAGGGCGTGCCGCAGCAGCCAGACGGTCATGACGTTGGTGTAGGCGTTGTTGGCCAGGCCTGGTCCGGCGGCGCCGGGGTAGGCGGTGTGGTACTCGTCGGGGCCCATGACGCCGCGGATCTCGTACCGGCCGGAGCCGGGGTCGAGCACGGCCAGCGAGGCGAAGAACCGCGCGATGCCGATCATCAGGTCGGCGCACCACGACGGCATCGAGCCGGTGGCCAGGCGGTACTGCCACACGTTGTAGGCGACGGCGAGGCCGACGTGGCGCTGGAGGTGGGAGACGTCCGGCAGCCAGCGTCCGGAGTCGGGATTGAGGTGGAAGGTCTGGGTCTCCTCGCGGCCGTCGCTGCCGCTCTGCCAGGGGAACATCGCGCCGTCGTACCCGGCCGACCGGGCCGCCGCGCGGGCCTCGGGCAGGCGGCGCCACCGGTAGCGCAGCAGGCCGCGGGAGATCTCGGGGAAGCGCAGGTTGAGCCAGGGCAGGACGAACAGCTCGTCCCAGAACACGTGCCCCCGGTACGCCTCGCCGTGCAGCCCCCGCGCGGGCACCCCGGCGTCGAGGTCGGCGGTGTGCGGGGACAAGGTCTGGAGCAGGTGGAAGATGTGCAGGTGGACGATCTGCGACAGCTCCGGCCCGTCCACGTTGAGCTCGGCCCGATCCCACAGCCGCTCCCAGGCCGCGGCGTGCGCCTCCAGCAGCTCGGCGAAGCCCGGAGCCGTCCCCGCGCGCCGCAGGGCGGCCGACAGCGGGTCGTGCACGGCGGGGTCGCGCGAGGTCAGCAGGGCGACGACCTTCGTGAACGTCACCGGCGTGCCCTCGACGACCGTCAGCACGTGCTCGCTGGTGACGTGGTCGCGCTCCACGAAGACGCGGCCGGAGCCGGGGGCGGGGCCGTCGAGGCGGGCGGCGAGCGCGACGGTGACGCGGGAGGAGCGGGTGGTCGCGGTCAGCCAGGTCAGCTCGTCCTGGCGGCCCGTGGCGTGCTCCGTCAGGTGGTCGCCGCGCAGGTCGCGGTAGCGTTCGACGCCTTCGTTGGTGATGCGCCCGTCCAGCCCGGCGCGGACGCGGAGCGGCCCTGACCAGTTCTCCGCCGTGAAGGTCGTCTCCAGCGCGGCCAGGGAGGGATCGGCCATGGAGACCAGGCGGCGTTGCCGCACCCGGGTGACGCGGCCCTGCCCGTCCCGCCAGCGCAGCTCCCGCAGCAGCACCCCGTGGCGCAGGTCGAGCTCCTGGGTGTAGTCCGGCAGCTCGGCCAGCTCCGGGCCGAACCAGTCCTCGCCGGGCGTGGCGAAGGTCAGCGGCAGCCAATCGGGCAGGTTGACCAGGTCCTCGTTGACGACCGTCCGGCCGCCCGCTTCGGAGGCCAGACGGTCGTAGCAGCCCGCGTGGTAGGTGCCGGGCGTGCGGATCCGGCCGTCGGGCGTGGCGCCGCGGGTGGCGAAGCGGCCGTTGCCGAGGGTGCACAGCGCCTCGCGCAGCCCTTCCGAGGCCGGGGCGAAGCCCTCGTACGTGAGCGTCCACGGGTTCATCGCGACCCCACGGAGAGGTCGCGCGAGGCCGGCGAGGTGCGCACCCGCACCCCCCCGGTGCCGGGGACCACGGCCCGCAGCCGGTTCAGGTCGAGGACGGCCATGTCGATGACGCTACCCACCTGCCTCACCCCCCAGACAGGGCCCTTGGTCCTTTGATGGGGCGGGGCTGCTTCACTGAGGGTCACCGATGTGATGCGCTGTGCTCATCGTCTTCTGGAGGTGGACCATGAGCACGCGCTCGCCGAGGCAGGCCATGGACGCGGCGGTCGAGGCCGGCCGATGGGCTCCTTCCGTGCACAACACCCAGCCGTGGGTCTTCTCCGTCTCCGACGAGGAGATCGGGTTGAAGGCCGACACGGCCAGGAAACTGTCGGCCGGTGACGTGACGGGCCGGGAGCTGGTGATCAGTTGTGGCGCGGCGCTGTTCACGATGCGTACGGCGATGCGGTGTCAGGGGTTCGAGCCGGTCGTGCGGATCCTGCCCGATCCCGATCGGCCGGGGTTGCTGGCGACGATCAGGCCGGGGCGGGAGTGCGAGCCTGACGAGGTCACTCGGGTGCTGGGGGGTGAGATCGAGCGGCGTCACACGCATCGGGCGGGTTTCGCCGACGTCCCCGTACCTGATCGGCTGGTGGAGTCGCTGGTGATGGGGGCGATGGGCGAGGGGGCGAAGTTGACGCCCGTCCGGTCGGGGGAGGCGGTGGAGGTTCTGGCGGCGCTCACCCGGGCGGCGCAGGGTGTCCAGGCCCAGGATCAGCGGTTCAGCCTGGAGCTCGTCGCGTGGGCCAGGCCGCCGGGCAGCACCCGTGCCGACGGCGTGCCCGCCGGCAGTTATCCGGCGGAGGGCGCGCCGACGGAGGCGCAGTTCCCTCAGCGTCATTATTCGTGGCGGCACGGCTGGGGTTCGCCCGGCGGTCAGGAGGAGACGGCGACCGGGGTGGTGGCCGTGCTGACGACGCGGGCGGACGGCCGCGAGCAGTGGCTGGTCGCGGGGCAGGCGCTGCAACGGGTGCTGCTGCACGCCTCGGCGCACGGGGTGAGCGCCGCCTTCCACACGCAGGCTCTCGAGCTGGACCTGTTGCGCGAGTTCCTGCGTCTGGAGCTCTTCTCGGGCGAGTACCCACAAATGATCATGCGGCTCGGCGTCACCCACGAGGGCAAGGAGACGCCCCGGCGCCCGCTGTCCGACGTCCTGGAGTGAGAGGGACCAAGGTCCTTCCAGCGGGGGGCGTACGACACTGACCGCGAGCGGACGGAACCAGTGGAATGGAGGTGCGAACAAGGACGTACACCCCCTGAAAGGGAGGCCCGCCATGGCCACCACCATTCACCGCCCCGTGATGGACGTCGCCGCCGGCAAGGCGGCGCGCACCCCGGTCGACTACGTCTGGGCGGTCGCCCGGATCGCGATCGGCTGGATCTTCCTGTGGGCGTTCCTGGACAAGACGTTCGGCTGGGGCTTCGCGACCCCGGCGAACAAGGCGTGGCTGGCGGGCGGCAGCCCGACGACCGGCTTCCTCAAGGGCACCGGCGAGAACGCGCTCGGCGGCCTGTTCGCGAACCTGGCCGGTCAGGCGTGGGTGGACTGGCTGTTCATGGCCGGTCTCCTGGGCATCGGCCTGGCCCTGGTCCTGGGCGTCGGCACCCGGATCGCCGCCGTCACCGGAACCCTCATGCTGGCCCTGATGTGGGCCGCCGAACTCCCCCTGGCCACCAACCCCTTCCTGGACGAGCACATCATCTACGCCATCGTCCTCATCGGCCTGGCCCTGACCGGCGCCGGCGCCACCCTCGGACTCGGCAACCTGCCGATCGTCCGCCGCAACGCCTGGCTCAGGTAGCCGGACCCAGGCCACGGGCCCACCCCTCGGCGGGGTGGGCCCGTGGCATTTCGGACGTACTAGGACATCGAGAATGAGTGTCATGACACGTGCTGTGTATGTCGCCGCGGGTGAAGCGGGAAGCAACAAGGGGACCGTCGCCCTCGGACTGGTCGAGCTGCTGTCCCGGCAGGTGGGAACCGTGGGGGTGTTCCGGCCGGTGGTACGGGCCGGCCGCGAGGACGGCCTGATCAACACCATCCGCAGCCGGTTCCAGCTCGCCCTGCCCTACGAGGCGTGCGCGGGGGTCACCTACGACGAGGTGCACGCCGACGTCGAGCGGGCGGCGGGGGACGTCGTGGCCCGCTTCCGCGCGCTGGCCAGGCGGTGCGACGCGGTCGTGGTGGTCGGCACCGACTACACCGACGTGGGGGCGCCGACGGAGTTCGGGTTCAACGCCCGGCTGGCCGCCGACCTGGGCACACCCGTGATCAACGTGGTGAGCGGAAGGGGCCGGACGGCCGCCCGGATCGCCGCGGCGGTCGAGCTGTCGTCCAGGGAGCTGGCCCACCATCACGCCCAGGAGCTCGCGGTCGTGGTCACCCGGTCGGCCGGCGGGCCGCCCGCGATCAGCCATGCGACGCCGGTCTTCGTGCTGCCGGAGACCCCTTCGTTGCGCGCGCCGACGGTGGCCGACCTGCTGGACGCGTGCGAGGGCCGGTTCTTCCTCGGCGAGCGTGACGGGCTCGGCCGGGAGGCGAGCGCGCTGATGGTGGGCGCGATGTCGCTGCCCGGCATCCTGGAACGCCTCACCGAGGGCGCGGCGGTGATCATCCCGTCCGACCGGGCCGCCGCGCTGCTGCCCGGCCTGATCGCCGCGCACACGGCGCCGGGCTTCCCGTCCCTGTCGGCGGTGGTGCTCACCGGCGGCACGGACCTGCCCGACCCCGTGGAACGGCTGTTGCGCGGCATGGCGATCCCGCTGCCGGTGATCGCCACCGGTCACGACACCTTCGACACCGCGACCCGGCTCTCGGCCGTGGAGGGGCGGTTCACGCCCGAGGCGGGCGGGAAGATCGACGCGGCGCTGCGCCTGTTCGCCGCGCACGTGGACGGCCGGCTGCTGCTGGACCGGCTGGACATCGCCAAGACCGACGTCGTCACGCCGCTGATGTTCGAGTACGAGCTGCTGGACCGGGCACGCGCCCGGCGCCGGCACATCGTGCTGCCCGAGGGCGAGGAGCCACGCATCCTGCGCGCGGCCGACGTCCTGTTGCGCCGCGACGTGGCCGACCTCACCCTGCTCGGCGACGCCGGACGCATCAGGGTCCAGGCCGCCCAGCTCGGCCTGGACCTGGACGCGGCCAGGGTGCTCAGCCCGTTCGACCCGGAGCTGCGCGAGCGGTTCGCCCATGCCTACGCCGAGGCCAGGGCGCACAAGGGGATGACCGTCGAGCTGGCCCGCGACACCGTCACCGACGTCTCCTACTTCGGCACGCTGATGGTCCACACCGGCCTGGCCGACGGCATGGTCTCCGGCGCGGCGCACACCACGGCGCACACGATCAGGCCGGCGTTCGAGATCCTGCGGCTGGGGCTGGTCTCCAGCGTGTTCTTCATGTGCCTGGCCGACCGCGTCCTGGTGTACGGCGACTGCGCGGTCAACCCCGACCCGAGCGCCGGGCAGCTCGCCGACATCGCGATCGCCTCGGCCGGCACCGCGGCGATGTTCGGGGTCGAGCCGAGGATCGCGATGTTGTCGTACTCGACGGGCGCCTCGGGGGCGGGCGCGGAGGTCGACAAGGTGCGCGCCGCCACCGAGCTGGTCCGTGAGCGGCGTCCCGACCTCCAGGTGGAAGGGCCCATCCAGTACGACGCCGCGGTGGACCCCGCCGTCGCGCGGGCCAAGATGCCCGGCAGCCAGGTGGCCGGACACGCCACGGTCTTCGTGGTGCCCGACCTGAACACCGGCAACAACCTGTACAAGGCCGTCCAGCGCAGCGCGGGGGCGGTCGCGGTGGGGCCGGTGCTGCAAGGGCTGCGCAGGCCGGTCAACGACCTGTCCCGGGGCGCCACCGTGGCCGACATCGTCACCACCGTCGCGGTCACGGCCGCCCAGGTACGCGACGAACCGGCGTCCCCCGAACCGTCAGCCGGCGCCTGAGGCGCGCCACCGACGGGTGGCGAGGGCGGCGGCCAGTACGGCGACGAGCCCCGCCCACGTGGCCGGATGGCTCCAGACGGCGGTGTCCACCTGCTGCACGAGCACGAACACGCCCATGACGACGACGAACCAGCCGAACGCCGTGCGCAGCGCGTCCTGCGGGATGCGGCCCGCGAGCCGGCCGCCGGCCAGGCTGCCGAGCACCGCGGCCGCCGTCACGGTCAGGGCCAGGCGCCAGTCGATCGCCACGCCCGCCAGGTGCCCGGCGAGCCCGGCGAAGGACTTCATGGCGATGACGAGCAGCGAGGTGCCGACCGCGACGCCCATCGGCAGCCCGCCGAGCAGGGCGAGGGCCGGGACGACGAGGAACCCGCCGCCGGAGCCGACCAGCCCCGTCACGGCGCCGACGACGAGCCCCTCCACCGCGATGTGCTTCAGCGGCAGGTCGCCGTCGGCCGGCCGCGCCTTCTTCCGGCCCGGCCGAGGCCTGCGGAGCATCGCGACCGCCGTGGCCAGCATCATCAGGGCGAAGGCGACGAGCAGCGCCGTGCCGGGGACGTACTCGGCGAGGCGTCCGCCGCCGTACGCGCCGGCCATGCTGAACGCGCCGAAGAGCAGCCCGGTGCGCCAGCGGATCCGCCGTGCCCGCGCGTGCGGGACCAGCGCGGCCAGGCTGGTGACGCCGACCACGAACAGCGAGGTGGCGATCGCCTCCTTGGTGTCCTGCCCGGCCAGGTAGACCAGGATCGGCACGGTCAGGATCGACCCCCCGCCGCCGAGTACGCCGAGGCTGACGCCGACGAGCAGGGACGCCGCGACGATCAGGACGGTCACGGGGTGCTCCGCAGCTGCGCGATCACCGTGCGGATGTCGGGGCGCGGCCCGCGGTTGTAGGGCAGCCTGGACAGCAGGACGCCCATGGCACAGGAGTTGCTGACCGCCGCGTACGTCAGGCCGGCGCCGATCGCGGTGCCGATCAGGTGCGCGCCGGGCACGAAGATCCCGACGAGACCGGTGGCCAGGACGATCGACCCGGCCACGAGCCGGACCTGGCGCTCGATGTCCCACCGCTCGGGCCCCCGCTCCAGGGACGCGCCGGCCGTCTCCCACGCGACGATCCCGCCCTCCAGGACCCGCAGGTTCGGCAGGCCGGCCTCGGCGAGGGCCTGCCCGGCCTGGGCGGCACGGGCCCCGGAACGGCAGACGAGCACGACCTCCTCGTCGAGGTGGGCCAGGAGTTCGGCCCGGTGCTCGCGCAGGGTGTTCAGGGGCACGTTGTAGGAGCCCGCGATGTGCGACGTACGGAACTCGCCGGGCGTGCGCACGTCGAGCAGGCGGGGCGCCCGTCCTTCGGCGACGAGCCGCTGGAGCAGGGCGGGGGTGAGGGAGGAGGTGATCATGAGACTTTCCTTCAGGTTCTGATACCCAGGGGGGTATCGAGGAGGCGTGCGGAAGCCGGTGAGGTCAGACGCCGGCCGGCTCGGCGGCCGACAGGGCCCACGCGGCGTAGCCGCCCAGGATGTCGGAGACGTCCTGGAAGCCGCGGTGCCGCAGCAGGCTCGCCGCGATGGACGAGCGGTGACCGCCCGCGCAGTGCAGGACGAGGGGCCGGTCGGCGGGCAGTTCGTGGCTGCGCGCGGGCAGTTCGCTCAGGGGGATGTGCACGGCGGCGTCGATGAAGCCGTTCGCCTCGCGCTCGCCGGAGGTGCGGACGTCCACGACGACCGGAGGGGCGTCGCCGGCGAGGGCGGCGCGCAGCTGCGCGGCGGTCAGGCGGCCGGCCGGGGCGACCTCGCCCGCGAGCGCCACCAGCGCGTCGTCGGGGTTGCGCAGGTAGCCCGCGACCCGGTCGAAGCCGATCCGGGCCAGGCGGGTGACGACCTCCTCCTCCCGGTCCTGCGGCGCCAGGACGACGAGCTCGTCGGCCGGGGCGAGCACGGTCCCCGCCTGCTCGGCGAAGCGCCCGTCGGCGGGCACGTTCACCGCGCCGCGCAGGTGCCCGGCGGCGAAGTCCTGCGGGTCGCGGGCGTCCACCACGATCGTGCCGGCGGCCCGCAGCCCGGTGAACTCGGCGAGGGTCAGCGGCCGGGGGGCGGCCGAGGCGTCGTGGCGGGCGCGGTCCTTGCGGTTGAGGTCGGCGTCGTAGGCGAAGTAGCCGGGCGCGGCCGGCTGGCCGGCGGTGACGAGCGCGACGAACGTCTCCCGGTCCATCGGCGCGCAGGCGTAGTTGGTGGCCCGCTGCTCGCCGATGGTCGACTGCTTCTCGGTCGAGAGGTTCTTGCCGCAGGCCGAGCCGGCGCCGTGCGCGGGGAAGACCCGCACCTCGTCGGCCAGGCCCATGAGCTTGTTCTGCACGCTGTCGTACAACATCGTGCCCAGCTCCTCGGGGGTGACGCCGACGGAGGCGAGCAGGTCGGGGCGGCCGACGTCGCCGATGAACAGCGCGTCGCCGGTCAGCACCCCGTACGGGACGCGGTCCTCGGCCCGTTCGTGGACCAGGACGCTGATCGACTCCGGGGTGTGGCCGGGCGTCTCCATGATCTCCAGGGTGACGTCGCCGAGCGAGATGCGCTCGCCGTCGGCGAGCTTGCGGATCGGGTACTCGGTCTCGGCGCGGCGGCCGTAGCCGATCCAGGCGCCGGTGTCGTCGGCCATCTCCAGGTGCCCGGCGACGAAGTCGGCGTGGAAGTGGGTGTTGACGACGCCGACGACGGTGAAGCCGTGCGCGCGGGCGTCGGCCAGGTACTCGGAGATGTCCCGACGGGGGTCGACGACCACCGCTTGGCCGGTGCCCTCGTCGGCGATCATGTACGACGCCTGCGAGAGGCAGTCCAGGTAGTACTGGGTGAAGAACACGGCAATCCCTTCGTGAGGAACGCGGCCGGCGGGGTGGAGGCTTGATACCCCCCCGGGTATCTTGGACCCGACAGTAGGTTGTGCGTGAAGAGGATGTCAAATACCCCTCTGGGTATCGTCCAGAATACCTGGGGGGGTATGGTGACCTGGACGTACACCCCTGCCGCTCTCCGGCGCGTTCCAGGTGCGAAGGACCCCCGCCCGTGAAGACCAACCCCGCGCCCGCCCCGACCGGCCGGCCGCCCGTACGCCTCGGGCTTCGGGTGAACGCGCTCCAGTTCTCCCTGCTGGTCGTCGTCAACGTCGCCGTCGGCGGCCTGGTCGGTCTCGAACGCACCACCGTGCCGCTCATCGGCGCCCACACCTTCGGCCTGACCAGCGACCTCGCCGTCTTCTCCTTCATCGTCGCCTTCGGCCTCACCAAGGCGTTCACCAACCTGGCCGCCGGCGCCCTGACGGCCCGGTTCCGCCGCAAGCGGCTCCTCGTCGCCGGCTGGCTGATCGGGATCCCCGTCCCCTTCGTCCTGGCCTGGGCGCCCTCCTGGGGGTGGATCGTGGCCGCCAACGTCCTGCTCGGCCTCAACCAGGGCCTGACCTGGTCGATGACCGTCAACATGAAGATCGACCTGGTCGGGCCCGCCCGGCGCGGTCTCGCCACGGGCCTCAACGAGGCCGCCGGGTACACCGCCGTCGGCGCCACCGCCCTGCTGACCGGCTACCTCGCCACCGGCTACGGCCTGCGTCCCGTCCCCGAGCTCGTCGGCGTCGTCTTCGTCGCGGCCGGCCTGGCGCTGGCCCTGGTCGTCCGCGACACCGCCGCCCATGTGGCCCTCGAACTCGACCGGCATCCCCGGCCCCTGGCCGCCGGTGGGACCCCGGGCCCGGCGGCCGTGTTCGCCCGCACCTCCTGGCGCGACCGTTCGCTGCGCGGCGTCAGCCAGGCCGGCCTCGTCAACAACCTCAACGACGGCCTCACCTGGGGCGTCTTCCCCCTCCTGTTCACCGACCACGGCCTGGGGCTGGCCGCCGTCGGGCTGATCAAGGGGCTGTACCCGCTCCTGTGGGGCATCGGCCAGATCCCGGCCGGTCACCTCGCCGACCGCGTCGGCCGCAAACCCCTCATCGTCACCGGCATGCTCGTCCAGGCCGCAGGTTTGCTCCTCGCGCTCGCCCTGCTGGACACCCCCTTGCTCGCCGGGGGCCTGTCCGCCGTCGCCCTCGGGCTCGGCACCGCCATGGTCTACCCCGCCCTGATCGCCTCCGTCTCCGACCACGCCCATCCCGCCTGGCGTGCCAACGCCCTGGGCGCCTACCGTTTCTGGCGCGACATCGGCTACGCCGCGGGAGCCCTCGTCGCCGGTGTCCTGGCCGACGCGCTCGGGCTCGGCGCCACGGTCGTCGCCGGCGCCGTGCTCACCGCCGTCTCCGGCCTGCTCGCCGCCCGCTGGATCACCGACCGTACGAGGGGCTGACGGCGGGGGCCCGGCCTGGGTCAAGCGCGGCTCAAGCTGCGGTTCGCATTGCCCGCGTCGCCGGAAACGGCGGAAGCGTTCCTTGATCCACCTCTGGTTACAGTCCGTAGTGATCTGTTCGCCCAGGGGGGAAGATGAAGAGTGTTCGTATAGTCGCCACCAGGATGGCGAAGGTGTTGTGTGCGGGGCTGCTCGCGGTCCCGTCGTCCCCTCTGGTCGTGCCCGACCCGTCGCCGGACACGTCGGTGGTGACGGTGAAGACCGGCGGTGACCGGATCGGCGACACCGCGGTGGGCCCGCTGGCCGGGGTCGAGCTCGGCCTGTTCACCGGCCCCGACGCCACCACCCCGGTCGACGGCGACTGGGGCGTGTGCGTGTCGGACGACGACGGCGACTGCAGCTTCGTCGTCCCCGACACGGCGCCGGGCGGCGCCAACGAGGGCGCGCGTTTCTACGTCAAGCAGATCTCCGCCCCCGGCGGCTGGTACACCAACCCCGAGTTGCGCACCGGCCGGGGCAGCGGGTCCAACTCCGTCGCCACGCCGTACGTCTTCCAGACCCCCGCGCTGGAGAGCGACACCACGTACAGCTCCACCCGCGACTTCATGATCAACAACACCCGCGGGGACGCCACCGCCTCGACCGGGATCTGGCAGCAGTCACGGGTCAACCCCCAGCCCGATCTGACCTGCGGCCTCGACGTCGCGCTGCTGCTCGACCTGTCGGCCTCGGTGGGCAGCGCGCTGCCCGACCTGAAGGAGGCCGCCGACACCTTCACCGACGCGCTGACCGGCACGCCGTCGCGGATGGCGCTGTTCACGTTCGACCGCGGCTCGCCCAGCGCCGGCACCACGAACAATCCCGAGCTCATGCCGGTGTCCACCGAGGCGGGCGCCGACGCGTTCAAGAGCCTGTACGCCGACTGGCAGCTCGGCAGCGGCACCAACTGGGACCGCGGCCTGGCGGCGGTCGCCGAGGCGGCGCCGCGCTACGACCTGCTGGTGGTGCTCACCGACGGCAACCCCACCTACTACGACAGCCTGCTCGGCGACGGCAGTAACACCCGCATCGCCGAGGTGGAGGCCGGGATCTTCTCCGCCAACGCGGTCAAGGCCAAGGGCACCCGCGTCCTGGCCGTCGGCGTCGGCAACGGCGTGACCGGCCTGACCGCGCTCAACCTGCGCGCCATCTCGGGCACCACCGCCTTCGACGGCACCAACGCGGTCGCCGCCGACTACTTCCAGACCAGCGACTACGCCGCCGCCGGGCAGGCGTTGCGGGAGATCGTCCGGGCCCAGTGCCAGGGGTCGCTGTCGGTGATCAAGCAGATCGTCCCGCCCGGCAACACCGGTGAGGACGTCACCGGCGCCACCCCGGCCGGCGCCGGCTGGGAGTTCGGCGCCGAGACCGACACACCGGGCATCGGCGGGCTGCCGGCCACCGAGTCGACGATCGACGACGGCACGGGGTCGGTCAACTTCGACCTCACGTTCAACGAGGCGGCCTCGGCCGACGTCACCGTCACCGAGACGCAGCACCCCGATCACACCCTGGTCACGCAGGGCGGGCAGAACGCGGTCTGCCGCGAGATCGACACCGACATCGAGGTGCCGGTGACCAACAGCGGCGGGCTCGGCTTCACGGTCGAGGTGCCGAGCGACGCGGCCGTCAGCTGCACCGTCTACAACCGCCCACCCGCCCCGACCCCGACCCCGACCCCGACCCCGACACCCACGCCGACACCCACGCCGACACCCACGCCGACTCCGACGCCGACTCCGACGCCCACGCCGACCCCGAAGCCAACGCCCACGCCGAAGCCGACGCCGACGCCGACGCCGACGCCGACGCACCCCGGGCACTGCCACAAGGAGCAGCCGTACTGGGGTCACTGCGAGCCGCACCCGGACTGGCACGAGGACTGCGACAAATCGGCCTTCGGCTGCCAGGACCTGCCGCCGTGGGCGCACCCCGGCGGACGATGGGAATGACAGCCTCCGCCGGCCGCCCGACGCATGCGGGCGGACCGGCCACAGCGAGCGGCGACACCGGCCGTAGCTGACGTGGGCGGGCCCGGCCTTGCGCCGAGCCCGCCCACGACGGGTTTCCGGGGAACCTCGGGAAAGCCCGTTCCCGGCCTTTCCGGGGAACCTCGGGGAGGCCCGTTCCCGGCCCCGTCACGCCGTCAGCGCTGGAGTGTCAGCAGGCCCGGCCGGTAGGGCAGGAGGCCGTAGTCGCCGCCGGAGCTGGGGCTGCGTCCCTGGTAGAGGAGTTGGAGGTTGCAGGGGTCCACGGTGAAGGTCTGGTCGGCGCTGGTGCGGATCAGTTCGCCGTGGCTGATGTCGTTGGTCCAGGTGGCGCCGCTGTTGGCCTTTCCGGCGAAGGGGTTGGCCTCGGTGGCGGCTTGTGGTGTCCATGTGCCGTTCAGGCTGGTGGCGGTGAAGGAGCGGAAGTAGCGGCCTTGGGCGCCGATCGCCTCGACGAGCATGAGGTAGCGGTTCTGGCCCTGGAGTTTGTAGACCTGGACGGCTTCGAACAGGTTGTTCGTCGTGTCGCTCATGACCACGGTCGAGGTGGTGCCGAAGCTGCCGGGGAAGTTCCCGATGGGCATGGTGGCCCGGTAGATCTTGCCGTTGTCGCCGGCGAAGAACAGGTACATGGTCGTGTCGTCGCCGATGAGGGTCTGGTCGATGGGGCCGGTGCCGGAGCCGGAGATGCTGCCGGAGAACAGTGTCTGCTGGGCTGACCAGCCGTTGGGGTTGGTGGGGTCGCTGGAGGTGCGGTAGGAGAAGGCGGTTCCGCCCCACTGGTAGGCGAGTACCCAGATGTTCTTCGGGGCGAAGTAGAACAGTGTGGGCGCGACGGTGCCCGATGACATGGCGTTCTGGCTCGCCGAGGCCATGTCGGACCAGTTGGTGAAGGGGCTGAAGTTCATCGAGCCCCACTTCGTCCCGGTGTCGTGGGTGGTGGCGTAGACGAGGTGCCTGCCGTTGTAGGGGGCGACGGTGAAGTCCTTGAGGGAGACCCAGCCGGACTTCGGGGTCGCCAGCGCGCCGGTCGAGCTCCAGCGGTACGCCGACGGAAGGTCGCACGTGCCGGGGGTGCCGCCGTTCACCGGACGAGTCGCCCTTGCCGGTCGGCGCCGCTCCGCGCGGCGGCCGCTGTGATCAGCGTCCGGCGGCGTCGGCGGGTGGCTGGTGGGGACAGGGCGTTGACGCTCATGCCTGAGCCTCCGTGTGCGAGTCAAGGGACAAGATCGCCTCGGGGACTCAGTGTGTGAAGCGCGCCGAAAATTGTCAAGGAAAATATGAAACTTTCGGGTAGAAGCAAGGATTACCTGGGCATCCGCGTCGGAACACCGGCGGACGGGCAACACCACCTTGGGGAACGGGGGCTGACCATGAGGGACGAAACGCGCGAAGGCCGCATGCCACCGAGCGTGCGCCGTCGCGAGATGCTGGCCATGCCCGTCGCCCTGGCCTGCGGCTCGGCGGTGCTGACCGGCTGCGACACCGAGGGACAGGCCCGCAGTGCCACCACGGCCACCCCGGCCGCCACGCCCACCACGCCCACCACGGCCACCACCGCCCCCGGCCCCGAGCGGGAAGTGCCGGTCACGCCGCCCGAAGATCTCATGCGCGAGCACGGAGTGCTCAAACGCGTCCTGCTGATCTACCGGGAAGGCGTCCGGCGGATCGGCGCGGGAGAGCAGGTGCCGGTACGGCCCCTGCACGCCGGAGCCGGCATCATCCGCACCTTCATCGAGCAGTACCACGAGCAGCTCGAAGAGCGGTACGTCTTCCCGCCCCTGGTCAAGGCGGGCAAGCTCACCGACGTCGTCCCCGTCCTGATCCGGCAGCACCGGCGCGGACGCGTCCTGACCGGCCGCATCCTGGACGCCACCGCCAGACCCACCCCCCAGGTGGCCCGCCGCGGCCTGGCCGCCGACATGGCCGCCTTCATCCGCATGTACGAGCCCCACGAAGCCCGCGAGGACACCGTGGTCTTCCCCGCCATGCGGGACGTGATCCCGCCCGAGAAGTTCACCGAGCTGGCGGAGACGTTCGAGGACGAGGAGCACCGCCGTTTCGGCGCGGCCGGCTTCACCGGCGTGGTCGGGCAGGTGGCCGACATCGAGAAGGCGCTCGGCATCTACGACCTGGACCAGTTCACCCCTCGCGGCTGACCCGGCCGGACGCCGGGGAAGGGCCCGGCGCCCCCGGATCAGGCGACCCGGGTGGCGGCGCCTTCGCCGAGCCTGCCGTCGTCCATGGTCAGGACGGTGTCCGCCTTCGCCAGGGTGGCCAGGTCGTGCGTGACCATGACGGTGGCCAGGTCGTTCTTCCTGGTGAGATCGGCCAGCAGGGAGACGATCCGCTCGCCCCGGTGGTGGTCGAGCGCGCTGGTCGGCTCGTCCACGAGCAGGACCTCGGGGGAGTTCATCAACGCGCGGGCGATGTTGACGCGCTGGCGCTCGCCCCCGGACAACTGGTGCGGGCGCTTGTGCTCCTTGCCGCCCAGATCGACGGCGAGCAGCAGCTCCCGCGCCCGCGAGGCCGCGCCGCGGGGGGATTCGCCGGCCAGGTGCGCCATCACCAGGAGCTGGTCGAGCGCGGTGAGCGAGGGCAGCAGGTTGGCCTGCTGGAACACGATGCCGATGTGGTCCCGGCGCACCCTGGTGCGGATCGCCTGGCCGGCGCGGGAGACGTCCTGCCCGGCGATGACCACGTCGCCCGCCGCGGGAGTGATCAGAGTGGCGGCGACGGCGAGCAGGCTGGACTTGCCCGAGCCGGACGGGCCGACCACCGCGGTGAACTCGCCCGGCGCGACGGCCAGGCTCACGTGGTCGAGCGCGGTCAGCGTACGGTCCCCGTCGGGGTAGGTCAGGACGACGTCGGTGAGCTTGAGGGTCATCGGGAGGCTCCCAGGGCGGTCAGCGGGTCGACAGAGGTGATCTTGCGGATGGCCAGCGCGGCTCCGGCCGCCCCGAGGACGACCATCACGGCCACCGGCACGACGGTGGTGGTCACCGACAACACGAACGGGACGGTCCCCTCGGCCAGCGCCCCGAGACCCGCGCCGAGCAGGCCGCCGACGCCCGCGCCGCCCAGCAGCACGATGACCGCCTGGGCCAGCGCGTCCCGCAGGAGGTAGCCGGAGCTCGCGCCCAGAGCCTTGAGCACGGCGACGTCGCCGCGCCGCTGGATCGTCCAGACGGTGAAGAAGGCCCCGATGACCAGGGCCGAGATGGCGAACAGGAAGCCGCGCATGAGCTGGAGGGAGCCGTTCTCGGAGGAGAACGAGCCGATCGCGGCGGGCGCGTCGGACAGCGGGACCGTCGTGGTGCCGATCCGGACGTCGGCCGCGGCCAGGCCGTCCGTGCCGCCGGGAGACGACGCCAGGCGATCGGCGCCGTCGTCGGGCAGTGCCAGGACGGTCGCCACGGTGTCCGCGCCGCCCTGGCGGCCCATCCACTCCCAGTCGCCGATGCCGAGCCAGACGACGGGGGTGTGGCTGTAGGACGCCTCGCCGCCGACGCCGGAGACGGTGAAGTCCTTGCCGGCGATCCGGACCGTGTCACCGGTGCCCACCCCGGTGTCGGCGGCGAGCGCGGCGGACAGGACGATCCTCCCCGTGTCCACGGGCCGTCCCTGGGCGAGGACGCCGCCCGGCTGGACGCCGAACAGCGCCACCCCCGCGCTCTGGTCGCCGCCGTAGCCGAGCCTGGACATGGACACGCCCAGCCGCTCGACGGAGTCGCCGGCCACCCGCCGCCACTCCTGCCAGGTCCGGTCGGTGACGCGGCTGTCGGCGAAGGCGGGTTTCCCGCCGCCGGCGAAGACGAGGTGCCCGGCGGGCAGGCTCTCCACGGCCGAGATGTTCTCCCGCGCCAGCCCGGCGGTCAGGCCGGACAACATGGTCACCAGGAGGGTGATGAGGAAGACGACGGCGCCCATGAGAGCGAACCGTCCCTTCGCGAAGCGCAGGTCTCTGAGCGCCACGAACACGGCGCATCCCCCGTTGCGGTTGAAGGTCACATTGACGTTCCCCAGCGTGCGGGTGCCCGGTTCACGCGCGCATCGTGCATGCGGTCCGCCCCGAATACTTCTTTCGGACGATTTGGGACGCGAGGCAGTCGCATACGCTTTGTAAGAGATGTCTGACTATCCGTTCCCGCCCGCCCTCCGGCTGCTCCGATGGACCGTGCACGGCACGTTCGCGATCCTCCTGGTGATCGCGCTGGCCGGCGTCGCCGGGAAGGGGCGGTACGAGCTGGTGCTGGGCGGAGCGCTCCTCGGGGCTCTCTACCTGGCGGGCATCGTGATCGAAGGGCGGCTGCCGCACTTCGGCGGGCCGACGCACCTGCGGCTGGGCCGGGTCTGGCTGGTGCTGACCACGGTCGGATGGGCGGTGCTGGCCCTGGCCGCGCCGCAGTTCGTCTGGCTGGCCTTCCCGCTCTTCTTCGCCTACCTCCACCTCCTGCCCCTGGCGGTCGCGCTGCCGGGCGTGGTGGCGCTGACCGTCGCGGCCGTCCTGGCCGCCGCCTGGCACGAGGGCCGGCTGACCGCCTCCCTGGTCATCGGCCCGACGATCGGCGCGGCGGTGGCCACCCTGATGGCGATGGTCTACAAGGCGCTGCACGCCGAGAGCGAGGAGCGCCGCCTGCTGATCGACGACCTGGTCCGCACGCGGGGGAAACTGCTCAAGGCGGAGGGCGACGCCGTACGGCTGGCCGAGCGGGAACGCCTGGCCAGGGAGATCCACGACACGCTGGCGCAGGGCATGTCCAGCATCATCCTGCTCCTGCGCGCGGCCCGGCGGGACCTGGCGGAAGACCTCCCGGCCGCCGAGCGCCGCATCGCCGAGGCGGCGGACGCGGCCAAGGAGAACCTGGAGGAGGCCCGGAACTTCGTCCGCGGCCTGGCTCCTCCGGCGTTGCAACACGCGTCGCTGATCGCGGCGCTGCGCAGGACCAGCGACTCCGCCGTGGCGGGCACGCCCATCCGGGCGCGCTTCGAGATCTCCGGCATCCCGGCGCCGCTGCCCGCCGACTACGACGCCACGCTGCTGCGCATCGCCCAGGGCGCCCTGGGCAACGTCAGCCGCCACTCCGGAGCCGGTCACGCCGGGGTGACCCTCACGTACCTGGATGACGTGGTCATGCTTGACGTGTACGACGACGGCCGGGGCTTCGATCCCGGACGTTCGGCCGGCTTCGGCCTGCGCGCGATGCGCGAGCGGGTCAGCGCCCTGGGCGGCAGCCTCACCGTGGAGTCGGCCCCCGGCGAGGGCACGGCCGTCGTGGCCACCCTGCCGCTGCCGCCCCTGGAGGGACCGTGATCCGGATCGTCCTGGTGGACGACCATCCCGTCGTCCGTTCCGGCCTGCGCGCCATGCTCGCCGGGCAGCCCGACTTCGACCTGGCCGGCGAGGCCGCCACGGGGGAGCAGGGCGTGGAGCTGGCCGCCACGCTCGCCCCCGACGTCGTCCTGATGGACCTCCAGCTGGGGGCGGGCATGCACGGCAGCGAGGCGACCCGCCGGATCGTGGCCCTGGGCGGGCCCCGGGTCCTGGTGCTCACGACGTTCGACACCGACGCCGACATCGTGGCCGCCATCGAGTCGGGAGCGACCGGCTACCTGCTCAAGGACGCCCCGTCGGAGGACCTGCACGCCGCCATCCGGTCGGCCGCCGCGGGAGCCAGCGCCCTGGCGCCGAGCGTGGCCTCACGCCTGCTGGGCCGGGTCCGCGCTCCCGACGCCACGCTCAGCCCGCGCGAGCTGGAGGTCCTCGGGCACGTCGCCGCCGGCCTGTCGAACCGGCAGATCAGCAAGGCGATGTTCCTCAGCGAGACCACGGTCAAGACCCACCTGGCGCACATCTACACCAAGCTGGACGTGGACTCCCGCACTGCGGCCGTCGCCGCGGCCTCGAAGAGGGGCCTGATCCGTTCCCCGTGAGCCGGGACCGGCGGCGTCCCGCCGGGGCCGGTGGCTACGCGCCGGTCCTGGCGGCCTGGGCGGTGGCGCGCAGCTGCTCCTCCTGCTCGTGGCTGAGCGAGGTCTGCAGGATGTGGCCGCCGTACTGGGCGATCTCCGGGATCACCTTGTCGGGGGTGCTCTGGACGACCAGGAGGAACAGGGCGGCGGTGCCGGGTTCGAGCTTGGTGCCCAGCTCGCGCATGAAGTCGTCGTCGACGCCCGTGTCGGTGAGCGCGCCGCCGACGGCCCCTCCCGCCGCGCCGAGCGCCATGCCGAGCAGGGGCATGAGGAACAGCAGGCCGATGAGGCCGCCCCACAGGGCGCCGCCGGCCGCGCCCATGCCCGCCGTGCTGGTGGCCTGGTGCAGCTTGATCTTGCCGTCCCGCTTGCGCTCGACGACGGCGGCGTCCTCCAGCTTGAGCAGGTTCTCCTTCTGCATCTGCGCGAGGCGGTCGCGTACGGACATGGCGGTCTGGACGTCGGGGTAGGCGATGGCGATCAGGTTGCTCATTGCGGATCTCCTGCGGTTGCGGTTTCAGGGTGTGACGATGGCGAAGTCGGGCTTGGGCTCCTCCAGCACGGAGGTCAGGCGGCGCAGGACGGTCAGGTCACCGTCGTGGTCGATCCCGTCGTGGTCAAGCCCGTGGCCCGGCCCGTCGCCGTCACCGGCGAGCAGGGCGAGCAGGCGCTGCCGGGTCAGCCGCAGCGTCAGGTCGGCTCCGTTGCCCGTGGGTGACTTCTGGTGGACGAGGGCGCCGTTGGACATCGTGGTCCGGTGGCGTTCGTCCAAGTCGGTGAGGTGCCAGTCGATGGCGAAGCGCTCGTTCCAGGCATGGGGGCCGTTCACCCGGATGGCCAGGGAGTCGAAGATCTGCTCGCTGGACAGCGCGCTGAGCATGTCCGGCGTGGTGGTGCTGGTGGAGCCCGGTGAGGGGCCGTTCTTCAGCTCGCCCGCGCCGGTGAGGTAGAAGTTGCGCCAGGTCGCGTTCTCGGCGCCCTGGCCGAGGCGGGTGTAGACGCGGGCCAGGAGCCTGCGGGCCGAGGCGTCGTTCTCGTCGGCGTACACGACGTGGTTGAGCAGGGTCGCGGCGAAGCGCAGGTCGCCTTCCTCGATGTAGCGGTCGGCCAGCCCCACCACGGCCGAGGTGCCGCCGAACGACTCGACGTAGCGGCGGGCCTGCTCGATGGGCGGGTGTTCCCACAGGTGGGCGGGGTTGCCGTCGAACCAGCCCAGGTAGCGCTGGTAGATGGCCTTGACATTGTGGCTGACCGAGCCGTAGTAGCCGTGGGTGTGCCAGACCTGCTCCAGCGCGGGCGGCACCTGCATGACCTCGGCGATCTCGGCGCCGGTCAGGCCCTGGTTGAGCAGGCGGAGGGTCTGGTCGTGCAGGTAGGCGTACAGGTCGCGCTGCTGGGACAGGAAGGTGACGATGTCGTCCCTGCCCCAGGTGGGCCAGTGGTGGGAGGCGAAGGCGACGTCGGCCCGGTCGGCGAAGAGCTCGACGGCCTCGGTCAGGTAGCGGGCCCAGACACGGGCGTCGCGGACCACCGCGCCGCGCAGGGTGAGCACGTTGTGCAGGTTGTGGGTGGCGTTCTCGGCCAGGCACAGGGCACGGCGGTCGGGGAAGAGGAAGTTCATCTCGGCGGGCGCCTCGGTGCCGGGGGTGAGCTGGAAGACGACGCGTACGCCGTCGACCGTCTCCTCCTGCCCGGTACGGGTGATGTCCACGGTCGGCGGGATGAGCGAGACGGTGCCCTGCGAGGTGCCCATGCCCAGCCCGCAGCCGAGCTGGCCTTCCGGGGACCGGGGGAGCCGCTGGCCGTACATGTACAGGGCGCGGCGGTTCATGGCGTTGCCGGCGTAGACGTTCTCCGCGACGGCGTGCTCCATGAAGTGGGCGGGGGCCAGGATCGGCACGTTCCCGTCGGTGACGCCGCGTACGCCGCCGAAGTGGTCCACGTGGCTGTGGGTGTAGACGACCCCGGTGACCGGGCGGTCGCCGCGGTGGTCGCGGTAGAGCCGGAGCGCGGCGGCGGCACACTCGGCGGAGACCAGCGGGTCGATGACGATGACGCCCGTGTCGCCCTCCACGAGGGTCATGTTCGACAGGTCCAGGCCGCGCACCTGGTAGACGCCGTCGGTCACCTCGTACAGGCCCTGCCGGGCGCACAGTTGCGCCTGCCGCCACAGGCTCGGATGAGCGGTCTGCGGGCAGTCGCCGGCCAGGAAGTCGTAGGCGTCGTTGTCCCAGACGACCTCGCCGTCGGACGTCCTGACCACGCCGGGGGTCAGCTTGGCGATGAAGCCGCGATCGGCGTGCTCGAAGTCCGTTCGATCCTGAAAAGGAAGGTCTGCCATGAGACCGTCCTGCCCTCGGCCGTCTTCGATGAGGGCAAGGAGAGCCTCAAGAAAGAGCATCCCCTGCGACGCAGGCGATGGTCATCGTCGGCGTGCGGCGCAGGCGCGGATGGTCAGGAGGCTTCCCATTCCTGGCAGGGGACCAGGGGGTGATGGCGGTAGATGGTGCCGATGACCCGCTCGTCCGCCTGGAGGTAGACCTCCTGCGGGGCGGGGCCGCACGCGCACTGCGGGGACTCCTCGTGCCCCACGCGGTCGTCAATGGGACGGATGTGGACGGTCTTTCGCATGGCGTCTTCTCCGGGGGAGAGGGAAGGCTTGGGTCATCTTATCTCCGTATGTGCATGTATGTGCTCGTTTGTCGGATTTATCGGAGGTGTGGGGTGCTCGGCCAGATAGTCCTGGAGCTCGCGGTGACGGAACTGGTAGGCGACCCCGGAGATCCGCAGCAGCCCCGCGTCGTAGCACCGGTGCAGGAACCGTCCGAGCCGCCACGGCAGCCGGCCGCGCGTGGACAGCAGGAACCCCAGGTAGCGGCGCGCCAGCAACGGTGACCAGGACGCCACCAGGGACATGCCGAACACCGCGCTCGCGGTGGCCGCCGTGACGACCGACAGCCCCTCCAGCAGCTCCGCGAACCAGATCCCGAGGATGAACCCGAATCCGGGACCGAAGGTGAGCGCGGCCACCAGGGTCGAGACGACGTCGTCGCGGATGATCGCCCTGGGGTCGGCGCCGTCCCAGGAACCGGCGTACCCGTTCTCCCCGCTCCTCCCGCTCGCCATCCCGATCCCGAACAGGACGCCGAAGACGACCGGCACCCACAGCGGGAGGGCGGTGTCGAACTCCATGATGACCGCCGCGCCCGCCAGGCAGCCGCACAGGGCGGCGAGCACGCCCTCCACGACGGCCCTCCTGCGGTCACGTACGCGGCGCAACCGGCGGAAGCCGGCCTCGTCCGCCGTGGACCACACCTCCCGCCAGGCCCTGTACGGCTCCGCCAGCAGGCCCACCGACACCGCGCCGGGCAGCCAGAGAATCATGAGCGCGCCCACCGCCGCGCCCGACAGCCGGCCGTCCACGACGTCCATCTGCGAGAACACCAGGACCGCGGCGGCGACGACCACGCCGATCCCGGGAAGACAGGTCGCCAGGGCCACCAGCGCGCCGATGACCCGCGGGCGATCCCCCGCCAGCGGCCACAACTGGTGCAGAACCAGGTCGGTGCCGGACAACACGCGCCCGTGGAACGGCGGCCGGCCCGCGTTCCCGCGCAGGTAACCGGCCAGGACGGCCAGCCAGGCGTGCGTCCGCTCGGCGCCGGGCCCCCTGCCCGCCGGGTCCGTCGCGGCCAGGCGGGCGGGGATGAACAGGCCGAGCAGGTGCTCCCGTACGGACGACTGGTCGGCGAACTCCGTGAGGACCTCGGGGGAGCGCACGTAACGCCCGGTGAGCGGATCGCGTTCCTCGTAGACGCTGACCGCCAGGGTCAGCCGCCACGGCGTGTTCAGCGCCTCGGCCAGGACGTGGCCGTCGCGGGTCAGCGCGTCCAGCACCGGCCGCCAGCGGTCCGGGTCCTCCTGGTCGGTGACCGCCTGGATGAACCGCCACGCCTTGTCGGTGAGCACCTTGTCCACGTCGACCCGGACGACGCCGCGGGGGACGGCCCGGTCGGCGACCAGGGCGTCGTACTGGTCGGTGCGGCAGGTCACGATCAGGCTGCAGCGGTCCGGCCCGTGCTCGTAGTCCTCCAGCGCGCGCAGCGCCCGGGCGGCCCGCGACCCGTAGCCCGGCTCGTCGGTCTCGTCCATCTCGTCGAGCCCGTCGACGACGGGCAGGATCTTCTCCGCCTCCACGAGCGTGCGCGCGGTCGCCGGCTTCAGCCCGTACGTCGCGGTCAGGTGCCGGGCGAGCAGCTCCCTCACCGGTACGTCCGGATCCAGGCTGGTCGCGGAGATCCGCACCGGGATGCGGTCGTCGGGCTGCCTGCCGCCGAGCAGTTTCAGGATCAACTCGATCGCGAGGACGGTCTTGCCCGACCCCGCCACTCCGGCGATCACGAACCGTCGCGGCTCCCGCAGGCCGCGGAAGTAGGCGGCCACCTTTGTCAGGTTGCCGCTCGGCGGAGCGGAGACGGAACCGCCGGTGGGGTGGAAGGTGAAGTCGACGTCGATGACGGCGTCGCTGCCCTTGCCGCCCAGCAGTTGTGCCCGCTGGGCCCGCTCCTCGGCCAGCACCCGCCGGGCCAGCAGGATCCCGGCCGCCTGGACGTCGGTGTCGGCCACCCGCTGCGCCTGCCACCAGGAGATCACGGCGATGCCGGTTCCGATGAGCGCGAACCCCCCGCCGACCGGGTCGACGTCGCCGGGATACCGCGTCCACAACCGCAGCGCGGCGGCGATCAGCAGGACCATCCCGATCGCCACGCCCGCCCGGAGCCACCATGCCTTCGTACGCCGCCTCACGGTCCCAGCATTTCAAGCCGACACCTGTCGTGGGCCGGGAAAGGCACAAAGAACCCGCTTCATCCCCGTACCCGGCTCGCGGTCCGGCCGGGGACGTGCAACCCCGGACGCGGCACGTGCGAAAACCAGGTATGTGGAACGGACACCGGGCCGGCAGGTGACGGGTGCGGCCCCGAGGCCGGCACGCGCGCTCGGCGTGCTGTCGGTGCTGTCCATGATCGGCTGCCAGGTGGCGTCGGGGCTGGACGCGCGGCCCGAACGGCTCACCGGAGTGATCGTCGTGCTGCTGGCGACGTGCGCCGTGGCCTTCGCCGCGGACACCTGGGGGGCGGCCAGGGCGGCGGCGGCCTTCGCCGCGGCGGCGCTGACCGGGTACGCCGCCGAACTGGCCGGGCTGCTGACCGGATTCCCGTTCGGCTCCTACAGCTACAGCCAGGCGCTGTGGCCGCAGGTGGCCGGTGTCCCCGTGGTGGTGGTGCTGGCGTGGGGCGGCATGGGGCTGGCGGCGTACGCGGTGGCCGTGGCGGTGGTGCCGTCCGGAGGGGTGGCCCGGGTGTGCGCGGGCGCGGGCGCGCTGACGGCGTGGGACCTGTTCCTCGACCCCCAGATGGTCCGGCTCGGGATGTGGACGTGGGCGCGTGAGGGCTTCTACCGCGGCGTGCCGCTGAGCAACTTCGCGGGCTGGCTGCTGGTGTCGGCGCTGGTCATGGTGGCCGTCGGGCGGATCGCCGGGGCCACCGCCCCGGCGCGCGGGCTGCTCGCGCTCTACACGGTCATGGCGGTGATGGAGACGGTGGGCTTCGCGGCGGTGTTCGAGCCGCCCGACCCCCTGGTCGCCGCCGCCGGAGGGATCACGATGGGCGCGTTCGCCGCGCCGGCCTGGAGGCGGTCATGGCCGAAGTCACGGTGATCGGCGGCGGGGTGGGCGGCATGGCGTGCGCGCTGCTGCTGGCCCGTCAGGGGCACGAGGTGCGGCTGTACGAGCAGTCGCCGCGGCTGGGCGGCAAGCTGGCCGAACATCGGCGTGACGGCTTCACCTTCTCCCTCGGCCCGTCGCTGCTCACCATGCCGCGGGTGCTGCGCGAGCTGGGGCTCGACCGCGAACTGGTCGAGCCGGCGCTGCTGTGCCGCTACCGGTTCGCCGACGGCACGGTCCTGGACGCCCACCGCGATCCGGGGCGGATGGCCGCCGAGGTGGAACGGCTGGCACCGGGGGAGGGACGGGCCTGGTCGGCCTTTCACGCCTGGGCCGAAGGCTGTCTGCGGGCGGCGGAGCGGACCGTGTTCGCCGGGCCGCCGATCCGGCGTCAGGGAAGGCCGCGCCTGTCGGACCTGACGGCGGTGGCCCCCACGCGCACGCTGGCCGGGCTGGCGCGGCGCTACTTCCGAGATGCCCGGCTTCGCCAGTATGTCGGGCGCTATGCCACGTACGCGGGATCGAGCCCGTACCGTGCGCCGGCCGCGCTGGGCTGCGTCCCGGCGCTGGAACACGGGCAGGGCGTCTGGTACGCGCCCGGCGGCCTGGCCCGGCTGGCCGACGACCTGGCGCTGCTGCTGAAGGCCGCCGGAGTGCAGATCTTCCTGTCCGAGCCCGTCGCCGCCGTCGAGGCCGACGCGTCCAGGGTCACCGGCGTACGGCTGGCGAGCGGACGCGGCGTGCGGGCCGACGTCGTGGTGGCCAACACCGACGCCGCCGCCCTGTACGGACGCCTGTCCCCGGACCGGCGGCGGCTGCGCCGGATCGCCCGGCTCGGGCCCTCCTCCTCGGCGTTCCTGCTGCTGGCCGGGGTGGACGGGCGCACGCCCGGTCTGCCGCATCATTCGGTGCTGTTCTCGGCCGACCACGAACGGGAGTTCGCCGACATCTTCGACCGGCGGCGTCCGCCCCTCGATCCGACGGTCTACGTCGGCTGCTCGGCGGTGGACGACGCCTCCCAGGCCCCGGCGGTGGCGGAGAACTGGACGATGCTGGTCAACGTGCCCGCCCGTGATCCGGCGCGATGGGGGATCGGGGTCGAGGCGTACCGGGACCTGGTGCTGGAGCGGCTGGCCGGGCGCGGCTGCGACCTGGCGGGCCGGCTGCGCTTCGTCGACGTCTTCACCCCGGCGGACCTGCGGGACCGTTACGGCGCGTGGGGTGGCGCGATCTACGGCAGCGCCTACCGCGGCAGGCTGGCGTCCTTCGCCCGGCCGGGCAACCGGGGGCCGCGGCGCGGGCTGTACCTGGTGGGCGGCTCGGCCCACCCGGGCGGAGGTCTGCCGATGGTGACGCTCGGCGCCCGCATCGTGGCCGGCCTGGTGGCCCGGGACCTCGCGGGCGGCCCGCGGTGAGGCCGTCGGCCCGGGACCTCGCGGGCGGCCCGCGTCCTCGCGGGCGGTTCCCGTTGAGGCCGGTCCGGGCCGCGCTCACCGTCGCGCAGGTCGCGGCGGCGGCCGTCGTGGTGGCCCGGCTCGCCCGGGGACGGCGGCGGCTGCCCGCGCTCCTGCCGCGTCCGGCCGCGGACGAGCCGGTCTCCGTGGTGATCCCCGCGCGGAACGAGGAGGCCAGGATCGGGCCGTGCCTGCGCGCCGCGCTGGCCGCCCCCGCCGTCCGCGAGGTGATCGTCGTGGACGACGGCTCCCGCGACGGCACGGCGAAGCTGGCCGCGTCGCTGGGCGCCACCGTCGTCCCCGCCGGGCCGCTGCCGCCCGGATGGGTGGGAAAACAGTGGGCGCTGCGCCAGGGGGTGGCCGCCGCCCGGTCCGGCGTGGTGGTCACGCTGGACGCCGACGTCCGGCCCGCGCCCGGCCTGTTCGGGGCGCTGGCCGCCACCCTGGACCGGTACGACCTGGTCAGCGCCGGCCCCCGCTTCATCTGCGACGGCGCGCTGGAGCAGGCCCTGCACGCCTCGATGCTGGCGACCCTGGTCTACCGCTTCGGCCCCGTCGGCCCGCCGAGCCCCCCGCCGCCGCACCGGGCCATCGCCAACGGCCAGTGCATGGCCTTCCGGCGGGCCCGGATGACCGAGGCGGACGGCTTCGCGCTCGTCCGTGACCGGATGACCGACGACGTGGCGCTGGCCCGCCGCCTGGCCGGACAAGGCTGGTCGGTGGGCTTCCTCGACGCGGGCGGCCTGCTGGAGGTCGACATGCACGACTCGGCGGGCGAGCTGTGGCGCGAGTGGGGGCGTTCGCTGCCGCTGGCCGACGTGACCGGCCCCGGATGGCAGGCGGCCGACCTGGCGGTCGTCTGGCTGACGGCGGCGCTGCCCGTCCTGCGGCTGGCGTCGGGCCGGCCGACCGGCCTGGACCTGGCGCTGGTGGCGCTGCGCGTGTCGCTGGCCGCCGCGCTGCGGGGCAGCTACCGGCGGCCCGGCGCGGGGCTGCTGCTGTCGCCGCTGCTGGACCCGGCGGCCGCGTTCCGGCTGACGCAGGCCACCGTACGGCCGGTGCGCAGATGGCGCGGACGCACCTACGGCGAGGTCAGCGGCGGCCGGCCAGCGCGGCCTGCCCGAAGCGGAGCCCGATGAGGCACATCAGCCCACCGGTGGCCGCCACCAGCTCGGCGGGCATGAACAGCAGCTGCAACAGCGGGATCCCGAACACCGCCAGCCGCGCGCCCGCCGCGAACGACCGCGTCACCAGCGCCGCCGGCGCCAGCGCCACCACGGCCAGCGCGAACGCCGGCGGGCAGATGACCGCGACCCCGCCGGCGAAGGTCAGCACGCAACGCCCGCCCCGGAACGCGGCGAACAACGGCCAGGCGTGCCCCGCCATGGACGCCGCCACGGCCGCGTACACCGGCGCCACGCTCGTCCCGGAGACCACGCCGAAGGCGGCGGTGTGGCCGCCGCCGACCAGCAGCCCCGCCAGGGCGGCCAGAGCGCCCTTCAGCGTGTCGCCCGCGAAGACCGGTACGCCCGCCCGCCGCCCGAGCTGCTCCTTGACGTTCCAGTACCCCGGGTTGCGGTCTCCGACGTCGCGTGGATCGACGCCGTGCGCCCGCGCAGTCAGGACCGCGACCGGCACCGAGCCCAGCAGGTAGCCGATGACGACCGACACGAGCACCTCAACCATCGCGTCGTTCCACCTCGTCCGGTACGGCGGCAGGGGGGCGATGAAGCACATGGCCTTCGACCGGCCGCTGCTGCGCCGCGCCGGGGGCCCGCGGTTCTGGAGGCTGCTCGGCACCGGCAGCGGCCGATCGATGTCGCTGGGGGCCGACCTGCGGCGCTGGGCGCTGTTCGCCGTCTGGCGCCGGGAGGAGGACCTGGAGGAGTTCCTGCGGAGCTCGCCGATCGCCTGTCGCTGGCGGGCGGAGTCGTCGGAGTACTGGCAGACCCGGCTGGCGCCGCTCGCCTCGCGCGGCGCCTGGGCCGGCCGTGACCCGTTCGACGGCGTGACGGCCCGGGACGACGGCGGACCCGGCCCCGTGGCGGTGCTCACCAGGGCCTCCATCCGGCCCAGGCGCCTGGTCGCCTTCTACCGGTCGGTCCGGCCGGTCGAGGAGCTGCTGCGGCGGCAGGACGGTTGCCTGGCCTCCGTCGGCATGGGGGAGTGGCCGCTCGCCCGGCAGGCCACCTTCTCGCTGTGGCGCGACCGGCGGGCCGTACGCGCCTTCGCCTACCAGGGGCGGGCCCACCGGCGGGTCATCGAGCAGGTACGGGCACACGACTGGTACGCCGAAGAGCTGTTCGCCCGCTTCGTGCCCTACGCCAGCGAGGGCACCTGGGACGGGCGCGACCCGCTGAGCTGACCCGCTCATCCCGCCGCCGCCGTCGTCACGATCCCGGCCGCCGGATCCCGTCCCGCCAGCGTGTGGGCCACCACGCAGGCGCGGGCGATCGTGGCCGCCCGCGAGGAGCCGTGCGCGACCACGACCGTGCCGCGCAGGCCCAGCAGGACGGCCCCGCCGTGCGTCCGCGGGTCGTAGCGGCCCGCCACCTCGGCGAGCCGGTCGGGGGAGGCGATGCCGGCGCGGGCGACCATGGTCAGCGCCGTGCGCACGCAGCCTTCGACGTTCTTGAGCACGACGTTGCCGGTGAAACCGTCGGTGACGATCACGTCCACCGTGCTGGCCAGGACGTCGTGCCCTTCGACGGGCCCGTGGAAGCGCACCGGCAGCCCGCCGAGCAGCTCCTCCGCCCGGCGGGCCAGCCGGTTGCCCTTGCCCGGCTCCGCGGCGATGGACAACAGCCCCACCACCGGGTCCTCCACGGCGAGCACGGCCCGCGCGTACGCCACCCCGAGCTGCGCGAACTGGGCCATCATGGCGGGACTCGGGTCGGCGATCGCGCCGGCGTCCACCAGCACGCTCGCCCCGCCCGCCAGGGACGGCAGCGCCACGGCCAGCGCGGGCCGCAACACGCCGGCCGCCCGGCCGATGCCGCGCACCGCGCACGCGACCACCGCGCCGGTGGATCCGGCCGACACCAGCGCCCCGCCCTCGCCCCGTCCGACCAGCTCACAGCCGATCGCCAGGCTGGAGGCGGTCAGCGCGGTCGCGCCCGCCCCCCGCTCGGTCATGGGCACGGCGTCCTCGGCGTGGGCCACCGCGATCTCCCCTGTGGCGCCGTGCCGCCGCAGTTCCTCGCCCAGCCGCGCCCGCGGGCCCACCAGGACGACGGGCACGCCGTGTTCGCGGCGCGCCCGCACCGCCCCCGCGATCACCTCGGCGGGCCCGTGGTCGCCGCCCATCGCGTCCAGGACCACGGGGGCCGCGCCGGTCACGGCAGCTCCACCCGGACGCGGCGCTCGGCCCTGCCCGACCCGGCGGAGGCCAGCAGGTGACGGGCGAAGACGGCGGCCTTGCGGCGGCGCGGCACGCGCACCCGCCCGGCCAGGACGTCGAAGCCACGGCGCTCGATCTCGGTGAGGATGCCGCCGTACAGCTCGAAGGCGGCGCGCACGCACGGCCGCGAGGAGGGGACGAGCAGGCCGATCCCGTGGTCGGCGGCGCGGTAGTGGTCGCGGGCCCGCCCGGCCTCGTAGGCCAGCAGGTCCCGCACCGCCCGCCGGGCGCGCCGCTCGCCCAGCATGCCGGGCACGACGCCGAACTTGTCCAGGTCCTCCAGCGGCAGGTAGACGCGGCCACGCGCGAAATCCTCGGCGACGTCGCGCAGGAAGTTGGTGAGCTGGAAGGCCAGGCCGAGCTGGCGGGCGGGCTCGCGGGCCCGTTCCTCGTGGCCGGGCGCGGGTTCCAGCAGCGGCAGCATCATCGTGCCGATCGCGGCGGCCGACCCCGACATGTAGCCCAGCAGGTCGTCGTAGGTCGCGTAGCGCCGTACGGACAGGTCGGCGCGCATCGAGGCGAGGAAGGCGCGGACGTCGCCGTGGTCGATGCCGAACGAGTGCACCGTGTGCAGGAACGCGGGCAACATCGGATCGCCGGTCGCCGTCCCGGCCAGTCCCGCTTCGACCTCGGCGGACAGGTCGTCGAGGGCGCGGGCGCGGTCGCCGGTCATGGCGAAGGAGTCGACGATCTCGTCGGCGTACCGGGCGAAGCCGTACAGGGCGTGCACGTGCCGTCGTTTCCACTGCGGCAGCAGCCGGGTGGCCAGGTAGTAGGAGCGGCCGTAGCGGGCGTGGAGCCGGCGGCAGCGTTCGTAGCTGGCGGTGAGCGTCAACGGGCCTCCTTCAGGATGCGTTCGGCGGCGAGCCGGCCGGAGATCAGCACCGGAGGGATCCCGACGCCGGGCGCGGTGTACATGCCGGCGAAGTGCAGTCCGGGCACCCGCCGGGCGACGGCCGAGGGCCGCAGCCACGCCGTCTGGGTGAAGCGGTGGTCCAGCGCGAACGGGGTGCCCGCGCTGTGCCCGCGCGCGGCCCAGGCGGGCGGGTCGAGGACCAGCCGGGGCGCGTCCGTGAGGTCGCCGTAGCCGAGCGCGGCCAGGCGGCCGAGCAGCCGCCTCTCCAGCTCCGGCCGCAACCGGTCCCAGTCGGCGGTCCGCAGGTTGGGCGCGGGTTCCAGGACGCTGAGCGTGGCCCGCCCGGCCGGGGCCGCCTCGCCGTCCGGCTCGGGATGGGTGATCAGCAGGCTGGGATCCGGTTGCGGACGGCCCGCCGCCAGCGCCGTGAAGGTCTCCCGCCAGGCGCGTCCGAAATGGAGGGTGTGGTGGGCCTGGCCGTCCAGCGGACGGTCCAGGCCCACGTGCAGCACCAGGCAGGAAGGGGAGTGGTGGGGGCGACGCAACCGCCAGTCGGCCGCCGCGCCGGGCAGCAGCCGCCGGGCGGCCAGGCGGTCGCAGGCCACCACCACGTGCCGCGCCGCCAGCCGTTCGCCGTCGGCCAGCAGGACCCCGGTGACGCCGTCGGAGTCGGTCTCGACCTTCTCGGCGCGGGCGCCGTAGCGGATGTCCGCGCCCAGCTTCTCCAGCAGGGCCGCCATGGCCGCCGGTATGGCGTGCATGCCGCCGCGCTCGGGGAAGTACACGCCGCCGACGGTGTCCATGTGGGCGATGACGGCGTAGATGCCGAGCGCGCGCTGCGGGGCGAGCCCCACGTACAGGGACTGGAAGGTGTGCGCCTTGATCAGCCGCGGGTCCCGCAGGTGCCGGGCGGCCAGGCTGTCCAGCCGCCGGAAGCCGCCCAGCCGGGCCAGCCGGAGCAGCGCGGCCGGCCGGGCCAGGGCGCGCAGCCGGCTCATGTCCGCGTCGATGAACACCGGCCACTCCACCCGGAACAGCTCGTCGAGCAGCCGCCGGTAGCGGTCGTAGCGCACCGCCTCGGCGGGCCCGCACACCGTCCGCACCTGCTCGGCCATCGCCTCGCGCTCGGGCAGCACGTCCAGCCGTGATCCGTCGTCGAAGACCAGCCGGTAGGAGGGGTCCAGGCGGCGCAGCGGCAGCCAGTGCCGCAGCTCCTGCCCGGCCGCGCCGAAGACCTCGGCGAGCACGCCGGGCATGGTCAGAACGGACGGGCCGGTGTCGAACCGGAACGCGCCGAGCCGGGCGGTGCCGCAGCAGCCGCCGGGCTCGCCGAGGGCTTCGACCACGCTGACCTGACGGCCGGCCGCCGCCAGACGGACGGCCGCCGCCAGGCCGCCCAGCCCGGCCCCGATGACGACCACGGGACTCATCGGACGCCCTCCCCGGTGGACGGAGCGTCCGGCTCACGCGCGTTCCCGGCCTGCGAGGTCACCGTGTCCATGCACGCAGCTCCTTCTGTCGCTATGAAAGCCTTCGTGGCGGGAGCCCGCCCGGTTGCACCCGGCCCGCGACGGCGGCCACCGGACAAGGGGATCGAGCCGGACTCGCCCGGCCCTGCGCCCAAGGACCCCGTAATCACGAAAAGATAGGCGGACACGTCGAGCGGCAGCGGGAACACCATGGACGAGGACACACCGGTCAGCGAAGGGGACGCGGGGTTCGGCATCGGGGCCGTCTCCCGGCGCCTGGGCATCCCCGCGCCGACCCTGCGCACCTGGAACCTGCGCTACGGCCTGGGCCCCAGCCGCCGCAGCCCCGGTGGCCACCGCCGTTACGGCGCCGCCGACGTGCGGCGGCTGGCCGAGATGAAGCGCCTGATCGCCACCGGGCTGGTGCCGGCCGAGGCCGCCAGACTCGCCCTGTCGCTGCCGGACACGCCCCCGCCGCCCGCTTCCCCCACACTTTCCGCCGCGCCTTCCCCCACGCCGCCGCCTACGGGCGGGCGGTCCGGGGCGCGGCCGGCCGTCGCCGCGCTGGCCCGTGCCGCGATCATGCTCGACGGCCGCGCCGTCTCCGGCCTGATCGAGGAGACGCTGTCGGCACGGGGGGTGGTGTGGACGTGGGAGCACCTCGTCCTGCCCGCCTTCGACACCGTCTGCCGGGATCAGGACGAGACGGGAACCGGCATCGACGCCGAACACCTGCTGTCCGGCCACCTCCAGGCGGCGCTGCACCGGCTCGCCGGTGACGTGCCGCCGCGGGCGGACGACCGGCCCGTGCTCCTGGCCTGCGCCGAGGAGGAGCAGCACAGCCTGCCGGTGCACGCCCTGGCCGCCGCGCTCGCCGAACGAGGCGTGCAGACCCGCGTGCTCGGCGCCCGCACCCCCTACGGCGCGCTGGCGCACGCGATGCGCCGGCTCGGCCCGGCGGCCGTGTTCGTCTGGTCGCAGCGGGCGGCCACCGGTGACACCGCCCCTCTCGCGGACCTGCCCCACGTGCGTCCCGCGTGCCAGGTCGTCATCGGCGGCCTCGGCTGGCTGGGCCCGACGCCCTCGGGCGTCATCAGGGTGTCGACGCTGCCCGACGCCGTCGCATGCGTCATGTCGACCCTGATTTGAGCTGACCTTTCCCCCGATGAGCTTGTGACGCCGCCCCGCGCCTCGATATGAATAAGTTTTGAATAGGTTTTTGCGGTGAGGGGCAGGCGCATGGACACCAATGACGAGGAAGCGCTCGGCGAGTGCTACCGCACGCACGCCCCCTCCGTGCGCTCCTACCTGCGCCGGTTCGTGCCCGCCCAGGAGGTGGAGGACCTGCTGCAGGTCGTCTTCGCCGACGTCTGGCGCTCGCGTCAGCGCTACGACCCCGCCAGGAGCCAGGCCGCGTGGGTCTTCGCCATCGCCCACCGTCGCGCCGTCGACCACCTGCGGGCCCGCCGGTTGCTGACCGTGCCGTTGCAGGAGGCCGGGGATCTGCCGGGGCGCGGGCGGCTCGCGCCGGACGAGCTCGGCGACCGCGACCAGATCGACAGGGCGCTCGCCGAACTGTCGGACGCCCAGAGGCAGGCCATCGAGCTGGCCTACTTCGCCGACCTGACCCAGCGGGAGATCGCCGACCACCTGCGCGTGCCGATCGGCACCGTCAAGGCCCGCATCTCGCGCGGGCTGCACCGGCTCTCCGCTCTGCTGCGGAGCTGAGCTTCGATGTATACGCCGTAAACGTTCATGGTTTACTGTGTATACATGAGGACGTCGCGAATACGGGAGAAGAGCGTCGGGAAGGCGGATGCCGGGCGGCGGACGCGCCGGGGCCGGCGGTGGTGGATCGCGGGCCTGGCGATCGTCGTCGTCCTGGCCGGGGTGACGGGGTTCGGGGCCTGGTTCGGCAGCGACCAGTCGATCGGCGTCGTCCACTACGGCACGGGCAACACCGAGGTGCTGGCCGTGCGGGGCGACCTGGTGACGCTCACGCAAACGCCGGAGACCGGCAAGCCGGGCGCGTACTGGCTGGAGTGGACCGGCTCGTACGCCATGCTGGGAGACGTCGTCTCCCGCGCGCCGGGCCGGGTGACGCGCAAGGTGCTGCGCGGTTCGACCCCTTCGGTGGGCACGCCCGGCTACTTCGGCAACGTGCCCCCCGGCGACCCCCAGGTGGCCTGGGGCATCGGCTACACCGAGATCATGGTCCCCACCGAGCTCGGGCCCGCCCCGGCCTGGTACGTGCCCGGCGACGGCGACACCTGGGTCGTCGCCGTCCACGGCCAGAACGGCCGGCGCAAGGCGGAGCTGAAGATCCTGCCCGCCGTGCACCGGCTGCGGCTGCCCTTCCTGGACATCAGCTACCGCAACGACGAAGGCGCGCCGCCCTCGCCCGACGGGCTGCTGCACCTGGGCGACTCGGAGTGGCGCGACCTGGAGGCCGCCCTGCGCCAGGCCCAGATGATGGGGGCACGACGGTTCGTCCTGTACGGCACCTCGATGGGCGGCCAGATCGTCGGCCAGTTCCTGGACCGGTCACCGCTGGCGAACCTGGTCGACCAGGCCATCATGGACGCCCCCATGATCGACGTGGGCATGACCGCCGAACAGGGCGCCAAGAACCACCACCTGCCCGCCTTCATAGCCGGACTGTCGAACCAGGTCGTCCGGTGGCGCACCGGCGTCGATCTGGACAGGCTCAGCCTGATCCGGCATCCGCCGCGCGTCCGGCCGCCGCTGCTGCTGATCCACACCCTTCCCGACACCGACCACCCGATCCAGGAGGCCTACGGCCTCGTGGCCGCGGGCAGGCGCCTGGGATGGGAAATCCAGTTCGAGCCGTTCGGGCAGGGCGCGCACACGGAGGCGTGGAACGTCGACCGGCCTCGCTACGATCGGCTGGTCGGCGACTTCCTTGCGCGGAATGTCACGCGGAGGTGAGGTCGCCTGTCACCAGGTCCACCCGAACCGTTTCAGATGGAGATAACGATGATCAGGCGTCTTGCCCCGGCTGTGGCGTTCGTGCTGTTACCGGCCCTCGGTGCGTGTTCCGCGCCGGCCAAGGAGCCGATGCTCAAGGATCCGGCGCGATGGCCGCTGGCGAAACTGGAGGAGCTTCCCCGTCCTGCCGGGCTGCCTCAGGAGGCGGAGCGGGCGCTGGCGCGGATCAAGGTCGGCTCGATCGGCCTGACCGCGTGGATCAACTCCTCGGGTCTGTGCGGTCTGACCGGCCCTGGGTGGAGCATGAACGCCGACCTGACCAAATCCGACATGGCGGAGCCCACGCAGGAGGACGGCTTCTCCGGGCCCGGGGAGCCGCAGGTCGGCGGCGCCCAAGAGAGCAAGGTCACGCTGTTCTGCACCCCCACCAGGATGCTGATCAGGGTCGAGGGGGAGACCTCGAAGCCGTCCGTCTCGGGCAACGCGGTCGCGCAGATCTACCGCGGCGGCCTCAACGCCGTCGTGGGCACGCCGGAGGCCCGGCGGGAGTCACTGCCGGGCGCGACCGTGACCCCCGCCGGATAGCGGCCGCCCGGCTCACGCGCGCGTCTCCTGGAAGGCCCTGCGGTATTCGGTCGGCGCCGCCGACCGCGCGGGTGAAGTGGCGCCGGAGGTTGCCGGCCGAGCCGAGCCCGCACTCCTCCCCGACCCGCCGCTGGGGGGCTTCCTCGCCGCGGACGCGCTGGACGTGCCGCTGACGGAGGCGTCACCCAGCCGCTGCTGCGCCGCGCGGGCCGCCTGGAGCCGGTGAGCTGGCCCGAGGCCCTCGACCACGTGGCCCGGGGGCTGCGGTCGCGGCCGGCGGGCCCGCTCTTCCACGGCATGGCGCACGTGCTGCTGGCCGAGAACCTGATCGACGCGGAGTTCCTGCGCCGCAGGGTGACCGGCCTGCCCGAACTCGCCGCGCTGCTGGCCGGGTGCCCGCCCGAATGGGCCGCCGGCGTCACCGGCGTGCCCGCCGCCCCTCACCGGCGACGGCGCCGAACGCCGCTTCCTCGAACGCCGCCTCACGGAACTGGCGGGCGGACCAGACCCGGGCTGAGCGCCGATCCGGCCGGGGGCTCACGCGTCCCCGGCCGGATCGGCGGGCTCCGCGGCCGGTGTGATCTCCAGCAGGGGTGCGGCCCCGCCGGCGAGCTCACGTCCCCGGTGCAGGGCGTGGTCGAGCTGCCTGGCCAGGATTGGGAGGGTCGCCGGCGGCAGGTACGCGTCGGCGCCGGCGTCGAGCAGGCGCCGGACCGGGCCGTCGTAGCGCACCCCGAGCTCCGGGTCCTCGATCTCGGTGACGACGACGCGCGCGTCCGGGAACATCGACCGGAGCCCGGCGATCAGCTGCGGGCTGCCGGCGGGCACCAGCAGCACGTCGGCCGTCGTCGGAGCCGCGTGCATGTCGAGCACCACGTAGTCGGCCCCGAGCTGGGTGGACAGCGCGACGCGGGCGGCGTTCGACAGCTCCATCGCGGTGGCCACGACGGTCACGCCGTCATGGTTGATCGGCGGCGGGTCGTCGGGCTCGTCCGGCGCGGCGCGATCGACGACCGCGCCCCGGACCACGTCCACGGTGCTGGAGATCGTCGCGATGGACGCGCCGTCACGCGTGAGGACCAGGCTCTCGCCGGGTTCGAGGGCGTCGATGAGCGCCACGACGTCCTCGGGGACGCGTCCCACGTCGATCCGCTGCGCCGGACGTGGGACGCGCCCGCGCGTCACCATGCCCGGGATCCGCACGCGCCGCCCGACCGGATGAACACCCCGAGCCCCCTTCCGATGCCGTGATCTTGTTGGATGCCGCCACGGGACATTTGGTTCGGGGACCCGCCGGAGTTCCTCGGCCCTACAACCCGAAGGCTCCGCCCTCGACGAGGATGAGCAGGCCGACGCCGATCAGCACCACGGGCAGCAGGACGTGCCCCCACCGGCTCAGGGCCCTGGCGACGAGAGGGCGGGTGGCGAAGAACCGTCCGGCCGCGCACCACACGGCGACCAGGACGAGGAACACGATGACGTGCACGCTCGTGCCGCCCGGCCCGGCGGTGGCGAAGACCGGCACGTACACGCCGATGTTGTCGCCGCCGTTGGCGAAGGTGACCGCGGCGACCTCCAGCGTCCTCGGCCCGCCGGCCCGCCCGCCGGAGGGTTCGTCGTCGTCGCGGTGGTTCCTCCACGCCTGCCAGGCGGCCTTGACGCCCAGCGCGAGGGGGAGCAGCCCCAGGTACGGGACGAGCTGCTCGGGCAGGAAGGTCGCCCCGAGGCCCGCCGCCACGGCCACCGCCACGAGGGCGAGGAAGCCCAGGTACTGGCCCGCCACGATCCGGACGGCGGCGCCCCGCCGGCCCGCGCCCTGGGCGAAGAACAGCGCCAGGATCAGGATGTCGTCGATGTTGGTGACGGCGAACAGCCCCGCGGCCTGCCCGACGATGCCCAGGTTCACCGGAGGGGGTGCTCCTTCTGTCCGGGGGTGCCCGGAAAGACCTTATCGGGGCGGGCGGCCCGCTCCTGCGGGGACGTCCTCCCGACGCCCGCCCCGCCCGGCAGCGGCAGCGCTTCCCCCACGCCTTCGGCGTCCCGGACCGGCCGAGGTCCTGTTGGACACCGCGCCGGAGCTGTTCCGCTGTCGTCCACCGGAAACCCACCGAACAGAGGAGACCAGCATGTACGCACGCGCCGCACTCGCCACCACGGCCGTCATCGTCGCCGGGGCCCTGTCCCTGCTCGGCCGCCGGCGCAGACCGGCCCGGACCCCCACCACCGGGCCGCGGCGGCGGACGGCCCCTGCCGGGCGGAGCAGACCCACCGCGTCGGCGGCTCGGTCATCAAGTACGAGCAGTTCGGGGCGCGGTCCGTCTGCCCGGCGGGCACCTACCAGCACTGGCACCAGGTGCACATCCGCTGCGGGATCGAGCCGGAGCGCCCCGGGCCCCATGGTGGGAGGCACGTCCGTCTCCGAGGAGTGGTGCCCCAAGAACACCCTGCTCCAGGACTACTGGGTCACCCAAGGACCTCAGGAAGGCTGAACCGGCCCGCGACCGTCCCCGGCCCGTGCCCACGCCGGGACCCAGGTCCCGGCGGCGCGGCGACCGGCCGCCGTGGCGGCGAGGTGGGCGCGGAGGGTGGCCAGCGCCGGGTGCGGGTTGTCGCGGTGCCACAGGAGCGAGTGCGGGTAGACGGGCACGGGATCGGTCACCGGGACGCGGCGCAGGCCGTGGCCCGCGGGCCAGACGAGACGGGTCCGGTCGCCCATGAACGTGGCCAGCGCCGGGGTGTCGGCGACGGTGTCGAGCAGCGCGTCGGAGCCGAAGTTGGGGCCGGTCGCCTCGATGGTCAGGCCGAACTCGGCGACGAGGTCGTCGTAGTAGGCGGTCCACTCGGTCCCGGGGGCGAGGCCGGGCATCCAGATCCGGTGCCCGGCGAGCCGGGCGAGCGGCACCGACCGGGCGTCGGCCAGCGCGTGGGCCGGGCCGGTGAGGAGCTGGAGGGCCTCGTCGATCACCCAGGCGGACTCGACGTCCTCGGGCAGCGGGCGGCCGGGCATGGCGACCGCGCGGAAGGACGCGTCGATCGTGCCGGACCGGATGGCGGCCACGGCCGTGTCGACGTCGAACAGCATCACCACGTCGAGGTCGACGTCGGGATGAGCGCGGTGGAAGCCGCGCATCAGGCCCGACCCCGCGCTGCGCGAGGCGAGCACGTCGACGCGCAGCGGACGGCTGCCCGCCCGCACGGACGCGACCGCGCGCTCGGCGACCCGGAGCAGCTCGCGGGCGTGGGGAAGGAACGCCTGCCCGTCGATGGTGAGCTTCGTGCCGCGCGGGGTGCGGGTGAACAGCCGCACCCCGAGCGTGCGTTCCAGGGCGGCGACGCGCTTGGAGACGGCCTGCTGGGTGACCGCCAGGTCGGCGGCGGCCTCCTGGAACTGCCCCGCCTCGGCGGCGGCGACGAAGGTCCGGACGGTGTCGAGATCCATGCGGGACACTCTACGGATACAACCAACGGTTGTGCCGCACTGCCTCCACGGTTGTTTGATCTCCTGGTACACGGCCCGATTTGATGCTTCCGATCGCGGATCGGTTGTAACGGGCGAGTGACGAGGAGTGTCGGACATGAGAAACGGGCACCGGTTGGGCCGGCGGTTCGGCTGGCTGTGGGGGGCGTACGGCACCAGCGCCCTCGGCACGTGGCTGGCCTTCGGCGCGTTCCCGTTGATCGCGGTCCAGGTGCTGCACGCCGGGCCGGCGCAGGTCGCGGCGTTGTCGGCCGTGGGCGCGGCGGTGGGCGCGGCCGTGGCGGTGCCGCTGGGCCCGTGGGTGGAGTTCCGCCGCAAGCGGCCCGTGCTGATCGGGGCGGACCTGGTGCGGTTCGCGGCACTGCTGACGATCCCGGCCGCGTTCGCGCTCGGCGTGCTCACCTTCGTCCAGCTCCTGCTGGTGTCGGTCGTGGTCGCGGCGGCCGACATCACCTTCCGCGCCGCCTCCGGGGCCTACCTCAAGACGCTGCTGCCGGCCGAGCACCTGCTCGTGGCGAACGCCCGCTTCGAGTCCACCACCTGGACGACCACGATCATCGGGCCGCCGCTGGGCGGCGCCGCGATCGCACTCCTCGGCCCGGTCGCGACGGTGGTGGCCGACTCGGTCAGCTATCTGCTGTCGGCCCTGGGCGTCCGCGCGACGGGCGGCCACGAGCCGCGCCCCGAACGCCGGGAGCCCGCGCGCATGCGCGCCGGGGACCTGCTCGACGGCTGGCGGTACATCCTCGCCGACGCCACGCTGCGCCCGCTGTTCTTCAACACGGCCCTGTTCAACGGGCTGCTGATGGCCGCCGACGCGCTGCTGGCCGTCCTGATGCTCGGCCGGCTGGGGTTCACCTCGTGGCAGTACGGTCTCGCCTTCGCCGTGCCCGCGATCGGCGGGCTGCTCGGGTCGCGGCTGGCCCGTCCGCTCGTCACCAGGTTCGGGCAGCACCGCGTCCTGGTCGTGACCGGGACGTTGCGCGCGATCTGGCCCGTCGGGCTGGCCTTCGTCGGGCCGGGCACCGGAGGGCTGCTGCTGGTGATGGCCGTCGAACTCGGGCTCATCTTCTGCTGCGGCGTCTTCAACCCCGTCCAGGCCACCTACCGCCTCGAACGCACCGCGAACGACCGCATCACCCGCACGCTGTCGGCCTGGTCGGTGACGACCAAGGCGGCGACCGCGCTGCTGACGGCCGCATGGGGCCTGCTGGGCGGCCTGCTCGGCCCGCGTACGGCCATCGGCCTGGCCGGCGTGCTGCTGCTGGCGACCCCGCTGCTGCTTCCCCGGCGCGCCGCGGCGCCCGTTCCAGAACCGGTGCCCGCACCCCACGCGTAGTCCCCTCATCACCAAGGAGAGAACATGACCGCCACACCCCTCACGCTCGACCCGCGGACGGCCGCGCTGCTCGTCCTGGACTGCCAGCAGGGAGTGCTCGCCTCGCTCCCCGGCCTGGACGACCTGCCGGCCCGGGTGGCCGGCGCGGTCGCCGACATGCGGGCACACGGCGCCGTCATCGTGCACGTGCGGCTCGGGTTCACCGACGCCGACTGGGCGGCGATCCCGTCCGCCAACAAGACGTTCTCCTTCATCGGGCACCGGCGGCTCCTGCACCACGCCGACCCCGCCACGGACTTCCACCCACGGCTGGCTCCCGAGCCCGGGGACGTCGTCGTCCGCAAGACCCGGGTCGGCGCGCTGTCCACGACGGACCTCGACCGCCGGCTGCGGGATCGCGGGGTCACCGCGCTCGTCGTCGCCGGCCTGACCACCAGCGGCGCCGTCCTGTCCACCCTCACCGACGCCGCCGACCGCGACTACGGGCTCCACGTCCTGTCCGACGGCGTCACCGACCCGGACCGGCAGGCCCACGAGACGCTGATGACCACCGTGTTCCCGAGAATGGCCCACGTCATCGACACCGCCGGTCTGCGCTCACTCCTGCGCGAGGGGCGACAGGACCAGGCGGACACCGGCCATCCTCGCCCACACGCGTGAGGAATGACGCGTGCCGCCGGACCGTCACTCCGGGATCACCGCGCCGCTCCTGGTGCGCAGGGTGAGGACGCCGTCGTCGGTGGGCCGGAAGCCGAGTTCCCGCAGTTCGGGCGCGTCGATCGTGGTGACCACGCTCAGGCCGCCCGCCTCGGCCACCTCGCAGACCGCCATGCGCGCCAGCGCCCGGCGCACCTGTGACGGGACGCCGGGCCGGACGTGCACCACGTCGAGCCGGGCGCCGGTGTGCCGCTCGTCCTCCCAGGACGCGGCCGCCTGGCCGACGAACGGCTCCCCGCGGTCGTTGTCGACGTAGGCCTGCAACCAGCAGGCGAGCCTCCCCTCGGCGAGCAGCCGCCGGGGAACGCCGACGTCCAGCCCCTCCCCGGCCAGCCAGAAGCCGGCATCGGGGGAGGGGACGTCGTCGTCGAAGGGGACCAGGCCGATGTGGTACCCGGCCGGCCAGACGTCCGGAGCGTCACGGGTGTCCAGCAGGACGTGGCCGTCCCGGACCGTCCGGCGGCTGCGGCGGACCAGCCCGGTGTCGAGCTCCTCCATGAGCAGGAATTCGACGTCCGAGGCCCACTCGTCGGCCGAGCTCACCGGCAGACCGGTCCACGCGCTCTCCGGCGCCGCCGGGAACCCGACCCTGATGGCGTACGTGTTCGGGTCGCGCCGCCAGCGGAAGACCACCGACATGCCGTCGGCCTCCGCCACGACCGCCACCCCGGAGAACCCCTCGGTGACCGCGCCCGGACGCAGCAGGCGCGTCCTGACGGCTTCGAGTACTTCCGGCCGGGACCACTCGACTGTCACGTCCCCAGGCTGTCACAGCCTCCCGCGGACATGACCGTTCGGTCACCTGTCGCCGGGCTCCCCGGGGCAAGGGTCGCCGACCCGGACGCGCGGGACCGGGTAGAGCACCTTGCGACGCTGCTCGGGCAGTTGGCCGAGCCAGGACTCGTCGTAGACGTAGCCGTACCGGCTGCCCGCCCACACCGGGCCGTAGCGGTAGATGACCACGCGGCGCTCGCCGGGGTTGGTACGCGTGGAGCCGCCGTGCATGAGCCCGTCCACGAAGAGCAACGCGTCCCCCTTGTCCAGATGGACGGGGATCGCGCCCGGCAGGGTGTCCATGCGGTCGCCCTTGGCGTAGTCGCCGGCCAGCGGGTGCCTGAAGTTCGACTTGTGCGAGCCCGGCACCACCATGGTCGCGCCGTCGCCCTCGCCGATGTCGGTCAGCGCGAGGATGATGTTGACCTGGCCGCAGCGGAAGACGCCGTGGTCGTAGCGGTAGCCGCAGCGCAGGGCGGTGCGGTGACCGCCCGAGTGCACGGGGTGGTGCCCGCCCGACTCGCGGATCGAGGCGATCGTCTCGTCCACGAAGACGCCCGGGATGTAGCTGTCCTCCTCTCCCGCGTAGTGCTTGACCAGCTCGAACCAGCTCGGGTGGTCGACCAGCTCCTCGAAGGGCCGGCCCGCCGCCACCGCCTGGTGCAGCTCGAAGCCGGTCTCGGGGGTGTAGTCGCGGCGCTGGGCGCCCCGGTACCAGTCGCCCCTGCCGATGTGGCGCGGGAAGGCGTCGAACTCCTCGTTGAGCCGCCGCAGCAGATCCGTGTCGACGGCGTTCCTGAGGATCAGGTAGCCGTTGAGGTCGAACATGAAGTCGTCCAGCTCGGACATGGTGGAACCTCCGGGGGTGTGGTGAGATGCCGCCACTCTGCCTCGACGGCCTCATCCCGGTCATCCACCCGGAAGATCCGAGATGTCGCATATCCTCAAGGTGTGCGCTCACTCGCCCAGGTCATCGGCCTGCAGGCGTTCCATGTGACGTCGGGTCCCATGCCCCGCTCCCACATCCACCCCGAGATCGAGTTCAACCTCGTCCTGTCGGGCACGGCCACGTACGCGACCGTCGGCGGCGAGGTGGACCTGCCGCCCGGCCGCCTCGCCGTCTTCTGGGGCGGCTACCCGCACCGGCTCCTCACGGCCGAGGGCGTGGACTTCCTGTGGGCCACCGTCCCCCTCAGCGCCGTCATCGGCCACGACCCCCTGCGCGGCACGGTCGAGCGGGCGCTGTCCGGGGAGTTCCTGTACGGCACGGCCGCCGAAGGCGAGCACGACCGCTTTCTCATGGGCCGCTGGGATCAGGAGCTGCGCCACGAGCCGGCCCCCTCGGTGGCCGAGATCTGCCTGCTGGAGATGCACGCCCGGCTGGCCCGCCTGACGGGCGGCCCGCGCGAGGCGGCGGCCCCCGAGGCGGCGGCGGCCGGATCGGCCGAGCGGATGCTGGCCGTCGTCGCCCGCCGCTACACCGACAGGCTCTCGGTCGAGGAGATCGCCGAAGCCGCCGGAGTGCACCCCACCTATGCGGCCCTGGCCTTCAAGCGGGCCCTCGGCATGCCCGTCTGGCAGTACGTCACCCGGCTGCGGGTCGCCCACGCGTGCAGGCTGCTGCTGGTCACCGACTGGGGCATCGACAGGGTCGCGCACGCGAGCGGCTTCCAGACGAGGTCGGGCTTCTACCGGGCCTTCGGCGAGTCGGTCGGCCTGACGCCCACGGAGTTCAGGCGGCGGGCGGACGGCGACCGGGGGCGCCACCCGTGACCTCGGCCGGCAGGCGCACGGTGACGCGGAGACCGCCGGAGGGCCGAGGGGCGAGGACGAGGGTTCCGTCGTGCGCCCGGGCGATGCTGCCGACGATCGCCAGCCCGAGGCCGACGCCCGCGTGGTCACCGCGGACGCGGTCGGTGCCGCGCCGGAACGGCTCCACGAGCGTGCGGACCAGGTCCGGGGAGAGCTCGTCGCCGGTGTTCTCGACGGTGAGCGTCACCGCGCCGGGACGGACGGCGGTCGTGACCCACACCGTGCCCTGCCCGGCCAGGTTGTGGACGATCGCGTTGTGCACGAGGTTCGTCGTCATCTGGAGCAGGAGCGCGGGCGAGCCGGTGGCGGGGGTCAGGTCGCCGGCGGTCTCGACGGTCAGGCCGCGCTTCTCGGCCAGGGGCAGGAGCGTCTCGACGGCCTCTTCCGCGATCAGGGACAGGTCGACGCGCTCACGCGGGAAGGACCGCTGGTCGGCGCGGCTGAGCAGGAGCAGCGCCTCGGTGAGGTCGATCGCGCGGGTGTTGACCAGGTGGAGGCGGTTCACCAGCTCGGCGGGGTCGCGGGTGGGATCGGTGCGGGCCACGTCGAGGAGCGTCCGGGCGATCGTGAGGGGGGTGCGCAGTTCGTGGGAGGCGTTGGCGGCGAACCTCCGCTGCTCGGCGACGTGCGTTTCGAGCCGTACGAGCATGGTGTCGAAGGCGTCGGCGAGTTCGCGGAACTCGTCTCCGCGGCCCGGCAGCCGGATGCGGTGGGAGAGCGAGCCGCCGGTGGCCTTGCGGGCGGCGTCCGTGATGCGGGTCAGCGGGGCGAGCATCCGGCCGGCGAGCAACCACCCGCCCACGAGGCCGAACACCAGCAGGAACGCCAGCACGAGAGCCGCGACCGGAGCGAACGAACGCAGGATGACCGAGCGGTTGACCAGGAAGTCGCCGGTCGCGTACATCGCCTGATCGGGCAGGCCGCGCAGGTAGTAGACCCCCACGGCGCCGAGCAGAAGGGCGCCCGCGAGCATGAGGAACCCGGCGTAGCTGAGGGTGAGCTTGAGGCGGACGCTCAGGCCGGGGGCCCTATCCACGGTCACCGCCCTCGCGTCGGCTGCCGGGGGCCGGGTCGATGCGGTAGCCGACCCCGGCCACGGTGGCGATGACCCAGGGCTCGCCGAGGCGCTTGCGCAGGGCCGAGACGGTGATGCGGACGGCGTTGGTGAAGGGGTCGGCGTTCTCGTCCCACGCCCGTTCCAGCAGGGCTTCGGCGCTGACGACACCGCCCTCGGCGGCGACGAGGACTTCGAGCACGGCGAACTGCTTGCGGGTGAGCGCGACGTAGCGGCCGTCGCGGTGGACCTCGCGGCGGAACGGGTCCAGGCGCAGGCCCGCGATCTCGCGCACCGGCGGCCTGCTGTGGGCGCGTCTGCGGTCGAGCGCTCTGAGGCGGAGCACGAGCTCGCGGAGCGCGAAGGGCTTGGTGAGGTAGTCGTCGGCGCCCAGCTCGAACCCGGTGGCCTTGTCGTCGAGCCGGTCGGCGGCGGTGAGCATGAGGATCGGCATGCCGCTGCCGGAGGCGACGATGCGGGCGGCGATCTCGTCACCCGACGGGCCGGGGATGTCGCGGTCGAGGACGGCGATGTCGTAGGCGTTGACGTTCAGCAGCTCCAGGGCGGTGTCGCCGTCGCCGGCGATGTCCGCGGCGATCGCTTCCAGGCGGAGGCCGTCGCGGACGGCCTCCGCCAGATAGGGCTCGTCCTCGACGATCAGTACCCGCATACTCCTGAAGGTAGGGCCCGGGACCTATCGCCCGCGTATCGAGAACGACCTACGTACGGGCAACGGCCCGGGCCCGGTACGGCTCGGAACGGGAGGCCGCCGGCGACGGCTGCCCGCGCAGGTACGCCGGCCCCACCCGCGATCCGCGGATGCGGCGATGACCGGCCCGTCCGCCTCAGGTCAGGGGCACGCCGCGGTAGGCGCGCCAGAGGGCGAGGTCGTAGCCCAGGCCCAGGGCCGCGCCGAGCAGCAGCGGAGCCCCCAGCGCGGCCAGGGTGCCGGTCAGCATGGTGGTGGCGGCGATCGGCGCGACCGAGACGGCGACGCTGCGTGCCAGGCTGGTCATGCTGGCGGCGGCCACACGGTGGGCGGAGGGCACGACCGCGGCCGTGAACGCCTGCCGCGCCGGCACGTCGATCTTGGACACCGTCTGGCGGAGCAGCAGCAGGGTGACGGCGGTGGCCAGGTTCGGGGCGAACGGGATGCAGGCCAGCAGCAGGTTGGCCACGGTGTGGGGGAGCAGCATGGTGGCCAGCAGCCCGCGCCGGGCGGCCAGCAGGGGCGCGGTGAGCTGGGCCAGGGCCGGGAGCAGGTTGGCGGCGAAGAACACCAGGCCCAGTTGCGTGGTCGTCGCGCCGTAACGATGGGCGAACCACCAGGCCAGCACCGCCTGGACGGCCAGCCCCCCGGCCAGGGCGTCCAGGGCGGACAACCCCGCCAGCAGCCGGACCTGGCCGGACATCCGCCCACGACGCCGCTCCTGGCCGGAGGGCGCGGTCCGGGGCGGCTCGGCCTCCGGCGTCAGGTTCCAGAACAGGGTCACGGTGCCGGCGGCCAGGAGCGCGTACAGGGCGAAGGCGGCGTCGGGGGCCGACGTCCAGGGCTGGAGCCCGAGCGCGGCGGCGGCCAGGGCGCCCAGCGCGCCGGAGGCCATGGCGGTGACGTTGTAGCAGGTGAAGACGGACGTGTGCCGGGCCTGGGGGCAGGTCTGGGCGAGGATCGCCTGTTCCACCCCGGAGAAGGGCGTGTTGTCGTTGGTGGAGGGCGAGATCGTCCCGATGAAGGCGGCGGCGATCAGGACGGGGTAGGACTCGCTGAGCGCGAACACGGCGCCGGTCACCGCCATCAGGCAGCCGCAGGCGACCAGCGTCCGGCGCCGCCCCCACACGTCGGCGAACAGGCCGAGCACCAGGCTCGCGAACACCGATCCGGTGGAGGCCACGGCCAGCAGCAGACCGGTCTGCCAGGGGGCGTCGCCGTCCTGGGTGAGCAGTTCGGCGAGCAGCACGCTGGTGCATCCGTAGCCGAAGGTCCGCAGCGCCCGCGCGGCGATGACCAGCAGCCCGTTGCGCCCCAGTTCGACCGGAAACAGGCTCCTGGCCTGCATGTTCGGCATGGGACATGGTGCCGCGGATGGCGCGGCGGGCGCGCCGCGAACACGCGAAGACGCCCGACAATCTTCCTGGACGGAGGCCCGGCGGGGCGGTCAGGTGGCGGGCGCGAGGTGGACGTCCACGTCGGTCGCGTGGGCGGGGGCGGTTCGGGGGTGAACAGGGGCACCAGCGCGGGGGGCCGGCCGAGAAGCGCCGCAGAACCGGTGCGTCAGATCCTGGTCATGGTGGAGGGGTAGCCGCCTCCGCCGGGGTAGACCCATTCACCGGTGACGGTCGTGCCGTCGGCGCTGAACGTGCCCTCGTAGTAGGCGGGGCTGCCCTTCGCGCCGCCCCAGATGGTCAGCTTGTCGCCGGTCAGCTCGTACACGTAGTCGAGCGTGTTGCCGGCCGAGTCGTAGAAGCGGGACACCACGTCCTCGCCGGCCGGCTCGCCGAACGGGCGCAGGTGGCCGATCACCTCCAGGCCGGTGACGGCCTGGCCGAACTGGCTGAGCTCGACGTGCTGGAGCATGAAGAAGCCGCCCGGCATCCACTCGTACCGCACGGTCCCCTCGGCGCCTCCGGTGATCGCCCAGGTGCCGGTCAGGCGGTCCAGGGCCTTCATGGCGGCGCTCGGCTGACTGGTCTCGGACATCTCGTCCTCCTTGTGAGGTGTGGTCGGTGTTCGCCGGTACCTCGGAGGCCGGCCGCGGGTCTCGACACGTCCCGGATGTGTTTCAGATCACACCGAGGCACTGTCGAGCGGCCGGGTCCGGCCCCGAGGTACCGGCAGGAACCCGTCAAGGAGGAAGTTGTGGCCACCACCGACACCCAAGCCGTCCACCGCCCGGCCCGTCACCCGCTGCTGCTCGCCGGAGCCCTGGCCGGGCCGGTGTTCTGCCTCTCGGCGACCGTCCAGATGCTCACCCGTGAGGGCTTCGACCTCACCCGCCATCCCATCAGCCAGCTCTCCACCGGCGACCTCGGCTGGATCCAGATCGCCACGTTCGTGCTCGCCGGCATGGGCGGCCTGGCGCTGGCCGCCGGCATCCGCCGTACCGTCACCGAAGGCGTGGGACGGCGGGCGTTGCCCGTCCTCGTCGCGATCTTCGGGGCCGGGATGGTCGCCGCCGGCGTGCTCGTCATGGATCCGGAGAACGGCTTCCCCGCCGGAACCCCCGACGAGCCGGTGGCCGAGATGTCCTGGCACAGCGTCGCGCATTCGGCCGCGGCCGCCGTCGCCTTCACCGCGCTGGCCGTCGCCGCCATCGTGCTGGCCGTCCGATGCGCCCGCCGCCGGGCGGTGCCGGCGGCCGTCGGCAACGGCGCCGCCGCGCTCGTCCTGCTGCTGCCCATGTCGCCGGAGCACATGAGCATCCAGGTCGCGGTCAACGGCCTGGTCGCCTTCACCTGGACGACCGTCCTGGCCGTGTCCCTGCGCCGCTCCGCGTGAGCTCGCATACGCTGGCCGCACGCTCGACAAGGGATCTGCCATGAAATACCTGCTGCTCAGCTACACCCCGGCCGCCGCCTGGGACGCCGCCACCGCGGACACCCCCTCCGCGGAGGCGATGGCGGCGTTCGCCGCCTACCAGGAGTTCGAGCGGGAACTGACGGAGACCGGCGAGTTCGTCGGCAGCGAGGGCCTCGGGCATCCCGCCGTCAGCACCACGATCCGCAGGACGGCCGACGGCGTGGTGGCGACCGACGGGCCGTTCGCCGAGCTGAAGGAGGTCCTGGCCAGCTTCGCCGTCATCGACGTGGCGAGCCAGGAACGCGCCCTGGAGATCGGCTCGCGGATCGTCGAGGTGCTGGGCGAGCCCATCGAGATCCGGCCGATCATGGGCGAGGACTTCACGGCGTGACCGTACGGACCGGCCGGCGCCCGGCCCGGCCGGACAGAGGGCACGCGACATGAACGCCGACATCGAGCACCTGCTGCGCACCGAGGCGCCGCAGGTGCTCGGCGCGCTGGTGAGGCGCTTCGGCCGCTTCGACATCGCCGAGGACGCCGTGCAGGAGGCGCTGCTCGCCGCGAGCCGGGCCTGGCCGGCCGACGGCGTGCCGGAGAACCCGCGCAGCTGGCTGATCCGCATCGGCTACCGGCGGATGGTCGATCTCCTCCGCGCCGACCAGGCCAGACGCCGGCGCGAGCAGGAGGCCGGCGTCGCCGAACTGGCCATGCAGGAGCCCGCCCGCCGGGCGGGGCCCGCGCGGGAGACCGACGACAGCCTGGCCCTGCTGCTGCTCTGCTGCCACCCCGCGCTGAGCGCCACCTCGCAGGTGGCGCTCACGCTGCGCGCCGTGGGCGGCCTGACGACGGCCGAGATCGCGCACGCGTACGGCACCTCCGAGAACACCATGGGCACCCGGATCAGCCGGGCCAAGCAGCAACTGGCCCGCGCCGGAGCCCGCTTCACCCCACCGGCCGACGCCGACCGCGACAGCCGGATCGCCGCCGCGGCGCAGGTGCTCTACCTGATCTTCAACGAGGGTTACACGGCCTCCGCCGGTGACCGGCTCGCCCGGGTCGACCTGACCGGCGAGGCCGTCCGGCTGGCCCGGATGCTCCACCGGGCCCTGCCCGCCGACGCCGAGGTCACCGGCCTGCTCGCGCTGATGCTGCTCACCGAGGCACGCCATCCCGCGCGGACCGGCGGGGACGACGAGCTGGTGCCGTTGGACGAGCAGGACCGGTCACGCTGGGACGCCGAGCTCATCCGCGAGGGCACCGAGCTGATCGACGGCGTCTGGAGCCGCCGCGCGGCCGGCTCCTACCAGTTGCAGGCGGCCGTCGCGGCCGTGCACGCCGCGGCGGCCACGCCGGAGCAGACCGACTGGCCGCAGATCGCGGCGCTCTACCTGTGGCTCGAACGGCTCAACCCCACCTCGCCGGTGCGGCTGAGCCGGGCGGTGGCGGTGGCCAAGGCGTACGGGCCGGTGCGCGGGCTGGCCCTGCTCGACGATCTCAACCGCCGCTTCCGGCTCGACCAGGACCCGCTGGTCCGCCGGCGTGAACGCGCGGTACGCGCCCACCTGCTGCGGATGACCGGCGACGCGGCCGGCGCGGCGGCCCTGTACCGCGAGGCGGCCGCGCTGACCGCCAACCAGATCGAACGGCGATACCTGCTCGACCAGGCCGCCCGCCTCGGCTGAGCGCGCGGGCCGGGGCGCCGGACGTCGCGGTACGGCCGCGCCCGGCGCCCTGCCCGTCAGGGCTCACAACCCCTTGCCGCCGGATGTGGCCCGGGTGCGGATGTCGGCGGACCCGGTGGTGCCCGCCGGGGCGTGCCAGGCGGGGCCGACCGGCCCGAAGCCCGGGTAAGGATGGGGCAGCGGTACGGGGGCGGCCGCCTGGGCCGGCCCGGCCAGGGCGGCGGCGGCCAGCACGCCGGCGACGGCGGCGGCGACGGTGAGTGAGCTGCGTCTTCTCTCGGGCATCTGGACGTCCCCTCGGCTTGGTCGGGAAGGACCGCCGACAGTAGCAGATTGTCATATGACAAGTACAGAGAGTCACAAGCGCTGTAGCGTGACGAGATGTGAGCGACCACACAGCGTCACCTCCGGCCGGGAGCCGGTCCCTGCGGCGGTGGGTCGTGCTGCTGCTCTGCTGGGCCTCGCTCACCATGACCTCCGTCGACCGGTCCACCTGGGGGCCCGCGTCGTTGCAGGCGGGGGAGGCGCTGGGGGTGTCGCTGGCCGGGCTCGGGGCGTTCGCGACGGCCTACTACGTCGGTTACGTGCTGTCCAACATCGGCGGCGGGCTGCTCGGCGACCGGATCGGCAGCCGGGTCGTGTTGTCGGCGTCGTTGTTCACGGCGGGCGGCTTCATGATCGTGTTCGGGTCGGTGCCGTCCGCCGGGGCCGGGATCGCGGTGCAGGCGCTGATCGGGCTCTGCGCGGGGGCCGACTTCGCGGCGGGCGTCAAGCTCGTCGCGTCCTGGTTCGGCGAGCGGGAACGCGGGCTGGCGATGGGCGTGTTCACCATGGCCTCCTCGCTCGGCACGATGATCGCCAACGTGCTCGTGCCCCGGCTCATCCAGTGGTACGACTGGCGGGCCTCGTACCACCTGTTCGGGATCGTGTCGATGGGGCTCGCGCTGGTGTGCCTGGCGCTGCTGCGCGACCGGCGTGAGCCGCCGGCGGCGCGCCCGTCGCCGCGCGGCCTGGTCCGCGACCGCGACCTGCTGCTGATCGGCTTGGCCGGCTTCGGCGGGCTGTGGGGCACGTACGGCTTCGTGACCTGGTCCAACACCCTCATGGTGAAGGGCCACGGGCTCGACCCGGTCGCGGCGGGCACGGTCGTCGTGGTGTTCGCGGCGGCGGGCGCCGTGGGCAAACCGGTCATCGGCCTGGCCACCGACCTGGCCGGACGGGGGCGCAAACGTCCCGCCGTCGCCGTGCTGGTGGCCTTCGCGGGCTGCCTGCTGCTGTTCGGCGGCATGGAGACCGAGACGGCGTTCCTGGTGACGGCCGGGTTCGCGGGGCTGGGGGCGTACCTGTACTCGCCGTTGCTGATCGCCATGGTGCCCGGCCTGTCGGGGACGGCGCTGGCCGGTTCGGCGGCGGGCGCGACGAACGCGGTGGCGCAACTGGGCAGCGTCACCGTGCCGGTCGTCGTGGGCGCGGTCTACCAGGCGAGCGGCTCCTTCTCCGCCGCGTTCGCCACCCTGGCCGCCGGGCCCGTGGCGGGGGCCGTGGCCCTGGCCTTCGTCCGCGAGGCGCGCGGCCGGGACGGGTCCGGCCGCGCGCCGGTGGTCAGTTCGTCGGCGTGACGGCGCCGCCGGGCGACGACGGCGGGCTCATCGCGACGTCGGTGATGGCGTACACGATCACGTTGTACGCCTGCCCCGCCCGCAACCCCTGGACGACGGCGCTCGTCCGGTCCGCCGGCACGTACGTGGTCCGGCTGGGCGGAGAGGTGATCAGCGCGTACCGGCGGACGGGCAGGCCGCCGAGCACCCGGGGCGGGTCCCACGTGACGGTCGCGGAGCTCGCCCCGGCCGTGGCCGCCACGTTGAGCGGCGGCCCCAGCATGCCGAGCGCCGGCGGGGACGCCTCCAGCCAGCACTGCGCGAACACCAGCGCCGACACCGTACGGCCGGAGGTCGTGGCGGTGATCTCGGCGACGCCGGGCCGGTCGGCGACGTACTTGCCGGCCGCGTCGATGGTGCCAGGCCCGGCGGTGACCTTCCAGGTGACCGGCGCGGTGGGCAGGCCGAAGAACGTGACCTTGAAGTAGACCGGCTTGCCGACCTCGACGTCCGCGCGGGGCGGGTCCACGGCGATCCCGGCGAACCCGCCGCCGGCGTCGCGGGTCTTCCAGGACTGGTCGACGAGCCGGTCGAAGCGGGTCTCCCCGCCGCCCAGCCACGTGCTCGCGCGCAGGTACGCGTCCACCCGGATCCCCAGCCACTCCTCCCACCAGGGGTTCTTGGTCGTGTCCGCCTTCCACTCCACGGTGGGCCCGACGCCGACGCCGGGCCCGCCGCCCTCGTAGAAGATCAGGGTGAACTCCGCGAGCAACGCGATCTTGGCGTTGGCGTTCCCGGTGATGGTGATCGAGCCGCCGTTGCTCGCCGGCGACCTGTCGATGGGCTCGGCGTGCACACCGGTGCCGTCCCGCATGATGTGGGCGCCCACCTGCCTGGCGTACTTCAACCCCGCCGAGACCTCCCCGCTGATGTGGCTCTGGAGGCTGGTGGAGATGTTGAAGGTGGGATTCATGACCACGGGGACCGGCCCGGCCCACACGACCTTGCGGCCGAGGCTGATCGCGGGCAGCCGCTTGAAGTAGTCGGCGTCGGCGCCGTTGCCCAGCCGGACCCGCGTGTCGGCGCCGTAGGCCAGGCTCAGGTAGGTGTCGAAGTACACCTTGCCCTGCGTCATCCAGAGCTTGAGGTCCATGTGCGGCGTCATGACGAAGGTGGCCTCGAACCGGCCGCCCTTGCCCTGAGGGTTGGAACGCGGATCGGTGCCGACCGCGATCTCGACCACGAGGCTGCCGTTCCTGATGCCGGCCGAGACGCCCTTGACCGACACCTTGGCCTGCGCCGCGCCCTCGGCCAGGGTCTTGCCCTTGATCGTCGGCCCGCGCAGCCTGACCCCCGGCGCGTCCTGCTGGAGCCTGGCCAGGTCGCCGGCGTCCATGCCGGCGCTGACGGCCACGGCGCCGTCGGCCAGCGCCTCGCCCGCCGTCGCGGGTTTGGTGGCCACCCGGAACAGCCCGTTCTGCGGGCCCGTGGAGACGACCTTCCTGAACAGCCCGTCGGGGACCTTGGCCGTCGGCAGGACGACCACGATCGTGTTCGCGGCCAGACCGGTCACCTGGGCCGGAGGCTGCTCGAACGACAGGGTGCCGTCCGCGGCCGAGGTGCGCAGGGTGTCGAGGGAGGCGTCCGAGAGCACGACCGGGGGGCTCTGGACCGTCACCTTGGGCACGATCGCGGGGGTGCGGGCGCTCGGCGCGCCGCTCCCGTGGCTGTTGGCCGCCTTGACCGTGAAGCTGTAGGACAGGGCCGGGTCGAGGCCGGTCATCGTCGCGGTGGTGCCGGTGGACGTCACCGTCCTGCCGCCGGGGTCGGCCGTGACGGTGTAGCCGGTGACCGGGGCGGTGCCGACGTCGGCGGGGGCCGTCCAGGTCAGGGCCACGGTCCCGGCGCCGGTGGCGGCGGCCTGCGCCTCCGCGGGAGCTCCCGGGACGCGGGCCGCCTGCGGGACGACGCCCGCCTGCTGGGCCGCCTCGCTCGTCCCCGCCGCGTTCCTGGCGACGACCCGCACGGTGTAGGAGGTGCCGTTGGTCAGGCCGGTGAGCGAGGCCACCGTCGTGCCGGCGGCGACGTCGAGGGTGCGCCCGCCGGGGTCGAGCGTCACCGTGTAGCCGGTGATGGGGGAGCCGCCGTCCTGGGGGGCCACCCACTGCGCGTCGATCCGCCCGTCCAGGGGGACGGCCAGCAGCGCGGCCGGCAGGAACGGCACGGACGCGGGCTCGGGCGCGATCAGCGGCGAGGCTCGCGAGGACGTGCTCCCGATGACGTTGATCGCGGTCACGGTGAACGCGTACGGTGAGCCGTTCGTCAGCCCGGTCACCACGGCCTCGTACTCGTCGGGCCCCGTGGTGACGCTCTTCCCGCCCGGACTGGCGGTGACCACGTACGAGGTGATCTCCCCGGTGCCGGCGTCGGGCGGGCTCCAGGTGACGCGGACCGCGCCGTCGCGCGGCAGCAGGTCGGTGATGAGCGGCGCGCCCGGCGAGGTGGGCGCCGCCGGGGCGGTCACCGGCGAGGGCGCCGAGGACGGTCCGGCGCCGATGGCGTTGGTGGCGGTGACGGCGAAGGTGTAGAGCTGGCCGTCGGTCAGCCCCTTGACGGTGACCTCGGTCTCGCCCCACCACGCCTTGGCCGTCTCGCCGCCGGGCGAGGTGACGACCTTGTACTCGGTGATGTCCGCCCCGCCGTCGTCGGTGGGGGGCTGCCAGGTGACGTGCACGGATCCGAACTCCGGCGCGGTGACGATCTTGATCGGCGCGCCGGGCAGCTTGCCCTGGACCGGGGTGACGGCCGCCGACACCGCCGACACCGGGCCGGTGCCGACGGCGTTGGCCGCGGTGACCGTGAAGGTGTAGGCCGTGCCGTTGGACAGGCCCGTCACGTTGGCGGTCGTGGCCCCCGCGGTCGTGACGGTCCTGCCGCCGGGCGTGACGGTCACGGTGTAGCCGGTGATCGGGGTGCCGCCGTCGGAGGCGGGCGGCTGCCACGACACCCGTACCGCCTGGTGCCTGGCCACCCCGGTGACCGCCGTGGGCGCGCCGGGCTTGCCGGGGCCGGTGAAGTAGGCGAAGACGTCGATCTGGACGGTGGCCTTGGTCGTGCTGTTGTTGTAGACGATCACCTTGCCGTCCGCGCCGAGCTTGGCCGCGACGAACGCGGTGCCGGTCACGCCCTTCTCGTACCAGGCCGCGACCCCGCCGGCGTTCGCCTCGCCGGAGGCGTAGATCTGCAGCGCGTTGCAGCAGGAGGCGTCGGCCCCCTTGACCGTGAGGGACAGGCCCACCGACCACACGCCGGAGGCGGGGACGCCGCCCTTCCCGAGCGGCGCGAGCGTGTACGCGGCCCCGGCGTTGATCGCGACGTTGGCCGCGATCCTGGCCGGCTGCACGGGCCGCAACGTGGCGCCGGCCGCCGTGGCGCTGGGCGCGACGAAGTAGCCCGCGAGGTCCACCATGACCTTGGCCACGCCAGAACCGGTGTTGCTGATGGTGACCGAGCCGTCGGCGCCGAGCCCGGAGATCACGTAGTTGCGCAGCTCGGCGGCGGTGCCGTAGTCGAGGTTGACCTCGGCGGGTTTGGCCGTGCCCGTCGGGAACACCGTGAGCTTGCCCGTGGTCGAGCCGCCCGCGGCCGACACGATGAGGGCGACGTGGGAGATCGTGCCGCGGGCGATCCCCGCCTCGCGCAAGGGGTAGACGGTAAGGGAGCCGTTGGCCGCGATCGTGGTGTCGGCGACCCTGTCGGGCGACACCGCGACGAAGACGCTGCCCGCCGCCGCGCCGGCCGCGGTGAGGGTGTAACCGTAGACGTCGGCGTAGAGCCGTACGGTGACCGCGCCCTTGTTGGCGATCTTGACGTTGCCGTCCGTGCCCGTCTTGACGGTGAGCAGGTTGTGGACGTACAGGTCCGAGCGGTAGGTGAGCGCGGTCACCGCGGGCTCGGCCGCGCCGGAGGGGTAGGTGACCAGCGAGCCGGCGCCGCCGGTGCCCTTGGCGGCCACGCTGAGCGCCACGGAGGCCACGCCGGTCGCGGGCACGCCCACCACGCCGGCCACCTTCACCGTGGCGGTGGCTCCGGCCGCGATGTCGAGCGCGCCGGCCACGCGCCCGCGCACGGGGTAGAACTGGCCGGGCTGCGGCGCGTCCGGGGCCGCGCTCGCGGCGGCGAGCGCTCCCGCCGCGACCGTGGCGCCCGCGGTGGCCGGGGGCGCGGACAGGAGGGTCGCCAGCAGGAGTAACGACAGGACGGCGGACAGCCACGGGCGGGCAGGACGGTTCATGAACGGGCCCCCAGGTCAGGCCGGGCGGTGCGGAGCAGGTGGTCGGCGATGGCGTGGAGGGAGGTCCGGGCGGGGCCCTCGGGCACGCCAGGCAGGCTCCGCTGGGCCGTCCGGCAGAGCTCGCGGATCCAGACGGCCGTCTGCTTGAGCGCGGTCGTCCGCCCGACCAGGGCGGTCAGCTCGGCGGCGCGTTCCGGCCGGGAGGAGCCCTCAAGGCGGATCTCGCCGCCCAGCTCGGCCAGCGCCAGCCGGAAGGGCACGCTCGACAGCCCCGCGTCGTGGTCGTCGAGATCGGCCAGGGCGTCACGGCCGAGCCGGTCGAGGCCGCCGGACAGCCGCCGCAGGTCGTCGGCGAGCTGGGCCGCCGCTCCGATCGCGCGGCCGTACCCGCTCAGGGCCTCGCCCGCCGCGCCGGGGGCTCCGGCGGTGGCCGCCCCGATGTCGCAGGCCGCGGCGCACAACGCCGCCGTGCCCGACGCGGCCGAGAGCGCCAGCCAGGCGCGCGGGTCCGGGGGCCCGGCGGCGCGGGCGGCGACGAGTTCGGCCATGCGGCCGTGGCTGGCGTCCTCGATGGCGCGGGCGAGCCGCGCGGTGAGCCGGACGTCCTGGGTGGCGCACAGTTCGAGCGCCCGCGCCAGGAAGAGGTCGGTGGTGAGGACGGCGAACATGGTGCCCCAGTTCTGGCGGGGGGCGCGCGTCCCGCCGGGCGGGGTGACGTCCACGCTGGCCTGGGCGATCGCGGCCAGCGCGGCCAGGTCGGTGGCCGCGGCGAGCGCGACCGGCGGCCGGTCCCGCCCGTACGCCGCCGCGGCCAGCAGGACGAGCAGCGCCGGTCGCGGCGCCATGAGGTACTCCTCCGACAGCAGGGCGGGCAGCCGGTCCAGGAACGGCCAGTCCTTGCGCACGGTGTCGGCGAGGATCTCCCCGACCTCCACCAGCGGCGCGGCCAGCCGCAGCCCCGGGTCGAGGCAGTGGCGGATGTCGTCGAGCGCGCCGGGCGCCGTGGTCTCGAACCCGGCGGTGTGGTCGGGCGCCAGCATGGCCCGCCGGGCCAGCGCGAACACCGGCCGGTCGGAGTCGAAGGTGTCCTCCAGCACCCGCCAGGCCAGCCGGTGCCGGTTGACGGCGTGCCGCCCGCTCTCCAGGTGGCCGCTGAACCGGCGGGTGAGCGTGGCCGCGTACTCCGACAGGTCCTCGGCCGGGCCGCGCGACAGGCGCGCGTCGACCACCTCGGCGGCGATCTTGCCGGACTCCAGGGCGAAGCTGATGCCCTCGCCGGTGCCCGGGTTGACCATGCCCGCCGCGTCCCCGGCCAGCACCAGGCCGGGGCTCCACGACCGGGCGGGCGTGAAGCCGAAGAACAGGGGCGCGCCCTTCGGCGGGCCCTCCTGCCGCGCGTCGGCGAACCACGGGACGGTGGCCCGCAGCTCGGCCACGAAGCGGTCGAACAGGTCGTCGAGCCGGACCCCCGGATGCTTCTCCGCCACCCCCGCCCCGACGTTGGCGCGGCCCGGGCCGAGCGGGATGATCCACCCGTACGCCGGCAGCCGGGAATGGGTGGCGGGGTTGTCGAGCGGCATGTGGAAGCTCAGCATGTCCTCCAGGACGGGCGCCCCGGAGAAGTACGTGCGCATCGCGTACCCCAGCCGGCCCCGGGCGGTCTCCACCAGCCCGGACTGGCGGGCCAGCTTCGAGGTGCTGCCGTCGGCCGCCACCACCACCCGCCCCCGGACGGTCTCCCGGCCCCCGGCGGTCACGGCCTCGACGCCGCGCACCACGCCGTCCTCGCTGACCAGGCCGCGCACGTGCACGCGGGACCGGAAGACGGCGCCCGCCTCCACCGCCCTGCGCACCAGCACGTCGTCGAGCAGCGACCGGGGGACGACGATCCCGTACCGGCCGCCGGACGGGTCCTCCCTGCCGTACCGGAACGCCCTGGTGCTGCGTTCACCGGCCGGGCCCATGGAGACCTCGAGGCCGCCGATGCCGAAGGCGCCCGGCAGGTCGCCGAGCACGTCCATCTCCCGCAGCAGCTCGACCCCCGCCCTGTTGACGGCGTCGCCGCAACTCTTGTCGCGGGGGAAGGCCGTACGTTCCAGCAGCACGACCCGCCGTCCCCGCCGGGCGAGATGGAAGGCCGCGGCGGCGCCGGCCGGGCCCGCCCCGACGACGACCGCGTCCCACTCCGTGCCGTTCCCGGTCCCGTCCACGCCTCAGCCCTTGGGGGCGGGGCAGACGGCGGCGCCCCCGCCGGAGCGGGTCTCCTGCTCCTGGCGGGCGGCGGACTGGGCGGGCAGCGCGCGGATCGTCCTGGCGTACAGGCGGCCGGCCATCGCGGCGTTGCCGGGACCGCTGCCGGCCGCCTCGCTGAGACCGGCGACGGCCAGCCCGATGGCGGCGGTGATCCGGCTCTCCTGCGGGCCGGCGAGCTGTTCGGCGAGGAGGGCGAGCCGGTCGCGGGCGCCCAGCGAGGAGAAGTCCCCGGGCAGGTCGAGCACCGCGTCGAGGGCGGCGTCGATCTCCACCCGCCCGGCGGCGTCCGCCGCGGCGTACCACTCCTTGATCCGGCGGCCGGCCGCCCGGGGGTCGCCGGCGGTGCGCAGCCCGGCCATCGTCTCGGCCAGGGCCGAGAAGGCCGCCTGACGGGCCTGGCTCATCGTGCCGCTCCCGGTCGCGCCCGCCGCCCCCGCGGTCGCGCCCGTCACGCCCAGCATCGTGCTCCCGCCGCCGAGCGCGATGCCGGCCGTCCTGATGAAGCCCCGCCGGCTGGGGCTGTGGGGTGGTCGATCCATGGACTCGGCTCCTTAGTACGGGCACATGTCGTCAGTACGGCCGCATGACGACGTAGCGGGCCAGGCGCGCCAGCGAGTCCTTCGGGTCGCCGGCGGGGAGACCGGCGAGGTGGGTCACGGCCTGGTGCGCGTAGTCGTGGGCGATGGCGGACGCGCCGTTGATCCCGCCCGAGGAGGCGATCCTGGCGCACGCCTCCTCCTGCTCGGCCGGGCCGAGGTCGTCGCGGCGCAGCAGTTCCCGCAGCCGGTCGCTGTCCGGGCCGCTCTGGTGCAGGGAGATCAGGACGGGCAGGCCGTACACGCCTTCGCGCAGGTCGGTGCCGGGCCGCTTGCCGAGGGCCGACTGCGGCGCGATGACGTCGAGGGTGTCGTCGGCGGCCTGGAAGGCCAGGCCGAGCGCCCTGCCGTAGTGGCCGAGCGCGTCCACGTCCTGGGGGGCCGCGCCCGCGAGGTGGGCCCCGGCGCGGCAGGAGAGCTCGAACAGGGCGGCGGTCTTGCGCGCCGCGATCTCGGCGTAGGAGTCGAGGCGGTGGTCGAGGTTGTAGGTGTTCTCCGCCTCCTGCATCTGGCCCAGCGCCAGGGCGAGCATCGATCGGCCGGCCCAGGCGGTGACCACCTCGTCCACCTCGGTGAGCAGCCGGATGGCCCGCGCGAACGCGAACGTCCCCGAGGTGACCGCCTCGGCGTCGCCGCGCAGGACGTTGACCGTGGGCGCCCCCCGCCGGGTCTCGGCGCGGTCCATGACGTCGTCGTGGTAGAGCGAGGCGACGTGCAGCAGCTCGACGGCGGCGGCCACGCGCAGCAGGTCCTCCCGGGCGGCGCCGGGCCCGAACGCGGCGGCCAGGAAGAGCAGGGCGGGCCGGACCCGCTTGCCGCCGCCGCCCACCAGGTGTGCGGCGGCGCGGGCCAGGTGCGGGTCGTGCGACCGCACGGCGTCGTCCAGGACGGCGTCCAGGCCGGTCAGCAGGTCGGCGGCGGGTTCGTGGGTGAGCCAGCGGCCGATCTCGATGTTCCCTGACACACCCGCCCCGCTAGCCATCGGGGTCCAGCAGCGATCCCGTGCCGGCGGCGATCTGCTTGAGCTTCTCCAGCAGGTTGGGGTCGTCCAGCAGGTTGATCAGCTGCCGGCCGGTCATGCCGACGACGCCGCGCTCGCGTACCAGCGCGATCGTCTGCTCGGCCGCGGCGGCCTCGTCGGGCAGCATGAACTTGCGGGCCCTGGCCAGGGACTCCTCGGCGTCGTGCAGGAACTGCTCGCTGACCCGGATGTCGTCGCGGTCGGGGTTCATCAGGACGAGCTTCATGTCGCCGCCGTGCTGGGAGTACAGGGCCTGGGCGAAGGCCCGGTCGCTGTCGGGCACCTGCGGCTTGACCTCGCCGGAGCGGACCATGGCGGTCCGCTCGTTCAGGTAGAGGGCCTCGATCAGCCAGCGGCCGACCAGCGTGGTGGCGAGGTACTTGTCGCGGGCGTAGGAGATCGACATCCATTCCTGGGTGAACGGCACGCCGGTCAGGTCCTCGGCGGTGGCCAGGAAGGGGCAGACGAAGGAGAAGAACGTGCCGCCGGAGCCGCCCCGGCACACCACCGACCCCGAGTCGCCTCCCTGGCTCATGGGGGTGGTGATGATCTGCCCGTCGAAGGTGGCCACGCCGACGCCGTACCTGACCGAGGCGACCGAGTCGATGGCCGTGACGCGTCCGGTGGTGTACTCGGTCGTCCGGCCGGTCTTCTGGACCGCCGCGCCGTCGGGCCGGACGTCCTCCTCCGTCAGCACGGACCGGGCGGCCGGGCCGTGGATCATCTCGATGCCGAGCCGGGAGGCCACGTCGTTGATCGGGTTGAGGATCGTGCGGACCTTGCTCCCGCCGAACAGCAGGCCGACCGCGGGCTGGGCGACCGTGGGCCTGGTCATGTCGCCCTTCATGTCGTCGAAGACGACGCAGTTGTCGTCGAGCTGCGCGATCGCCGCGTCGATGCGGTTGTAGGAGCCGTCGAAGCGCAGGGTCTCGAACCGGGTGAGGGTGGCGATCCTGTTGTTCGGCGAGATCGGCATGTCGTACGGGCCCGGCTGGTAGATCGGGTCGCCGGCCAGCGCGTCGTTCTCCGCCGCCAGCACGTGGTTGTTGGACAGGATGGCGACCTTGTCGCCGTCGCGCAGGTCCTTGACCAGGCAGCCGAGGGTGCCGGCGGTGATCTTTGGATGGCCGACGCTGATGCCGCCCATCGCCGGGCGTTCCCGGGCGTTGAAGGCGTAGGCGTAGAAGTAGCCGGACTCCACCACGTCGGTCTCGACGGTCGAGCCCGCGATGTCGAGGCTCCTCGGCAGGACGCGGCTGGGCGCGAGCTGGTTCGCGGGCGTCTTCCTGATGACGTGGACGATGCACGAGGGCGTGTCCTGCACCTCGCCGCCGCGCGTCGGAGGGCCGAAGCCGATGCCCACGACGTTGGGGTCGTCGCGGAACCGCGCCCAGAGCTGGTCACGGGCCTGGCGAACCAGAGGCCGTGCCCTTCGCCATTCCTCAGGTCCGGCCATCGGGCTCCCTGTGCTGGGTGATCTTGTACTTGGCCGCAAGGATCGGCAGAAACGGTCGGTAAGTCAAGGGGTCAGTAAAGACCGAATACCGGTTTCGGCTGCCTTTCGCTGGTTTCGGTCTGCACCTTATCTGGCCTTATGTCGGCCTTTCGGGAGGTAGCGCCTGGGGACCCCATTAAAGGTGAGAACTTTTCGCATTACCTTGGGTGAGTAAAGGTGTGCAAAAAGGGGCGTAATTGGCCAGAAGTGGCCAATCTTCGTGCATCCATTGACGGGTCCCGGCGCCGCATGATCATCTCGCAGGGGCAGTCCAGCCCTCGTCGAAAGGTTCTCGGGAGCCCCGCATGACCAAGGTGTTCCAGCACTTCACGCCCCCCAGAACCGCCTTCGCGGCCGTCGTCGCCGGCCTCGCGATGACCATGACCCTGAGCTCGGCCGCGGTCGGGTTCGAGGCCCAGGCCCAGGCGCCCACCTGGACCGTCCCGATGAGCGGCATCGCGACCGGGACCGGCGAGATCACGGCCATGGTCGTCCAGAGCGGCTGGTTCATGACCTGCAAGACCGTCGAGGCCAAGGTCAGCGCCCGCCGCGGCACGGGCCTGCCCGGTGAGGGGGTCATCTCCATCACCGGCATCTCCTTCGCCCCCGTGGGCGCCACCTGCGCGGGCCCGCTGGGCGCCACCCTGGACGTCACGGCCGACGTCCTGCCGCTGAAGTTCGACGCGACGGCGTTCGACCCCGGCACCGGCAAGGTCGCGGGCCGGGTGTCCGGTGTCAGCGTGGGCGTGGAGAGCAGCGACGGCTGCGTCCTGACCGCCACCGGGCAGGCCGACGCCACCTACGACAACCTCAGCGGCGCGATCCTCCTGGAGGACCGCGACCACGTGCGCATCGCGACCGTCAACCCCCGCTGCGTCGGGGACGGGCTCAAGGTGGGCGACAACGTCATCGTCAAGGGAAGGTTCGACCTGGCTCCTCGCGGCGTCATCACCAGCCCCTGACCGGCTCCCGGTGAGCCGCGCGGTTCACCGGCCCGGCGTCAGAAGGCGTAGCGGACCCGGCAGTAGGGGAGCCTGGCGGCGAGCAGGCCGGTGAGGGCGGCGACACAGCGGCCCTTGTGGCCGTTGCGGTAGCGGACGCTCCAGCCGCCCGTCTCCCACCGCTTGGCCCACTGCAGCTCCGGCCGCCACGGCACCTCCTCCGCCTTCGGGTGCCAGCCCAGGTTGACGTGGACCTCGTACCCGGCGGCGGGCATGAGGCTGAAGCGCACGCGCGTGTGCCCGCGAGGGTCCCAGCCGAGCAGGTCGCGGTTGACGTACTTGAGCGCCTCGGTCTTGATGCGCACCCAGCGGGCCACGTTCGCCTCGTCGCCGTACAGCTCGGGGATGCGGTGGTGGCTCTCGACCTCGACGATCTCGGCGGCGGGGAACCGGGCGAGGACCTCGCGCCCGCGCGGCAGGGCGGCCGCCTCGGGCTCGACGTAGATCCGCCGGACGTCGAGGAGGCCGGTCACGCCTTCTCCGGCTGTTCCATGCGGCAGGAACATGCGGTCCCGGAAGCGAGTCGCCAGGTCAGCGCGGGCGCCCGCCGGCCCGCCGCAGGCGGCCGGGCGGCCGGTCCACTGAGTGGACCGAACGTTGCCCGTCCCCCGTCACGCCAACAGCATGGACGCAACGTAAGTGATCGCTCACCGACGGCGACGCTCGCTCCGGAGGCGATCAGGCCGTTCCACGGAAGGACGAGCAGCATGAACGACAGATCCGCGAGGGCCCTGTCACGGGCTCTCGTCGCGGCGGCGGTGGCGGGGGCGGTGGTGATGGCGCCCGGCGTGGTTCGACCGCGCCCTGGGCTCCATCCAGGTCACCGACCTGGTCCGCCGGGAGCAGTTCGCCTTCGCGTCCCCGTTCGTCGGCTGAGCGGGAAAGGGTGGTGAAGCTTTGACCGGTCCCGAGGAGGAGCCGGAGCGGGTCCGCCTGGTCCGCGCCACGGACCTGGCGGATCTGCGCTTCGGTTTTCCCGGCCTGTCGTTCAAGCGCCCGGCGGCCGGCCGGATCCTGGTCCGCGCCGTGCCGGAACGCGAGGGGCTGATCGTCGTCACGTTCCCCGCTCAGCACGTGATCGAGCAGGCGTTCTTCGAGTCCGCGGGGGCCGGGCTGCCCGACCCCGTCCCGGTGCAGCCCCATCCGGCGCCGCCCGTCGTCTCCCGGATCAGCGGACGCACCACGCTGGTCTTCGTCGTGGGGCCCGGCGACGAGATCCCGTACACCGCCGAGGGCCTGCTGGCGGCCATGGGACGGCTGCCGCTGCGCACCGTGGGCGACGAGGGCCCGGCCGACCCGCTGCGCGACCCCGCCGGGGATCCGAGGACCGCGATCGAGCTGCCGTACCGGCTGCTGCTGTCGCCGCCGCCGGACGTGCGCTGGACCCACCGCACGGCGCCCGCCGACGACTCGGGCCGGGTGGAGCTGTGGCACACACGGGTGCGCGACACGCGGGCCAGGGCCGTGTGGACCAGGGACTTCCCCGGCGACACGCCGGTCGAGCCGCCGCCCGACCCGCTGACCACGTCGCTGACCCCCGCCGACCGGGCCGCGATCGTCCACCTCACCAGCGACCGCGGGCTGGTCACCGAGCCGGGGCACCGCCCGTACGTGCCGGCGCCCGTCGAGGTCGGGCATCTGATCCTGTCCGCCCTGGGCGGCTGGCTCGATGCCCTCGGAAGCTGGGACCCCCGCCCGGCGATCACGAACGTCAGCCAGTGGCGGCACCGGACGGCCATGGGCCGCGACCACCACGTACGGGTGCTCTACTCGGGCTATCTGTGCCCTTTCGGGCACCGCGCGGACCTGGTGAAGGTGACCGAGCGGACGTTCGACCCGCAGCGCCCGGAACACCCCGCCTACCTCGCCCAGCGGCTCTTCATCACCTGGAGCCTGGCCGCCCCGCTGCCCGGCCGCACGCTCGACAGGTTCGGCCGGCCGGTCGTCGCCGATCCGGAGGTGGACGCGAACTTCCCGCTCGACACCAAGTTCACGCCGGTGCCCGGCTCACTGCCGGCGCTCCGGTACGGGCGCACCTACCGGCTGCGGGCCCGCGTCGTGGACCTGGCGGGCAACGCCCCGGAACCGGCGGCGGAGGCGCCCGGGTCCGCGCTGTCGCGGGCGATCACGTACTCGCGGTGGGAGCCGGTGCCGCCGCCCGCGATCGTCGAGCGCAAGCCGTTCAACGAGGGCGAGTCCAGCCAGTGCATGGTCATCCGCAGCACCGTCACGGCCGCCGGCCGGGACGTGCCCGCCTGGGAGTGGGCACTCGACCGCCAGGACGTCCCCGGCCACACCGACCACCCGCCCGCCACCGACGGGCTGAGCCGCCGGTATCTCTACTACGACGAGCGGTTCGTCGCCCCGCCCAAGACGTCGCTGCAGATGGCCGAGCGGCACGGCCGGTTCGACGACGCCGTCGGCGGCGACCGGCCGCAGGAGGTGCGCAGGCGGTTCTTCACGGCCGCCGCGCGCGAGGCCGGCACGTTCCTCGACACCGTGGTCAGCTACGCCGGCGACCCGAGCCGCACCCGCGACCTGCTGTTCTTCGGCGAGATCGCGGTCGCCAAGCACGACGCCTCCGACCCCGAGCCGGTCACCCCGCTGCCCGTGACGCGCGGCGCCGGGCTGAAGCAGGGCGAGTTCGTCGTGCACACCGCCGCCGAGCTGATCCTTCCCTACCTGCCCGATGTCCTGGCCAGGGGCGTCACGCTGTATGGCCTGCCGGGCGCGGCGCCGATCCACCCCGTCCCGTTCTACGACGACTTCCACGACACCTGGCCGGACGCGGCGCCGTTCACGCTGCGGATCGAGGAGGGCGACGAGCCGCCGCGATGGCGGGACGTCCCCCGGCGGCTCACCGTCTACCTGCCCAAGGCCGAGATGGCCACCGTGCGGCTCAGTTGCCGGCTCACCGCGGCCGACCTCGCCCTGCTGCCCGTCTGGCAGCGCCTGCTCGTCTCGGACTTCTGGCGCGGCCTGACCGACGCCGAGCGGGAGCTGATCGCAGACGAGACCGTCGCCGGGCTGAACTGGCTGCTCACCCCGTACACGGAACTCCGTCTCGTGCACGCCGTCGAACGTCCGCTGTCGCCGCCCGCGCTCGGCGGGACGAGCTTCGTACGCGAGCCCGAACAGACCTTCGCCGACCTGCGCGGAACGCTGCGGTCGCACCCCCGCAGCACCGGCCACGTCGACATCGACGCCACCTGGACGCGCTGGCTCGACGACCCCACCGAACCGGCCCCCCGCCGGATCAAGGAGCACGCCCACGTCGGCCGCGTCGAGCTCTCCTACTCCGACCGCGACGAGGTACGCCTGCCGCACGCGGCGACCCCCGTCCGCCACGACTTCGGCGACACGCTGCACCGCAACGTCGTCTACCGGCCGACCGCCACCACCCGGTTCCGCGAGTACTTCCACCCGTCGATCACCGCCGATCCCGCACTCGTCACCAGCGCCGGCGAGCCGAGCGCCGGGCCGGCGGGCCGGGGCTGGCCGGTGCCCGCGAGCAGGCGTCCGGAGCCGCCGAAGCCCTCGTACCTGCTGCCCACCTTCCGGTGGAACCGGCGGGAGGACCGCCGCGACAAGCGGTTCGTGACGGTACGCGACGGGGCCGGTGTGCGGGTCTACCTCGACCGGCCGTGGTTCTCCTCCGGCGACGACGAGTTGCTGGCGGTCGTCCTCGACCCGCCCGGGGGCGACCCGCTGCCCGGTCACCTGGCGACCCGGTGGGGCGCCGATCCCGTCTGGTCGGACACGACCGTGCTGCCCCCGCCGGCTCCCGCGAACTTCCCCGGACCCGTGGCCGCGCCCGCCGGACTCCGGCTGGCCGAGTCGGGGGAGGGGCGCGAGCTGGTCGCGGCGGTCGCGGCGTACCAGCCGTCGTACGACGCGGCCAAGGGGTTGTGGTTCGCCGACGTCGACGTCGATCTGGGCGCGGCGGGGCGGGAGTCGGCCTACTTCCCGTACCTGCGCCTGGCCCTGGCCCGCTACCAGCCGCACGCCCTGCCGGGGCTGGAGCTGTCGTCCGTGGTGCGGGCGGAGTTCGCGCAGCTCGTGCCGGGCCGTACGTTGACGGTCGAGGAGGTGTCCGGCGGGGGGCTGCGCGTCACCCTCGCCGGGCCCGCCGCCGCCACCGAGCTCGGCGCCCAGGCCGGTGCGGGATTGCCCGCGGTCGCGGCGAGCCACCGCGTCACCGCGACCGTCCAGCGGCGGCCCTTCACGAGCATCGAAGACCTCGACTGGACGGACACACCCATCAGGGCCGAGCTGACCTGCGCCGCGACTCGGACCGGGTTCCAGTGGTCCGGGGTGATCCCGCCGGTGGGGCTGGACATCATCTGGCAGTACCGCCTCCTGGTGGAAGACCGGGAACGCTACCGCACCGACCCGGGAACGGCCGACGAGACAGTGGCCATCGACGGCACCCGTGGCGGGACGGCGGGCATCGACGGGTCGCCCGGGGTGGCTACGAGTGGTGGGCGGCAGCGGATCCCGGTGGCCGAGCGGCTCGTCCACGCGGACAGCGTCCCGCTCCGTGCCCGGTTGGGCCGGCTGGTCATCGACTTCGACGCATAGCCGGGCCGCCGGGCCGTGACCAGCTGCGACCGCTGCCGGTCACGGCCCGCCGCCCGCACGAGCCCCGTGGCCCTATGGCTCGGGGCGCGGCTCTTGGTTCGGCCAGCGGGCCTCCGAAGGCTGGCCGATCGGGCGCATGGTCCGGATCGGTTGAGCGTTTGGGGCCGGCCGGGGCCGTGGTCTGGCCGGTGGGTGTCCAGGGAGGGGCTGGCGGTTCACGGTCTGGCTGGCGAGGGTCCGCGGCGCGGTTGGGGCTATCGGTCGCGGGGTGGGCCTTCCGGGGCGGCCAGGAGGCTCAGGGAGCGGCCGGCTCCCGGTACGCGGGCCAGGTTGGCGCTGATGCACGCCGCGGTCTCCCGTACGGCGTCCGCCAGCAAGGGCAGCCGGTTCGTGCCGACCACCACGACGGCCGCCGCGGCCACCACGGCTCCCGTCGGCGCCCGTACGGGGGCGGCCACGCACCCCAGGGGTGGCAGGGCGGCCTCGAAGTCGAAGGCGACCCGCCGGTCCCGGGCGTCGCCGACCCGCCGCGCCCACTCGGCCCGGGAATGCCCCTGCGGCAGGCTCCACCCGGGATCCGGACGGAGGGCCGACGCCGGATTCCCCACCGCCAGCACGACCTCGGCGGCGCTGGCCGCCGGCAGCACCACCCCCGGACGCATCCGGAACACCTCGTCCACGGCCGGATCGCCGATCCCCGCCACGACGATGACGTCGTCACCGTCCCTGACCGCGATGGTCACGCTGCACCCGGCGGCGGCCAGTCGCCGCAGCGGTCGTACGGCGGCCGTACTCAGCACCTGCGCGGGCGACCACCGCTGACCCCAGCGGAACATGCGCGTCCCGATCCGGTAGCGGCCGCCGTCCTCGCGGTGCACCACACCGAGGTCGGTGAGCCGGCACAACAACCGGTGGGCGGTCGCCTTGGGCAGGCCGGTGGCCACGGCGAGCTGCGTCAGCCCCGCCTCCTCCACCCGCGCCAGCTCCTCCAGCACCGCGAACGCGCCGTGCAGCACCCCACGGCCGGCGGCCGGCCCGGCTCGTCCCTCGTCCCCGTGGCCGCCGCCGATCGAGCCGGCGACCTCTTCCGGGCAGAATCCCATCGCGCACCCCCCGGGCCGCTCTGACCCCACCCGTTCGTATCACCGGGACGGACGGGCTCCTCAGGTTCCTTGCAGCTATATGTGACTAACCAATCACTTTGAGTGATGACGCGGGAAGGGGTGCGACCCGAAGGGTGCGGAGCCGCGCCCTCCGCGGAACGCCGGTCGCGGCGTGCGGGTAGCTGCCGCGGGAGCCCGGCCGTCGTAAAGCCGTACGCTCGATGCTCGGCTTCTGCGGGCTCCAGCACTTCGCGTGCCCCTGGCCGCCCGCTGCCTGATCAGCCGCCGCCCCGTCTCGTCACGGAACCGTCGGGCGAACGTCCCCAGGGCCATCCTGGCGTCCCCGTCGAGGTCGGTCGGCGTCGGCGGCTCGTGCCTGGCGTTGAGTGCACACTCCGGCCTCGGTCCTGCAAGAGGTGAGGACGGCTATAGGCGAGTTTCTCCACCGATAGGGTGACGTGTCGCGATGATACGACTACTTATCGTGTGCGAGCGGTATCAGTCGTTCGGCCGAACGGGCCGGTGACGCAACCAGCGGCTCGCCACAGCCGTAACCCTCGCCGGTCCTTTCCCGTGTGCCGCAAAAGCCCCGCCTCCAGGAAGGGACTACATGCGCAGCAAAGTCGTCGCGGTTTTCCCGGGCAGCGTAGCCATTCCCTCCGCCGGCGTGCTGGCGTCCCTGGACGCCCGCACGCCGGCCGTTTCGGAGCTCCTGCCGGAGATCGACGCCGTCGCCGCCGAGTACGGCTCCTCCTCGATCGGCGCCTACCTCCTCACCCCGGACGCCCCCCGCCCGCCCGGCCCAGAAAGCCACTACCTGGCCTTGATGGCGGTGTCGTTAGCCACCTTCGACACCCTCGTACGGGAAGGGCTCCAGCCGTACGCGCTCGTGGGCCACGGCCTCGGCGAACTGTGGGCCCTGGTCGCCGCCGGAGTCCTGAGCGTAGGCGACGGCGCGCGCCTGGCCTGCGAACGCAGCCGCGCACTGACCGGCCTGAACTGGCAGGGGACGATGATGTCCCTCGACGTCTCGGCCGTGCAGGGCCGGCACCTGGTCGCCCTGCTCGACCATCCCCACCTCGTGGTCGGCTGCGACGACACGCCGCAGCGGTGCGTGCTGTCGGGGCCGCGTGAGCTGATGCCGCTGGCGGCCCGGATCGCTGAGCACCTGGGCTGGACGAGCACCGAACTCCAGGTCCCGCACCCCAGCCACACGCCCGCGGTCGCCGCCGCGGCCACCGACCTGAGACACCGCCTGCCGGACGTCAAGACGGCTGCGGCACGCTGGCAGGTGTTCTCCCCGACCCTGGGACGCCTGCTCACGTCGGACGACGACCCCGTCGCCGTCACCGCCAACGCGATGGTCGTCACCGTCCACTTCCGTCAGGCCGTGACGGCGCTGTCCGCCCGCGGCGCGGAGGTCTTCCTGGAGTGCGGGGCCCGCGAGGATGCGGTCGCGCTGGTCCGCGCCATCACCCCCGCCGCCACCGCCGCCTCCCCCCTGGCCGACAACGGCCCCTGGCAACCACCCCGCCCCACCCTCACCCCGAACGCCCCCACATCCGCCTCGAACGGCCCGCCGCCCGCCTCGAACGGCCCCGCACGCGAGTCGAACGGCTCCGCACCCACGCCAAATGGGGTCGCACATGGCGGCCCTGCCATGCTCGTCCATCGGGCCCACCCCGCAGAGAGCGACGAACCCGCAGAGCCCGCCCGCCGTGACGAAGCCGCGGAACCCGCCGCCCTCGCCGAACCTGTCGCGCTGCCGCAAGCCGGTGCCGACCTCCTGCCCGCGCAGGGCCAGGACCAGGACCAGAACCCCAGCCCCGGCCCCGGGCACGGGTATGGCCAGAACCAGGGCCACGACCAGAACCAGCACCACGGCGAGGGCCAGGGCTACGGCTACGGCCAGAACCAGGGCTACGGCGAGGGGCGAGGACAGGCGGCGAGGGGCTGGGTGGGGGTGGCGGATGTTGCAGGCGTCGGACAGGCGATGCGGCCACGGCTCGCGCCCGCACCGCCCCCCTCGCCCGCCGCCGATCGTATGCTGCCCGCGGCGACGCTCCTGCTGTGCGGCCGCGCCGACGCCCCGGCCCTACGAGCGCTGACCGACGATCGCGACGACGTGGTGGTGGCCGACGCCGGCACCATCGACTGGACCTGGCTCCCGCTGACGCCCCGGCACCTGCGCGTGGTGGCCCGCCCCGGCCCCGACGCCGGCTTGGTGCACCAGGCGATGATCGCCACCGCCGCCCGCTTCCCCCACCTCCACAGCATCGCCGCCCTCGTCATGGACGCGGTACGCGAGGAGGTGGTCCCGCACCCGATCGCCGGCCTGTTCACCGGGGCGATCCAGCCGCTGGCCGCCGAACTGGCCGACTGCGCCTGCGTCGCGGTCGCCACCACGGACGTCGAGCTGCCCGCCGCACTCGACGCCCTGGCCGCCGAACTGGCCGCGGCACCCCCGCTGCTCACCGCCTACTACCAGGGACCACAACGCCTGCTGTACGAACTCACCCCGGCCCACCCCACCCTCGGCGAACACCCGTGGCCGGGGGACGGGTGGTCGTGGCCTCCGGCGTCCAGCACGGCGTGAACGACGCGTACTCCGCTCACCCTCACCCGCCCCCGGGATGTGCGATGCGCCGCCGGGCGCGGTCGGCTGCACCTCCACGAGCAGCGGGGAAGCCGGCTCTGGCCGACCCGCACCTTCCCCTGTCGCCACTCTTTGCGTACGCTGCATAACGGTAAGTGACAGGTCATCACTCGTTCAGGAGGGGCTTTGCTCAAGAGAAGGCATGTCGCGGGGATCGTCGCCGGGTCCGTCGCGTTGGTCTCGCTGGGGCTCACCGCCCCTGCGTCGGCCGCCACCGTCCTCAACTGCGACACGTTCGTCCACAACAACGACAACTACGTCGGCATCGCGATGTGCAGCAACCCGACGGGCCAGACCTGGCGGTTCCGGGCCGTGATCACCTGCGGCTGGGCGCCGGACGTCGTCGGGGACTGGGTGAACCTCCCACCGGGCGGTTCAGGTCAGTCGCAGGGCGTCTGCGGCCGGCTCGGCACGGGCGTCGGCGCCGTAGGCGTCGACGAACGCGCCGTCTGAACCACGGAGAGCACGGGCGGCCGGACGCCGCCAGGCACAAAGGGCTCTTGACCGCCATCACGGTCAAGAGCCCGCTATGCGTCGCTACTCCGGAGGCGGTAGAAGTAGGCCCTGAGCTGTGGAGGGAAGTCCGAAGAGGGCAGGGTCCGCACCTGAGGCCTCTCGTAGATCCACCTCGCCGCCTTCGAAAAGTGCGCCTTCGAACGTGACTTCGCTGCCGTCGCATGCCGCGGTGCCGAAATATGCCTTGCCGTCGAGGAACCGTGCGTGGTCGAACCATGCCTCGCTTCCGCTGAACTGGGTGTTGTGGAACCAAACTTCGGCGCCGCAGAAGTTGCTGTGCCCAAAGGACACCTCTCCACCACGGAACTTGGTGCCGACCAGCCAGATCACGTTGAAACCAGACGTTCCCTCTGACGATCCGGGAATCGTTGAACCTAAGTTTGCCGGCGGAAAGTCGGACTCCGTATAAGGGAACGTCGCAGTCAATCACGGCACCGGTGAAGTCGAAACTGTGTCCGTCCCATGACTGCGCTGTTTCAGGCCGCAGGTGAGCTCCGATGAGCCGCCAGATGATGCGTCTCACCTCGCTCATCGACAGCACATGGAGTCGATGTTCCACGGAGGCGTCTGGCTCGGGACTGATCTCATAGGGCATGCGCAGGTAGGCGCACAGCACGTCGATGCATGTCTGCCGGCATCGCTGAGATCAAGCGCCTGTTCAACGTCGCAACACCGACAACACCCTCGCTGCTGCACGCCGCCTATCCTCGGGACTGCCGGTGTTCCCCTTTTGGCCAGTTATGGAATCTGCTTGGCAGGCGATGAGGTGCCCTGGAACTCGGGGGCGCGGGCGGACAGAGTGCAGGCATGTGGATATGTCGATGCGTGCCCGGGGGCGGTTCGGGGCGGCTCAGCAGTGCTTGCTCAGCGACATGCGCTTGACCAGGTCGAACAGGTCGGGGTCGAACTGGCCTTTCGTGATCCAGCGATAGGTCCGCCGGTCGTGCAGGTTCTTGACGAACTTGGTGCTGGTGCTTCCGTACACGCGGATGTCGCCGAGCAGGGCGCCGGAGCCGTCCTTCAGGTGCGCCCACATCAGCCAGGCGTCCTCGTCGCCGAGGCTGGAGACCGTGGCGTCCAGGCGGGCGGTCCCGTTCGAGTACAACGTCCAGGTCGCGCCGGGCTCGATCGTGCAGGAGCCCGCCGACAGGTAGCCGCGCCAGATGTACGTCTTCTGCTCCAGGGCGGACGCGCCGGCCGTCGCGGGGGCGAAGAGCGCCAGGGCGAGGGCGGTGGCGAGCACGCTCGTGGTCTTGCCTTTCATGAGGTCTCCTCGGAGCTCGGCCTGAAGGGGGTTAGGTGGCGGTGCCCGGGGGCGGGCCGATGACCTGGTAGCCATGACGGGCGGCCACCTCGACCAGGCGGCCGGGGTCGGCGTCCCCGGCGGCGACGTCGGCGGCGAAGCCCTCGAAGCCGGCGGGCCAGGTCAGCTGGAGCAGGCGCAGCGGAGCGTCCTGGTCGTTGGCGAAGGCGTGCGGCACCTGGCGGGGGAGCAGGACGAAGGCGCCGGCGGCGGCCTGCCACGTCTGCTCGCCGCAGTACATGCGGACCGTTCCCGACAGTACGTAGAACGCCTCGTCGTCGTGCTTGTGCACGTGCCAGGGCGTGGCGAAGCCCGGCGGGCACTCCTGCTCGATGACGGTGAGGCTCTCGCCGGTCTCCGCCCGGCCCGCCTTCACCGTCATGGTGGTGCCGAGGAACGGGTGGGTGGAGCCGGCCCCGGCGGGCAGGTGGAGGGCGCTCATGGCCGTCTCTGCAGCGTGTAGAGCCGGATCTCGATGCCGTCGGGGTCGAGCAGGCCGCCGATGAGCCATCCCACGCTGCCCTCGGCGATGCCGGAGTGGCCGACGCCGAGCGCGTCCAGGTGGTCGGACCAGGCGTGGAGCGCCTCCAGGGTCGGCACGGCCAGCGCGACCGGATCGAACCCGCTCCACCCGCCGGCCCGCTCGGGCTCCTCGCGCAGCGCGATCATCATCGTCTGCTCCGCGTCGCTCAGGGCCACGCCGCGCAGCACGCCGTCCTCGACGAACTCGATCGCCACTCGCAGGCCGAGCACGCGCCGATACCACTCCAGGCTCTTGTGGACGTTGGAGACGGGGAGCTTGACGTGGTGGAACCCGTTCAGGAGGGTCATGCCTCACCACCCTTGTAGCGTGACTTTAAGGTGTCACTCTAAAGTGGTACTCTAAATCGGTGGACGACGTCAAGAGCCCCAAGCGGCGCTCGGCACAGACCAGAAGCCGGATCGTGAACGCCGCTCAGGGGCTGTTCGTCGTGCGGGGCTATGCCGGGACGACCTTCCAGCTCGTCGCGGACGCGGCCGAGGTGTCGGTGCAGACGGTGTACTTCCACTACGGAACCAAGAGCCGGCTGCTCAAGCACGTCGTCGACGTGGCCTCCGTCGGTGACGACGAGCCCGTGCCGCTGCTGGGACGGCCCTGGTTCGAGGCGTTGCGGTCGGCGCGTGACCCGATGGAGGTCGTCCGGGGGTGGGTGCAGCAGAGCGGCGTCATCCTCGACCGCGTCGCCCCCATCCTGGCCGTGGTCCGCGACGCGGCCGCCGGGGACGCCGACATGGCGGCCCAGTGGGCCGCCAACAGCGAGCAACGGCACACCGCCCACGGCCAGGTCGTCGCCATCCTCGACCGCCTGGACGCCCTCCGGCCCGGCGTGACCGGCGACCAGGCCACCGACATCACCGTGGGGCTGCTGTCGCCGGATCTGTTCCTGGTGATGACCCGCGAATGCGGCTGGACGACGGCGCAGTGGGCGGACTGGAGCGCCGACCAGCTCTCCCACGCCCTGCTGCGCTGCTGACAGGCCCCGGATCGCGGCCTGCCCGAACCGGGCCCGTCGTCAGCCGGTCGGCTCCGGGTCGGGGTCCTCGTGCTCGCCCGAGTCCTCGGCCACCTCGTGGCGCTCCCGCGCGACCTTCTCCTCCGGGTCGGGCGGAGGCTCGACCGGCTCCGCGGGGATCGGCCGGGGAGCGTCCCGCACCTCGACGGACGCCCGGGCGGCGGTGGTGTCGCTCTCCCCGTTGACCCGTCCGACCGCGGGCGGCAGGTCCTCGGGAAGCTTGTCCTGTTCGTTCATGACCCGCAACTGCCCCCACCTTGACCTGTTGAACGAGGACCGCCGCGGGAGGCGGGCGTCAGGTGCGGCGGGGGCGGGTCAGGGTGAGGGTGCCGAGGATCATGGCGGCCAGGCCGACGACCAGGTCCAGGTAGCCGCCGACGATGCCGTAGCCGGTGCCGGGCCCGCCCTTGGCGGCGGCCACGACCAGGCCGCCGATGACCATGCTGGTCAGCCCGGCGACCAGGGCGACGACGGCCCCGCGCCGGCCGGTCCCGGCCCCGGCCCCGGCTCCCGGGCGGGGGCGGAGGCGGCCGGTGGAGCGGGCTAGGGCGACGGCGCCGATGACGGCGCCGGCCAGGCCCAGCCCGGCGGCGATCAGGGACCACAGCCGGCCGGTGGTCATGGTGTAGGCGCCGACCGGGTCGGCCTGGGTCGCGAGCAGGTGCTGGATGAGCATGACAGGTCCCTTTCGTCTGGAACGTCGACGTGGGGAAGAGCATGGCCGCCGGGCCCGCCGCCGGTCGTCCGGCCGCGGCGGGCTTTCCGGGGTGCCGCCGATGCCGCAGCCGGCTACCGCGCGGGCGGCAGGAACCGCGGATGTACCGCGTCCGCGGTAGGCGGTGGGTGATCCTCGGGCAGGAGTCGTCCGGGCGAACAGGCCGCTATGGTGCGCGTATGAGCACAAAGCGGGCCGGGGTGGTCGACTGGCTGATCGCGGTCGGCGTGGCGGCGGCGCTGGTCGTCACCGGGTTGTCGGGGCAGCGTTCCGACACCGCTCTCGACCTGCTCGGCTACGCGTTGCTGGCGGCCGGCGGCCTGGCGTTGACCGCGCGCCGCCGGGCTCCGGTACCCGTCCTGGCCGTGACGGGGTTGTGCGCGGTGGGGTACCAGGCGGCCGGGTTCGACGTGCCGGCCGTGGCGTACCTGTTCGCGGTGTACGCGGCGATGCGGGCCGGAAGGCGCCTGGTCACCGTGGTCACGAGCGTCGCCGTGCTGGCCCTGCTGCCCCTGGCGGCGCTGGCCTCGGGGCTGCACGACACGGGGGAGGCGTTCGCGCAGGCCCGGGGCGCGCTCGAACTGGCCTGGCTGGTCGCGGCCGGCGCCGCCGGGGAGGCGTTGCGGCAGGCGGAGGGGCGGGCGGAGGAGGCCGAGCGTACCCGGGAGGAGACCGCGCGGCGGCGGGCCGACGAGGAGCGGCTGCGCATCGCGCGGGACCTGCACGACTCGCTCACCCACCAGATCTCGGTCATCAAGGTGCAGGCCGAGGTGGCCGTGCACGTGGCCCGCAAGAAGGGGGAGCAGGTGCCGGAGGCCCTGCTGGTGATCCAGGAGGCCGGACGCGAGGCGACCAGGGAGCTGCGCGCGACCCTGGAGGCGCTGCGCGACGACGCCACCCCGCCGCACGGGCTCGACCAGGTCCCCGAGCTCCTGGAACGGGCCCGGACCACCGGCCTGGACACGACGCTGACGATCGGAGGACAGCGGCGGGACGTGCCGGCCGCCGTGGATCGGACCGCGTACCGGATCGTGCAGGAGTCGCTGACCAACATCGCCCGCCACGCCGCCGCCGCGACCGCGGAGGTCCGGATCGACTACCGTCCCGACGCCCTGGCGATCCGCGTGGACGACGACGGCACCGCCACGCCGGACGCCGCCCCCGTGCCCGGCGTCGGGCTGATCGGGATGCGCGAACGCGTCACGGCGCTCGGCGGTCGCCTGCGGGCGGCGCCGCGCGGCACGGGCGGCTTCACCGTCCAGGCCGAGCTGCCGATGGACGGTACGCCGTGATCCGGGTCCTGCTGGTGGACGACCAGCCGCTGCTGCGCGGCGGGTTCCGCGCGCTGCTCGACCTGGAGGACGACATCGAGGTGGTCGCCGAGGCCGCCGACGGGGCGGAGGGCCTGGCCCTGGCCAGGGAACACCTGCCCGACGTCGCGCTCGTCGACATCCAGATGCCGGTCGTGGACGGCATCGAGACGACCCGGCGCATCGCCGCCGACCCGGCCCTGTCCGGCGTGCGCGTCGTCATCCTGACCAACTACGGCCTGGACGAGTACGTCTACAACGCCCTGCGCGCCGGCGCGGCCGGGTTTCTCGTCAAGGACGTCGTGCCGGAGGACTTCCTGCACGCCGTGCGGGTCGCCGCGCGCGGTGACGCGCTGCTCGCGCCCTCGATCACCCGCAAGCTGATCGACCGGTACGTCACCCGGCCGCCCACCGCCGACACCGGTGCCGAGCTGCGGGAGCTGACCAACCGCGAGCGCGAGGCCGTCGCCCTGGTCGCGCGGGGCCTGTCCAACGACGAGATCGCCGCTCGGATGGCGATCAGCTCGATGACCGCGAAGACCCACGTCAACCGGGCGATGGCCAAGCTGCGCGTCCGTGACCGCGCCCAGCTCGTGGTCCTGGCCTACGAGTCGGGCCTGGTGACGCCGCGCAGCCTGTGAGGGTCAGCGCAGGCGGCGCAGCAGCGGGGACGGGCGGGCCGCGCAGGGGGCGACCCGGACGCGGGCGTCCACGGTGGTGGCGCCGCCGGGGGTGACGACGACCGGGTTGAGGTCGAGTTCGGCGATCTGCGGCAGGTCGTCGAGCAACCGGCCGACGCGGACGAGCTGGTCCTCCAGGGCCTTGACGTCCATGGCGGGCGAGCCGCGGTAGCCGTGCAGCAGGGGCGCGCAGTGTGCTCCAGCAGCAGGGTGCCGAGGCCGTGGCCGTGGACGGCGTCGTCGAGCAGGATGCCCAGGTCCGCGCGGCGCCGGTCGATGGGCAGGTACTCGGCGATGGCGACGACCCGATCCCGCATCGTGGCCACGAGGGCGCGGCCCTCGTACCGGTCGCCGGTCACGCGGTCCATGTAGCAGTGGGCCGTGGCGCGGCCTCCGGTGAAGAAGCGCAGGTAGGCCGAGCGTTCCGACGAGCGGTCCACCAGCGCGTGCAGGGCCTCGCGGTCGGCGGGGAGCAACGGGCGCACGTGGGCGATGCCGCCGTCGCGCAGCAGCACGTCGTATCCACCGGACATGTGGCTCCCTCGGACGTGGTCGTCGAGCACGGCACGGCGGGGTGGCTCAGGAACGCTCGCGCACCACCGCGACGGTGCAGTGCGCGTGGTGCAGGACGCCGCGCATGACCGAGCCGAGGACGGCCGCCCCCAGCCCGCTCCTGCCGTGCGCCCCGATGACCAGCAGGTCGGCCCGATCGCCCGCGGCGGCGAGCGTCTTGACGGGATGGCCGCACTGGACGTCCGTGACGACCTCGACCTCGGGGTGTCGTTCCTGGAACGGGGTGAGCTGTTCCCTGGTGATGCGCAGGTGGCTCTCCCGCAGGGCCTCGATGTCGCAGGAGAAGTCCGGCGCCAGCGCGAACGGCGGCGGCCAGGCGTGCACCGCCCGCAGCCGGCTGCCGCGCAGCTCGGCCTGCCGGAAGGCGTAGGCGAGGGCCGGTTCGCCGGCGGGTGAGCCGTCCACGCCGACGACGACCTCGTCGTGGGCGGGGGCGCCCTCGTCCCGTACGACGACCACCGGGCCCGGCGCCTGACCGGCGACGCTCATGCTGACCGAGCCGAGCACGGCCCCGGCGAAACCGCCCGTCCCCCTGCGCCCCACCACGAGCTCGGCGGCCTCGGCGGCCTGCTCCCGGAGGGCGACCGACGCCTTCCCGGCCATGACCCTGGTGCTCACGTCGACCGTGGGCCGGCGTTCGCGGACGATCTCCTCCGACTGGGCCAGGATCTCCCGCGCGCGTTCCGTCATCGAGTTCTCCCACTCGACGGCGGCGATCTGCGGAACCTGGTACGGCCAGGTCTCCACCACGGACACGATCCGCAGCGCGGCTCCCGCCCTGAAGGCGTCGTCAGCCGCCCACGCCACGGCGTCGAACCCGGACGGCGACCCGTCGACACCCACCACGACCAGCTCAGACATCGCTCATACCTCCCCTACTCATTCAGCCGTCCGGGAGGTGAGCGGACAGGATCGCCCGTCCCAAGACTTGGAGAAGATTGGCGGCCGGGGTGACCGCGGGCGGCCCCGACCGGCCTTCCGGCGGCGGAACTTGCGGATTCTTCGCCCACTCCTGACTTTGGGCAGGTGGGGGCCGAGGAAGATCCCCGCCCGGGAGGACGCGATGCCGGGACGGATCATGGTCGGCGTGGACGGGTCCGCGCCGTCGAACGCCGCGCTGGGATGGGCCGCCGACGACGCGGCGCGCACGGGCGCGGAGCTGCGGATCGTGCACGCGCTGGACCGGCAGCCGTACAGCGTGGGCCGGTTTCCCGACTTCGGGCAGTGGAACTACCTGCTGATGGCGGCGTCCAGGGTGCTGGAGGCGGCGGAGGCGGCGGCCCGTGAGCGGCAGCCGTCCGTGCCGGTGCACGCCGAGGTCGTCGAGGGGACGCCCGCGGCCGTCGTCCAGGAGCAGGCGCGGCAGGCGGACGAGCTGGTCATCGGCAACCGGGGGCTGGGCGGGTTCGCCGGAGCCCTGCTCGGGTCGGTGACCACGCAGGTGGCCGGGCAGGTCCGGTGCCCCGTGGTGGTGGTACGCGCGGACCCGCCCGAACGGGTCGGCGAGGTCGGCGTCGGGATCGACGACTCCGACGTCTGCGGGCCCGCGATCGGCTACGCCTTCGAGCAGGCCGACCGGCGGGGCGCGAGGCTCCGCCTGATCCACGCCTGGCAGCTTCCCGTGCACGCCTTCGCCCCGGAGATCGCCTTCGACGTGGACGAGGTCCGGGCCGCCCAGCGTGCGGTGATCCGTACCAGGACGGCCGGCTGGCGGGAGAGGTATCCCGGGGTGGACCTGGTCGAGGACGTCCAGAGCGCGCACCCGGTCGAGGCGCTCACCGGCGCCCCGTGCGATCTGCTCGTGGTCGGCTCGCGCGGGCGGGGCGCGTTCGGCTCGCTGCTCCTCGGCTCGGTCAGCAGAGGGGTGCTCCACCACGCGCGCTGCCCGGTCGCGGTGGTCCGTCCCGCCGAGGACGCCGGGGGCCGCGAGCCGCGAGCCGCGGTGAGGGAGTCGCGGTGAGGGAGTCGCGGTGAGGGAGTCGCGGTGAGGGAGAGCGGCGTGATCAGGGGCTCCGCCGCCGCCCCCATTCCTCGTCGGCGCGCGCCCACTGGACCTCCCACTCCTGGTACCGCCTGCGGTCCGTCCACCACCGGAACCCCGCGAACCCGCCCAGAGCGGTCAGCACGATCGCGGACATGAGCAGGACGCCGGTCACCACGCCCCTCGTGCGCAGGACCGTACGGTCGGCGGGCGGCGGCGCCGGCCTGCCATCGGCGTCGATCCACAACGGGACCGTCGAGCCGGCCTTGGCCGCCCCGGGGACCGGCACCGGGCCGCTGCGCGCCGCGCCCGAGGGCGTCGTCCAGCGTGCCATCACCTGCTGCTCGCGCACCGGCATCTCGGTGAGGGCCACGCCGGCGGCCGGCGCGTCCGCCAGCAGCGTCGCCCTGACCTGGTGACGTCCCGCGGCGTGCGCGCTCTCCTCCTGGAGCGCGCCCCCGTAGGCCAGCCGCCCCGCGAGAATCGCGGGCCAGACGCCCGCGAGCACCACGAGCGCGGTCACCAGCACGGCGACCGACTCCAGCCGGTCGGAACGGCGACGCAGGGGATTGCCGTCGGGACGGTACAGGCGTACACGCCGGGTCAGAAGATCGATCAACGCTTTCAACGGGCACCTCCTTGAAGCACTGTGCGAGTGTCCCGGCGGGGGACGGCAGGGGCGTGTGGCCCTTGACGGGAGGGCCTTCGTCCCGACTTCGTCATGACGGCACGGACCGGGCGGCCGTGCCTTCCGGATCACGAGGAGAAGGTGTGCTCACCCCGCCATCATGAACGAACCGAGGAGATCAACATGGCCGTTTTCCTGGGAAGACGTCCGAGGAGCCCGGCATCTTCGGACCGGCTCCCTCAGCCCGGCTCCAGCGAGCGGGGGATCGAGTCCGACGGTCCGGCGGGTCGCCCGGTATGTCCCGCCGGGTCGTAGATCTTGACCCACCTGATCGACGGGAACTGCTTGAGCGTCGGCCTGATCTGGTCGGCGATCGTGAACGCCGATCCGCCGCCGTTGACGGGGCCGGTCAGGTACACCCTGGCGACCCCGTTCTCCACGGTCAGCCTGCTGAAGCCGGTGGCCCTGGAGCTGACGAAGCGCAACCCACGCGCCCGCTCGGCCGGCGTCGGGCCGGCGAACAGCCGTCGCAGCGCGCCGAAGGCGGTCGCCGGCGGGGCCACCGGGCGGGTCACGGCCGCCGTACGCGGGCTCCGGCCGGTGGCGTCGAGGAAGTGGTCGCGCACGGGCACGGTCCGGTAGGACGTGGTCAGGTCGACGACGACCCTGCTCGGCCGGGTGAGCGTGCGGACCCGGTAGGGCACGCGCCTGGCGAGGCCGACGCCGAAGGTCAGCGTGGCCTCGAAGTCGCCGGTGTTGACGACCTGGATGACGCCGGGGAGCGCGTACGTCCGGCGGGTGGGGCCGTAGGTGACCCGGCCCCGGCGGTCGTGGCCGTCGGCCTGGTCGAAGCTGACCTGGAGCAGGGCGTCGCCGACCGCGCCGACCGTACGCCCGGAGCCGTCGGCGATCAGCCGGGACACGTAGCGGACGTCGTGCCGGGCCGGGACCGGGCCGCGGAACTCGAAGACCAGCCGGTCCAGCCCGGACAGGTGCGCGGCCCGGATGCCCACCAGGACGGGGACGGCGGCCTGCCGCGCCGCCCGCGCGGGTAAGGCCGGCACGCCGGTGACGGTCACCGCCATGGCGACGGCGAGGAGGGAACGGATCGGGGACATGATCATCATCTCTTTCCCGTGGGTGATCCTGGTCCCAGACTGACGCGTGCGACCGCGGGACGACACCGCCGGACGTCCTGAACTCCGTGACCTTCCGGCGCTCTCCGGCGTCCCGGGAGGGACCGGCTCCTAGAATCCGCAGGCATGGGGACTGACAAGCTGCGCCGCAGGCCGTACGAGAAGGAACTCCTCCGCCTCCAGGCGGAGCTGGTGGAGCTGCAGGAGTGGGTGCGGGCCGAGGGGCGGCGGCTCGTGGTGATCTTCGAGGGCCGCGACGCCGCGGGCAAGGGCAGCACGATCAAGCGGGTCGCCGAGTACCTGAACCCCCGGGTGGCCAGGATCGCCGCGCTGCCCGTGCCGACCGGGCGGGAGCGGTCGCAGTGGTACTTCCAGCGGTACGTCGAGCACCTGCCGGCCGCGGGGGAGATCGTGCTGTTCGACCGGAGCTGGTACAACCGGGCCGGGGTCGAGCGGGTGATGGGGTTCTGCACGCAGGAGGAGTACACGCGCTTCCTGCACCAGTGCCCGATCTTCGAGAGGCTGCTGGTCGAGGACGGGATCCTGCTGCGGAAGTACTGGTTCTCGGTGAGCGACGCCGAGCAGGAGCGGCGCTTCCGCGACCGGCTGGAGGACCCGATGCGCCGGTGGAAGTTGTCGGAGATGGACCTGGAGTCGATCACCAGGTGGGAGGAGTACTCCAGGGCCAAGGACGAGATGCTGGTGCACACCGACATCCCCGAGGCCCCCTGGTACGAGGTGGAGAGCGAGGACAAGCGGCGGGCCAGGCTCAACATGATCGCCCACCTGCTGTCCACCGTCCCCTACCGGCGGGTGGAACGGGCGCCGCTGGAGATCCCGCCGCGACCGCCCGCCACCGGTTACCGTCGGCCGCCGCGCCGCCCGGGCGGATACGTGCCCGACGTCACGGCCGAGCTCTGAGCGAGGCCGCCGGGCGCCGCGCCGCTCTCGCGGATCGTCAGCCCGCGTCACCGGCGGCGTTCGGGAAGCGCCTGCCCGGACCGGGTGGATCAAGGAAAGCCGTCGTACCGGATCGGACCCTCCCCCGCGGGGCAAAAGGTGATTGTCTTTCCCTGTGCCCGGTGATCTGCTCGACGTCGTCCTGGTCGTTCTGGTGATCGGCTTCGGTTTCGCGGGGTTCAGGCAGGGGTTCGTCGTCGGGGTGACGAGCTCGATCGGGTTCGTCGCGGGATGCGTGCTGGGCATCTCCGTCGCCCCCGCCGTCACGGGCGCGCTGGTGACCGGCGACCTGCCGCAGACGGCCCTGGCGGTCGTCATCGTCTTCCTGATCGCGCTGATCGGCCAGTTCGCCGCGTCCACGCTGGGGGTGCGGTTACGCACGCACCTCCGGGGTGAGCCGGCCTGGATCCTGGACTCCGTGGGCGGCGGGCTGGTCAACGCCACGTTGGTCCTGGTGGTCGCCTGGCTGGTGGGCAACCTGCTGGTGGTCAGTCCCTGGTCGCTGGTGGTGGAGCAGATCCGCGGCTCGGCGCTGCTGTCCACGGTCGACGAGGCGGTGCCCGAGGCGGCGCGGGACTGGCAGCGGCCCTTCAAGCAGTTCATCGACCGGTCCGACTTCCCGCCGGTGCTCGACGCCATCGCCGGGCTGAGCAGCGTCCGGGTGCCGCCGCCGGACGTGGCCGTGCTGCGCGGCCCGGCGCTGCGGCAGGCGCGGACGGGCATCCTCCAGGTCCAGGGGACAGCCTCCTCCTGCGGCAAGCGCATCACCGGCACCGGGTTCACCTACGCGCCCGACCACATCATGACCAACGCGCACGTCGTGGCCGGGGTGGACGCGGACCTTCAGGTGGTCGACCACCAGCAGCGGCCCCACCCGGCCCAGGTCGTCTGGTACAACCCGCGGCGCGACATCGCGGTCCTGTACGTCCCCGGGCTCGGGCTGCCCCCGCTCGCCTTCGGCGCCCAGGCGCGGGAGGGCCAGGACGCGCTGGTCGCCGGATACCCGAACGGCGGCGGGTTCACCCCGGAACCCGCCCGCGTCGCGATCCGGCAGCGGGCCGCCAGCCCCGACATCTACCGGGCCTCGAAGGTGACCAGGGACGTCTACCTGATCCGGGGCAAGATCCGGCAGGGCAACTCCGGCGGCCCGCTGCTGGCCGTCGACGGCCGGGTGCTGGGCGTGATCTTCGCCGCCGTAGCCGGTCAGGTCGAGACCGGCTACGCGCTGACCGCCGCCGAGGTCGCCCCCGACGCCCGCCAGGCGGCCACGGCCACCGATCCCGTCAGCACCCAGACCTGCGACTGACCGCCGCGGAGCCCTGCGGTCAGTACGAGACCGTGGCGTACTGGTAGACGGTGTCGCCGTTCTCGTCCCCGTTGTGCGCCCGGCCGATGAGCACCTCACCGGCCGGGCAGAAGAACCTGCTGTCGTTCTCCCGTATCGTCGCGGAGTACCCCTCGACGATCTGCACGGCCGGTTTCGCCGCCGCGGGCACGGCGGGAGCCAGGGTCAGGGCCAGGACGGCGGACGCCGCGGTGGCAAACGCCTTCTTGTACACGGTCACGTCCCTCAGATCGATCTCGCCGGTTCTCCGGCACGACGGACATGCTTGCCCAAGCCGGTGCAGTACCACTTGGAAGTGACCTGCGACCGACAAGATCCGCAGCTCGGCGCCTCACGCCGGGCCGGACGCCCGCAGCGGGAGCGGGGCCTGTACGGCGGCGGGCGCTTCGACACCGACCCCGACTACTGCGAGACCTACGGCCAGGGCCTGGTCACCGGCGCCGAGTACGGCCGCGAGCAGTACGTGGCCCAGGAACCCGGCGGGCGGGCCTTCCTGCGGTCCGCGGCCTACCATCCCGCGCGACGAGCCGCTGCTGGAGGCGGTCCGGCGCTGCGAGGGCGAGACCGCCACCCAGCTCCTGTGGGCACGCGGCCGGATGAAGCAGGCGGCCCCTCAGACGCTGGTCGTCGCGTCGGGGTAGCGCCCGGCCCCGGCGGTCACCCGTCGAAGACGATCAGTTGGCGCAGGGCGGCCCCCTCGGCGAGCTGGTCCATCGCCTCGTTGATGTCCGCCAGGCCGATCCTGGCCGAGACCAGCCGCTCCACCGGCAGCCGGCCCTCGCGCCACATTCGCGCGAACACCGGGATGTCGCGGGCGGGCAGCGCCGAGCCCAGATAGCTGCCGACAATGCTGCGCCCGCCGGCCACCAGCGCGAGCGGCGAGATCGAGGCGCGGGCGCCGGGCGCGGGCAGGCCCACGCTGACGGTACGGCCGCCGGGGGCCGTCGCGGACACCGCCGTCTCGAACGCCCGCGCACTGCCCGCCGCCTCCACCACGACGTCCGCCTCGCCCGGCAGGTCGGCCGGGCCGTACACCTCGTGCGCGCCCAGTTCGCGGGCGGTGGCGAGCTTGGCCGGGTTGGCGTCCACGCCGATCACCCTGACGCCGTCGAGGGCCAGCGCGGTGAGCAGCGCCGCCATGCCCACGCCGCCCAGCCCGACGACCGTGACCGTCTGCCCAGGGCGCGGCCTGCCGACGTTGAGGACGGCGCCGCCGCCGGTCAGCACCGCGCAGCCGAGCAGGGCGGCGACCTCGGGCGGCACGTCGGCGTCCACCGGGACGACCGAGCGCCGGTCCACCACCACGTGCGTGGCGAACGCCGACACCCCGAGGTGGTGCAGCACCCGCGCACCGTCCCGATGCTGGCGGACCGCGCCGCTCAGCAGGGTGCCGTCGTTGTTGGCGGCGCTGCCCGGGACGCAGGGCGTGACGCCCTCGGTGGCGCAGCCGTCGCAGCCGCCGCACCTGGGCAGGAAGGTCATCACGACGCGCCGGCCGGGGGCGAGGTCGTCGACGCCGGGGCCCGTCCGCTCGACCACGCCCGCCGCCTCGTGGCCGAGCAGCATGGGCACCGGACGCACCCGGTTGCCGTCCACCACCGACAGATCCGAGTGGCACACGCCCGCCACCTCCACCCGTACCAGCAGCTCGCCCGGCCCCGGCGGGTCGAGTTCGAGGTCGCAGACCGACAGGGGCCGCGACCCGGCGTAGGGCCGGGACCGGCCGATCTCCTCCAGGACCGCGCCGCGAATGCGCATCAGTTCGCCCTTCTTCGTGTCGAGAGGTTGGCCAGCAGCACCCCGCAGCCGCCCAGGACGAGCCCGGCGACGGCGAGCGGGGGCAGCGGCTGCCCGGCCAGCGACCAGGCCAGTACGGCGGTCACCGCCGGGGTCAGGAAGAACACCGTGCTCACCCGGCTGGCCGGTGAGCGCTGCAACATCCGGTTGAGCAGGATGAACGCCGCGATGGAGTTGACCAGCGCCATCCAGCCGACCGACAGCCCGAAGGCCGTCCAGTCCGACACCCGTACCGGGCCGAGCGCCAGGCAGGCCAGCCCGGCGGCGGGGGCGCTGACGAGCAGTTGCGTCGCGGTGCCGCTCAGCGCGTCCATGCGGGGCGCGTAGCGCTGCTGGTAGAGGGTGCCCGCGCTGAGCCCGGCCAGCCCGAGCAGGCACAGCGCCACCCCGGAGGCGGACAGGCTGATCCGGTCGGCGACCGCCAGCACCACCCCGGCCAGGCCGAGTGCGAACCCGGCCCACTGCCCGGCGCCGACCCGCTCGCCCAGCACCCGGCCGACCAGCAGGATGACCACCGGGTTCAGCCCCTGCACCAGCGACACGACCGCGGCCGGCAGGCCCGCGCCGAGCGCGCTGTAGAAGGCGCCGAACTGCACGGCCTGGATCAGCAGCCCGGCCACGGCCACGTGCGCCAGGTCCCGCCCCCGGGGCCACGGCACCCGCCTGACCAGCGCGTACGCCCCCAGCAGCACCCCGGCGACGGCGAACCTGCCGAACATCAGCAGCAACGGCGGCGCCGCCCTGACCCCGGGGATGCCCGCGATGAACGCGCTGCTCCACAGGACGACGAACACGGCGGGCGCCACCGGCCACCGCCTCCCGCTGCCCCGGACGGGCACCGTGGAGGCGGCGGTCTCCCGCACGCGGGCAGGCGTCATCGCATGGTCCTTCCGGATGAGAGGATCAGGAGGCGCGCAGGGCCGAGCGGCGCAGCCCCCACAGCTCCTCGTCGGAGGTGCACACGCCGACGGCCCCGTGCCGCAGCGCCTCCACCACGTCGTCGGCGCTCTGCACGAACCCCGCGGCCAGGCACGGCACCCCGACCGCCCTGACCTGCGGCTCGACGTGCCGCAGCACCATGGCCGGCATGAGCTGCACCAGGTCGGGCCGTGACCGCGTGATGGACTGCATGCTGCGCTTCAGGTTCGACCGGTCGGTCACGAACACCTTCTGCATGGTCAGCAGCCCGAGCCCGGCGGCCCGCTCGATCATCGCCTGCCGGGTGGAGCAGATCCCGACCGCCCCGATCCCCTGCAGATACGCCAGCGCCCCGGGATCGTGCCCCAGACCGGGCGTCGAGTCGATGTTGACGAACCCGATCTTCTGGGCGGCCACCGTGCGCCTGACCATGGCCGCCAGGTCGCCGAGCGGGATCGAGGCCAGGATGCCGAGCGGCGTGGGGGAGGAGGTGAACCGCTCGACCATGTCCACCCCCACCAGCGACGCGGCGACGGGATGCTCGGCCAGGGCGGCGAGCAGGCGCCGGTCCATCGGGCCCTTGTGTCGAGAGTTCACCGCATCCACCTTAGTGCGCCGTGTTTTCGAAGGACGCGGGCAGGCCCAGCTTGCCGGGGTTCATGATGCCCCGCGGGTCGAGCGCCTGCTTGACCGCCACCAGCGTGGGGTAGCCGCTGCCCAGCGCGTCCCGCATGTACGGCGAGCGCAGCAGGCCGACGCCGTGGTGGTGGCTGATCGCCGCGCCGTGCTTGACGAGCACCGCGGCGGCGGCGTCCCAGGCGGCCCGGTACCAGGCGCGCCGCTGGTCGCGTTCGACGTCGCCGCGCAGCGAGAAGTACAGGCACGCGCCGTCGGTGTAGGCGTGCGACTGGTGGGCCGAGGCGCGCAGCGTGCCGGGGACGGCCTCGACGGCGGCCACGACCTCGTCGTACAGGGTGGGCAGCGCGGCCCACGGCCCGGCGATCTCACAGGTGTCGGAGACGAACCCCGGCCCCCGGACGAAGCCGTCGGCGGCCTTGCCGACGATCATCCGCTCCTCCAGCCAGCGGGCGAAGACGGCGTCGCCGTCCAACGTCACCGACGCGCGTTCGGCGCAGACCTCGGCGGCGATCCTCATGACGGCGTCGACCAGCACCGGGTCGCCCTCGTCGGCGATGAGCAGCAGGTTGGTGCCCGGCTCGCCGAAGTGGGTGCCGCTCTCGTGCCGGTCGTACAGGCGCAGCGCGGCCGGGGTGGCGCCGCGCTGCAGGATCTCCCGGCACGCGTCGAGCCCGGCGGCGAAGGTGTCGAAGCCGTAGGCGATGCCCGCGGCGTAGCCGGGCAGCCGGTGCGTACGCAGCCGCAGCCGGGTGATCACGCCGAGCGTGCCCTCCGAGCCGATGAACAGCTGCCGCAGGTCGGGGCCCACCGCGGCGCGCGGGTAGGTGCCGTAGCTGGCGGTGGTGCCGTCGGGCAGCACCACGTCCAGCCCGACCACCATGTCCTCGATCTTGCCGTAGCGGGTGGAGAGCTGGCCCGCGCCGCGGCAGGCGGCCCAGCCGCCGACCGTGGAGATGGCGAAGGCCGACGGCCAGTGGCCGGTGGTGGCGCCGTGCGTCTCCTGGAGCTCCTTCTCGAACAGGTCGCCGAACATGCCCGCCTGCACTTCGACGATCATGGATTCGGCGTCGAAGGACAGGATGCGGTTGAGCCGGCACACGTCCAGCACGACGCCGCCGTGCACGGGCAGCGCGGCGCCCAGCACGTTGCTGCGGCCGGCCGAGACGGTCAGCGGGAGGCGGTGCTCGTGGCAGATCCGCACGACGGCGGCCACCTGCTCCTCCTCGTCCACCTCGACGACGACCGCCTCCGGCGTGGCCGGGCGGCCGTCGGTCTCGCCGATGGAGGTGCCCGCCCACCAGTCGCGGGTGCGCAGGATCACCTCGTCCCGCTCGGTGTGCACGGCGGCGCTGACCGCGCGCAGCTCGGCGAGCACGCTCTCGGGGACCGGCACGACCTTGCCCTGCAGGCTGGCCGGTCCCGTCCCCGGCGGGCAGTCGGCGGCCCAGCGCGGCGGGGTGGGCGCGCCCACGACGTAGTCGCCGCGGTTGAACGGGTGGGTGACGGTCTGCCTGCTGATCATGAAAGTCCCTCCATCAGAACGCTCTTCTCGCGGTCCACGCCGCGTACGTAGTCCTCGACCTGCCCGGCCACCTCGTCGTCGGAGAGGCCGAGCTCCCGCTGGAGCAGCCGGCCCACCTCGGGAGCCGCCTTGACCGACAGGTCACGGGCGAAGACCCGCATCCGGGTGCGCCGCGACAGCACGTCGTCCACGTTCCTGGCCAGCTCGCACCGGGCGGCGTAGACCACCTCGGCCCGCAGGTACTCGCTGCCCTCGACGACCGGCCCGGCCAGCGACGGGTCCTCGGTGATCAGGTCGGCGACGAACCTGGCCTCGGTGCCGTACCGCTCGCCCAGGTGGGCGCCGAGCCCGCCGGTCGCGGTCGTCGCCTCGGCGTCGTAGCCGGCGCCGCCGAGCAGCGGCAGCCGCGCGGTGCGGCAGCGCGCCCGGCGGCCGAGCACCTTCAGCGCCTCGTCCACCGCCAGCTCGCCCATGTGCCTGCTGGTGGTCAGCTTGCCGCCGGTCACCGTGACCAGGCCGAAGCCGTCGGTGGTGATCCGGTGGTCGCGGCTCATGTCGAGCGTGGCGCCCTCCTTCTCGCCGACCAGCGGGCGCAGCCCGGCGATCGAGCCGATCACGTCGTCCGGGGTGAGGTCGGCGTCGAAGGCGGTGTTGGCGCCGTCGAGCAGGTACTGCATCTCCTCGCGGGTGCACAGCACCTCGTCGGGCGAGCCGTCGTAGTCGGTGTCGGTGGTGCCGACCACGACCACGTCGCCCCAGCGGGTGCAGGTGGCGCGGCGGGCCCGGCCGGGCACCGGGACGGTCACCGTGCCGTCCACCGGCAGCCGCGTCCACGGCACCACGATGTGCACGCCCTTGGCCGGACGCACCCGCGGCCGGTGTCCCGGGTCGGACAGCGCGTCCAGGGTGTCGGTCCACACGCCGGTGGCGTTGACGACGACCCCGGCGCGCACCTCGACCGTGCGGCCGTCCACCTCGACGCGGGCGCCGCGCACCCGGCCGCCCTCCTTGACCAGCTCGCGGCAGGTGGCGCCGTTCAGCACGGTGGCGCCGAAGTGGGCGGCGGTCCTGGCGATGGTCAGGGTCAGGCGGGCGTCGTCGGTGCGGCTGTCGTAGTAGAGCAGGCCGCCCTTGAGCCGGTCGGCGCGCAGCCGCGGCGCCCTGGCCAGCACCTCGGCCACGCTGAGCCGCTGGTGCAGGCGGCCGATGCGCCAGCCGCCCGCCAGGTCGTAGGTCCACAGCAGGCCCTCGAACGCCTTGGCGATGCGCGCGTCGAAGACGCCGTCCTGGGCGAGGATCGGCAGCACGAACGGCAGCCGCCGCACCAGGTGCGGCGCGTTGCGGCGGAAACGCTGGCGCTCCAGCAGCGAACGCCGCACCAGCGGCAGGTTGCCCTGCTCGATGTAGCGCAGGCCGCCGTGCACCATCTTGGACGACTTGGAGGAGGTGCCCGAGGCGAAGTCGTCGCGTTCCACCAGCGCCACGCTGAGCCCGCGGGTGGCGGCGTCCAGCGCGGCGTAGCAGCCGGTGACGCCGCCGCCGACGACGAGCACGTCCACCGGCCTGGTGGCCAGCCGCTCGATCTGCGCCTGACGGTCCAGCCGCAGCGGGGTGCGCCGGATGGCGCTGCTGGTCTCCGATCTGGGCTTGCGTTCTGGAAGCCGGATCACGAGGGGGACTCCTCCTGTGGGTACGAGATGTGCCGGGCGAGCAGGTCGCGCCAGGCGGCACGGGCCTCCTCGCGGGCGGCGTCGGGCAACGTGGGCTCGAAGACGGGGACGTCGCCGAGCCCGGCGAGGGCGGCGGGCAGGTCGGGCCAGAGCCCCGCGCGCACGCCCCCGAGGTAGGCGGCGCCGCGCAGGCTGGCCGTCTCGTTGGCGCGGGCGCGGCGGACCGGCCGCCCGACGAGGTCGGCCTGGCTCGCCATCAGCACGTCGCTGCTGGCCAGCCCGCCGCCGCAGAACAAATCGGTGACCGGCGCGCCGAGCGCCTGCTCCACCCCGTCGAGCAGGTCGCACACCGAGTGCGCGATGCCCTCCAGGACGCCCCGGGCCAGCTCGGCCCTGGTGGTGGACAGGCTGAGCCCGGTCAGGACGCCGGTGGCCTCGGGCGACCAGACCGGGGTGCGCATCCCGGCCAGCGCGGGCAGGAAACGCACCCGGCTCGGCCCGGGATGCTCGCGGGCGAGCGCGGTCAGCTGGGCGGGCGAGTCGAACAGCCCGATCTCCTCGCACAACCAGCGCACCGCCGAGCCGGTCGTGGCGGCGTAGCCCTCCAGGCTGAACACCGCCGCGCCGCGCGAGCGCCAGCCGACGAGCGTCAGCACCCCCGGCACCGCACGGCGATGCGCGGGCGGCCGGTCACCGGCGACGGCGTCCAGGAACGTTCCGGTGCCGTGCACGCACATGGCCTGGCCAGGCCGGTGCGCGCCGAGCGCGATCATCGCGGCGTGCTGGTCGCCCATCACCGACAACACCGGCAGCCGTACGCCGAGCACCGACGGGTCGGTGTGGCCGTAGTCGCCGTCCTCGTCCAGGATCCGCGGCAGCACGTCGCGGGGGCAGCCGAGGAAGTCCGCCCAGGGTTCGTACCAGTCGCCGGTGCGCAGGTCGTAGGCGCCGGCGGCGACCGCGTTGGTGGCGGACATGACGTGCCGCGCGCCGCCGGTGAGCCGCCACACCAGCCAGGTGTCGACCGACCCGAACGCCACCCGTCCCGCCTCGTGCGCCCGGCGTGCGGCCGGGTCGTCGCGCAGCACGTCGGCGGCCCACAGCAGCGGGGCGCGCGAGCCGACCGGCCGGCCGGTGTGCTCGACCAGCCGGGCGTCCCAGCCGGGCTCCCACGCCCGCAGCCGGGCGGCGTACCGGCGGTCCTGCCAGACCACGGCCGGGGTGAGCGGCTCGCCGGTGACGGTGTCCCACAGCAGTACGGTGGCCCGCTGGGTGGCGATCGACACGCCGGTGACCTCGACGTCGTGCGCCCGCGCCCACTCCAACGCCTCGGCGCAGACCTGGGCGGTCTTCGCCCAGATCTCCATGGCGTCCTGCTCGACCCGCAGGTGGTCGGGGGAGTGGACCGAGATGGGCCGGTAGGCGGGCGGGGCCGCGGTGCCGTCGTCCAGGACGACCGCGGCGCGGGTGCCGGTCGTGCCCTCGTCGATGCTGAGGACCCCCCGTCGGGTACGGCCGGTCATCGGCGCTCGTCCCTCTTCGGCAGCGCGATCTCCTCCTCCTCCAGGTTGACCGCCACACGGGTGGGGTCCCACTTGATCAGCAGGCAGGTGACCAGGCCGACCAGCGGCACCACCGACAGCACCATGAGGCTGGCGCCGACCCCGATGCCCGCCTGCAACTGCGGGAACAGGTACAGGCCGGCGACCGAGCCGAGGCTGCCGAGCATGCCGGTCACGCCGGTGCCCAGGGTCCGGATGTCGCTGCGGTAGGAGAGTGCGGCGATCGACTTGCCGTTCGGGCCCGGCCCGGCGGAGTGGAAGAAGATGAACAGCACCGGCAGCAGCGCGGCCAGCGCGACCGGCAGCTCCTTGAACGTCGCGCCCATCACCAGCAGCGCCACGAACACCACCGCGTACCCGGCCATCGAGCTGACCCGCAGGCCGAGGCGCCGGCCCGTGTAGGCCGCCAGGCAGCCGCCGACGATGCCGACCGCGTTGAACGCCATCGACCCGATCGTGGCCTTCTCGAACTCCTTGCCGAACAGCTCCAGGCTGATCACCGGCAGGTACCAGCCGACCGCGAAGTACTGCATGGCCTGGGTGAGCGAGATGACCGTGGACAACACCGTGCGCGGCAGGTACGGCTTGCGGAACAGCACGCCCGCGTCGGTCATCCCCACCTGCCGCCCCTGCTCGGCCGGGCCGCCCTCTCGGGTGTCCTCCTGGACGGCGAAGCCGTACATGCGGCGCAGGGCGGCGGCCGACTCGCGCAGCCGTCCCTTGGCGGCCAGCCACGTCGGGCTCTCCACCAGGAACGTCAGCTGCAGGACCAGCAGCACGACGGCGAAGGCGGCCGAGGAGCCCACCGACCAGCGCCAGATGTCCGCGCCCACGTCGAAACGGTAGAACACCAGAGTGAGCAGCAGGTTCGTGGTGGTGGCGGTGTACCAGACGCCTTGCCAGAAGTTGAGCCTGCCCTTGAGCGTGGACGGCGTGTACTCGGCCAGCAGCGCCATGGCCACCGCGAAGTCGATGCCGTACGCGATGCCGACCAGGCCGCGGCCGGCGAAGACGGTCTGGAAGTCCGAGCCCGCCGCGGTCAGCAGCGCGCCGAGCGCGAACACCACCTTGGTCAGCAGCAGCGGCTTGACCCGGCCGATCCGGGCGGCCAGCCAGCCGCCGAACGGATTGGAGATGATGGCGATGGCCGGCGCCATGGCGGTGAGCAGCCCGACCTGGCCCGGCGACAGGCCCAGCTGCTTGACCATGGGGGACAGGCCGGCGCCCAGGGCCGCGTTGGAGTAGGCGTCCAGGAACAGGCCCGCCAGGGCGAGGAACCAGATCCAGTTCGCCCGGCCGGCCAGGCTCGTCAGGGTGTTGATGACGTCGGCCGCGTCTCCGGCGTTGCGGATCCGCGTGATGGAGGTGTTCTGCACGGGGGCGTCGCTCATGCCCGGCCGCCTTTCAGGGGGGGTGAGGTCCCTCGCCAGCGGTCCGGATACGACAAAGGCACAGACGAAGACCACTGACAGGGATGTCTTCGTCTGTGCCTGCCGATTGACGGGACACTATGTGCCGGTTGTCCGGTATGTCAAGCAGTCACGGCCGTATCGTCGCAGCTCGCACCCCTTCCCGGCGTGCGGCCGGTCGGGAGCCGCCGCCGCGCAGCACGCCTTCGCGGGTGAACCCGGCCTTCTCCAGCGCCCGCTCCTGGCCGGAGGCGATCACGAGGATCAGGAACCGGCCGCGGCCGTCTGCGCCGGGGAGGCCCGCCGTCCGGCCCGCAGCGCCAGGGCCAGCGCCAGCAGGAACGCGGCGCCCGCGAACGGCACCCACGACAATCCGAACGCGGGCCCGAACGTCCCGCTCACGCCGGTGCGGTCGAGCACCGCGCCCACCGCGAGGCCCGGCAGCGCCTGGGCCGCTCCCGAGACGAGCGCGAGGACGGCGAGCCAGGCGACCCGCGCCGCGTTCCCCCGGCGGTACGGCTCCCCCTCGAACACGGACGTCAGCAGGCCGCCGAGCAGGCGGGCGGCCACGAGCGCGCACAGGCCGCCCACCATGACGTCGGCGCGCGTGAGCACCTGCTCGGCCGCCGTCGAGTCCCAGACCCGCAGCGACAGCTCTCCTCCTCCCGGCGAGACGCCCCCGGGCAGCCGCACCCCGCTGAGCCCGAGCCGGTCGGCGACCTCCGGCCGCGGGACGACGCGCACGGTCATGACCCCCTCGGCCTGCGTGGCGCCGTTGACGGCGTAGGCGACGCCCCACACCCCCGCGACGGCCCCGGCGAACCTGAGCACGTAGAGGACCAGGCGCACGAACAGTCGATCCATGGACGCTCCGAGGGGACGGGCCGATGGCTGTCCATTATGCACAGGTCTTCTCCTCCGGGCGGCAGAACCTGACCTCCGGGACGTCGGCCGACGGCTTGTCCAGCAGCGGCTGGGGCCTCCCGCGCAGGTGCTGGTCGAAGAAGGCCGTGACGTAGGCGCGGGTGACGTCGAGGGCGCGGGCGCCGGGGACGGCGGCGCCGTCCTCGATGCCGAGCTGGTCCATCAGGACGCCCAGGTCGGTGAAGGACGTGTGCGCGGCGCCCGTCAGCAGCAGCCAGCGCTTCCATCCGTTCAGCCGCGTCCAGACGCGTTCCCACGTGGCCGCCGACTCGCCCTTGCCCGGCGTGTACGTGGCCGACTTGCCCAGGAACAGGAACGGCCGTGCCGATCCGTCCTCCGGGAGCGTCGTCTCCACGCTGCCGTCGAGGTCGATGCCGGCGCGCAGCCGGGTGTCCGCCTGCATGGACGCGACGGTGGCCGCGCCGCCCACGGAGTGACCCGCCATGGCGATCCTGGACGGATCGACGAGCCCGGACCCCTTCCACTTCGCCCGCGCGCCGGTGGGACAGGACGACGAGGGGCAGGCTCCGGGGGCGTCCGGCGGGGCGGGCGTCGGTGAAGGCGTTGGTCCGGGTCCTGCTCAGTGTGTCGGGCGGGAGGTCGGCGATCCCGCCGTCCTTGAGCAGCAGCTCGGACGCCTTCGCCGTCATGTACGGGGCCCGCCGGCGGCCCGGCGCCCTGGCCGGGTACCAGAGCGAGACCATGAGCTCGCGCGCCTTGGCCGTGGGGACCCAGGGGTCGGGACGCGAGGTGTCCTTCAGGTACAGGGACGTCGTGCCGACGGGCCGCGACCCGGTCGGGGCCGGCAGGTACGACGCGGCCGCGCCTGCCGGCCGTCCCCTCGGCGCGGGCATCCCGCCAGGGTCTACCTCACTTGCCGGCGGGCGGTACGGCGCGGAAGGCGAGCACCGCCGCGCAGAGCAGCAGCACTCCGCACACGCCCTGCTCGGCGACCATCCAGCTCGGCAGCGGCAGGAACAGCAGCACTCCCACCACCGCGACGAGGATCACGACGAGCACGATGCGCAGGCGCAGGAGCGCCCGGTCGCCTCCGCGCTGGGCCCGGCGGGCGAAGGCGAAGGTGAGGATGGACGTCGCCGCCACGATGACGCCGCGCCCCCAGGCCTCCGGGGTGACGAGCGACGGCGCGACGGCCGAGAAGACGGCGATCGCCACGACGGTCAGCAGGCTGAGCGCGGCGTAGGCGGCGACCAGGATCTTCGCCGTGTGCAGGCCGGAACCGGGCAGCGCGGCGGGAGGGTTCGGCGTGGTCATGGGACATCCTCCGGATCTGTGGTGGTGGGCCGGTCGGACGGCGCCGGCGGCGCCCAGGAGCCGACGCCCCCGGCGCACTCCGCCGCCGCTGACTGGACTCTCCCCCATGGGGAGAGCCCACGCTAGGGGGATTCCACCCAGATCTACCCGGAGAAATGATGACCCCGCGACTGATCCACTGCGACCCCGTCACCTGCCTCAACGTCACGGGCATGGGAGAGCCCGGCGGCGCCGAGCACGTCTCGGCCATCGGTGCCCTGTATGCCGTGGCCTCCGTCATGGGCGGCCCGGCCGGGCCGCTGGAGGGGCGGTGGTGGGTGGAGGGCACCTCCCTGCCGCCGCTGGAGACGCCCCGCGACCGGTGGCGGTGGCATCTGCTGCTGCCGTTGCGCGAGATGCCCGAGCCGGGGGCGGCCGAGGCGGCACGTGAGCGGGCACGCGCGTCCGGGGCGGCCGTGGACCGGGTCCTGGTCGTCACCTTCACCGAGGGCGAGTGCGTGGAGCTGCTGCACGAGGGGCCCTACAGCGAGGAGAAGAGATCGCTGGAGGTGATGGAGGCGTACATGGCCGAGCACGGTCTGGTGCCCAACGGGCTGCACCACGAGATCTACCTGACCGACTTCACCGACCCCGACCCCAGGACGCTGCTCAGGCAGCCGGTCGCCCGCCGCCCGGAGGCTCACCGGTAGACCGCCGCAGCGCGCCGCGCAGCAGGGGACGGGCCGCCAGGGCGACGACCACGGCGGCCAGCACCCCGACGCCCGCCATGAGGACGGCTCTGGTCACCGCCCACACCAGCGACTCGACGTGGTAGGCGGACGCGACGCCGAGGACCACGACCGCCTTCCTGGGGACGGCGGGATGGGCGGCAGGCGCGTCGGCGGGTTCTCGCTGGGCATGAAACAGCGGCTCGGCCTGGCCGCGGCGCTGCTCGGCGACCCCGAGGTGCTGGTCCTGGACGAGCCCGTCAACGGGCTCGACCCCGAGGGCATCCGCTGGATGCGCGGCCTGCTCAGGTCGCTGGCCGCCGAGGGCCGCACCGTGCTGGTGTCCAGCCATCTCATCAGCGAGATGGCGGTCACGGCCGACCACCTGATCGTCCTGGCCGGGGGCAGGTTGCGGGCCGACGCCGGGCTTCGCGAGCTGGTCGGCCCGGGCGCCTCCCTGGAGGAGACGTTCATGGACCTCGTCGGAAGGAGCGAGCGGTGAACGCCGTCGCGGCCGAGTGGATCAAGTTGCGGACCCTGCGCTCGACCTGGTGGGCGCTGGGTGTCGGGGTGCTGATGTCGCTCGCGCTCACCGCGCTCGGCGCCGCCACCGTCATCTCGCGGTGGGACCCGGGCCGTACGGCCGACCAGGCGGCCATGGGCGTCGTGGCCGCCGTGTACGTGGGGGTGATCCTGGCCCAGCTCCCGCTCGGCATGCTGGGCGCGCTGACGGCCAGTGGCGAGCACGCGTCCGGCATGATCGGCGTGACGTTCGTGGCGATGCCGTCGAGGGGCCGGGTGCTGGCGGCCAAGGCGGTCGTGCTGGGCGGCGTCGCGGTCGCCTGTTCGCTGCTCATCGCGGTGCCCGGCTACCTCTACGGACGGTTCGTCGCCGCGGAGTTCCACCCGTCGGCGCTGCCCGCCGGCGCCTGGACGGTCATCGCCGGCGGCACCCTCATGATCGTGACGACCACGCTGCTCGGGCTGGCGCTCGGCATGATCCTGCGCAACGGCGCGGTCGCGACCGCGCGCTCCTGACGCCCGTCGGGCCGCCCGCGCGTACGGCGCCGGCTCAGGGCAGGGCGAGGAGGCTGACGGCGACGGCGGCGGCCCCCAGGCCGACGAGCTGGCCGCGGTGGATGCGTTCGGCGAGCACGCCGCGGGCGAGCAGGACCGTGCCGGCCGGGTAGAGGGCGGTGATCACGGCCACGACGGCCAGGTCACCGCTGCGGGCGGCGAGCAGGAACAGCAGGTTCGCCACCGAGTCCAGCACGCCCGCGGTGGCCGACAGCGCGTACGCGGGCCGCTCGGAGCCCAGCTGGCGGCGCAGCAGCCCGGCCGCCGTCAAGGTGACGGCCGAGGAGACCGCGCGGCCGACGATCAGCGGCGCCACCCCGCTGTCGGCGGGCGCCTGGTGCAGGAAGACGAGCTGGAGGGCGATCGCCGACCCCGCGCCGAACGCCAGCAGCAGCGCCGTACGCGACGGACGCGCCGAACCCCCGCCGTGCCCCGCGCTGACGAGCACGACCGCCACCAGCGCGAGCGGCAGCCCCACCAGCCCGGCGGCGGACAGGTGCTCGCCCTGGAGCAGGCCCACGGCGACGGGCAGCGCGGCCGAGATCAGCGCGGTCACCGGCGACAACACGTTCATCGGGCCGATCGCCAGCGTGCGGTAGAGCAGGGCGAACACGGCGGCCGAGGCCACTCCCGAGGCCGCGCCCCAGCCGAGCGCCGCGGGGCTGAACGACGCGCCGAGCATCGGCCACAGCAGCAGCTCGACCACGAGGCTGGCCGGGGCCGCGACCATCACGGTACGCAGCACATGGGCCTTGCGGGCACCCAGGCCGCCGAGGAAGTCGGCGCAGCCGTAGGCGAGCGAGCTGCCCAGGGCCAGCAGCAGAGCGATCACGACACCTCCCGGACATCCATTGGAACGACCAAAGAGTACAGTAGAATGACCGCAACATGCCAACAGACCGACCGCGCAGTACATTGCACTGGTCTGCCTGCGAGGAAGGTGAACAGATGGCCGAGCCGGCCCAAGCCCTGCGAACGGTCGCCCACAACGTCAAGGCCGCCCGCACCCGCGCGGGCCTGTCGTTGGAGGAGCTCGGCCGGCGCGCCCAGGTCAGCAAGGGCGCGCTGGTGGCGCTGGAGAAGGCGCAGGGCAACCCCAACCTGGCCACCCTGGTCCGGCTGGCCGACACCCTCGGCGTCTCCGTCTCGGCCCTGATGCAGGGGCCGCCCGAGGGCCGCCTCCGCGTCGTGGCCGCCGACGCCGTCATCCCCTTGTGGACCGGACCGCGGGGCGGCCAGGCCCGGCTCATGCTGACCACCGCGGGCCCGGCCCCGGTCGAGGTCTGGCGCTGGCGGCTGGAGCCCGGCGAGGAGTACCCCAGCCAGCCCCACCAGGCCGGGGTCGTGGAGACGCTCAGCGTCGTGTCCGGGCGGATGACGCTGATCCTCGACGGCGTCGAGCATCCCGTCGAGGCGGGCCAGACCGCCACCTTCGACGGCGACGCCCCGCACGGCTACCGGGGCGCGGGCACCGGCACCTGCGACATGATCATGACCGTCCAGCTCCCACCCGGCCCCTGGACCCTCGGATCACCCGCGGCTCCGTGACCTCATGGGCGGGGACCGGCCCGCCGGAGAGCCGTCAGGCGGCCTCCGGCGGCCAGGGATTGAGCCGCGGAGCCTCGGGTAGGGCAGGCGGCGGTCCGCCCCCGTCGTGAGGAGACTTGGATGGAGCACCGCCACACGCCCTGCACCCCGCGTCCGGCGCGCCACGACGGCAGAGTGCTCGCCGAGCACCGCCGCACGGCGTGAAGGCGCCGCCGTCCCCTCGCGTGCCGCTGCCGGTCATGTGTCACCGGTGGGCGCACATCACGTTCCTGCACTGGCGGTACCCGGCCGAGGTGGTCCGTGGGCTGGTGCCGGACGAGCTCGCCGTCGAGACCATCGACGGGTCGGCGTGGGTGGGCGTGACGCCGTTCCTCATGGAGGACGTACGGGTGCCCGGCCTCCCCGCCGTGCCGTGGCTGTCCGCCTTCCCGGAGACCAACTGCCGCACGTACGTGCGGGACGCGCGCGGCCGTTCCGGGGTCTGGTTCCTGTCCCTGGACGCGGGCAGGCTCCTGGCCGCACTCGGCGGGCGATCCGGCTACCGGCTGCCCTACCACTGGTCCGACATGTCGGTCGAGATCGAGCGGCACCGCCGCCGGTACCGCTGCCGCCGGCGGTGGCCGGGCCCGGCGGGCGTACGGTGCGACGCCGAGGCGGAGGTGGGCGGCGTCCTCCAGGAGAACGAGCGGGACGAGCTCGCCCACTTCCTGACCGCCCGCCACCGCCTGTTCACCAGGGTGGCGGGCCGGCTGGCCGCCGCCGAGGTCGAGCACCCGCCCTGGCCGCTCCAGCACGTCGAGCTGACCGGCCTCGACCAGGACCTGCTCAGGGCCGCGGGCCTGCCCGCCCCCGGCGGTGCCCCCCTCCTGCACGCCTCGCCGGGGGTGGACGTACGCGTGGGCATGTGGTCCTGGTGATCGCGGAACGCCCCGGACGCTTCCGCCCATCCCCGGCGTGCTCGGGTCCGGCGGCCGATGCGAAGACCAGTCCTGGTCCTCACCCTCTTAGCGGCCCTGGCGGCGCCGCTCGCGCCGGTCCCCGCGGCCGCCGCCGCGGCCCCGGCCGTGCGGTGGGCGCCGTGCGCCGAGGATCCCGCGGTCGACTGCGGGACGATGACCGTGCCGATCGACTGGAACGACCCGCGCGCCGGGACGTCCGAGCTGGACCTGGCCCGGCGCAGGGCGAGCGCCCCGTCCACACCGGGTACGCGATCCGCGACCTCGACGCCCTGCGCGCCGCCCTCGGCGACGACAGGCTGACCTACTACGGAGTCTCGTACGGCACCCTGATCGGCCGGCTCTACGCCGAGCGCTACCCGCGCCGCGTCCGCGCCCTGGCCCTGGACAGCAACATGGACCACAGCCTCGGCACCCAGGCGTTCCTGGACACCGAGGCGTGGACCTCCCAGGACTCCTTCAACGAGTTCGTGTCCTGGTGCGGGCGGACCGAGTCCTGCGCGCTGCACGGCAGGGACGTCCGCGCGGTGTGGCACGACCTGCTGGCCAGGGCCGACCGGGGCGAGCTGACCTTCCCCGGTCAGCCGGACGTCAAGCTGCGCAGGCTCGACTCATCGGCCTGGCCTTCGGCGCGTTCTACGGCCCCGCCTGGAGCCGGCTCGCCGGGCTGCTGGCGACCATGGAGAGCGGCGCCGCACGGTGAGCCCCCTTCTCGCGCCGCCCGTCAAGGCGGCCGGGGAGACCGTCAACGACGCGACCTTCGTCTTCTGCCAGGACTACGCCCTGCCCGTCCGCGGCTACCGCGACTGGGACCGGATGCTCCGCCCGTTGCCGGGCCGTCCCGGGTGGACGTCGGTCCTGCGGTAGGCGTACGGCGGCGCGGCCCCCTCTCCGCGAGGCCGCGTCCTACCCCCGGGCGCCGGGCGTCACGCGCTCGCGGAGGGCGTCGAGGCGGGCCATGGCCGGGGTGGCGGTGATGCCGTGCAGGACGACCGAGAGCATCACGGTGAAGGCCGTCACCGCCCACAGCTCCTCGGGCGGCACGCCGAAGTCGGCGTGACCCAGCGCGTACGCCAGGTAGAACAGCGACCCCACCCCGCGGATCCCGAACAGGGAGATGACCCGGCGCTCCCGGGGGCCGGCCAGGCCGCGGATCTGCGCGAGCCGGGCCGACAGCGGGCGGATGACCAGGATCAGCAGCAGGCCGACGAGGGCGCCGCGCCAGGTGAGCGGGGCCAGGCCGCCGGCCGCGACGAAACCGCCGAGCAGGAGCAGCAGCCAGGAGGTGAAGAGCCGTTCGAGCTGCTCGACGAAGCCGTGCAGGACGTTGTTGTAGCCGTGGCCGTGCTCGACCCGGCGGATGGCGCAGGCGGCGACGAACACGGCGATGAAACCGTAGCCGCCGGCCAGTTCGGTGACCCCGTAGGCGAGCAGGGTGGCGCCCAGGGCGACGAAGCCGTCGCGGCGCTCGGCCAGGCGCAGCTCCTCGGCGGGGGAGTGGAAGAACAGCCGGCCGAGCAGGCGGCCGATCAGCAGGCCGCAGACGACCCCGGCGACGGTCCGGTGGAGCACGTCCGTCAGCGCCCACTCGCCCGTCCAGCCCAGTCCGCCGGCGGTGGCGAGGGCGATGGCGGCGTACACGATGGGGAAGGCCAGGCCGTCGTTCAGGCCCGCCTCCGAGGTGAGGGCGAAGCGGACCTCGTCGTCGGCGTTCTCGGCGTCGGCGGGCTCGCCCACGCTGACGTCGGAGGCCAGCACCGGATCGGTGGGCGCGAGCACGGCCCCGAGCAGCAGCGCCGCGGCGACGGGCCAGCCCAGCAAGCCGGTCGCCGCGGCCGTGACCCCGGCGACGGTCAGCGGCATCGCCCAGCCGAGCAGCCGCCAGGTCGTCGACCAGCTCCGTAACCCGATCCGCCGGTTGAGCGCCAGCCCCGCGCCCATGAGCGAGACCAGCACGCAGATCTCGGTGATGTGCTCGACGGCCGCCCGATGGGCGACGGGGTCGGGCTCGGGCAGCCCGATCGGCAGCAGGTACAGCCCCATGCCGCCGAGCAGGTAGACCAGGGGAGGGGAGAAGGCCCGGCGGGAGAGCAGGCCGGGCAGGACGGCGGCGAGCAGGGCGGCGGCGCCGCCGAGGGCCAGGACGAGATCGGGGGTGGACATCCCGGCCCCCCTGCCCCGCGCAACTCACGACAATCTTGCTTTGTGCCTCCAAACCGCTCAGTGTCGCCCGCGCCGGCGAGCCGGTGCCGCCAGCGTCATATGGCGGCAATATGCACCAATTGCTACTTTTCTGGCTCCTGAATTCCTGCATACCGTGACATGGCCCCCCAACCCCTGGAGGAGGATCCGTGTCAAGGTCTCTCCGTGTCGCGCTCTCCGTCATCCTCGCCCTCTCCTTCCTGCTGGTCACCTCCCCGGCCCAGGCCGCCGTACTGGTCCGGGTCGTGCGGTACGACGCCTCCCGGTCGGCGGAGTTCGTCAACGTGGTGAACCAGGCGGCCCAGGTCTGGAACGCGAACGTGGTGAACGTCCGGCTCATGCAGGGCACGCCCGCGAGCTTCGTCGTCCTGGCCGACGACGGCTGGCCCAGGACGCTGCCGACCAGCCTCGGCCGCGGCACGATCTGGATGGGCCGCCAGGCGGTCGACCAGGGCTACTTCCCGCTGCGGATCGCCACGCACGAGATCGGCCACATCCTCGGCCTGCCGGACCGGCGCACCGGGTTGTGCAGCGACCTGATGTCCGGCTCCAGTGCCCCCGTGAGCTGCACGAACGCCACCCCCAGTGCGGCCGAACGGGCCGAGGTGGACCGCAACTTCGCCGGCGGCGCCCCGGCGGTGGAGTTCGGCCGCGTGCACGAGGACCGCTGACCCCGCCCGGCCGTCCCGCCTCCCGGTCCGGGCGGCGGGACGGCGTCGTCCCCGCGAGACACCTCCCGACGTGAGGATCAGCGCATGCCCCGTTCGAGAGCCGTCCTGTCAGTCCTCGCCGCCGCCTCGGTCCTGACGGCCGGCGCACCGGCCGAGGCGGCGGCGGACGCGCCGTTACCCTCGGCGATCTTCCGCGCCACGCACAACAGCTACTCGGGCAACGTCACCGGCGCCAAGAACTCGATCGCCTACCAGCTCGACCACGGCATCCGTTTCGTCGAGCTCGACGTCCACGACAACGGGTACGCCACCGCCCACGACTACTCCGTCGGCCACGACGCGCCCGGCGACGAGGTCGACCACGCGGGCAACCCGGCCTCCAACCTGCTCGGCGACTGGCTCGCGGTGATCGACGGCTGGTCGGCGGCGCATCCCGAGGCCGCCCCGATCGTCGTCGCCCTCGACCTCAAGGACGACCTGACCGACAACCCGTCCTACGCCGCCGGCAACCTGGCCGCGCTGAACCAGAAGCTCGTCTCCGCCTTCGGGCCGCGGCTGTTGCGGGCCGAGGACTACCCGTCCGGGCCGCCGACCGTGGACGCGCTGCGCGGCCGCGTGCTCACCGTGATCTCCGGCGACGGCGGGACCCGTACGCAGTACAAGCGCGACGTCGGCGCCAACCCGGCAGTCGCGGCCAACAACCGCGGCCAGGTCGTGGAGGTGCACGACTCGGGCGCCGGCGCGCTGTGGTACTGGAGCGGCAGGTACGGCGCCGACGGCCGCGTGACCTGGCTGCGCCACGGCAGGTACGACACCGGCGTGACCCCGGCCGTCGCCCTCAACGACAACGGCGACCTGGTCGAGGTCCACCAGTCCCAGAACGCCACCACGCTCTGGTACCACGTGGGACGCCTGGACGCCGACGGCGAGATCACCTGGTCCGCGAGCCGCCAGTACGACAACGGCGTCCTGCCCACGGTCCGCTTCACCGACGCCGGCGGGACCCGGCTCCGGGAGATCCACCGCAGCCAGAGCGGCGCCCAGAACTGGGAGTGGTCCGGCGCGCTGGACACCGCCGCGACGAGCGTCGCCTGGAGCGGCAACGCCAGGACCTCCGACGCCCGCCACGACAAGACCACCTCGGCCGGCGGCGCGCCCCGCGTGCACGTGTGGACCGGCGCCGACGGCCCGACCCCGTCCAGGACCCTGCGGGTGGACACCGACGCGGTCACCGGCGACCGCATCCGCCACCAGCAGGTCGCCTTCGACGAGTTCCAGCAGGGGGACAGCGCGGAGCTGCGGCAGGACGCCCTGTTCTACGCGGCGCCCGCCGGGCAGACCTCGTTCCTCACCGAGGCGCGGCGGGCCGGACGGCTCGTACGCGGCTGGGACTTCGACTCGGCCGGCCAGGCGACCGACCCGCCGGCGAACTACCCGGCCACCAACCACCCGTACGACACCTGGTACCGGGACCTGCTCACGCGGGCGGGCGCCGTCGAATGACCGGCGGGCCGGGCGGGGCGGTCGCCGTCGTGTTCCCGGCGGCGGGCCCCTACGCCGGGACCGGGTGACCGGCCGGACGGCGGCGGGTCAGCACGTGGGTCGTGCCGCCGTCGTCCTCGGCGATGTCGCGTACGTGCTCGAAGCCGAGCCTGCCCAGCACGGCCAGCGAGGCGAGGTTGGCCGGCGCCACGGTGGCGTGCACCTCCGTGAGGCCCAGGGCGTCGAAGCCGTGGGCGACGATCGCCTCGGCCAGCTCCCGGCCCAGGCCCGCGCCCCACACCTCAGGGGTGAGCGCGTAGACGAGCTCGTGGCCCGACACCGTGTCGGTCGGCTTGATCTCGGCGTGGCCGATCAGCGCGCCGTCCCGGCGTACGGCCCAGACGGCGAACAGGTCCTGGGCGTAGACCTTGCTGAAGATCCGGCCGAACAGCGCGCGGTCCTCCGCCTCGGTGCCGGTGCCGTCCCCCATCCATCGCGTGACCTGCGGATTCTGGAACAGGGCGACGAAGGCGTCCTCGTCCTCGGGGACGTACGGCTCCAGCAGCAGCCGCTCGGTGCGCAGAGTAGGGGTCATGAACGGCGAAGCTACTCGAAAGCCGCATTCCGTACGAATCTTTTTCCGCCGGAGCGCCGCCGGTCAGGCTTCCAGCTCGGCCGCCCGGCGCAGGTCCTTCGGGCGGCCGAGGGCGCGGCGCATCCGGACCAGGTCGTCGCGCGAGACGTAGCGCACCTTCAGGCCGTCCGGGCCGGTCGCGGTCACCGCGCGGTCCAGGCACTCGCCGACCTGGAACCCTCCCCAGGGGAGCGCCGGGGTGCAGCAGTCGCCGCCGGCCCCGGCTGAGGTGAACCGCACCTTCGGGCGCAGGAGGGAGTCCGGGTGCGCGGCCAGGGGGCGGCCCGTCTCGTCGCCGAGCCGGGCGCCGACGGAGGCGAAGGCGGCGGCCAGGGCCGGGGCGTGCTCCGGGACGCCGTCCCACAGCAGGTCCAGGTCGCCGGTCAGCTCGGCGGACCCGTGCATGATGCCGGCGACCTGCCCGATCACCACGGCCCGGACGCGGTGCCGGTGGAGGGCTTCCAGCAGGGGGAACGGGTCGAAGCCGAGGGCGCCGTCGGTGCCGACCGTGCCGGCGTCGTCGTCGGCGTCCTCGTGGCCCACGCCGGTGGCCCCCCGTTCCAGGGCCAGTTCGCGGGTACGTCGTGCGGCGGCGCGGAGGCGTTCCAGGGGTTCGTCGATCATCCGGACATGCAACACCGGCCACCGGCCCTGGCGCACGCGAATTTCCGGTGCTAACTTGGCCGTATGACCAACTTGGCCGATCGGCCAAATTCGGCGCGTGGCGACCGCCGTCGTGAGCAGTTGGTGGAGACCGGGGTCGCGTTGCTGGGCGAGCACGGGTGGCCCGGCGTCACCACGCGGGCCGTGGCCGAGCGGGCCGGCACCAACCCCGGCCTGATCCACTACCACTTCGGCGGGCTGCCCGGCCTGCGCGAGGCGATCTTCCGCCGCGCCACGGACGTCGTCATCAACCCGCTGGTCACCGAGCTGCTGGCGGCCGAGGACGAGCGCGCCGCGCTGGCCCTGATGCGCGACCTGCCGGCCCGGGCGGCGGGCGACGAGCCGATGACCCGGCTGGCGGCCGAGCTGATCGTGGGCGCCACCCGCGACCCGGCCCTGGGCGTGGTGCTGCGCGACGAGCTCCGCCGGGCCCGCGCCCGGATCGCCGCCCGCCTCGCCCGCCTGCGCCCCGGCTGGACGGCCGCCCGCCTGGACGGCGTCGCCACGCTCGTCACCGCCGCGATCGACGGGCTGATGCTGCACCACATGATCGACCCCGGCCTCCCCGTCGGCGAGGCGCTGTCGGCGGTGGAGGACCTGCTGGCGGCGGACGGCTCATGACGGGCCCGGCCGCGAGTCGTCCGCACCGAGGTCGCGCGGGCGGTCGGGGAGGGCGTCCCGCCCCCACCCAACCACGGAAGGGACCGAACCATGGAGATCGTCGCAAGACCTGACCCGCCGACCGGGCTGAGCCGCCGGCTGTGGCGGCTGCCCATCCTGCTGTACCGCCTCGGCCTCGGGCCGCTGCTGGGCCGCCGCGTCATGCTGCTCACCCACACCGGACGCGTCTCGCGCCTGCCCCGCCGGGCCGTCATCGAGGTCGTCCAGCGTGACGGGCGCGGCTACGTGGCCGCCTCCGGCTTCGGCCCCAGGGCCGACTGGTACCGCAACGTCAGGGCCACCCCGCAGGTGACCATCCAGGTGGGGGGCCACCGCTTCCGGGCCACGGCCGTACCGCTGGAGCCGGGCGAGGGCGCCGACATCATGGCCCGGTACGCCCCCCGCCACCCGGCCGCCGCCCGCCGGCTCTGCAAGATCATGGGCTTCGCCGTCGACGGCGGCGTGGACGACTACCGCGAGGTCGGGAGCCACATCCCGTTCGTCCGCTTCGTTCCCGCCGAGTGATGATCCCCTGGGCGGCCGCGATCAGGTGCGGAGGGTGGCGAAGCCGTCCAAAGCCTTGAGGATCTCGTCGCGGAAGGTGCCGCTGCCGGTGTGCCCGGAGTCCTCCACGATCACCAGGCGGGCGTCGGGCCACGCCTGGGCCAGGTCCCAGGCGTACTCCAGGGGCGCGCCGAGGTCGAAGCGGCCGTGGATGAGGACGCCGGGGATGCCCGCCAGCCGGTGAGCCTCCCGCAGCAGCACGCCCTCCTCCAGCCAGGCGCCGTTGGAGAAGTAGTGGGAGCAGATGCGGACGAGCGCCGCCAGCCGGTCCGGCGGCCGGTCGCTGTAGGCGTTGGGCTTGCCGTTCGTCTCCAGCGAGATGACCGTGTCCTCCCACGCCGTCCAGTCGTGGGCGGCCTTGGCGCGGACCGCCGGATCGGGGTCGGCCATCAGCCCGGCGTGCAGCAGCCAGCGGTCCACGCCCAGGGGCTCGCGCAGCCGTGGACGACCAGCGCGGGCTTGCCCTCGGGGTTGCCGCACGCCTCCCAGTGGGTCGAGCGTGACCCGGTCGCACCCGCGCAGCGTCATCCACAGGGCGCGGGCGGGCTATCGGTCGGTCTCGTGCGGAGGCAGGTCGCCGGAGGGGAACAGGATCGCGCTGAGAAGGTAGGGGGCGCGGCCGGGGGCGGGGGTGTTGCCCAGGCGGTCGCCCAGGACCGCCAGCAGGTCGGTCAGCATCGCGGCGAGCTCGTCCGGGCTGAGCCACAGGGTGCCCTGCCGGTAGGAGACCGAGTCGGCGACCGGGTCGGCGCCCTCGCGGCGCAGGTAGGCGTCGAACTCGGCGATCAGGACGGCCATGGCGGCGGCGAACCCCCTGCGGTGGTCGTCCGGCGACATCGCGGCGGCGGCGCCGGCGTCGATCGCGGGACGGTCCTGGCGCAGCCGGTAGCGGCGTTCGGTGGCGCCGCGTACGCGCTGCTCGCCCTCGACCTCCAGAAAGCCGCCCTCGGTGAGGTGCGCGACCTGGCGGTAGACGGTGATCTTCGGAACCTCGGGCATGCGGGCGCAGAGCTGCGCGATCGTCATCGTGCCCGCGGCGGACACGGCGTGCACGATGCGCAGCCGTACGGGGTGCAGCAACTGCTCGACGGGGTCCATGGCCCAACGATTTCATATGAGATACCGTTATCCAAAATGAAAACGTTCGAGCGGAGGAGGCGGCATGCGGGACGTGCGGGGGCGGGTGGTGCCGGTGAACGGGCGGCACGTCTACGTCGAGGAGTCCGGTGAAGGGCCCTTACCGGTGGTGTTCGAGGCGGGCGGCGGCTGCGGGCGTACCTGCTGGGACGCGGTGACGCCGCTGCTGGCGACCAGGGCGCGGCTGGTGGCCTACGACCGCGCCGGGCGCGCGCTCAGCGGCCCCGCCGCCGGGCCGCTCGGCATCGACGACCTGGCCGCCGACCTGGTCGCGCTGACGGAGGCCGTCGTACCGGGGGAGCTCGTGCTGGTCGCGCACAGCATGGGCGGGCTGGTCGCCCGCCGGGCCGCCGAGCTGTTGGGGCCTCGGCTGCGGGGGCTGCTGCTGGCCGACGTCCTGCCGGAGACGTCGCCGGTGTACGACACCTGGGACCGGACCACCGAGCAGATCGACCGCATGATGGCGGTGACGCAGGCGCTCAGCCGGTTCCGTCCCCTGGCGCGGCTGTTCAGTGGGAACGTCCGGCGGCTGTTCCCGGCCGACACCTACCGGACCATGCTCGCCGAGGACTTCACCCCCGCCGGGGTGGCCCAGACCCGCGGGGAGATCCGGGCGGTGGCCGCCGCGATCCCGGAGTTCCGGGCGCGTCCGCCTCGGCTCCCTGAATGCCCGACGATCGTGCTGTCGGTGACCCGCGCCGCCCGGGGGCGCGAGCGCCAGCACGCCGCCAACCGCGAGCACCAGCGCCGCTACGCCGAGAGCCTGCCCGACGGGCGCCACGAGGACATCTCCTCGGGGCATCTGGTGCAGGCCGAACAGCCGCACCTCATCGCCGACCGCACAACCCGCCTCCTCCACCTCACCCCCTGACCCGCCCGCGAATGGGGGCGGCCCTTCGGTGTGGTTCGGGGAGTGGCCGCCCCGCGGCCGGCGGCGCCCCCGGCCCCGGGCGAACCCGGCCGGCCCCTGGCCGGGCCGGTGCCGCGAACCCGTACGGCTCATCCGGTGAAGCAGTCGCCGGACGGGGTGAGCCGGGCCGACATGTTGCGCTCCATCATGTTCAGCGCGGCCTGCCCGAGATCCTGGTGGATGGCCGCCACGCAGTCGGGCGGCACGGTGAGCTCGTAGTGCCGCACGTACGCGTCCAGCGCGCTGTACAGCACGCACTGCTCCGTCACCTGCCCGGCCAGGACGACCCGCTCCACCCGGCTCTGCGACAGCAGGTACTCCAGGGGCGTGCCGAAGAAGGCGCTGTGCCGCACCTTGGGCAGGAACGCGCACCCCGGCGGCGGCAGGATCGGCTGCACGAGGTCGGGGCGCCGGCCCTTCATCGCCCGCTCCTCGATCTCCCGCCGGTCGGCGGCGAAGTCGCCGTAGTTGTCATTGACGTACACCAGCTCGACGTCGTCCCGGTCGCAAGCCCGCGCGACCAGTTCCGCGAGCGGTTCGACGATCGGCTCCACCTGCCGGGCGAGCTGCTCGGCGTCCTGGTGCTCGTACGGGTTCAGCATGTCGATGACGACCAGCGCAGATCTTGCCATGACTTCTGTCCTGTCCAGCCGCCCACCGTTTTATCCTGGACAAATCGGGGCAGACGGCGCACCGCGGCCATGCGCCCGGCGACCGTGGTGGCCTCGTCCTCGCTCGGGCAGCGGAGGTTCCACAGCGGAGCGCCCGGATCGCGGGCGAGCCACGGAACCTCCGCATCTTCGGCGGCGGCCACGCCGATCGCGGCGCGGCCGCCCTCGCCGACCGAGGCGTCACCCCCGACGGCCCGCTGACAGGGTGGTCAGTTGTCGTCGACGAACTGCTGGGCGAGGGTCCTGCCCAGCGTCACGGCCTGGTTGTGGTTCTCGATGGCCGAGACCTTCGTCCCCGAGCCGGTGAACACGATGTACGTGACGCCCGAGTCGGTGCCGCCGTTGCTCGGGTCGGGGTTGATGCCCAGGTCGGCGGCGGTGCGGTAGGAAGCCTCGCCGATGATCCCGGACGGGCCCGTGTCGCCCATGACCGCGTACTCCACCTGGCCGTTGTAGATGACGGCCACCACCGTCCCGCAGCCGATGCCCTTGGTCCGGTAGTCCCAGATCGAGCTGGGGCTCGGCACCACCATGTACGCCAGCTGCGCCGCGTTGAGCGGCGTGTCGGACGTGGTGTGGCAGAACGTGTCGGCCTGGAAGCAGCAGTCGGTGTTCTCGTTGCACTGCGTGGTCCGGACGCCGTCGCAGTCGATGTCCAGATCGCCCTTCCAGAACACGCCGCCGGTCTTGCCGCACACCGGGACGGTCCCCGAGGAGACGTCGGAGTCGGTCTTGTACTTGCCGGTGGAGATCTGGGAGCACGTGGTGACCTTGGCGAGGAGCTGGTCGGCGGTGGGCCCGCCGGTGCCGCCGGTCGCGGTGCCGGTGACCGCGGCGCTGTGCCCGGACTCGTTGCCCGCCGCGTCCACCGCCGTGATCGTGTACGTGTGGGTGGACCCGGAGGCCAGCCCCGCCACCGTGGCGCTCGCGGTGGGCGAGGTCGCCACCACGGTGGTGCCCTCGTAGACGCGGTAGCCGGTGACGCCCACGTTGTCGGTGGAGTCGGTCCAGGCCAGGGAGATGCCGGCGGCCGAGGTGCCGGTCACCCGCGGGCCCGCGGGCACGGTGGGCGCCTGGCCGTCGGGGCCGCCGGAGCCGCTGACCGACAGCCGGTCCACGTTCGGGCCGCCGTCGGCGCCGGTCCCGGTCGCGCGGACGGTGTTGACGCCGGCGTTCAGCGTCACGGTGGCGCGGCCGTCGGCCCAGGTGTCCCAGCTTCCGGTGCCGGGGAAGGCCAGGCCGGTCACCGCGGTGACGCCGTTGACGGCGATGTCCATCGGGCGGGCGACGGCGGTGCCGTTGGCGTAGCGGAAGGTCAGCGTGTGGCTGCCGGCCTCGGCGACGTTGACCGACCACTCGATCGAGCCGCCGGCGGCGTTGACGTAGTCGACGAACCCGGCGCCGGTGTAGCCGGTGTGGTTGGTGGCGACGCTCGCCTGCGCCAGCGTCGCGGCCTCGGCCTGGTACTCGGTGGCCGGGGCGTCGGCGGTCGTGGCCTCCAGGAAGTCGAGGTTGGGGTTGCCTCCCGGGGAGGCGGCGGTGACGCGGATCTTGTTGTCGCCCTGGTTCAGGGTGGCGGTGAGGGTGGAGGTGGCCCAGGTGTCCCAGTTCGCCGTCGCGCCGAACGAACGTCCGGCCGACACGACCGCGCCGTTGACGGAGACGTCGGAGGTCCGGGCGGAGCCGGTGCCGTTGGCGTACCGGATGGCCAGGGTGGCGGTGCCGGCCGCCGGGGCGTTGACGGTCCACTCCGTGTACGGGCCGGCCGCGTTGACGCTGTTGACGAAGCCGGTGCCGGAGAACCCGGTGTGGTTCGCCTCGACGGCGCCCTGGACGTTGGTGGCGTTCTCGGCCTCGTAGCGCACGGTCGCGGCGCGAGCGGGCAGCGCCACGAGCGCGGAGACGGCCAGGCACGCGGCGGCGATCGGGACGAGGGTGCGTAAGCGCGATGAAAGCACGGTCTGTCCTCAGGGGGCGTGGGGGCTACTGGATGGCGGAGCGGCGGATCGTGTCGGCGCTGCCGTCGCCGTTGTTGTCGGAGTTGGTCGAGCCGAACCAGATGGCGGCGGCGTTCGGCACCTTCTCGACCGCGCGCAGCCTGCCGTACGTGCCGTTGAAGTAGGAGTTGACCGTCGAGACGTTCTCGCCGTTCAGGACGATGCGCCACAGCCGCTGCCCGCGCAGCGCCGCCATGAAGATCGTGTTGTTGACGATCGCGATGCCGCTCGGCGAGGCCTCGGCGACGCCCCAGGTGTACTTGGGGTTGGTCATGCCGGACGTGGTGCAGGTGCCCTCGCAGGTGGGCCAGCCGTAGTTCTTGCCGGGCTGGATCAGGTTGAGCTCGTCGCGCGAGGAGTTGCCCAGCTCCGACGACCACAGGCGGCCGGCGGAGTCCCAGGCCAGGCCCTGCGGGTTGCGGTGGCCGTAGCTGTAGACGCGGGTGCCGAACGGGTTGCCGGGCGCGGCGGCGCCGGTCCTGGTGATGCGCAGGATCTTGCCGTTGAGCGAGTTCAGGTTGGGCGCGTTGCTCGACTGCTGGGCGTCGCCGGTGGTGGCGTACAGGTAGCCGTCGGGGCCGAACCTGACGCGGCCGCCGTTGTGGTAGCGGTTCTTGTCGATGCCCTGGAGGATCGTGGTGTAGCCGCTGAGCGTGCTGCCGTTGAAGTTCATCCTCGCGATGCGGTTGCCCTCGGAGGCGGTGTGCATGAAGAACACCTCCTGGTCGGTCGTGCCGTTCCAGGTGGGGGAGAGGTCCAGGCCCATCAGGCCGCCCTCGCCGTCGGTGGTCTGCACGTTCGGCACGGTCCCGACCTGCGTCTTGGTGCCCGCCGGTGTCACCTTGAACACCTTGAACGTGTCCCGCTCGGTGACCAGCGCGTACGAGCCGTCCGGCACCCAGGAGACGTCCCAGGGCACGTCCCAGCCGCCCGCCACGCCGGCCGGCGTCTGGGGCACGGTCCCGCAGGTCCCCGTGGTGAACGAGGCCGACGCCGCGCTCGGCGCGGAGAGCTGGCCTGCGGTGTCGCGGGCGACGACGTCGAGCTGGTAGGTGCGCGCGCACTCCAGCGGCACGCTCGCGGTGGTGACGGGCGGGGCGCCGGTCACGGTGGCCAGCACGGTGCCGGAGGCGTGGTCGCGGACCAGGTAGGCGCGCACGCCGCCGTCGTCGGTGGAGGCGGCCCAGGTGACGGTCGCCGACGTGGGCTGGACGCCGCTGACCGCGGGCTGACCCGGCTGCGACGGCGGGTCGTCCGGCGGCGCGGGCAGCGTGTGGCAGTTCGCCTCGGGGCTGCTCAGCGAGACGTTGCCGGAGGCGTCCCGGGCGAACACCGACAACTGGTAGCCGAAGTCGGGGGTCAGCCCGGTCAGGGTGGCCGGTGGCGCGGGGGCGGTGGCGATGAGCTGGCCCTGCTGGTAGATGTCGTAGGCCGCGACGCCGATGTCGTCGGTGGACGGCGGCCAGTCGAGCTTCAGGCTGTTGTGGGTGATCTCGCCGCACACCGGCTGGCCGGGCGCGCTCGGCTTCTCGGTGTCGCCCGGTCCGCTGACGCGCAGCCGGTCGAGGTTGGGGCCGCCGTCCGCGGTGGTCGCGGTGGCCCGTACGGTGTTGGCGCCCGCGTTCAGGGTGGCGTTGAGCGTGACCTCGTTCCAGGTGGTCCACGCGCCGGTGCCGGGGAAGGAGCGGGTGGACGCCGAGCCGTTCACGGAGATGCTCATCGGCCGGTCGATCGTGGTGCCGTTGGCGAAGCGGAAGGTCAGGCTCTGCGGGCCGGTCGCCGCCGCGCTGACCTGGAACTCGACGTATGAGCCGGTCGCGTTGTCGTAGTTGACGAAGCCGGAGCCGGTGTAGCCGGCGTGGTTGGACTCCACCACGCCCTGCGCGATCGTGGCCGTCTCGGCCTGGTAGTCGGTGAAGCCGCTGACCTGGACCTCGGCGTCGAGGTAGTCCCAGTTGGGGTTCCCGCCGGCCGTGGCGGCGGTGGCCCTGATCGTGTTGGGGCCCGCCTTGACCTGGGCGGTCAGCGTGACCGTGGCCCAGGTGTCCCAGTTCGCGGTGGGCGCGAACGCGCGGGACGCGGCCACGACCGAGCCGTTGACCGCGAGGTCGCTGGGCCGGTCCGAGCTGGTGCCGTTGGCGTAGCGCAGGGCCAGCGTGGCGGTTCCGGCGCTGGGCGCGTTGACGGTCCACTCCGTGTAGGAGCCGGCGACGTTGTCGCCGTTCACGAAGCCGCTGCCGGAGTAGCCGGTGTGGTTGGACTCGACGGCTCCTAGCGAGACCGTCGCGTTCTCGGCCTCGTAGCGGGTGGGGGCGGCGTCGGCGGGGCCGGCGGGCACGGTCAACGCGCCCGCGACCAGCGCGAGGACGCATAACCGGGATTTCCACGAGTTCATCGGGTGGCTCCTGGGGGGTGAGCGGCTTTTCATCGTGTTCCCACAGGGAGTCACACCCGTCAACAGATTATCGATCTTGGAACGATCCAAGTTTAGGAAACTTTCCTAACTCGGCCCTGAGGAGACATCGGAGGTGCGACTGGCCGTGGACAGGCATCCGCCGGAGATGTATGCCTGAAGGAGGTGCGAGGTCGGACCTGTGATCGTCGCCGTTCGGCGGGAGGCCAAGATCGTGCCGCTCGGAAACGCACATCAGCGCTCGCCGCCCGCTGCCGCTGGACAGGCGGCCGATGGGGCCGGGACGATACGTGATCATGGACCAGAGCGATGGCGGCGAGCCGCGGCTGCGGCCGGCCGGGCCCCGAGGACCATGACCGCGTCGTCGCCGTGGGTTCCTCGTCGGGATCCTGTCGCCCTCGACGCCCGGCCTTCGAGCTCCGGCTCCCGCCCCGATGACGCATGGGAAGTCCGGTGGCGGGGCAGGAGGGACGGTCTTCCCCGACCAGAGAGGACCGGATGCGCGACACAGCGGCGGAGTGCGAACGGACGGCCAGGAAGGCGCTCGGCCTGACCGACCTGCGGCCCGGCCGGCTACGGGCGATGACGGCCCTGGCCGAGGGCAGGGACACGCTGGTGGTGATGCCGACCGGCAGCGGCAAGTCGGCGATCTACCAGGTGCCGGCGCTGCTCCTGAGCGGCCCCACCCTGGTGGTCTCGCCGCTCATCGCCCTGCAACGCGACCAGGTCGAGGCCCTGCGTGACCGCGACGAGGAGGCCGTCAGCCTGGACGCGGGAACGCGCGCGGGCGAGCGTTCGGAGACGTTCGAGGCGCTGCGGGCGGGGAAGACGGAGTTCCTGTTCTGCGCGCCGGAGCAGCTCGCCCGTCCCGACGTCCTGCGCGAGCTCGCCGCCGCGGGACCTTCGCTCATGGTGGTGGACGAGGCCCACTGCGTCTCGGCCTGGGGGCACGACTTCCGCCCCGACTACCTGCGGCTCGGCTCGGTGGCCGACGCGCTCGGCCGTCCGGTCGTCGCGGCCCTGACGGCGACCGCCCGAACGGGACGAGGTGCACGGCCGGTTCATGGCCGGTGACCTGGATGTCGTGGTCGCGACCAACGCCTTCGGCATGGGCATCGACAAACCGGACGTACGTTTCGTCCTGCACGCCGAGATCCCCGGCTCGCCGGACGCGTACTACCAGGAGATCGGCCGGGCGGGCAGGGACGGCGAGCCGGCCGCGGCCGTGCTCTTCTACCGGCCCGAGGACCTGGGGTTGCAGCGCTTCTTCACCGGCGGCGTGCCCGACGAGGAGAAGCTGGCGCGGGTCGCCGAGGCGGTCGCGGACTCCGGCCCCGGCGGCGACCGCAAGGGACTGGCGGAACGTGCCGGGTTGTCGGCGCGACGCCTGACAGCGCTGCTGGACCTGCTGGAGAGCGGGCGCGGTACGGCTCGCGCCCGGGTGGAACACCGCAGGTGGGGGCCGGGCCAGGTCATCCAGCGCGGCGAGGACCGCCTGACGGTCCTGTTCGAGGACGCCGGATACCGGGAACTCCAGCTCGACCTGGTCCTCGAAGAGGGCCTCCTGACGGATTCCGTACGGACGAAGGCACCCTGATCGCCCGGCTCAGCCCGGCTCAGCCGGCCTCAGCCCGGAGAGGGCCGGGGAAGCGGCGGATCCAGCGGCGTTGCCACGGAGTCTCCACGGCCCGGGGGTGGTGGTGCTCGCGCGTCCAGGCGACGGCGTCGGCCGGGTCGAGGCCGGCCAGGACGGCGAGGCAGGCGACGACCGTGCCGGTGCGGCCCACGCCGCCCCCGCACGCCACCTCCACCGCCGCGCCCTCCCGCGCCCGCCGGTGCAGGTCGCGGATCCGCTCCACGGCCGCGTCACGGTCGCGGGGCAGCAGGAAGTCGGGCCACTCGATCCACGCGTGCGGCCACCGCAGCCCGTCCTCGTGGCGGCCGGCGAGCCGCGCCGACCCCAGATAGAGGCCGAAGCCGGGCACCGGGCCCGCGGGCAGCGGGTGGCGCAGGCCCCGGCCGCGGATCCAGGCGCCGTCCGGGAGCCGGAAGGCGCCCAGGAGCGGAGGCTCGCCCGTCGCGCTGTCCGTCGGACCTTCCAAGGGAACTCCTCGCGATCTCGGGGGCCGTCCGGTCTCAGCCCGCGGTCCCGCAGAATACCTTGACGGCCATGCCCATGATCTCCTCCGTGGACGGGTTCCTGGTCGAGGGGTTGAGCGACAGGGTCAGCGACTTGCCCGAGTCCGAGCGGAACGCGAACGTCAGGTACCCGATCAGCTCGCCGCTGTGCCCCCATACCGTGCCGCACGGCAGCGCGTACGCCTGGAGCCCGAGCCCGTAGCCGAACCCGGCGCCCGTCTCGACGGTCGTGCGCATGGCCTTCAGCGACGCGGCGCTGGTCAGCCTGCCGCTCAGCAGGGCGGACATGAACCGCTCCAGGTCCGCGGCGGTCGAGATCATCTCTCCCGCGGCCCAGTCCAGCGAGGGGTTCATGCGGGTGGCGTCCACGAGGGCGGGCATCGGCTCGTACCCCTTGGCGTGGGGGGACGGCAGCCCCGCCCGGTCGCCGGGGACCAGCGTGTGGCGCAGCCCCAGCGGGCGCAGGATCCGGCGGCTGACCTCCTCGCCGTACGGGCGGCCGGTCAGCTTCTCCACCAGCAGGCCGAGCACCACGTAGTTGGTGTTGGAGTAGTGCCACCTGCCGTCGTCGGGGAGCTTCTTGGCGAAGGCCACCTTGAGCAGCTCGTCCGGCCGGTAGGAGCGGAAGCGGGCCTCGCCGCGCCAGCGGTTGGTGGAGTAGCCGGGCTCGCTCATGTAGTCGTACAGGTGGCTGGTGTGGTCGAGGAGGCTGCGGACCGTGATCCGGCCGCCGCCGGGGACCAGGCCGGGCAGGTGGTCGTCGATCGGGTCGTCCAGCTTCAGCTTGCCCTCGTCCACGAGCTGGAGCAGCACGGTGGCGACGAAGGTCTTGGTCACGCTGCCGATCCGGAAGTAGCCGTCGGGCGAGGGGCGTCCGCCGCGCTCGACGTCACGTACGCCCGCCGAGCCCGACCAGGTGCGGCCGCCGTCGGTGACCCGCGCTAGGGCGGCCGTCGCGCCCTTTCCCGCCACGATCCTCTCCAGCTCGGGGCCCACTCCGGCGCCCTGGCTCCCCGCCGCCATCGTCGCCGCCACCAGCACGTTCATCATCGTCTGCATCATGTGATCAACGTTAGGGAGAGGGGCTGCGCACCGGAATGCGGTGCTCCGCCCAGTCCCCCTGCGGAAAACCGCAGCCCTGCGCCGTGGCGGGCGCGGCCTGCCTCGCCGCCACCACCGGCAGCGCCGGAGCGATCGTCAACGGCAGGAAGGCCACGGAGTCGGACCCGTTCATGGCCTCGATCCCGATCGCGGCCCCGGCCATGGGGCTCGCCGACGCGAGTGCGGCCCCGGGTACGCGGGCGCGACCCGGCTGTGCACGATCAGCCGGACGCCCAAGGCCATGGCGTGCAACGGCGACTCCGGCTCTCCGCAGGTGCGGCGGGGCAGGGGAGGGCGATGGGAGCTCATCGGGGTCACCTCGGGCCCCGGCGCCAAGAGCCCGTCCTGTGCGGAAGGTCCTGGTCTGTACACCAACGTGCCGGCGTACGCGGAGTGGATCAGCAGGACGATGCGCGCCCACAGCTGACCCGGCGGGTGTCCACCGGGGGTTGAGGGTTGCCCGCCCGCCGGTCCAGCGCCCTACGCGGCGCAGGCGCGGAAAGCTTCCGGGGACGGTTCAACGACAGCCTTGAAGTCATGAGTGCTGACCACCACGAACAGACCGGCGGCCGCGAGCCCGCCCACGGGACACGCGTCCCGCCATCGCCACCCCGCCCGCCCGACCCCCCGGACGCCGCCGCCACGTGGCGGGAGTTGCTGGGGCGCGAGCATCTGGGAGCCGCGGTCGTGCTGGCCGGGGGCGTGCTCGCCGGGGCGATCAACATCTACCTGGCGGCGAGCCTGCTGCCGACCGCGGTGGCCGATCTCGGCGGGGCGAGCTTCTACGCCTGGAACATGACGGTCTACCTCGTCGCCATGGTGATCGCGACGATGCTCACCGCCCGCTCGCTGTCGGCGTGGGGGAACGTCGGCTCCTACCTCGCCGGGTTCGCCACGTTCACCGTGGGCTCGCTGGCCTGCGCGGCGAGCCCGGCGATGGCGGCGCTGCTGGTGTCCCGGGGGGTTCAGGGGCTCGGCGCCGGGCTGCTGTCGGGGCTGGGTTTCGCCGTCGTCCGGTCGGCCCTGCCGCCCCGGCTCTGGACGCGTGGCACCGCCCTCATGTCGGCGATGTACGGCGTCGGCAACTTCGCCGGACCGGCGCTCGGCGGGCTGTTCGCGCAGTTCGGGGCGTGGCGGCCGGCGTTCGCGGCGATGGCGGTGATCGGGGTCGTCTGCGGGGCGATCGTCCCCCGCGCCCTGCCGCGCGGTGAGCGTGGGGAGCGCGGGGCGCGGGCCGCGGTGCCGGTGGGATCGTTGGTGCTGGTGACGGCGGCCGCCGGGGCGGTGAGCGTGGCGGGGGTCGTGGCCGGGACGCCCGCCAAGGCCGCCGTCCTCGCCCTGGCGCTGCTGCTCATGGGCGGGTTCGTCGTCCACGAGCGGCGCGGCGCGCACCGGGTCTTCCCGGAGGCGACGTACCGGCGGGGTTCGTCGCTGAAGTGGGTCTACCTGACGATCGGGGTGCTGACCTTCGGGGTCGCGGTCGAGTCGTTCCTGCCGCTGTTCGGGCAGCGGCTGGCCGGGCTGCCGCCGCTGGTGGCCGGATTCTTCGCCGCGGCCGTCTCGCTCGGCTGGTCGACGACCCAGATCGGCAGCTCGTCCGTGACCGGGCGGCGCGCGGTGCGGCGGCTGCGGGTGCTCGGCCCGATGCTGCTCGCGGCCGGACTCCTCGTCCAGGGGCTGGTGCAGCGTGCGGACACGCCGGGATGGCTGGTGCTGGTCTGGGTGCCGGTGCTGTTCGCCGCCGGGGCGGGGATCGGCCTCGCCTACCCGCACCTGTCCGTGGCCGTGATGACCAGTACGCGGGATCCGGAGGAGGGTGGACGGGCGGCCGCGGCGATCGCCACCGTGACCAGCCTGTCGATCGCGTTCGGCACGGCACTCGCCGGGATCCTGGTCAACCTCGGCGGCTCCTCGATGCTCGACTCGGCCCGGTACGTGCTGTTCGGCTTCGCGGCCGTCTGCGCGACCGGCGCCCTCACCGCGTACGCGGCCGACCGTACGGGCCGGGCGAAGCCGTAGGCCGGGCCGCGCGGCCGGGACGGGAGGTGGACTCTCCCCCCGTGGGAGGCGTCATGCTGCGTGCGGGGCCCGGACCGGCCGGCGGCCCCGCGCACGCTGATCGACCCGGCCACCGAGGAGAGCGACGCATGACCATCGTGGAAGGCATCGAGGCTCGCGGCATGGAGCACTGCGAGACGACGGCACTGGGGGTGCTGCTGCGGCACCAGGGGCTCGACCTGTCCGAGCCCATGCTGTTCGGGCTCGGCTCCGGCCTGTCCTTCGTCTACTGGGACGCCAAGGGCATGGACTTCCCGTTCATGGGCGGCCGGGTCAAGCCGTTCGAGCTCACCAGGAACCTGGCCGGCAGGCTGGGGCTGACCCTGCGCGTGGAGGAGACCGGCTCGGCCCGCAAGGCGTGGGAGAACGTGGCCGCCCGCATCGACGACGGCCTGCCGGTCGGCCTCCAGCTCGACTGCTACCACCTGGACTACTTCGGCTCGAAGGTGCGCTTCGGCGGCCACGTCGTCGCCATGTACGGCTACGACGAGCGGCAGGCGTACCTGGTGGACACCGCGCAACAGGGCGGCGCCGTGCGGACGAGCCTGGACAGCCTGGCCGCGGCGCGGGCCGAACGCGGCCCGATGACCGCCAGGAACCGGTCCTTCTCCCTCACCCTGCCGGGCGGCCCGCCCGCCTGGCGGGAGCGGGCCGTCCCGGCGATCAGGACGTGCGCCGAGGCGTTCCTCGCCGCGCCCATCGCCAACCTGGGCCACCGCGGCATCGACAAGGCCGCCCGCCTGGTGCCCAAGTGGCTGGCCCGCGCGGACGAGCCCGCGCGGGACCTGCCGCAGGCCGCCCTCCTCATGGAGAGGGGCGGCACCGGCGGCGGCCTGTTCCGCGCCCTGTACCGGGACTTCCTCGCCGAGTGCGGCGAGTTCGTCGACGACGACCGCCTGCGCGCCGGCCACCGCCTGTACGCCGAGGCGGCGGCCCTGTGGACGGACGTGTCCGCCCTGGTCGCCAAGGCCGGGGAGGCGCGCGACGCGGCGTACCTGGAGCAGGCCGGGGCCGTCCTGCACGACCTCGCGCGCATCGAGCGGGAGGCCATGCTGGCACTGCGCGAGCTGTGATCGCGGGCCGCTAGAACGTCGCGCGGTCGAGGGCGGCGAGGCTCACGGCGCGCAGGGACGGGAGGTCGGCGAGCACGGCGTCGGCCGCGCGCCGCCCGGAGACCAGCGCCCCCTGGAGCGAGCCGGTGTCGCGGTGGTCGCCGCACACGTACAGGCCGGCGCGCAGGCGTACCGGCCTGCGCAGCGGGTACGGCGGCCGCATCGCCGGCAGCGCCGCCGGCACCTGGTACGTCGCCACGTGCTCCCAGCCGGAGGTGTCGCCGTAGATCTCGGCCAGGCGCCGGCGGACCGGACGTTCGTCGTCGGCCAGGCCCAGGACCGACGTGGACACCAGCGCCCGCCCGTCGGCGGAGTACCCGGGAGCCGCGTCGGTCAGGACCAGGGTGTCGGCGACGGCCCCGGTGGCGTCGATGACCTGGATCGGCTCGCGCATGGGGGAGCGGGGCGCGGCGTGGTAGAAGGTGGTCACCGCGCGCATCTCGGGTGTGTCGATCTCGCTCAGCAGACGGCCCGCGGCCGGCGGGTCGGCGGCCACCACCACGGCACGGCCCCGGACCGTGGCGCCGTCCGCGAGCCGCACGCCGCCGAGGGTCACCTCGGTGACGCGGGCGCCGAGCGTGACGGCGCCCGGCGGCAGCCGGTGGGCGAGCTGGCGCGGGATCTGGCCCATGCCGAGGGCCGGCAGCGCGATGGTGCCGCGCGCGAACGACCGCCAGAACAGGTGGAAGACCCGGCTGGAGGTCTCCAGGTCGCGTTCCAGGAGCACACCGGCCAGGAACGGACGCATCAGGCAGTCGATCATCCTCTCGGACATGCCCCAGGCGCGCAGCTCGTCGTCGGTACGCCGGTCCGGCCCGCCGCGCAGCCGGGACGCGGGCAGGACCAGGTCACGTGCCGTGAGGGCGGCGAGCACGGCGTCGTCACGCGGCGTGCCGAGGCCGGTCAGCAGCCCGCTCAGCGCGTGCAGGGGGTGCCGCCACGGCAGCATCACCCTGGCCCGCGCCCTCGTCCCCTGGACGATCATGCCCGAGGCGAACGGGCGCAGGTCGAGCGCGTCCAGATCGAGCATCCGGCGGGCCTCGGGATAGGCGGTGTTGAACACCTGGAAGCCGCGGTCCAGCCGGAACCCGTCCACGACGTCGGTGCGCACCCGGCCGCCCACCCCGTCGGACGCCTCCAGCACCCGTACCGGCACGCCGGCCTCGTGCAGCCGCACCGCGCAGGCCAGCCCCGCCATCCCGGCCCCCACGACGATGACGGCCTCCGACATTTCCCGCTCGTTGTCCATGCCAGGGGCCCTACCCCCGACCCCGCCGCTCAGACGCAGCTCAGACGCGGCTCCGACCCGGCGACCGGGGGCGGCCATGATCGGGTTCCGGCATACCGCGGCGAAAAGGCGGAACCGCCGCGTACGGTACTCCGAGAGGAACCGAGAACCCGGCGCCCTCGTCCGTCCCAGAGGATCTGCTCCGCCGAGCGAGGGGTGAGAATGCTGAGGGTTCCTCTCAAGGGCTCGTTCCGCTACATCCACGAGCCGCTGCGGCACGACGAGCAGTCGATGCCGCTGCTGGGGAACGCCGAGCTCATCGACGAGCTGGACCAGCGGCTGCGCTGGTCGCGCGGAGGCACGTTCCTCATCACCGGGTTCCGGGGCGTGGGCAAGAGCACGGTCGTCATGCGCGCGGTGGAGGAGATCGCCGCCGGCCGCCCCAGGGACGAGCTCGTCGTGCCCATCTCGCTCAACGTCGCCCGTCCCATGACCCCCGACCAGCTCCTGTTCGCCGTGGTCAGGCGGACCTACGAGGCGTTGCACGACCGGCGGGTGCTGCAACGCCTCGACGCGGGCGCGCGGCGCGCGCTGCTGCTCGCGCACGTGCGCACCTCGTTCGGGCTGAAGCAGACGCAGTCGGACGCCTCCGAACGGACGGCGACCTTCAACGTGGGCATGGGCCCGGCGGCCAAGAAGCTGACCGGGCCGGCCGGCTGGCTGAGCCCGAGCGGTGGCCTGTCCGGCAAGCGCACCCGCTCCCTGGCGCTGGAGGCCTCGTACCTCACCTACTCGGACACCGACGTCGAGCACGACCTGTCGCGCATCATCAACCTGCTGGCCAGGCAGCCGGCGCGGCGGCGCGGGTGGCGCCGGTGGTCGCGCGGGCCGCGGCGGGTCCATCTGATCATCGTGCTCGACGAGGTGGACAAGCTCACCGCGCACCCCTCCGGCCTCGAGGAGATCGAACGGCTGCTGGGCGGCCTCAAGAACACGCTCACCACGCAGGGCGCGCACTTCCTCGTGGTGGCCGGCCCCGACCTGCACGACCACGTGGTCAGGGACACCAGCCGGGGGAACAGCGTCTACGAGAGCGTCTTCGCCTGGCGCTGTTACGTCCCCTGCTCCTGGGAGGCGCCCGGCCGCCTGCTGGACGCGGTGCTCGACGAGCGGCCGGCCGAGTTCGAGCAACTGGCCCGCTACCTCCGCTTCAAGGCGCGCGGGATACCCCGCCGGTTGCTCCAGGAGTTCGGCGAGCTGGTCAGGTGGGAGGGCGAGCGGCCGTTCCTCGTCGTCGGCGACCAGGACGAGCAGCGCGTCGCGTTCTACGCCCGGCTGGAGGAGCTGCTGGAGCTCTTCTTCCGGCAGAGCGGCCAGGACCGGCTCTTCCGGGTGCCGATCGACGAGGACCGGTGGCGGCTCACCGGCTACTACATCGTGGACTGGATCCTGAAGCGGCAGGGCGACTCGTTCACCGCGATGGACATCGTCGGCTCCGCCGAGCAGCCCGAGCTCGATCCGCTGCTGCACGTCGGCAGGGCCAGTGTCGACCGGCTGCTGCTGCACCTGGAGGTGCACGGCGTGCTGAGTGTGGCCCGCGACCCCGGCAGGCCGGACGCGACGAACTACGGCGGCGAGACCGACGCGCGGCTGGTGTCGTACAAGCTCGCGGACGGGCTCAAGCAGGCCCTGCTCGGCATCGCCCTCGGCAACGAGGGGGAGCGGGCCGCGCTCGACGTGTCCCTGCGCGTCCCGGCTGCCGACGTCACGCTGGTCCGCACCCCGCAGGCGAGCCCCCCGCCCATGGTCGAGTCCGTGCTGCGGACCGTCGGCGACCGGTACGAGCTGGTCGAGCTCATCGGCGAGGGCGGCCAGAGCACCGTCTACCGGGGCCGGGACATCGTGCTCGCACGGGACGTGGCCGTGAAGGTGCCGCGGCGCTTCCCGTCCGGCAACCCGGAGGGTGAGGCCCGGCTGCGCCGGGAGGCCGCCATCGCCATCCGGCTCGACCACCCCCGGATCGTCCGCACCTACGACGTCGCCCAGGACGACGAGGGCCGGCCGATCCTCGTGATGGAACTGGTCGAGGGGCGGACGCTCAACGAGATCGTGCACCAGCAGGGGCCACTGAGCCCCACCGACGTGGTCCGCCTGGGCGCGCAGATCGCCGAGGCGCTCGGCTACCTGGACAGCCGCCGGGTCACCCGCATCGACCTCAAGCCGTCGAACATCATGATGAGACCGTCGAAGGACGCCGTCATCGTCGACTTCGGCATCGCCAAGAGCAGGGGCGCGGCCGAGATCACCAGTCCCGGGGAGGCCATCGTCGGGACGCCCGCGTACATGTCGCCCGAGGCCGTGCGGAACGAGGTGGTGGACATCAGGTCCGACCTCTACTCTCTCGGCGTCATCCTGTACTTCTCGCTGACCGGGCAGTCGCCGTACCCGGGAGAGAGCAGCATCCCCGCGGTCATCTCGGCGATCCTGGCCGGGCGGGTCGACCTGTCGGCCCTGACCGGCCTGCCGCACCTGCGGGACATCATCACCACGGCGACGGCGAGCGGGCCGGAGGAGCGCTTCCAGCATCCCGCCGATCTCCTGGCCGCCCTGGCGGACACCCCCGAGGGCCGTGCGCTCAGCCTGCCGGACACGCCGGGCCCCGTCCGGCCGCCCGTGGACGAGACCGTCCCGCTGCCCGACGTCCCCCGGGACGGCGTGCAGGTGTACGGCGTCGACTGCGAGAACGGGCACTTCAACGACCCCCGCCTGGCCACCTGCGCCGTCTGCGGCCGAGCCCTGAAACGGACGCTCGTGCCACACAAGGGCCCGCGGCCGCCGCTCGGGATGCTCGATCTGGACGACGGGACGACGTTCCGGCTCGACGCCACCCACCTGGTCGGCCGCTCCCCGGAGACCGCCCCGGAGGTGGTCGCGGGCAAGGCCCGCCCGGTCAAGATGGACGACTCCGAGGGCACGGTCTCCCGCCACCACCTGCGGGTGAAGCTGGACGGCTGGGACGTCAACGTGATCGACCTGGGCTCCACCCACGGCACCCGCCTGCGGCTCCCCGGCGACGCCGTGGCCCACGACCTGCCGCCGGACGAGCCGGTCACGATCCGGCCCGGCACCTCCGTCACCCTCGGCCGCTCGCGTCGGCTGCGCCTCCGGGACGAACCGGCGGCCCCGGCGCGGCCGGGCCCGCCGGCGGCCCGCTCGCACGAAGAACGCCTCGGCCCCTACCGGCTCGTCCGCCGGCTCGGCGAGGGCGGCAGCGGCATGGTCCACCTCGCCGTCGATCCCGATGGCAGGCCGGTGGCCATCAAGGTGTTGCACTCACAGGTGGCCGGCGACAAGCTCGCCCGGCGGCGCCTGGCCCGGGAGGTGGAGGCGACGAGCAGGGTCCGCGCCGCCGCCGTGGCCGAGATCGTCGACGCGGACGTGACCGGCGACCCGCCGTACATCGTGACCCGGTACGTCCCCGGCGTGTCACTGAACGAGCTGGTGCGCCAGGACGGGCCGCTGGAGGTAGCCGCCCTGCTCCGCCTCGGGAAGGGCATGGCCGAGGCGCTGGCCGCCATGCACAAGGTGGGGGTCGTCCACCGCGACCTGAAGCCGAGCAACGTGCTCCTGATGGACGGCGACCCCGTCGTGATCGACCTGGGCATCGCCCAGGCCGTCGACTCCACCAGGCTCACCATGACGGGCATGTTCATCGGCACCCCCGGCTACCTCGCCCCCGAGATCATCGCGGGCGAGGTGGCCGGGCCGGGGGTCGACGTGCACGCCTGGGCGGCCACGATGCTGTACGCGGCCACCGGCCGGCCGCCCTTCGGCGAGGGCTCGATCGAGAGGATCTTCTACAACATCGTGCATGGAAAGGCCGACGTGGGGGCGGCCCCCGGCCTGCTGCGCCCGCTGCTGACCGACGCCCTCGCCAAGGATCCCGCCGGGCGGCCGACCGCCACGCGGCTCATCGACCGCCTGTCCGAGCTGGAGGAGGGCCCGGCCTGACCCTACGCCCAGCCGTAGACCGACCTGACGGCCGCGGCGACCTCGTTGACCAGCGCCGTGTCGTTGCCGTTGGCCAGGACGGCGTAGCCCGCGCCCAGCTCCGGATAGCCCTTGAACACCGACTTGAAGCCGTAGTTCGAGCCGTCGTGGGTGTAGGAGAAGTTCTGGGTGCCGGAGCCGGCGATGAACAGCCCGCGTCCCATCCCGGGCTGCGGGCCCTGGGTGAGCAGCGTGCGCACGGACGCGCGGCTGAGCGGGCCGGCGATGTCGCCGCCGGCGGTCCAGGCCCGGTTGAGGTAGGACACCAGGCGGCACAGGTCCAGCACGTTCGTGTACAGGCCCGCGGCGGCCGACTCGGGGTAACGGTTGTGGCCGCCCGGGATCACCGTCCCGGTGGAGGTGTGGCCGGAGGCGAGCTCGAAGGCGGGGGAGAGCGCGTACGAGCTGCCCGCCATCCCCAGCGGGGCGAACACCTCCTGGGTCATGTAGTCGGCCAGCGACGTGCCGGTCAGCTCCTCCACCATGCGCTGCAGCAGCACGTACCCGGCTCCGGAGTAGTGGTACTCGGCGCCCGGCTCCGTGGACAGCTCGATCCTGGGGGAGTTGCCCTCGCCGTTCATGACCTGGAGCAGTGAGGGGACCGTGGCCGAGGCGCCGTACCCGGCGAAGCCGCCGCCGGAGGCGTCGAAGCCGGAGCAGGCCCCGGCGGGCGAGGTGGAGCCGCGCCCGACGACCCCGGCCCGGTGCGTCAGGAGCTGCTCGACGGTCGGCGTCGCCGTCGGCGAGACGCAGGAGCGGGCCGGCAGCGTCCAGCCGAGATGCGGCCGGACGTCGGCGGTGAGCGCGATCTTGCGCGTCTGGAGGAGGCGCAGTACGCCCACCGCGGTCACGGCCTTGCTGATGGAGGCGGCCTGGAACGCGCTCTCCGGGTGCGTGGCGGCGGCGCCGCCGGCCGCGAGCCGCCCGTAGCCGGCGGACCAGGCGATCTTGTTGCCGACGACCACCGCGACCGCCACGCCCGGCGTCTTGTACGCGCTCATCCGCTGCCAGATGGTCGAGCCGCCGACCGCGTTCTCGAACTGCCGCACCCGGTCGGCGGGCAGCGCGGGCGCCTTGCCCCGGGAGCCCAGCGCCCAGCCGCCGCCGGGCGCGAAGGCCAGGTTGTGCAGCTGCCAGCCGCCGCCGGCCACGGTCTTCATCTGCTTGAAGCAGGCGTCGGGGACGCCGCGGGCGTGGAACTCGTCCTGCGCGACCAGCGCCCAGCCGCCCGCCTTCGGGAAGGCGACGCGGGTCAGCCGGCGGCCGCCCTGGGTGAGGTTGCGCATCATCTGGTAGCACTCGTCGTCCACGCCGTTCGCCTGGAAGGCGTTCGCGGCGACCACCACCCAGCGGTCGCCGCCGGCGGGCGGGAAGGCCACGTCCACGACCTGCTGCCCGGCGGTGTAGTACGCCTTGATCCGGCTGAGGCACGCCGTGGGCAGGCCGCGCGCCGACACGCCCTTGTCGGTGGTGATCACCCAGCGGTCGCCGCCCTCCGGCGGGAAGGCGATGGCGTTGATCTTCCGGGCGGCCTTGACCAGCGCCCCCAGCTCCGTGAAGCAGGCGTCGGGGATGCCGCGGGCGAAGTAACGCCCGTCCTGCGTGACCACGACCCAGCCGCCGGACGGGGTGAAGGCGAGCGCCGTGACGCCGTAGGGAGCCAGCTCGACCAGCTTGGCGTGCGCCTCGGCGGTCAGGCCCGCGTCCGCGGACGGATAGGCCGCCGCCAGCGCGGGCCCGGCGGGCACTGTGGCGGCCACTGTGGCGGCCACTGTGGTGGCCGCCAGTCCGGCGACACCGGTCAGGGTGAGAAAACGTCTCCTGTCCACAGGGCTCCTCGGTCAAGGCGGGCGAAACACGGTGATCTTGGCAGAGATGGTCGGCCAGGGCCAACCGCGACCGGTCCTGGCGAGGGCGGGGGGTGTACCTGGGTCCACCCCTGCCGAGGGGACAGATGCATTGAACGGGTGCGGACCGGGCGGCATCGTCGTCCTGGTTCTACCGGTTCGACGAAAGTGTGAGTACAACATGGTGAGGACAGAACGCGGGACGGCCCGTGGCGTGGCGGCGCCGGCCGGGGTGTTCGCCGTGGTCGCCTTGGCGGCGGCGGGGCTTCTGGGCGCCTGGCAGGCGGGCACGCCGATCCCGCCCGAGGTCATCCAGCTGACCCAGTTCGGCCCGGCCCTGGGCGTGGCGGCCGTCGCGCTGCTGTGGCCGCGCACGGCCCGCGAGGTTCTGTCCGGGAGCATCGGCCGTGGTGACCGGGTCGGTGTTGCCGGGGTGGCGCTGCCGGCCACGGCGCCGCTGATCATCGTGCTGTGCGTCGGCGCGTACGGCCTGCTGACCGGCGACCCGCGGTTCACCGCGCCGGGGGCGCTGAGCAGCCCGTTCGCGCTGATCGTGGTCGCGCAGTTCATCGGGGCGTGCGCCGAGGAGATCGGCTGGCGGTGCCTGCTGCAACCGCTGCTGCGCCGCCGGATCGGCCCGCTGACGGCGTCGGTCGTGGTGGGCGTGCTGTGGGGGGCGTGGCACGTCCCGGTGTTCGGCCTGGGCCCGGCGTACGCGGCCGCGTTCCTGCTGGCGACGGTGTCGATGTCGGTCGTGATGGGGCTGGCCATGGAACGGGTGCGCGCCCACCGGCTGCTGCTGACCGGCGGCTTCCACACGCTGATCAACCTCGGCCTGCTGCTGTTCATGGACGAGGAGGCGGGCGCGGTCGCGCCGGTGGCGCTGTTCGGCGTGGCGTGCCTGCTGGCGGCGCTGCTCTGGGTGTGGAGGGCACCGGTTAGAATCCACGTTCGATGAGGGCGAAGAGGGCGCTGGTCGCCGTGGCGCGCTGCCAGCTCGCGGGGCTGCTCGCCGTGGCGGTGTCGGCGGTCGGGTCGCTCGTCGTCCTGGCTCTCCTCCTGCTGCCGATCGGCGCCGGCTTCTGGCTGCTCGTCCCCGGGGCGACGGCGCTGCGGTCGTTGTCGGACCGCTCGCGCGCCCGCGCCGCCCGATGGACGGGCACGCGCGTCACCCCGCCCGAACCGTTCGCCGGCGACCGCTCCTGGAGCAGGCGCAGGCGGGCGGGGGCGATCCTGGCCGCCGACGGGTTCTGGCGGGACCTGGTCTGGGCCTGGCTGGAGCCCTGGTCCGGCGGCGTCCTCGTCGCCGTCCCGCTCGCCTTCCTCTGGTACGGGGCGTTCGGCGCGCTGGTGCAGCCGTTCGTGTGGCGGCTGCTCGGCGACGGCAACTGGTACGCGTTCGTCCCGGTGCACGACACGACGACGATGCTGGCGGCCCTCGTGCTGGGGGTCGCCTTCATGGCCGCCGGGCTCCTGCTGGCCCCGCCGGTTCTGCGCCTGCACGCCCGGTGGACCCGGCTGCTGCTGTCGGTGCCACGCCGTGCCGAGATGGTCCGGCGGATCGCCCACCTGACCGACACCCGGGCCCAGGTGCTCGACGTGCAGGCGGCCGAGCTGCGGCGCATCGAGCGCGACCTGCACGACGGCGCCCAGGCCCGGCTGGTCTCCCTCGGCCTGACCCTCGACAGCGCCACCCGGCTCCTCGACAGCGATCCGGCCGCCGCCCGCGCACTGCTGCTGGAGGTGGGCGAGACCTCCGCCCGCGCCCTGGAGGACCTGCGCAACCTGGTACACGGCATCCAGCCGCCGGTCCTGGCCGACCGGGGACTCGGCGACGCCGTCAGGTCGCTGGCGCTGGACAGTTTCCTCGACGTCCACGTCCAGGTCGGGCTGACCGGGCGCCTGCCCTCGCCGGTGGAGTCGGCGGCCTACTTCGCGGTCGGCGAACTGCTCGCCAACGCGGCCAAGCACGCCGCCGCGCGGGAGGTCGCCATCGTCCTCGATCACGACGGCGGGCGCCTGTGCGTCACCGTCACCGACGACGGCCGGGGCGACGCCGACCCCGCGAAGGGCACCGGATTGCGCGGGGTCGGCCGCCGTCTGGAATCCTTCGACGGCGTCCTCACCCTGCACAGCCCGCCCGGCGGGCCGACCACTGCGACCCTGGAGATCCCGTGCGCGTTGTCCTCGCCGAAGACCTCTTCCTGCTGAGGGACGGGCTGACCAGGACTCTGCGCGAACACGGCTGCGAGGTGGTGGCGTCGGTCGACAACGGCCCGTCCCTGCTGCGGGCGCTGCTGGAGGACGAGCCGGACATCGCCGTGGTGGACGTACGGCTCCCGCCCACGTACACCGACGAGGGCCTCCAGGCCGCGCTGGAGGCGCGCCGCCGCCGTCCCGGCCTGCCCGTCCTGGTCCTGTCCCAGTACGTCGACCAGCTCTACGCCAACGAGCTGCTGGCGACCGGCGACGGCGCCGTGGGCTACCTGCTCAAGGACCGGGTCACCAACACCGCCCAGTTCGTCGACGCGGTCCGCCGGGTCGCGGCGGGCGGCACGGTGATGGACCCCCAGGTCATCACCAAACTGCTGTCCCGCAGCCAGGCGCGCGGCATGATCGACAGCTTGACCGCGCGCGAGCTCGACGTGCTGGAGATGATGGCCGAGGGCCGGTCCAACGTCGCCATCGCCGCCGCTCTGCACTTCAGCGAGAGCGCGGTCGCCAAGCACACCGCGAACATCTTCGCCAAGCTCCGCATCGCCCCCTCGGCCGACGACAACCGCCGCGTCCTCGCCGTCCTGGCCTACCTCAAACGCTGACCGTCACCCGGTATTCCGGGCGGATTGACTTCGAGCGCGCTTCAATTCCTAGCGTTCCGCCATGACGACGACACTGATCACAGGGGCCAACAAGGGGCTCGGGTTCGAGACCGCCCGGCGGCTCGTCGGCGCGGGGCACACCGTCTACGTCGCGAGCCGGGACGCCGGACGTGGGCGGCGGGCCGCCGAGCGGCTGGGCGCGCGGGCGGTGCCGCTGGACGTCACCGACGACGCGTCCGTGGCGGCGGCGGCGCGGGCCGTCGAGGCGGGTGGAGGGCTGGACGTGCTGGTCAACAACGCCGGCATCCAGGTGGAGATGGTGGACGGCCAGGAGGTGGCCGGCGCGGCGGAGCTGACCGCCGAGATGATGCGGCGGACGTTCGAGACGAACGTCTTCGGCATGGTGCGCGTCCTTCACGCGTTCCTCCCGTTGTTGCGGCGGTCCGGCGCGCCGGTCGTCGTCAACGTCAGCAGCGGCCTGGCCTCGCTCTCCCGGATGAGCGACCCCGGCAGCCCCGGCCACCCCTACCCGGGCGTCGCATACCCGGCGTCGAAGACGGCGGTCAACATGATCACCGTCCAGTACGCCAAGGCGTTTCCCCGGATGCGGATCAACGCGGTCGAACCCGGCTTCACCCGTACCGACCTGAACGGCAACAGCGGCCGGCAGACCGTCGAGCGGGGCGCCGAGATCATCGTGCGCATGGCCCAGGTCGGACCCGACGGCCCCACCGGAGGCTACTTCGACGCCGAGGGCCCCCTCGCCTGGTGACCACCGCACCCCGACGCCCGCCGCTCGACCACGGAAGGCCCTGATGGAGCGCCCTCCGCGCCTCCCCGGGAGGCGCGGAGGGGCGAGTCGTCAGTCCTTGATGATCGCGTCGCGGGGGCCGCCGTAGACGGGGTTCTTGTCCAGGCGCTCCTCCGTCACGAGCAGCTGGATCACCCCCTTGGCGTTCTGCTCCGCGTCCCAGACGACCCAGTGGTCGCCGACGGGCGTGCTCTGGGTGTGGTCGATGCCGAACCCTCCCGGGTTGCCGGGCGGGACGGTGATGACCGCGAAGATCACCTTCCGGCCGAGCTTCCTCAGCTGGGGCAGCACCTCGCCGACGGTCTTCTCGTCCACCCGCAGACCTCCCAGCTCGCTGGTGCTCATGGCGCGGAACTCCGGCTCCTCGTGCTTCACCGTGGGGATGGGCACGGGCTCGCAGGGCGCCACCGGGCCCTCCATCAGGTACGTGGAGGTCAGACCGCCCTTGCCGCTGAGCGTCCAGACGAACGTCTGCCCCGGGCCGAACAGCTTGGTGTTGATGCGCATCTGCCAGCCCTCCGACTCGCCCGGGATGTTCTCCGGCAGGCTGTAGATGCCGCGGGGGATGTTCTCCACGTCCTTGCCACGCGGCTCGCGGCACATCATGCCCTTGGGCACGTAGTCCACCAGCGCGGGCACGCCCAGCTCCTTCAGCCGCTTCTCCAGCCCGGAGGCGTCGTCGAAGTCGCGGATCTGGATCGTCACCATCCCCTCGTCCAGGTTGACGGCCCACGAGCTGGGCGCGCCGCCCGTCAGCACGATCGGGACCGCCACCACACCCGCGGCCAGCGCGACCGCGGCGGCGACACCGAACGCCGGCCGCCTGGGCCTGATGCCACGCCACCCCGGCCGGGCCGCGCCCGGTGCCGCGCCCGGTGCTGTGCCCGGTGCAGTGCCCGGCTCTTCGGCGGTGATCGCGGCCAGCAGCGCCCGCGCCCCCGCGCCGGACGGCTCGCCTCCCCGCTCGCCGGGCGCGACCCGGGCCAACCTCCCGATCGCCTCGATCTCGTCCAGGGTCTTCTCGGTGTTCTTCTCCGCGTTCCTCACAGCGCTCCTCCCAACGGCCTCTCCGCCGGGACCAGCCGGCTGTCTGCGGTGACGTGCACGCCCGCCGACGTCAAGGCGCGCGACAGGCGCTTGCGGGCGCGGTGCAGCCTGATGCGTACGGCGTTGCGGGACAGCCCCAGCGCCTTCGCGATCTCCTCGCGCTCCAGCCCCTCCCACGCGACCAGGGACAGCAGCTCCCGGTCGTCGTCGGGCAGGCTCCTGAACGCCCGGCCGATCGCGTCCAGCTCGACCTGGGTGTCGGGGGAGTGGCCGTACAGGTCGGCCAGTTCGGCGTCGAGCTCGGCCGTGCGCTCCCTGCGCCGGTTGTCGCCCCGGAAATGGTTGGCCAGGACCTTGCGCGCCACCCCGTACAGCCAGAGGGTGGCCTCAGAGCCCTCCGGCAGCTCGTCCACCCGGCGCCAGGCGACGGTGAAGGTCTCGGCCACCACGTCGGCGGCGTCCTGAGGCGAGTCGCACCGGCGCGCGGCGTAGGCGGTGATCTGGCCGTAGGCCCGGTTGTAGGCGGCCTCGAACTTGGCCGACCGCTCGTCATCCACGGGCGGTTCCCATGGCGAATCTCCTCATCGAATCATTTGTTCGGACACCTCTGCCTATGTGCGCGCCCGCGCCATCATTTCGTCTTAAATCATGGCGAGCGGGGAGCGGCGAGAGGTGCGGGAGGAGACGCGGGGTCAGTTGCCGGTCACCGGGTTCTTCGGCACGCGCTTCTCCGACACCAGCAGCCGTACCGCGCCCAGCCGGTACGGCTCAGCGGCCCACACGATCCAGCGGCCACCCACCTCCGCCGACTGGTCGTGCGGGGCCACCGAGAAGCTGTTCCCGTCGGGAGCGGGTTCGATGATCTGGAGGCGTGCCGGCGGAACAGCTCGGCGAAGGCTTCCGGTTCGTAGAGGGAGCGTTGGACATGGGAGGCGTCATCACCTTCCGGATGATTCGGGGCCCTCACTTTGTGGCCTTTCGGCGATGAATCAGGACAACAGTTGTTGCCTGACCGGCCGTGAGCGGTTCCCTGCGACCGCGTAAGGAACGCCCCTCATCATCCCGGGGAGGCGGTCAGCCGCCGTCGAGGGCCTGGTAGTCGACCTTGCCGTTGGGCAGGCGCGGCAGGGACTCCAGCCGCTGGAACACCGTCGGGACGGCCACGATCGGCAGCCGGTCCAGCAGGTGGGCGCGCAGGGCCCGGCGGTCGATCCGGTCCTGGCCGGTGACGAGGTAGCCCTTCAGCCGGGCCGGTCCGGAGCCGGCCCGCGCGACCCCGACTGCGGCGGCCAGCACGCCGGGGAAGCCCGCCATGGCGTGCTCGATCTCCGCGCGTTCCATCCGCGCGCCGCCCAGCTTGAGCTGGTGGTCGGCGCGGCCGTGGAACAGCAACTCCCCGTCCGGGCGCCGGGAGACCAGGTCGCCGGTGCGGTAGGCGTCCCCGATCCCCTCGGCCAGGCCGGGGCCGGAGATCACCAGCTCGCCGACGCCGTCCGGGCCGGGGTCGGCGATGGACACGCGCGCCCCCGGGACCGGGCGGCCGATCGGCACCCGGGACGCCTCCGCGTCCTGGGGGAGGCAGCGGTGGACCGTGCTCCAGACCGTGCACTCGGTGGGGCCGTACTCGTTGTGCAGGACCGCGCCGGGCAGCGCGGCGTAGTGCTCGCCGACCAGCGCGGGCGGGCACGTCTCACCCGCGACGATCACCGTGCCGAGCGACCCGAACGCCTCCGCCAGGCCGTTGCGGAGCGCCAGCCCGTAGAACGACGGCACCATGAGCAGGTGCGAGGGCCGGTGCTCGACGGCGAAGCGCGCGGCGGCGGCCAGGTCGGACGGGCGCTGGCTCGGGATGACCAGCCTGCCGCCGCAGGCCAGCGTCCAGTAGATCCCGGCGACCGAGCTGTCGAACGAGATGGACGAGCAGAGCAGGAACCCGGTGACCGGCGACGCGTAGTGGGCCAGCCGGGCGGAGGTCGACCAGGCCAGGGCGGCCCGCGAGACGGTGACGGGCTTGGGCGTGCCCGTCGAGCCGCTGGTGAAGCAGGTGTAGGCGAGCCGCGCCGGAGTGGCGGGCACCGGCCCGTCCGGCAGGTCCGTACGGGCCATCTCGACGCGCCGGGCCGGGCCGGTCAGCGGGACGATCATGTCCGGCTCGATGAGCGCGATCCGCGCCCCGCACGCCTGGGCCACGTCCTGCTGCCGCTGGAAGGGGAAGGCGGCGTCGATGGCCACGTAACGGCCGCCGGCCCGCAGGACGGCGAGCATGCCGATCACCGCCCACCGGGACAGATGCGCATGGATCACCACGGGCTCGTCGGGACGCAGACCCGCGTCCAGCAACACCCGCGCGAGCCCGGCGCTGAGCCGGTCCAGGTCCCGGTAGGACAGCTCGCCCTCGCGGTCGGCGATCGCGGTGGCCTCGCGGCCCAGGTGCGGTTCGATGAGCTCAAGCATCGGCCAGCCGCTCCAGTACGCGCAGGAACCCGGCGACCTTCTCCTCCACCCAGTCCCGGCCGAACATCGCGGTCTCGTAGGAGACGATGCCGACCACCTCCTCGTCCACCCGCATCGACCACAGCAGGTGCACGGGCATCACGGGAGCGGGCTGCCGCTCCTCCGGCACGGGCGTCAGCAGCAGCGCCGGGTCCTCGGCGGTGGGGGCGAACGGCGTCCTCGGGATGAGCTGGAACACCGGGAAGGTGCGCTCGACGACCTCCGACGGGTCGAACATCACGGCCGCCAGCTCCGGCGCCTCGGGCAGCACCCGCAGCAGCGGCACGTCGTGCCGGTAGGCCGCCCGGCACGCCTCGTCGGCGCGGCGGCTCAGCTCGTCCAGGTCGGCGGGGTCACCGGTGGTGATCCGCAACCACAGCAGGTTGAGCATGAACCCGGCCGTGTACCACTCCGACGGCTTGCGCCCGGCGGTGATGATCGGCACGACGGCGTCGTCGTGCCCGGCCCAGACCGACGCGGTGAACGCGGTCAGCAGGAGGGTGAACGGCGTGGTCCTGCGGCGGCGGGCCGCCCGGCCCAGGCGCCGCCACAGCGGGCCGGGCACGGTGAAGCGGCACGTCCGCTGGTCGCCGCGCCTGCCGGGCGTCGGCACCGGCATGGCGAGCTCCGCCACGCCGTCCAGCCGGTCCTTCCAGTACGGCAGCGCGTCGGTGATCGTCTTCTCCCAGGACGGCGAGAAGTCGTCGGCGGCGACCTCGGCGTACCCCATGACGCCGGAATCCGGCGGCGGCCCGCCGCGCAGCCGGGCGGTGTAGGCGTCGGACAGGTCGCGTGCCAGCAGCGGCAGCGACCAGGCGTCGGAGACGAGGTGGTGGGTGACGATCACCAGCAGGCTCGTGCCGTCCTCGCACCGGCCCAGGTGCACCCACAGCAGCGGCGGCTCCTGCGGCGGGTACGCCGAGCCGGTGGCCGCCGCGAGGAAGGCGTCCTCGTCGTCCACGTCGTGCACCAGCAGGCGGCCCGGCACGCTCTCGTGCACCCGCGCCCGGACGCCGCCGTCCGGGTCGCGCGACACGGTCGTGCGCAGGGCGTCGTGCCTGGCCACGACGTCGTCCACGGCCCGGCGCAGCACGCCGGCGTCCACCTCGTGCTCCACGCGGTAGGCCGCCCGCACGATGAACGTCGAGTTGACCACGCTCCCCGGCACGGCCTGCTCCAGCCCGAGCAGCAACTGCTGGGCGTAGGTGAACGGGATCTCTGTCGTCATCGGCCTCTCCTGGGCGTTCCCGAGATGACCAGCTTCTTGAAGCCGGTGAGGAAGGTGGATCGCACCCGGACCGGTTCGCCGGCGACCTCGACGTCGGCGAAGGTCGCGAACAGCGTCGCGAAGAACAGCCGCAGCGTCAGCCGGGCCAGGTGGGATCCGATGCAGTAGTGGTGTCCGCTGCCGAAGGCGAGGTGGCGGTTGGGCGTACGGGCCGGGTCGAAGGTGTCCGGGTCGGCGAAGACGGCGGTGTCGCGGTTGGCCGAGCCGATCCAGGCGACCACGGGCTCGCCCGCCGGAAGGTCGACGCCGGACAGCCGCACCGGCCGGGTCGTGTGCCGCATGAAGTGGCTGCCGGGCGACGCCCAGCGCAGCGCCTCCTCGACCCCGCCGCGCAGCAGCTCGGGACGGGCGGCCCAGGCGCGGTAGCCGCCGCCCCGGGCCAGCTCGAACACCGTCGAGCTGACCACGTTGGGCAGGGTGACGCTCGCGCCGAGCAGCAGGCTGTAGCAGTTGGAGACGGCCGTGCCGGGGTCCATCCGGCCGCCGTCGGCCGACAGCATCAGGCTGATCAGGTCCTCGCCGGGGGTGCGGGCGCGTTCCCGTACCAGGTGCAGGAAGTAGGCGAACAGCTCGCGGTGCGCCCGGCGCAGCGTCCCGGACGCGTCGCCGGCGACCTGGTAGTCGGGGTCGTCCTCGGCGCTGGCCGCCATGACCAGCGTGAGCAGGCGCGGACGGTCGTCCTCCGGCAGCCCCAGCAGCGGCCCGGCCAGCGCCAGCGGCAGCCCCCGGGCGGCGGTGGCCAGGTCGAACTCCGGCCCGTCCAGGCCGGGGGCGAGCAGCCCGGTGATCGCCGCGATGACGGACGGCTCGTGGGCCGCGGCCGAACGCAGGCCCATGACCCTCTGCAGCGGGGCGCGCATCCGGTCGTGCTCGGGCGGGTCGGTGGCGGCGAGCTGCCGCCCGGCCGCCGGGTCGTCGCGGCCCAGGAGGTTGAGCAGGGTGCCGCGCTCGCTGGTGAAGCACGTGTGGTCGCGCAGGACGCGGTCCACGTCGGCGTACCGGGTGACCGACCAGAAGCCCCGGTCGTGCCGGTGCACCGGGTGGTTCTCGCGCCACCACCGCCAGGTCTCGTGCTGCCCGCCCGCCTCGAACAGGCCGGGGTCGGCGAGGTCACGCATGGTCGAGGGGGGCCGGCGAGCCGATCACCTCGGCGAGCTCGGCGATGGTCGGCGACAGGAACAGCGTCCAGGCGGGCACCTCGAACCCGAACTCGCGGTCGATCGCGAACTGCACGTCGGCCGCCAGCAGCGAGTCGCCGCCCAGCTCGAAGAAGTCGTCCTCGATGCCGACGGGCGCGACGCGCAGCTTGGCCGACCACAGGCGGGCCAGCCGTCGTTCGACGTCGGTGCGCGGAGCCTCGTACGCCGATTCCAGTTCTAGGTCGTCCCGTGACGTGACAGTGGTCATCCCGGCTCCGTGGTGAGGTGAAGGCGAAGGCCGGGCCAGCCTGCCCCCGCCGATGTTGAGCCCCCGTTGAGAATGTGTTGATCACCCTCGCCCCCACCCGGCCAGGCTCCCGTCGGGAGGTGACCGTGAACGGTCCGCGCACAGGAATCGCGCTGCCGGCACTCTCCCTGTCGGCCCCGCCGGCACCCACCGGATGCGGGCGGACGCCTACGCGGGCCGGTCGCGATCCGGCTCCTCCAGCCCCGGCGCCCTCGTGGTGGTACGCCTGTCCGAAACGGCGTGAGCCGTCCCCGGTGAAACACGGCGAAGAACTTGACGGGCCGCGTGATTTCGTTTCATAGTGGGCCGGTCAACTCTCTTGCATATATCCGGAGGCTCGCAGCGCCAAAAATGTTAGCGATAACAGAGTAACTTCCTTTTCGTCCCCGTCGGTTTGTCGCAGGTCAACGGGCATAAGGCTGCGCGCGTCCGCGCGCGTGTTTCCCTGCGTCAAATTCTCTCGGCGCCCCCCTGAAAGGCAGAGGTTCATTGATGATGTCCCGGTCCGGATTAACCATTCTCAAAAAGGCGGGAACGGCCGTCGCGCTCGTCGCCGGGCTGCTCGCCGCCGCCCCCGCGACGTCCCAGGCCGCCACCCAGCAGTCGTGCGACATCTACGCCGCCGGCGGCACGCCCTGCGTGGCGGCGCACAGCACCACCCGCGCCCTGTACGCCGCCTACAACGGCTCGCTCTACCAGGTGCGCCGCTCCTCCGACAACGCCACTCGCAACATCGGCCTCCTCGGCGTGGGCGGTTACGCCGACGCCGCCGCCCAGGACACGTTCTGCGCCGGTACGACCTGCGTCATCACGGTCATCTACGACCAGTCCGGACGGGGTAACCACCTCACCCAGGCGCCCCCCGGCGGGTTCCCCGGCCCGGCGCCCGGCGGGTACGACAACCTCGCGATCGCCACCGCCGCCCCGACCATGATCAACGGCCACAAGGCGTACGGCGTCCGTGTCACCCCCGGCACCGGCTACCGCAACAACAACACCAACGGCGTCGCCAAGGGCGACCAGCCCGAAGGCATGTACGCCGTCTTCGACGGCACCCACCACAACGGCGGCTGCTGCTTCGACTACGGCAACGCCGAGACCAACAGCCGCGACAACGGCAACGGCACCATGGAGGCCATCTACTTCGGCGACATCAAGGTCTGGGGCTACGGCACCGGCAACGGCCCCTGGGTCATGGCCGACCTGGAGAACGGCCTGTTCTCCGGCGTGAACCCGGGCTACAACGCGAACGACCCCAGCGTGAGCCACCGCTACCTGACCGCCATCGTCAAGGGCGAGCCGAACCACTGGGCGATCCGCGCCGGGAACGCCCAGTCCGGCGCCCTGTCCACCTACTACGACGGCCCCCGCCCCAACGCCCCCGGCTACAACCCCATGAAGAAGGAGGGCGCGATCATCCTCGGCATCGGCGGCGACAACAGCAACGGCTCCGCGGGCACCTTCTACGAGGGCGTGATGACCTCCGGCTACCCCTCCAACGCCACCGAGAACGCCGTGCAGGCCGGCATCGTCGCCGCCGGGTACACCACGACGGGCGGCGGCTCGGACGGGACGCTCACCCCAGGCGCGTCCATCTCGCTGCGCGCGACCACGGCCTGCTGCACCACCCGCTACCTGCGCCACCAGAACGACCAGGTGGTCACGTCGGTGATCGGTTCCGGCAGCTCGTCGGTGGACAGGAGCGACGCCACCTGGATCGTGCGCGGCGGGCTGGCCGGGGCCTCGTGCGTGTCGTTCGAGTCGCGGAACTACCCGGGCGACTACCTGCGGCACCAGAACTACCAGCTCTACCGGCAGCACAACGACGGCAGCGCGCTGTTCGCCGCCGACGCCACCTTCTGCCCGCAGGCGGGCAAGAGCGGTCAGGGCACGTCGTTCGCCTCCTCGAACTTCCCCGACCGGTTCCTGCGCCACTACGACAACACCGTCTACGTCGCGAGCAACGGCGGCTCGCACGTCTTCGACAGCGCCACCTCCTGGGCCGCCGACGTGAGCTGGGTCGTCAGCCCGCCCTGGGCGTGAGGACCCCGAGCCGTCCCCGGCGCGCGGCCGGGGACGGCTCAGTGCATGTCGGCCGGACGCGCCCGCCCGCCGAAGGGGTAGCGGGCGCGGAAGTCGATCTCGGCCTCGGCCATCGACATGAACGTGACGCCCTTGTGCCCGCGCATGTGCGCGATGAGCCGCTCCAGCATCAGCAGCACCTGGGGACGCCCGCTGACGTCGGGGTGCAGCGTGATGGGGAAGACCGCGTAGTCCAGCTCGCGGTAGACCCAGTCGAACTGGTCGCGCCACTGCTGTTCGAGGTCGCGCGGGTTGACGAAGCCGTGGCTGTTCGGCGGGCTCTTGATGAACATCATCGGCGGCAGGTCGTCGAGGTACCAGCTCGCCGAGAACTCCACCAGGTCCACCTCCTCGCCGGGCACCAGCGGCTTCATCCAGGTCGAGGCGGCCTGCTCGTAGTCGATGCGCGTCCACCGCTCGCCCTTGCGGGCGTAGAAGGGCTGGAAGTCGCGGTAGGACTGCGAGTGGTCGTAGCCGAAGCCGTAGCGCAGCAGCAGCTCGACGGTCCGCGCGGACATCTCCCACCACGGCGCCACATAGCCGCGGGGCCGGACGCCGAACACCTGGTCCAGCACCTCCAGGCTGCGCGCCAGGACGTCCTCCTCCTGCTGGGCGGACATCGAGACCGGGTTCTCGTGCATGTAGCCGTGCGCGCCGACGTCGTGCCCGGCCTCGACGATCCGCCGCATCTGGTCGGGGAACGACTCCGCCGAATGTCCCGGGACGAACCAGCTCGTCCTGATCCCCTCGCGGGCGAACAGGCGCAGCAGCCTCGGGGTCCCGACCTCGGCGGCGAACACGCCCCGCTGGATGTCGTTCGGTGAATCCTGGCCGCCGTACGAGCCGATCCAGCCCGCCACGGCGTCCACGTCCACGCCGAAGCACACGTTGATGGCTTTCTTCATGGACCAGGACGTACCCCCGGTGTGACGGCCGGGCACCGGGCTCGACGGATCTTGGGGAGATCCTTCACAGGTGCCCTGGCCTGGACCGGTTCGCCTACAGTTACGGCGTGAACATCTGCGTCTTCTGCTCCGCCGCCGACCTCGACGAGCGTTACACCCGTCCCGCCCGCGAGTTCGCCGAGCTCATCGGCAAGGGCGGCCACACCCTGGTGTGGGGCGGCTCCGACACCGGCCTGATGAAGGTCATGGCCGACGGTGTGCAGGAGGCCGGCGGCCGCCTGGTGGGCGTCTCGGTCGAGTTCCTGGCGCACAAGGCCCGGCCGGGCGCCGACGAGATGATGGTCACCCGCGACCTGGCCGAGCGCAAGGCGCAACTGCTGTCCCGCGCCGACGGCTTCGTGATCATGGTGGGCGGCAGCGGCACGCTCGACGAGGCCACCGAGATCCTGGAGCTGCGCAAGCACGGCCTGCACACCAAGCCGGTCGTGCTGCTGAACACCGCGGGCTTCTACGACGGGCTGAAGCAGCAGTTCCAGCGCATGGAGGCGGAGGGCTTCCTGCCGTTGCCCCTCACCGAGCTGGTGTTCTTCGCCGAGGAGAGCGTCGGGGCCATCGCCTACCTGGAGGAGCAGTCGGGCCTGATCCCGCCGGGTGACCAGGGCTGACCGGCCCGGCGGCGGGCGTTCGGGGCGGATCGCGAGCGGGTAGGGGTGGGGGAGGCGGTGGCCGTCGGGGGAGGTCACGATGGGGGCTGACGGCGAGCCCGCAGGCAGCGGGCTGGCGTTCGAGGTGCTGGAACCGGCGCCGATGGGCGTGGCGGTGGCGCGCGGCCCTGACCACCGGCTGGTCTACACCAACGCCGCCTACCGTTCCCTGTTCGCCCACCACCGCACCGGGCTGCCGGTCGAGCAGGCGTTCGCGGAGTTCGTCGACGTGCACTTCCGCGCCCAGTTCGACCGGGTCTACGCCACCGGCGAGCCGTTCGTCACCACGGCCGAGCCGGAGTACGTCGTCGGCGGGCTCGAAGGCCAGGAGGGGCGGTTCTTCACCTCCAGCCTGTCGCGGGTCGTCTTCGGACCGGGCGACTACGGCGTGCTGGAAGTGGTGATGGAGGTGACCGACCAGGTCACCGCGGCGCGGCGGATCGAGGCCATCGCCGAGGAACGCCGCCGCATCCTGCGCCGCTACGAGAGCCTGATGAAGGTCAGCGCGCAGATCATCTGGGTGACCACCCGCGACGGCTACGTGCACGAGCCCAGCCCGAGCTGGGAGCGGGTCACCGGGCAGTCGTGGGAGGGGCACCGCGGCCAGGGCTGGCTGAAGATGGTCCATCCCGACGACCGCCAGGACACGATCAGGTCGTGGGTTCGGGCGGTCAGCAGGGCCACCGACACCTGGGAGCACGTCTACCGGCTGCACACCGCCGACGGCTCCTATCGGCACTTCGAGATGCGCGCCGTGCCCATCTGCGAGAACGGGGAGGTCGTGGAGTGGGTGGGGTCGTGCACCGACATCGAGGAGCAGTGGCAGGAGCAGCGGCGGCAGCGCCTGCTCGACAGCGCCGCCGCCGCCACGGCCCAGCTCAGCAGCCTGGAGGAGATGCTCGGCGCGCTGTCCGACGTCATCGTGCCCGAACTGGCCGACGGCTGCGGCGTCTATCTCGTCACCGACCTCACCGGGGAGCGGCATGGCGGCGCCCCGTTCGTCGTCGAGCGGCTGGTCAGCGCGGCCCGTCGCGGGCTGGTGCCGCAGTCGCCGTACAGCGAGGAGCAGCTCGACGAAGGCAACACCTTCGTGACGGCCGTACGCCGGCGGCGTCCCGTGCTGCAGACGTTCCCGGCCGGATCGCCGCCGCCCGACCTGGCGCCGGCGAGCACGCGCGCCTGGCTGACGGCCAGCGGCGCCAACAGCATGCTGATCCTGCCGGTCGTGGTCGACGGCACGGTCCCCGCCGTGGTCGCGGTGGTGACGTGCGGCGAACGGGCCGCGATCAGCCGGGCCGACATCACGCTGCTGAGCAACATGTTCGGCCACGCCCACGACGCCCTGAGCCGGGCCATCCGCTTCCAGCGCACCCAGCAGGTCGCGCTGGCGCTGCAGTACAGCCTGCTCGCCGAGCCGCCGCGGCTGCCCGGCCTGCGGATCGTGGCCCGCTACCGGGCCAGCCCGAGCGCCGCCGAGGTGGGCGGCGACTGGTACGACTCCTTCATCCTGCCCGACGACGTCCTGGCGCTGGTCATCGGCGACGCGTCCGGGCACGACCTGTCGGCGGCCGTCCTGATGAGCCAGTTGCGCAACATGCTGCGGGCGCTGGCGATGGACCGCTGCGAGCCGCCCGGCGAGATCCTGACCCGGCTCAACGTCGCGATGGAGTCGTTGTTCGGCGACGTCACGGCCACGTGCGTGTTCGCCCGCGTGGAGGCGTGCGACGGCGGCCACCAGCTGCGGTTCGCGGTGGCCGGCCATCCGCCGCCCCTGCTGGTCACCGCCCAGGGTCACGGACGCTTCCTGGAAGGGGCCCTCAGCCCGCTGCTCGGCTTCGCCGACGACGAGACCCGCGCCTCCCAGACCGAGCCGCTGCCGCCGGGCAGCACGCTGCTGTTCTACACCGACGGCCTCATCGAGCGGTCGGGCGAGCACCTCGACCTCGGCCTGGAACGCCTGCGCCGGGTGGCGGAGTCGCTGGCCGCCGAACCGCTGGACGGCTTCTGCGACCAGGTGCTCAGCGGCCTGCCCAGCACCGGGCTGGACGACATCGCCATCATCGCCCTCCGGCTCCCGCCCGCGGCGGAGGAGTGATCAGCGGCGCGGCACGCCCGTGATCAGGCACAGGTCGCGCAGCGCCGTGTGGGCGTCGAAGGCCCGCCGGTAGTCCCCCGCCAGCAGGGCGGCGGCGCTCTCGCGTCCCATGGCCTTGATGGCGGGGTCGCGGGCGGCCATGGCGTACCGGGCGCTCCCGGCCACGCCGGTGACCAGGCCGGTGGAGTCCAGGAGGTGGAACGCCGGTGCGGCGGCGGCCCGGTCGGCGGCCGAGCAGGCGCGTACGGGCGACACCGGGCCCTCGGGAGCCGTCCCCGCCCGCGTCGGGGTCCGTCAGACGGTGGCGTCCTGGTGGTAGACCGAGTGCCAGACCTCGTTCCTGATGCGGGCGAACTCCGGCGACAGCCGGATCTCCTCGGTACGCGGGTAGGGCAGGTCCACCTCGATGACGCGGTGGATCCGGCCCGGCCGGGCGGCCATGACGACGACCTTGTTGGCGAGGTAGACCGCCTCGTCCACGTCGTGGGTGATGAACATGACCGTGCGGCGTTCCCTGCTCCAGGTGTCGAGGAGCTGGTCCTGCAACTGCACCCGGGTGAGGGCGTCGAGCGCGCCGAACGGCTCGTCCATGAGCAGGACCTGCGGGCCCACCGCGTACGCGCGGGCGATGGCGCAGCGCTGCTTCATCCCGCCGGACAGCGTCTTGGGCAGGGCGTCGGCGAAGTCGGTCAGGCCCACCAGTTCGATGGCGTGCTCGGCCCGCCGCCTGCGCTCGCCGGCGGGCAGGCCGGCCAGCTTCAGGCCGAACTCGACGTTCTTGCGCACGGTCAGCCAGGGGAACAGCGCGTACTGCTGGAAGATCACGCCGCGCTCGGGGCCGGGGCCGGTCACCGGGACGCCGTCGAGGAGGATGCGTCCGGTGCCCGGCTCGGTCAGGCCCGCGGCCATGCTCATCAGCGTGCTCTTGCCGCATCCCGACGGGCCCACGACGGTGACGAACTCGCGGTCGGCGATGTCGAGGTCGACCCGGTCGAGGGCGACGAACTCGGTGTCCTTGAGCGGGAAGGTCTTCGAGACGGACTCGAAGGAGATCTTGGGGGTCATCGGCGCTCCTGCCATCCGGTCAAACGGCGCTCGGCGAGCAGCAGCAGCCGGTCCATGACCAGGCCGAGCACGCCGATGCTGATCAGCCCGACGAAGATCGTGGGCAGGTCGTAGTAGAGCTGCGCCTGCTGCATGCGGTAGCCCAGGCCCTCCTGGGCGGCGATCAGCTCGGCGGCGACCAGGGTGCCCCAGGCCGCGCCCAGCCCGATCCGCATGCCGACGATGATGAACGGCGTGGACGCCGGGACGATCACCTTCAGGAAGATCGTCCGGTCGCCCGCGCCCAGCACCCTGGCCGCGTTGATCAGCGTGCGGTCGACGTCCAGGACGCCCTGGAAGGTGGAGACCACGCTCGACAGGAACGCCGCCAGGAAGATCACGAAGATCTTCGGCGTCTCGCCGATGCCCATCAGCACGATGGCCAGCGGGATGATCGCCAGCGGCGGGATCGTCCGGAAGAACTGGACGTACGGTTCGATCAGCGCGCGGGCGGTGGCGTACCAGCCCATGAGGAAGCCGATCGGGACGGCCAGCGCCGTGCCGAGCGCGAAGCCGGTGAACACGCGGCGCAGGCTGGCCAGCAGGTCGGCGGGGAGGGTGCCGTCGGAGACGAGCTCGGCGGCGCGGGCCGCCACCTCGGCCGGGCTGGACAGGCCCTGGATGCCGGTCAGCGACAGCCCGCTCCAGACGGCCAGGCCCGCCACGACGGCGGCCGCGTTGAGCACGAGCGTGCGGCGGGGGCGCGCCAGGCGCCGCCTGCGGGCCGGGGGAGGGTCGGTCACGGTCACGGCGGTCATGGTTCGGGGCTCGTCATCGTCGGGGGTCCTTCCGGGCGGTGCAGGTGTGTCGGGGGTTGCGTAAAAGGGGGCCGAAGCGGGGCGGGGTTCGAGGGGCGGCGGGTGAGGTGAGTGCGGGGTTCGAGGGGCGGCGGAACACGAGGAGCGGTTGGGGTGGGGCGGGTCAGGGGGTCAAGGGGCGGAGGTGGGCGGGGATCGAGGGTTCCTCGTGGACGAGGAGGGCGATCGCCCCCATGGCCGAGGCGTTCACCCCCAGGTCCGCCTGCGCGACCGCGATCTCCCGGGGGGAGCGCGGCAGCGCCAGCCGGGCGACCGCGTCGCGGATCGGGTCGAGGACGAGGCTGCCCAGGCCGGCCAGCTCGCCGCCCACCACGATCAGCGCGGGGTCGAGCTGGGCGACGGTGCCGGCCAGCACCCGGCCCAGGTCGGCCGCGGCCGAGACGATGACCTCGCACACCGCCGGCACGCGGTCCTGGGCGGCCGCGACCAGCGCGTCCAGGCCGGACAGCCGTACCCCGCGCGCGGCGCACGCCCTGAGCAGGCCCTGGCCGCCGATGCCGCCCTCCAGGCAGCCGCGGCTGCCGCAGTGGCAGGGCTCGCCGCCGGGGTCGAGGGAGACATGGCCGATCTCGCCGCTGGCCCCGTGCGCGCCGCGCAGCAGCCGGCCCGCGACGATGAAGCCGCCGCCGACGCCGACCGACCAGCGTACGTAGACCATGTCGCGCACCGAGCGGCCGACGCCCCACGTGGCCTCGGCCAGCGCGGCGAGCCTGGCGTTGTTGTCCACGGCCACCCGCACGCCGAACTCCTCGGCCACCCGCCGGGCCACCGGCAGGTAGGAGGCCGGCAGCGTCGGCGGGATGCCGGGAACGTCGAGGGGCGCCGGCGTGGGGCTCTCGTCCACGACGCCGACCAGGCCGAGGCCGACGGCCTCCAGCGCGCCCAGGCCGATGCCGCGCTCGGCGGCGATCTCCCGGGTCAGCCGGATCGCCGCCTCGGCCTCCTCCAGCGGGGCCGCGTCCTCCGGCAGGGAGGCGGAGGCGGTGGCCACCACCTGGTGGGCGGCGTTGGCCACGGCCAGCCGTACCCGCCCGCGTCCGAGGTCGAGGCCGAGGAGCAGGCCGGCGGCCGGGTTGAGCGAGACGTACGCGGCGGGCCTGCCGCGTCCGCGCGGCTCGGCGGGCACCGAGTCCGTCTCGATCACCGCACCGCGTTCCATCAGGTCGGAGATGATCGCGAACAGCGTGCTGCGGGACAGGCCGGTGCGCTCGGTGAGCTGGGCCCGGCTCAGCGCGCCCGCCGCGCGCAGCGTGGCGAGCACGGCGTCCTCGTGCACCAGCCGCAGCCGCTGCAGCGCGTCAGTGGGTGACGACATGGGACCATGATGGTGGGCAAGGCATTTCGGTCAACTCTCCGGCCGGATCATCCGGCGGCGGCCGACGCGTACAGGTCGGCGGTGAAGTACGTGGACGGGTCGGGCGATTCGCTCAGCTTGCCCATGGTGACGAACAGGTCGGCCAGGCCCTTGTACCAGCCGGCCGCGGTGCCGTCCTTGGCCTGCTTGACCAGCTCGGCGGTCGGCAGGATCTTCGTCACCGCCGAGGCGCCCTTGAACTGCTGCGGCGGCGCCTTGAGGAAGGTGGCGGTCAGCGTCTCGGCCTCGGCCGCGTGCCCGGCGACCCAGTCGTTGGCCTCCTGGAGCACCTTCAGCACCTTGGTGACGGTGGCCGCGTCGCCGGAGACCAGCTCGTTGCGGGCGACGAACGAGCTGGGGAAGCTCAGCTTGGGGTAGTAGTCCTCGCTCTTGGTCAGCTCGACCAGCCCCGGCACGTTCTTCTTGATGGTGTCGATCAGCGGGTACCAGATGGCCGCCGCGTCGATCTGCTTGGCGCTGAACGCGGTCACGACCGTGCTCGGGTCCATGTTGACCTTCTGCACGTCCTTGCCGGACAGCCCGGCCTCCTTCAGGGCCAGCTCAAGGATCATGTCGCCGGACGTGCCCTCGGGGACGCCCACCTTCTTGCCCTTCAGGTCCTTGACGGAGGAGATGCCCGACTCCGGGTAGGTGATCACCCGGTCGGCCATGCCGAGCATGTTCGGCGCGATGATCTTGGCCTTGCCGCTGGCCGGGAGCCAGGTCGCGCCGGAGCCGATGTAGCCGAAGTCGATGTCGCCGGAGCCGAGCGCCTGGATCTGCAGCGGGCCGTTGGTGAACACCTTCAGGTCGGGCTCCAGCCCCTGCTTGGCCCACAGGCCCTGCTTGTCGGCCGCGGCGAGCGCGGCGGCGCCGGAGAAGTCGGCGATGTAGCCGAAGCGCACGCTCTTGGCTTCGGGGCCGTCGCCGGAGGAGGAGCCGCAGGCGGCGGCGGGGAGGAGGACGGCCAGCGCCGCCAGGGCGCTGACCAGGGTACGAGGACGCCTCATCATGGGGTCCTTTCTCGTCTCACGGAGGGATCGGGGGGTGACGGCGGCCTCATGCGACCTCGTCGGCGACGCCGTCCACGTCGGGGGCGCGGCCTTCGCCGATGTCGGCCATGTAGCTCATCCAGGTGTAGGCCGGGTCGCCGCGGCGCAGCAGTTCCCGGTACAGGCCTACGGTCAGCTCGCGCCGGACCGCCGCGTAGGCGGGCGCGGCGTAGACGTTGTGCAGTTCGTGCGGGTCGGCGTCCAGGTCGTAGAGCTCGTGCACGCCTTCCGGGTTGAAGACCAGCTTGTGGCGGCGGTCCCGGATCATGCGCTGGGAGTAGGGGAAGTGGTGGCCGTGGAACTCGGCGACCACCGAGTCCCGGCCCTCGGCGGGCTCGCCGCGCAGCAGCGGGAGCAGGCTCTCGCCGTCGCAGGGCTCCTGCGGCGGCAGCCCGGCCAGGTCCAGGATGGTGGGGTTGAGGTCGATCAGGGTGGCGAACGCGTCCACGGTCTTCGCCGGGGCGCCGGGCACCCGGACGATGCCGGGGATACGGTAGATGTCCTCGTACATGGCCGGGCCCTTGTCGTTCAGCCGGTGGGCGCCGGTGAACTCGCCGTGGTCGGCGGTGAAGACCACGGTGGTGTCGTCCCAGAGGGACAGCTCGCGCAGCGCCGTCAGGAGCCGGCCGATCTGATCGTCGATCATCGACACGTAACCCCAGTAGACGGCGATCAGCTTGCGCCAGGCGTCGGCGTCGAAGCTGTCGGCCGACCAGTACTCGGAGTAGCGGCGCTGCACCTCGGGCTTGCCGTCGAAGGTCTCGGCCATCGAGGCGGGCAGCGGCACCAGGTCCGGGTCGTACATGTCGTAGTAGCGGTCGGGGATGAGGTACGGCAGGTGGGGGCCGTACCAGTGGCAGGACAGCAGGAACGGGCGGCCGGTGCGGCCGAAGTCCGCCGCGTAGCGTTCCAGCAGCTCCAGGGTGCGGTCGGCGAGGAACGCCTCGATGGTGGCCTCGGCCGGCTGCCGGAGCCTGCCGGCGATGAGATGGCCTCGGCCGGTGCCGTTCGGGGCCTTGCCGAAGATCGGGCTGTCCACCGCGAAGGGCGGATGGCCGTGCTCCTTCAGCCACCGTTCGTAGGAGGGGTGGTCGAACGGGTTCAGCGCCCCGGGCAGGTGCTCGCCGTCCATGCCGTGGAACTCGGGTCCGCGTTCGCGGCCGATGTGCCATTTGCCGACGTGGCCCAGGTTGTAGCCGGCGGCCCGCAGCGGCGCGGCCAGGGTCGGGTGGTCGTCGGCGACCTCGTCCCGGCCGCCGCCGTTGCGCTCGGGGTTGACCAGGAGGCCGTGCCGGAACGGGTGCAGCCCCGTGAACAGCGACGCGCGGGCCGGGGTGCAGATCGCGGTCGGCGTGTAGAACCGGTCGAAGCGCGTGCCCTCCGCCGCCAGGCCGTCGAGCGCGGGGGTGCGGACGACGGGGTTGCCGTAGCAGCCGAGGGTGTCCACCCGATGCTGGTCGGTCATCAGGAACAGGACGTTGCGGGGACTGGTCACTCGCTCTCCGATCGCTAATTTTTCTTGAGGGTTTACGTTAAAGAAGGATCATGGGCTCCGCAAGGGGGTGACGGGGGAGAGATGTCGGTTTTTATTTCCGATCTCTTGACGTAAATCGGTGAGGGTGATCACACTTTGCGATATCCCCCCGCCTCCCGAAGGAGTCCGATGCGCCGACACCTCCTGACCGCCGCGCTCGTGGCCGCGGCCCTGGGGCCCGCGCCGAGCGCGTACGCCGCCGTCGAGCCCGTCAACCTGGCCCTCGCGGGCACCGCCACCGCCTCCAGCGTCGAGCTGGACCGCGCCGACTTCGCCGCCGCGCACGTCAACGACGGCGACACCGCCACCCGCTGGTCCTCCAAGTACGCCGACGACAACTGGGTCCAGGTACGCCTGGACGCGCCGGCCAAGATCGACCACGTGACCCTGCGCTGGCCGAACGCCTGCGCCCGCGACCTCGTCCTGCAGACCTCCGCCGACGGCGTGACCTGGACCGACGTGGCCGCGCTGCAACGCGACACCTGCCCGCGCACCGACGTCATCGACGTGGCCTCACAGGCCCCCGTCTCCTATGTCCGGATGCAGGGCAGGAAGCGCTGGGCCTCCTACGGCTACTCGATCTCCGAGTTCGAGATCTGGGACCGGCCGCCCGCGCCGCCCCAGCCCGTCCTGGGCCTGCTGCCGAAGCCGGTCGCGCTCCGGGAGCACGGCGGGACGCCGTACACGCTGCACAAGAACACCCGGGTCATCGCGGCCGGGCAGGACGCGCGGGCGCCCGCCGAGTACCTGGCCAGGGCGCTGCGCCCGGCCACCGGCTACCGCCTGCCGGTCGTCACCGCCGGGGACGGCCCCACGCCGATCGTCGTCGAGGTCGGCCCCGGCAAGGGCCCGGCCGGCCACGAGGAGGAGGGCTACCGGCTCACCGTCGCCCCCGGCCGGATCGCCCTCACCGCGAGCACGGCCGCCGGCGCGCTCAACGGCGTCCAGACGCTGCGCCAGCTCTTCCCGCAGTGGATCGCGTCCGACTCCGTCGTGCCCGCCTCGTGGACGGCGCCCGCGGTGACGATCACCGACTACCCGCGCTTCGCGCACCGGGGCATGATGCTCGACGTCGCGCGCAGCTTCTACCCGGTGGCGGAGGTGAAGGCCGCGATCGACGCCGCCGCCCAGTTCAAGATCAACCGGCTGCACCTGCACCTCACCGACGACCAGGGCTGGCGCATCGCCGTCGACGACCCGGCCTCCAACCCCTCGGACATCGACTACGGCCTGCTCACCCGGGTCGGCGGCGCCACCGCGATGACCGACCGGGGCACCGAACCGGGCATCACCGGCTTCTACACCAAGGCCGACTACACCGAGATCGTCCGGTACGCGGGGGAGAACGGCATGACCGTCATCCCCGAGATCGACCTGCCCGGTCACGTCAACTCGGCGCTGCACTCCGTCCCGCAGCTCAACACGGCGGGCGCGCAGCCGCGGCTCCAGCCGGGCGAGGCCACCGTGCCGCACAACGGCACCGGCGCGGTCGGCTACTCCTCGCTGGACGCCGCCGCCCCCGTCACCTACGAGTTCGCCCGGCACGTGCTCGCCGAGATCGCCGCTATGACGCCGGGCCCGTACCTGCACATCGGCGGGGACGAGGCGCACGTCACCCCGCACGCCGACTACGTCAGGATGGTGGACGCGTTCACGGCCGCGGTGAAGGGCCTCGGCAAGACCGTCGTCGGCTGGAACGAGTACGCCGGAACCGCCCTGCCCCAGGGAGAAGCCGTCGTGCAGTTCTGGAACGGCAACCTGGCCGCCGTCGCCAAGGCGGTCAACGAGCGCGGGGCCAAGGCGATCCTGTCCCCGGCGGCCAACACCTACGTCCCGCAGAAGCAGGACCCCCGCCAGCCGCAGGGCGGCACCTGGGCGTGCGGCGGGGTCTGCGGGCTGGACCGCCACTACAACTGGAACCCCGGCACGTACGTGCCCGGCGTCGCGGAGTCGTCCGTGCTGGGCGTGGAGTCGGCGATGTGGGGCGAGTTCATCAGGCGGCTCGGCCAGGCGCAGTACTACTCCTTCCCGCGCCTGATCGCGACGGCCGAGGTCGGCTGGACCCCGCAGGACCAGCGTGACTACGCCGGGTTCAGCACCAGGTTGTCGGCGGTCGGCGGCCGGCTGACGGTCGCGGGGACCAACTTCTTCCCCACCGCCGACGTCCCGTGGCGGCTGCAGGTCCTCGGCCGGCCCGTCACCGTCCGCGCCGGACGTCCGGCGGGGGCCACGTGGACGGTCACCGCGCCCGGCCACGCCGCGGACGGGCTCAAGGCGTCGATCGCCTGGAGCGACGGGGTGACGGAGGAGGTCACGCTGACCACGCCGCGCGCGGCGAGCATCCCGGACATGCGGGTCAACGACGCCTTCACGGCCCGGTCGGACCGGTCGTTCGCCGGGGCCGGCACGTACAGCGGCACCTTGACCGTGCGGCCGACCGGCCTCGCGCCGGTGCAGGGGGCTCTGACGGTCACCGTGAAGGACTGAGCCGCGACGCGGGCCCCGGCCTCCGGGGCCCGCACCCGGCCTCCCGTCCGGCCTTCAGCGGGACGGGAGGCGGCGGCGCGCTGCTGCCTTTCTCCGGGGGTGACATGAGCTGTGCTCATGCGGCTTGTGAGCGGAACATCGCATATGACAGAGAGTCAGGCAGTACTGAAATATCCATCACAGATCACATCGGTCTGGGTCGTTCCGACGAAGAAACGGACCAGGCATAGTGGCAGCGGACGAACCTGACGGTTGCCGTCGGCTCTAGGGTCGGGCGGAGTCGAGCCAGGGGGGACACCGGTGCCGGAGCTGGAGGAGATCGGTGCGTGGCTGCGTCACCGGCTGGCGGGGCTGCTCGCCGAGAACCAGGTGCCCGGGGCCGCCGTGGCGGTCTGCGCGGGCGGGGAGACGGTCGAGGTCGCGGCCGGGACGCTGAGCACGGCCACGGGCGTCGAGGCCACCACCGGCTCACTGTTCCAGATCGGTTCGATCACCAAGGTGCTGACCGCGACGCTGGCCATGCAACTGGCCGACGAGGGGCGGCTCGACCTCGACGCGCCCGTGCGCGCCCACCTCCCGGAGTTCCGGATCGGCGACGAGCGGGCCGCGCGGCGGATCACCGCCCGGCAGCTCATGTGCCACGTCGCGGGCTTCGAGGGGGACGTCTTCACCGACACCGGCAAGGGCGACGACTGCGTCGAGCGCTTCCTGGACGTCCTGCACGAGGTGCCGCAACTGTTCGAGCCCGGCGAGATGTTCTCCTACAACAACGCCGGCTACTGCGTGCTGGGCCGGATCGTCGAGGTCCTACGGGGCAAACCGTTCGACGCGTGCCTGCGGGACCACCTGCTCACGCCCCTCGGCATGACCCACGCCGCCAACGACCCCTACGAGGCGATCGTCCACCGTACGGCGGTGGGACACGTCCAGCGCACGCCGGACGGCCCGTACGAGCCGACCCCGGTGTGGGCGCTGGCCCGCTCGAACGCGCCCGCCGGGTCGATGCTGGCCATGCGCCCGCGCGACCTGCTGGCCTTCGCCCGCATGCACCTCGACGGCGGCCTCGGCCCGGACGGCGCCCGCGTGCTGAGCGCGGAGAGCGTCAGCGCGATGCGGCGGCCGCAGGTCACGCTGCCCGACATCGCCCAGGGCACGGCCTGGGGCCTCGGATGGGAGCTGTTCGACCTGCCCGGCGGCGCGGTCTTCGGCCATGACGGCAGCACCGTCGGCCAGTCGGCGTGCCTGCGCGTGGTGCCCGGACGCGACGTCGCCGTGGTGATCGTCGCCAACGGCGGCCGGTCGCGGCCGGTGTTCGCCGAGATCGCCGGTCGCGTGCTGGGCGAGCTGGGCGGGGTCGAGCTGCCCGCGCCCCCGGCACCCGCCCCGGCCTCCGCGCCGATCACTGTGCCGATCACTGTGCCGTCCGCCGTGCCGTCCGCCGTCGCCGCCCGCTGTGCCGGCACGTACACGTCGAGCACGTGCGAGACGGAGGTGAGCCTCGACGCGGCGGGACGGCTGTGGCTGCGGCGCACGCCCGTGGGCATCACCGCCGAGCTGGACGAGGTGCCGTACCGCACCGAACTGGCCGCCTGGCGCGGCGACGTGCTGCTCCCGCTCGAACCCGAGCGCGGCGTGCACGCGCCGATCGCCTTCCTCGGCGACGACGGCACGGGCCGCGCCCTCTACCTGCACGACGGCCGCGCCGACCGCCGCACGTCCGCCTGAGGCACCCGCACCGGAAGGGCCCGCCCGCGCCGCGCCGGGCGGGCTCTTCCCATGCCCGCCCCCGCCCTGCCCACCCGCCGATCAGTTGGTACGCCCGGACGAACCCGGCCCCCAACGTTCGATGACCGCGACGAACACCGCCGGGGGCGCGGGTCCCACTATCGTCGGATGGATTTGGAGAGCGATCGCGTGCTGGCGATCCGGGATCTGTCGGTCGAGATCCGGCGCGGTGACAGGGTCGTCCGCCCGGTCTCGGACGTCAGTCTGGTGCTGAACCGCGGCGAGACCCTGGGGATCGTCGGCGAGACCGGGTCCGGCAAGTCCATGACCGGTCTCGCGATCATGGGCATGCTGCCGGCCGGCGGCCAGGTCACCGGCGGCTCGATCGACTTCGGCGGCGAGGAACTGGTCGGCCTGCCCGCCGCGCGCTACCGGACCCTGCGCGGCAACGAGATCGCGATGGTGTTCCAGGACTCGCTGACCGCGCTGAACCCCACCCGGCGCATCGGCGAGCAGGTCGCCGAGCCGGTACGGCTGCACCACGGCGCCTCCCGGCGGGCCGCCCGCGAACGCGCCGCCGAGGTGCTCGCCCTGGTCGGCCTGCCCCGCCCGGCCGAGCGCATGGACGACTACCCGCACCAGCTCTCGGGCGGCATGCGGCAGCGCGTGATGATCGCGATGGCGCTGGCGTGCGAGCCGCGGGTCGTCATCGCCGACGAGCCGACCACGGCACTCGACGTCACCATCCAGGCCGAGATCCTCGACCTCCTGGACGACCTCAGGTCCCGGCTCGGCATGTCGATGATCCTCATCACCCACGACATGGGCGTCATCGCCCGGCACGCCGACCGCGTCGGCGTCATGTACGCCGGCCGCCTGGCCGAGACCGCCCCCACCCCCGTGCTCTTCACCCGGACCCGGCACCGCTACACGCACGCGCTGCTGTCCTCGATCCCCTCGCTCACCCACGACCGGGACGAGCGGCTGTTCAGCATCCCCGGCGCGCCGCCCGACCTGACCGCGGCCGGGCCCGGCTGCCCGTTCGCGCCGCGCTGCGACGCCGCCACCGACCGATGCCGCGAGGAGCGTCCGGCCCCCTCGGCGGAGGACGGCGGGCACGTCCACGCCTGCCACCACCCGGCCTCCGGACCGGCCGACCGGGTCCAGGCCCGGTTCGTCACCCGCCCGGCGGCGTCCCCGGAGCGGGCGGCGGCGCCGCGGTTGCGCGTCGTCGATCTCCGGCGCGAGTACCCGGTCGGCGGCGGGGGTCTGTTCGGCGGGCGCCGCACCCTCAAGGCGGTCTCGGGCGTGAGCTTCGAGGTGGCGGCGGGGGAGACGTTCGGGCTGGTCGGAGAGTCGGGCTGCGGGAAGTCGACCCTGGGCAGGATGCTCGTCGCCCTCGACCGGCCCACCTCCGGCGAAGTGATCTTCGACGGCGAGCCGGTCAGCCGGATGAGCGCGCGGGCGCTCGGCCCGCGCCGCGGCCGGCTGCAGATGATGTTCCAGGACTCCGGCGCCGCCCTCGACCCCCGCATGCGCATCGGCACGATCCTGCGCGAACCGATGGCGATCCAGGGCTCCGGCGACCGCGCCCACCGCACGGCCCGCGCCCGCGAGCTGCTGCGGGACGTCGGGCTGCCCGGCAGCGTCATGGACCGCTACCCCCACGAGCTGTCCGGCGGGCAGCGGCAGCGGGTGAACCTGGCCCGCGCCCTGGCCCTCGACCCGGCGGTGCTGGTCGCCGACGAGCCGGTCAGCGCCCTCGACGTCTCCATCCGCTCCCAGGTGCTCAACCTCATGCGCGGCATCCAGATCGAACGCGGCCTCAGCAGCGTGGTGATCTCGCACGACCTGGCCGTCGTGCGCTACCTGGCCGACCGGGTCGGGGTCATGTACCTGGGCAAGCTGGTCGAGACCGGCACCACCGAAGAGGTGTACGGGGCCCCCGCCCACCCCTACACCGCCGGCCTGCTCGCCGCCGTCCCCGACGCGGACCCGGGGGCCCCGCAGCCGGGCGGCGCCCGCGTACGCGGCGAGCTGCCGAGCCCGATCGACCCGCCCAGCGGCTGCCGCTTCCGCACCCGCTGCGCCCTGGCCGACGACCTGTGCGCGCAGGCCGAACCCCTCCCGCGGCCGGTCACCGGCACCCACCAGGTCGCCTGCCACCACCCGCTCCAGCCGCTCGAACCCGCGGCCACCTCGCTGAAGGGAGCCTCCCGGTCATGACCTGGTACGTCGTCCGGCGGCTGGCGATCTCGTTCGTCGTCCTGCTCGGGATCTCCGCGGTGGTCTTCCTGCTGCTGCACCTCGTCTCCGACAGCCCCGGCCGGGTCGTCCTGGGGCAGCGCGCCTCGCCCGAGGCGGTCGCCGACTTCAACCGGCAGCACGGGTTCGACCGCCCGGTCCTCGCCCAGTACGTCAGCTACCTGGGCCAGCTGGCCCACGGCGACCTGGGCAGGTCGTACAAGCTGAACGAGAACGTGGCGACCCTGCTCGGCCAGAACGCGGGCCGCAGCGCGATGCTCTCCGCGGCCGGGCTGGTGCTGGCACTGGTGATCGCCGTGCCGCTCGGCGTGCTCCAGGCGGTCAGGCGCAACAGCGTCGCCGACCGGCTCCTCACGGCCGCCTCCTACGTGCTCTACGCGACGCCGTCGTTCCTGCTCGGGCTGATCCTCATCGCCGTCTTCAGCCAGGCGCTGCCGTTCTTCCCGGCCGAGGCGTCCCAGTCGCACTCGCCGTGGGTCGTCCTCACCGATCCGCGGGCCATGGCGCTGCCGGTCATCACGCTCGCCGCGGCCGGCGTCGCGGTCTTCGCGCAGTATCAGCGTTCCTCGGCCCTGGACCAGCTCGGCCTGGACTACATCAGGGTGGCGCGGGCCAAGGGGCTGCCGGAGCGGCTGGTCCTGCTCCGCCACCTGCTGCGCAACGCCTGCCTGCCGCTGGTCACGCTGGTCGGCACGCTCATCCCCACGCTGCTGGCGGGCAACCTGATCGTCGAGTCGCTGTTCAACTATCCCGGCCTCGGCCTGCTGTTCCTCAACAGCCTGCAACGCGAGGACTATCCGGTGCTCCTCGCCTACACCCTCGTCGGCGGCGTCCTGACCGTGGCCGGCAACTTCGTCGCCGACCTCGTGGTCGCCGCCGCCGACCGCCGAATCGAGCTGAGGAAATGACCACACAGAACGTGGACGCGCGGCCCGAGGCCGAGACGGCCGAGACGACCTCGGCGCGGGAGCGGCCCTCGGTGCTGCGCGGGCTCCGGCGCAGCCCGCTGGGCCTCGCGGGCGGCCTGCTCCTGCTGCTGATCGCCGGGTTCTGCTTCCTCGGGCCGCTGCTCTACCGCACCAACCAGATCGACGTGGACCTGGTCAACGCGGCCCTGCCGCCCGGCCCCGGGCACCCGCTCGGCACGGACGCCAACGGCTTCGACGTGCTCGGCCGGCTGATGGCCGGCGGCCGCCTGTCGTTGCAGATCGGCCTGCTCGCCGCCCTGTTCGCCACCGCGATCGGCACCCTGTACGGCGCGGTCGCCGGGCTGGCCGGAGGCGTGGTGGACGGCTTCCTGATGCGGCTGGTCGACGTCATGCTGTCGGTGCCGTTCCTGTTCTTCGTCCTGATCCTGTCGGCCCGCTTCCACGCCGACGCCCTGTCGCTGAGCCTGGTCATCGGCGGGTTCTCCTGGCTGGTCTCCGCCCGGCTGGTCCGCGGCGAGGTGCTGACGCTGCGGGTGCGGGAGTTCGTGCTGGCCGCGCGGGTGATGGGCGCCTCCCGCCGGCGGCTCATCCTCACCCACCTGATCCCGAACGCGCTCGGCGTGATCATCGTCAACATCACGTTCCAGGTCGCCGACGCCATCCTCGTGGTGGCGGCGCTGGGCTTCCTGGGGTTCGGCCTGACGTACCCGACCGAGGACTGGGGCAGCCAGCTCGCCGGCGGCGTCGCCTACATCTCGGCCGACTACTGGTGGCTGATCTACCCGGTCGGGGGCTGCATCGTCCTGACCGTGCTGGCGCTCAACCTGCTCGCCGACGCCCTGCGGGACGCCGTCGGGCGGCGGGCCGACTGATGCGTTCCGCCCCCCACCGCGAGGCCGCGGCTCCTTCGCCCCGTTCGCGCATCTCCACCCCACACGTAGGGAGCCTGCAATGACGCACGTGTCCGGAAAGCGGCGAGCACGCCTGGCGGTGGCGCTCGCCGCCGCGGTGGCGGTGCTCGCCACAGCGTGCACCGGCGGCGGGGGCGCCGCGAAGGACGCCGCCGCCGGCTACGCCGGCCAGCCGGCGCAGTCGGGCAAGCCCAAGGACGGCGGCACGGTCACGGTCGCGCTGACCCCCGGTCTCAGCCCGAACTACATCTACCCCTATCCGCCGGCCGCCGCCAACGGGACCGTCATCGCCCGCGGCCTGATGTGGCGCTCCCTCTACCGGCCCAGCGGCGAGGGCGACCAGGTGGCCGACGCCGAGCTGAGCCTGGCCGAGCCGCCCGCCTACAGCCCCGACCGCAAGACCGTGACCATCAGGATGAAGGACTACAAGTGGTCCGACGGCACCCCGGTCACCGCCGATGACGCCGTCTTCTCCCTGACGCTGCTCAAGGCGGCGCTCGCGCAGAGCCCGGCCAACTGGAGCTTCTACACCCCGGGCCAGTTCCCCGACGGGGTCACCGCCAAGGCCGCCGCGCCGGACACGCTGACCCTCGAACTGGAGACGGCCTACAACCCGTCGTACCTGATGTCGATGCTGACGCTGCTGTACGTGATGCCGTCCAAGGCGTGGGACATCGACCGCGCCGGCGGCCCGCACCTCGACTACACCAAGCCGAAGAACGCCGCGGCGATCTACAGGTACCTGACGAAGGAGTCGGAGTCGCAGTCCACGTTCGCCACGAACCCGCTGTGGCAGGTGGTCAACGGCCCGTACCGGCTCAAGAGCTTCGACCCGACGACGGGCTCGTTCTCGCTGGCGCCCAACGAGTCCTACAGCGGGCCGGGCGAGTCGCGGCTCGACCAGGTCGACTTCAAGGCCTTCACCTCGGCCGCCGCGGTGCTCAACCAGTTCAAGGCGGGGAACCTGACCGTCGGCACGCTGGACTCCAGCTTCATCACCCAGATCGGCGCGCTGAAGGCCAAGGGGTTCAACGTCTACGGCGCGCCCGCGCCCGCCCGGTTCGACTCGCTGACCATCAACTTCGGCAACACCGTGAACGGCTTCGACAAGATCATCCAGCAGCCGTACGTCCGGCAGGCGTTCCAGCGCCTGATCGACCAGCCGGGCTACATCGCCGGGCGGGGGATCTACAACGGCGCCGGCTCGCCCAACTACAGCACGGCGGGCAGCGGCTCCCCGTACCCGCCGGCGTTCGGCGACGCGCCGCCGTACCCGCACGACCCGGCGGCGGCGGCCGAACTGCTCACCGACAACGGCTGGCAGGTGGTCCCGAACGGCTCCACCACCTGCGTGCGGCCCGGCACCGGGACGGGCGAGTGCGGCGCCGGCATCCCGCGCGGTCAGAAGATCAGCTTCACCCTGGCCTCCGCGAACACCCCCGCCTACGTCGGCGCCCGGGACGTCGCCTTCGCCTCGGCGGCCAAGAAGCTCGGCGTCGAGGTCAAGATCGTCACCAAGTCCCTCACCTACATGTACGCCAACTACGGCAACACCTTCGCGCCCGCCACCAAGAACGACTGGGCGATGCAGGACTACGGCCCGCTCTACCTGGCGGCCGGTTACCCCAGCAGCAACACCGTGTTCAACGCCAAGGGCAGTTTCAACCTGGGCAGCTACCGCGACGAGGAGGTGGACCGGCTCATCGACGCCTCGACCTTCGGCGCCGACGCCAAGGCCCTGTCGGCCGAGGTGACCAGGATCGCCGAGGAGCTGCCGGTGCTGTTCTTCCCGACCCCGCACACCCTGGTGGTGTGGAAGGACACGCTGTCCGGCCCGCAGTCGTCGTTCCGGGCCCTGCTCAGCTACCTGTACACGCCCGAGCTCTGGTACTTCCACGCATGACCCGGGACGCCTTCGCCCGGCCGCTGCGCCACCTCGACCCGGCCGCCGCCGCCCTCGCCGACGCCCGTACGCTGCGGGAGCTGGTCGGCGACGCCAGGGTGGTGGCCGTCGGCGAGGGGGCGCACAACGTCACCGAGTTCTACCAGCTCAAGGACCGGCTGTTCCGCATCCTTGTCCGCGAGCTGGGGTTCTCGGCGTTCGTGATGGAGTCCGGCTTCGCCGAGGGCCTGGCCGTGGACGCCTGGGTCCACGGCGGGCCGGGGGAGGCCGCGGCGGTCGCCCGCGACGGCATCACCTACCGGTTCGGCGAGTGCGAGCCGATGCGGCGGCAACTGCGCTGGATGCGCCGCCGCAACTCCGGCGGCCCGGCGAAGGTCTCCTTCTACGGCATGGACCTGCCCGGCTCGTCCACCTCGCCCGGACCGGCGGTGCGCGCGTGCCTGGACCGCATGCCGGCCGGGCCGGGCGACGAGGAGCTGCTGCTCCTGAGCGACCTGGGAGGCCGTACCGAGGCGGCGATCCGGTACGCGGCCATGCCCGCGACCGGCCGCGCCCGGCTGATCGCGGGGCTGCGCGAGCTGGCCGGGCGCGCGCTTCTGCTGGACGACCCGGTGCTGCGCCGGTGCGCGGCCTCCCTCCAGGCGTTCGCCGACGAGACCGACGAGACCGACGAGACCGAGGGTGACGTGTCGCCGGGCGCGCCCTACCCCCGGGAACGGTTCATGGCCGAGACCGTGCAATGGATCCTCGAACGGGAGGAGCGGATCGTCGTCAGCGCCCACAACTCCCACGTCCGGCGCTCGCCCTTCCACGGGCGGCCGACGCTGGGCGGCCTGCTCGCCGCGTCCCTGGGAAGCGGCCTGGTCGTCATCGGCGCGACCTACGGCTCCGGCCCGGAGGTGCGCTTCACGCAGCGTTCCCCGAGGCCGTTCGACTGCGACGTCTCGCTGGCGGCGCGGACCCTGCCCCCGAACTGCGTCGAGGCGCCGCTGGACCGTCTCGGGCCGCCCGTGACCGTGGTCGACCTCCGCCGCGCGCCGGGCGAGCTGTTCGACGGGATCGACGGCACGCTCGCCGGCGGCGGCCTCGACCCCGTGGACGACTTCCCGGCGGCCTACGACGTCCTGGTCCACGTCCGCCGGGTCAGCCGGATCCCCGGCGCGTTCGAACGGCTGCACGCGGAGTTCGCCGCCGCCGCACCCCCGGACCCCCGGCAGCCCGCCCCTCCCGACCAGCCGTCCGCCCGTTCCCGACCGTCGGAGTCACCGTGACCCTTTCCTACCCGCCCGCCCGCACCGTCGAGGTCGTCGAGGACGTCGCGGGCGTCCGCGTGCCCGATCCGTACCGGTGGCTGGAGCGGGAGACGCCAGAGGTGCGGGAATGGCAGCGGCGGCAGGGCGAGCTGGCCGCCGCCGTCGCCTACGACGGGCAGGACCCGGTCGCCGTACGGGACCTGATCCGGGCCTACGACAGCGGATCCCGCCCGGCCCTGCCCAGGTACGCGGCCGGCCGCTGGTTCCGCCCGGTCACCCCGCCGGGCGGTACGGCGTCCGCCGTGGTCGTCGCCGACCGGCCCTACGGCCCCGGGCGGACGGTGGCCGACCTGGCGAGGTTCGGCGGCGAGGAGAACCCGGCGGTGCTGTCCTGGCTGGCGCCCTCCCCGGACGGCCGCGTCCTGGCCCTCGGCGTGTGCGCCGACGGCAGCGAGCACAACACCATCCGGCTCGTCGAGGTGGACACCGGCCGGCTGCTCGACGCGCCCGGACAGGTCCTGCACAGCGCCTGGGCCGGCGGCGTCTCCTGGACGCCCGACAGCGGCGGCTTCTCCTTCTTCGCGCTCACCGGCCCGCCGGAGGAATTCCGGCAGGCGGTGTTCTCCCACCGGCTCGGGACGCCGGGGGAGACCGTCGTGGAACCGGTCCCGGTCCCGGCGGGCTCGCGGGAGTACACGCTCGTCCAGTTCTCGCCGGACGGCCGGTGGGCGGTGGCCGCGCACCGGGTGGGCAGCCCGATCCCGTGCGCGGTCCGCGACCTGTCGAAGCCGGGGGCGGCGTGGCGTCCCTTCGTCACCCGCTGCGCCGGCACGGTCGCCGGCCACGTCGTCGGCGACCGCTACGTGGCCGTGACCGACGTCGGCGCGCCGCGCGGCCGGGTGGTCGCCATCCCGCTCGACGCCGCCGACCCGGACGACCCCTCGGGATGGGCCGAACTGGTCCCCGAGGGCGACACCGTGCTGCGCTCGCTCACGCCGGTCGGCGAGCACCTGTACCTCAGCGAGTTCGACCGCACGTTCGCCCGCGTCCGGATCATCGACCGGGCGGGCGGCGTCGCCGGGGAGGTGCCCCTGCCCGGCCGGGGCGCGCTCGCCGCCCCCTTCTTCGCGCTGACCGCCCTGGCCACCGGCGTGCCCGCGGCCGACTTCGTCTTCGCCTTCTCCACCCTGACCAGCTCCTGGGGCGTCTACCGGCACCGACCCGGCGAGAGCGCGCCGGAGACCCTGTCGGCCCCGGCGGTCACCCTCGACGCCGAGGTGGAGGCCGGGCAGGCGGTGGCGGCCGACGGGGTCGCGGTGCCGTACCACGTCGTGCGCCCGGCGGGCCTCGACCCGGCGTGGCCCGCGCCGACGCTCGTCTCGGCCTACGGGGCGGCCAACGTGCCCCTCCTTCCCCAGTACCAGCCCGACCTGGCCGCCTTCGTCGCCGCCGGGGGCGTGCTGGTCCAGGCGTATCTGCGCGGGGGCGGCGAGTTCGGCGGCGACTGGTACCGGGCCGCGCACCGGGAGCGGCGGCACGTCCGCGACTCCGACCTCGTGGCGGTCGCCGAGCACCTGATCGCCGAGGGGGTGACGGCCGCCGACCGGCTCGCGCTGACCGGCGGCTCCGACGGCGGGCTCATGTGCGGGATCGCCGTCACCACCCGGCCCGAGCTGTGGCGGGCCGTCCTGCCGCGGGCGCCGCTGCTGGACCTGATCGGCGGCACCCGCGACCCGTACCTCGACTTCGTCATCCGCAAGGCGTGGGCGGACCCGGACGACCCCGAGGAGGTCCGGCGGCTGCTCCGGATGTCCCCGTACGAGCTGGTGCGCCCCGGCGTCTTCCCCGCGCTCTACATCCAGGCGGGGGCGGCCGACCCGCGATGCCGCCCCTGGCACGCGCGCAAGTTCGCCGCCCGCCTCCAGGCCGCCCAGCAGGGGGACGAGCCCGTCCTGCTGCACGTCTTCGACGACGCCGGGCACGGCGCGGCCACCCCCCACGACGTGGCGGTCGCCCAGGACGCCGAATGGCTGGCGTTCCTCATCGGGACGCTCGGCCTGCGCGGCGCGGTCAGTCGTCCGGAGCCGACCTGATCGACATCAGGCGCAGTTGCAGCATGGCCGACAGGCGCGCGTCCGCGGAGCCGAGGTCGAGGCGGCCGACCTCGGCCGCGCGCCGCAGCCGGTAGCGGAAGGTGTTGGGGTGCACGAACATCGCGGCGGCGGCCACCGAGACGTCGCCGAAGGCGTCGAGCCAGGCGCCCAGCGTCTCGGCCAGGCTCGTCTGGTGCTCCTTGTCGTAGGCGACGATCCGGGCGACCGGCCCGCTGGGCACGTCGCCGCGCGGAACGAGGTCGGCCAGCTCCAGCAGCAGCGCGTCCACGTGCACGTCGTCCAGGCGGGCCACCTGCCGGCCGGCGACGCCCGACCGCAGCACGCGCAGCGCCCGGTCCGCGCCCGAACGCGAACGGGCCAGCGCGGTGCTGTCCCCGGCCGGCCGTCCCACCCCGACCAGCGGGCGCAGCCGGGAGCCGACGCGCGACAGGAACTCGGTGGCCACCAGGACCGCGCGCTCCTCGGCGTCCTGCCGGTTCTGCGGCAGCGGCAGGATGCCGTAGGCGACGTCGCCGACCAGCGCGGCGGCGGCCCGCGGATGCACGGCGGACAGGTGCATGGCGAAGGCGTCGGCGAGCCGCTTGCGTTCGGCGGCGAGCTGCGCGGGCAGCGGGCTCTCGCCCGCCGGGCCCACGACGGTGAGCGCGAGGACGACCGCGGGCTCGTCCTTCAGACCCAGGCGGCGCGCGGCCTCCAGGGAGCCGGGCCCGCTCTCCAGCGCGGTGCCCAGCAGCTCGGCCCGCAGCCGCCGTTCCATGTCGGCGTCGGCACGCTGCCACACCATGTGCATCGCCACCAGCTTGGACGCCTCGTAGAGCGCCTGGCTGCGCTCCTCGCCCAGCGGTCCGGGGACGACGACCCAGATCGTGCCGAGGATCTCGTCTCCGGCACGCACCGCGATCGCCGTCCGGGGCAGCGCGGGCGGCTGGACCGTTCCGTCGGGGTCGGGCAGGGGGGCCACGAAGACGGGCCGGTCGCTGCGGTAGATCGCCTGGAACACGCCGCGTTCCTCCAGGATGCGGGTGTACTGCTCCGGGACCTGCCGGCCCAGGATCGTGCGCACGCGGGAGGTGTCGGTGTCCTCCTGGCGGCTGGAGAAGGCCAGCAGCCGCGAGTTGCGGTCCTCGATGGTGACCGGCGCGTCGAGCAGCGCGGCGGTGGCGTTGGCGACGGCGAACAGGTCGCCGGACCGGATCCGGCCCGAGGCGTGGGCGTCGGGGTCGAGCCGGCCGCCCTCGGACGTCAGCTCGCGCAGCATGCCCGCCAGATGCGTCCAGGACGCGCCCCGGGCGAAGGCCAGCACCGCCACGCCCGCCCGGCCCGCCGCCGCGACGAGCCGTTCGTCGGCGACGACGGGCGCGCGGACCACCAGCGCGGCGGCGCCGTGCCGCCCGAGCCGGGTCACGACCCGCGCGATGTCGGCCGGGTCGTGCAGGCCGACGCCGAGGACCAGCGCGTTGCCGGGCAGCTCGGGCTCGTCGAGCGGGTCGTGGATGACGACGCCGCCGATGTCCTGGGCGGCCCCGGCGTCGCCGCAGACGACGTGGAGCAGGGTGGTACCGAGTTCCTCCAGGACGCGGCCCAGGCTGGCACGCGGGAGGCCGGTCATGGCGACGAGCACGTTCCCGAAGCTAGCGCCGCCCCGGTGGCGTGTCGTTCGTCCGGCATGACGAAATGCTACCGTCCGATCCGTCGAAACGGACGAATCGGTCAGGACGGCATCGGCACCCAGGTCTTCGCGACGGTGACGGCCTCCAGGACCTCCGGGATGGGGGCGACGCCGATCCCCGGGCCGGTCGGCACGGCGAGGTGCCCGTCCACCAGGCGGAACGGCGGCGTCAGGTCGGTCCGGTAGTAGCGGTCGGAGGCCGAGGTGTCGCCCGGCAGCAGGAACCCGGGCAGCGCGGCCAGCGCCACGTTGGCGGCCCGGCCCACGCCGGTCTCCAGCATGCCGCCGCACCACACCGGGACGTCGTGCGCGGCGCAGACGTCGTGGATCCGCCTGGCCTCCAGATGGCCGCCCACCCGGCCCGGCTTGATGTTCACGATCCGGCAGGCCCCGAGCGCGATCGCGTCGGCGGCGGCGCGGGCCGAGACGATGGACTCGTCCAGGCAGATGGGCGTGGTGATCCGCTCGGCCAGCCGGGCGTGCCCGATCAGGTCGTCCTGCGCGAACGGCTGCTCGATCAGCAGCAGGCCGAACGGGTCCAGCCCGGCCAGGTGCCGGAGGTCGCCGCGCCCGTACGCGGTGTTGGCGTCCACCTGGAGCGGGATGTCGCCGAACCGCTCGCGTACGGCCCGGACCGGCTCGACGTCCCAGCCCGGCTCGATCTTGAGCTTGATCCGCAGGTAGCCCGCGTCCAGGTACTCGGCGACGGCGTCGAGCAGCGCGGGGATCGACCCGGTGATCCCCACCGACACCCCGCACGGCACACTGTCGCGCACCGCCCCGAGCGCGTGGGCCAGCGGGACGCCGCGGGCGCGCAGGTCGGCGTCCAGGACGGCGGTCTCCAGCGCGGCCTTGGCCATCCGGTGCCCCTTGAACGCCGCCAGCGCCGGGGCGACCTTGTGCGCGTCAAGGTCCGCCACGCCGGCCAGCGCCGGGACCAGGAAGCGGGCCAGCACGTCGGCCGCCGCGTGGGTGTACTCCGAGGAGTACAGGGGCGCCGTGCCCGCGCCGCACTCGCCCCAGCCCTCGGCCTCGCCGGTGACGACGCGCACCAGCACCGCCTGCCGGACCGTCTCGGTGCCGAACGACGTGCGGAACGGCGTCACGAGCGGCATCTCGACCGTGCGGATCTCGACCCCGGTGATCTTCATTCCGTCTCCTGTCTGTCCACGATGTACCAGCCTGTACGGTCGAAGCCGCGCACCCGGGCGCCCCCTTCGAGCAGCTCGCCCAGCACGTCCCGCAGTGCCCTGCGCCAGTCGGCGGCGCGGGCCGGGTCGCTCTCGCGCATCGCCTCGACGTCGCCGGGCACCCCGACCAGGACGGTGGGCGCGCCGGCGTACCGGGTCAGCGGCCCGCCCGCCGCGGACGCCTCCAGCGCCACGGCCGCGCCGGCCGCCCTGGCCGCCGCCGCGTCCGCCTGGGCCGGACGGCCCGCGCAGGCCGCCTCGACGGCGGGCGTCTCCAGCCGCCAGCGGACCAGGACGCGGTCGGTGTCGTCGGCGCGGTTGATGTCGTCGTCCATGGGGCCGTAGAAGTTCGGCAGGTACTCGGACGGGACGGCGCCCAGCTTGGCCAGGTTGAAGTGGGCGTTGCGGCGTACCAGGGGGTCGTAGGTCCAGCAGATCTCGCCGACGCCGCGCAGCATCGCCCAGGCGCGCTGGTGCAGCTTCAGCGCGAAGCCGACGTTGCGGCCCCGCATGCTCGCCAGCACGCCGGCGATGTGACTGTGCAGGGCGGCGCGGGCCGGCGGGGAGAAGAAGCCGAAGCAGGCGCCCACCATCCGGCCGCCGTCGAAGGCGCCGCTCACGTAGCTGCCCGCCTTCGACATCGCGCGCAGCAGGTCGGCCGTCACCGGCGGGTTGTTCTCGCCGGTGCGCCAGATGTGCTCGTACAGGCGGCGGACGGCTTCCAGCTCGCCGACGCTGTCCAAGGGGCGGATGTCGATGCCCGCGCCGTCGGCGGCGGCCTGCGCCGCGGCGCACGCGGCCTCGACGGGCCGGGAGTCGCGACGGTCACGGATGAGATCGGTCACGCCGGTCATGGTGGCAGCCGCTCCCGTCCCGTAGCTGGTCGGCGAGCACCGGGCGGCGGCACCGCTTTCGTCCGCCCGGACAAGGGGCGGCGGGGCGGTCACCGCTTCGCGGTCAGCAGGTCGGCGACCAGGGCGGTCAGCAGGCGGGTGCGGCCCGGGAGCTGCGCGACCAGTACGTGCTCGTCGTCGGCGTGGGCGCCGCCGCCGACCGCGCCCAGGCCGTCCAGGGTGGGCGTGCCGGCCCCTGCGGTGAAGTTGCCGTCGGAGGCCCCGCCCACGGCGACCGAGGCCGGCGGCTCGATCCCGAGCGCGCCGGCGAGCCGGCACGCCCGCTCGAACAGGTCCTTCGACGCCGAGGCCGGGAGCGGCGGCCGGTTCGGCCCGCCGCCGACCGTGACGCCCGCGCCGGGCAGCACCGGCCGCAGGCCCCACATCGCCGCGTCCACCCGGTCCTGCTCGGCGGCGTCCACGGCCCGTACGTCCACCTCGAACCGGGCCCGCGCCGGCACGGTGTTCGCCGTGGTGCCCGCCTCCAGGCGGGTCGGGGTGACGGTCGTGCCCAGCGCGGGATCGGCCAGCGCCGCCACGGCCGCGATCTGGTGGGTCACCTCGACCGTCGCGTTCACGCCGCGTTCCGGATCCAGCCCGGCGTGCGCGGCCCGGCCCCGTACCAGCACCTCGTACCGGGAGACGCCCTTGCGCTCGGTCTTCAGCGCCCCGCCCGGACCGGCGGCCTCCAGCACCAGCGCCGCCGCGCACCCGCGCGCCTCCTGCTCGACCAGCTCCCGCGAGGTGGGGGAGCCGGGCTCCTCGTCGCCGGTGACGAGGAGGGTCACGCCGTCCAGGTCGTCCAGCGCCGCCAGCGCGTGGAAGGCCATCACCAGCCCGGCCTTCATGTCGAAGCACCCCGGCCCGCGCAGCACCCCGTCACGCACCTCGAACGGGTGCCGCTCCAGCGAGCCGACCGGCCAGACCGTGTCGTGGTGGCCGAGCAGCAGCACCCGGGGCTCGCCGCCGAACCGCCAGCGCAGATGGGTGCGCCCGCCGATGACGACGCGCTCGGCCGCGGCCCCCAGACGGGCGGCGCCGACGCCGGCGACGGTCGTGGCGCTGCGGGCGACCGCGGCCAGGTCGTCCGACGGCGACTCGCAGCGTACGAGCCGCTCGATGTCGGCGATCATCGCGGCCTCGCGGGCCCGGTCGGACGTGGTACGGCGTGGGGTCATGACGGCTGCCTCCGGTCGGACGGACCGCCCATCCTCGTGAACCACGACCGCGACGGACCTGTCGCACCGGCCAACATCGGCCCGCCGCGTTGGGCCACGGCGACGACCCCAGGGGCGGCTACGGCAGCTCGGCGAAGCGCTCGACGTCCTCCGTGCGGCCGGAAACGATGATCACGTCGCCGTAGGCCAGCTCGGTGTCGGAGCTGGCGTAGGTGAACTCCTCCTCCAGGCTCTTGACCGCCACCACGGTGACGCCGTACTTGCGGCGCAGGTTGGAACGGCCGAGCGGCACCCCGATGTACTCCTTGGGCGGCCGGGTCTTGGCCAGCGCGAAGTTCTCGTCCACCTGCATGAAGTCCAGCATCCGGCCGGTCACCATGTGGGCCACCCGCTCGCCCATGTCGTGCTCGGGGAAGACGACGTGATGGGCGCCGATGCGGCCCAGGATCCGGCCGTGCTGGCGGCTGACGGCCTTGGCCCAGATGTCGTCGATCTCCAGCTCGATCAGCAGCGACGTGGTCAGGATGCTGGCCTCCAGGTCGCCGCCGATGGCCACCACCGCCCGGTAGAAGTCCGGCACGCCGAGCTGGCGCAGCGTCTCCAGGTCGGTGGAGTCGGCGGTGGCGATGTGGGTGATCTGCCCGGCCAGGCTCTGGGCGACCTTGGGCCGGTTGTCGATGGCCAGGACCTCGGTGCCGCGCCGGGTGAGCTCCAGGGCCAGCGAGGTGCCGAACCGGCCCAGGCCGATGACCACGACGGGGTCTGTCTTCTTGTCAGCCAACGATGACACGTTCCTCGGGTAGTTCGTACCGACGGGTGCGCTCCTTCAGGGCGAGCGCGGAACCCAGCGTGAGCGGGCCGATGCGCCCGATGAACATCAGCGCGACCAGCAGCAGGTGCCCGGCCGGCGTGGTGTCGGCGGTGATGCCGGTGGACAGCCCGTTCGTGCCGAACGCCGAGACCACCTCGAACAGCACCTGGTCCAGGCTGTGGGGCGTGATGGCGAGCAGCAGGTAGGTGGAGACGGCGACCAGGACGACGCCGATCATCGTGATCGAGATGACCTGGCGCTGCGCGGACTCGGCCAGGCGCCGGTGGCCGATGTTCACCCGGGGCTCGCCCCGCAGCTCGGCCCAGATGATGAACGCCAGCAGCCCGAACGTGGTGACCTTGATGCCGCCCGCCGTGCCGGCGCTGCCGCCGCCGATGAACATCAGCAGGTCGGTGGCGAGCAGGCTGCTCGGGTAGAGCTGGCCGATGTCGAGGCTGTTGAACCCGCCCGAACGCGGCATGACCCCGGTGAAGAACGCGGCCAGCAGCTTGCCGGAGTCGTCGAGCCCGCCGAGCGTCCTCGGGTTGCGCCACTCGGTCACCAGGAAGATCAGCGTGCCCACCGCGAGCAGGACGAGCGTCACCCCGACGGTGACCCGGGTGAGCACCGACCAGCGGCTGGGCCGGCGCCAGGCGCGGGCCAGCTCGAACACCACCGGGAAGCCCAGCCCGCCCACGATCACCGCCAGCGCGATCGGCAGGCAGATCCACGCGTCGGTGACGAAACCCACCATGTTGTCCGGCCACAGCGCGAACCCGGCGTTGTTGAACGCCGACACCGCGTGGAACCAGCCCAGGTACATCGCGCGGCCCGGCGGCTCGCCGTACCCCGTGACGAAGCGCGCGGTGAGCAGCGAGGCGACGATCAGCTCGGAGACGAGGCTGAAGATGACCACGTTGCGCACCACGCGCCGGACGTCGGACATGCTCAGCGTCTTGGTCTCGGCCTGGGCGAACATGCGGGCGCGCAGCCCCAGCCGGCCCGCGACCAGGACGGTGAACAGCGTGGCCATCGTCATGATGCCCAGGCCGCCCACCTGGACCAGCCCGGCGATCACCACCTCCCCGGCCACCGACCAGTGCGTGGCGGTGTCCACCACGACCAGGCCCGTCACGCAGACCGCGGACGTCGCGGTGAACAGCGCGGTCAGCCAGCCGGCCGACTCGCCCGTGGCCGTGGCCATCGGCGAGGTCAGCAGGGCCGTGCCGGTCAGGATGAAGGCGGCGAACCCGGTCGCGATGACCTGCGCCGGGTGGTGGAACCGGGACAGGAAGGCGCCCGTCAGCCGCAGGTGTCTCATGACGCGCTCCCGCCGTACGCGGCCGGGCGGGGGACATGATGTGAGGCGAGCACGATCAGACCGTAGACCACCGGGCCACCGCTCCCGCAAACGCGTCGGGAGCCGGGACGGGATCACGCCGCGCGAAGGTGCCGAGGCTAAAAATGCGACAAAAACGATTCGGCGTCGGGAAAGCCGTGCAGGTCACGTCAGTAGAGTGACAGTCACGTAGGTGATCACGAATGGGGCGGGATCGGCATGCTGGGGGAGGACACGCCGTACCCGATGCTGGTCGCCGACGCCTCCGGCGCCGTCGAGCGGGCGAACGCCGCCGCCCGGTCGCTGCTGGGCGGCTCGGCGCGGATCGGGCCGGAATGGCTCGCCCGCGCCCACCACGAGCTCTGCGCCCGCCTGGCCGCCGGCGCCGGGGAGGCGCCCGAACCCGCCCGGGGACCGGTCGGTGAGCGCGTCTTCGAGGCCCATCCCGTGCGCGCCGATCGCGAGCGCGTCACCTGGTGGCTGGTCGACGTCACCACGCGGGAGCACGCCATGGGGGGGCTGCGGGCCGAGCGGGACTCCGCCGCGTCCATGGTGGCCGCCGCCACCGAGCTGCTGTCCTCGCTCAACCTCGACCGCTGCCTGGAGGCCGTCGCCCGCCTGGCCGTGACGCACCTCGCCCAGGCCGCCCGGGTCGTCGTGCCGATGGGCTGCCGCCGGTACGAGGTCGCCTACCACGACGCCGGCGGCGAGGCCATGCGCAGGAACCTGGACATCGATCCGCAGGCCATGCCTGGCCTGGCCGAGGCTCTGCGGGCCTTCCCTCCGGTGCCCGCCCGCTGGGTGGACCCCGAGCAGGCGCCCGGCTGGGTCCTGGGCGAGGGGCAGGACGGGGCCCGTTCGGTGGTGGTGATCTCGCTTCCGGGCTACGGCCTGCCCGCGGGCGCGCTGATCCTGCTGCGCGCCTCGGCCGGCTTCACCCCGGCCGAGGAGGTGTTCGCGCGGCTGTTCGCGGCCCGCGCCGGCACGGCGATCTCCATCGCCCGCGTGTACGCCGAGCAGGGCGCCGTCACCGAGACGCTGATGGCCGACCTGCTGCCGCCGATGACGCCGTACCTGGACGTCGCCGACGTGGCGGCCCGCTACCGGGCGGCGGGCCACGGCGCGCTGGTCGGCGGCGACTTCTACGACGTGCACCCCGTCGCCGGATCCGGCGGGGCGGCGCTGGTGGTGCTCGGCGACGTCTCCGGCAAGGGCCTGGAGGCCGCCGTGCTCACCGGCAAGATCCGCAACACGCTGCGCGCCCTGCTGCCGCTGGCCGACGACCACCAGCGCGTGCTGGAACGGCTCAACGAGGTGCTGCTCGCCGAGTCCAGCCCGCGTTACGTCACGCTCGTGCTGGCCGGGGTCGGGCGTCGCGGCCCGCGGCTGGAGCTGCGGCTGACCAGCGCCGGGCATCCGCCGCCGATGATCGTGCGCAACGACGGCCGGGTGGAGGTCGCCCTCACCCGCGGCACCCTGATCGGCCTGCTGGAGCAGGTCACCAGCGTGACCGAGACGGTGCTCCTGGACCCCGGCGAGACGTGCCTGCTCTACAGCGACGGCGTCATAGAGGCCAGGGGCGGGCCGCTGGGCGACGAGATGTTCGGCGACGACCGGCTGCGGGAGGAGCTGCGGCATTGCGTCGGCATGCCTGCCGCCGCCCTGGCCGAACGCGTCCAGATGCTCGCCTCGCAGTGGGCGGGCGAGCGGGAGCGCGACGACATCGCCATCGTCGCCATCGGCGCGCCGCGCGAGGCGCCCGACGGCCCGGCCGGAGGTCCCCCGGCGTGAACGGCGTGAACGGCGAGATCGAGCGCTGCGTCGAGACGCTGCGGGCGGCCGCGGAGGCCGGCGACGAGTACGCCGCGATCGACGCCGCGCGGGCCGCGCTCGACGCCGGCGCGCCCCTGGAGACCATGCTCCTCGACGTGCTCGCCGTCGCGCAGGCCCGCGTGGGCCTGGACTGGGCGGCCAACCGGCTCACCGTCGCCCAGGAGCACACGGCGACCGCCGTCCACGAGCGGGTGCTCGCCGTGCTGGCCCACGAGCCGGCCGCGCGCGGCCACCGCACCGGGCCGCCCAGGGGGCGGGTGAGCGTGGCGTGCGTGGACGGCGAGTGGCACACCTTCCCGGCCCGGCTGCTGGCCGAGGTGCTCCGGCTGCGCGGCTGGCAGGTGGACTACCTGGGCGCGCACGTCCCCCCCGCGCACCTGGTCGTGCACGTGCACAGGACCGCGCCGGTCGCGGTCGCCCTGTCGGGGTCGATCGCCACCCGGCTGCCCGCCGCGCACGCCGCCATCAGCGCCTGCCAGGCGGCGGGCACGCCCGTGCTCGTCGGCGGCGGCGCCTTCGGGCCCGACGGCCGCTACGCCCGCCTGCTCGGTGCCGACGCCTGGGCGCCGGACGCGCGGGCCGCCGCCGACCTGCTCGACGCCGGGCCGCCGCGGCGCCGGGCCGCGACGGGGCTGAGCGCCGGACAGCCGCCGCACCTGGCCGGCCCCGAGTACACCGTGCTCACCGAGCGGGCGCAGGAGCTGGTCAGAGGCGTCGTGGACGAGCTGGACGAGCACGCGCCCGTCGCCGAGGGCCAGGAACCGACCGGGCACACCGCCGAGGACGTCGCGTACGTCGTCGACTACCTCAAAGCCGCCGCGTACGTCAACGACCCCGGCCTGTTCACGTCCTTCATCGGCTGGATGGCGCAGGTGCTGGCCGCGCGCGGGGTGCCGGCCCGCGTCCTGGCCGTCACGCTGGACGCGCTGGACGCCCGCCTGGCCGGCCTGCCGCTCACCCGCGAGCTCATCGCCCAGGCCCGCGCCGGGCTGCCGGACGGGCCCGGCTGACCGTTCCCGCCGGTCAGTCGCGCTCCTGCCAGGTGCACAGGCAGGCGTGGTTGCCCTCGGGGTCGGCCAGCACCCAGAACTGCGGCGCCTCGTCCTCGTAGACCAGCCGGCCGCCCGCGGCCACCGCCGCGTCGATCCTCGGCCGCACCTGCTCGGGCTCCACCCACACGTCGAGGTGCCAGCGCTGGCGGGGCTCCTCGTCGCCGGACGCCTGGAACCACACGTTGGGCAGCGCGCCGGCCGGGTCGCGCAGGTCGTCCCCGGCGTCGGGCTCCATCGCCAGCACCGCCGCCCAGAACGGCCGTACCGAGTCCCGCGCGGGGGTGTCGAGGCCGAGTTCGAGCGCGGAGACGGCCGCGGAGTCCAGCCGTACGCCCGCGTCGGCGGCCAGGGCCGAGATCGCGCGCGCCAGCCGTACGTCGCGGCCGGTGACCCCGCCCGTGTCGTGGCTGGTCAGCCGGACGTCCACATGGGTGTAGCGCAGGTCGAGATCGGGATGGTGGTCCATCTCCTCGGCCACCGCCCCGATGGCGTCGACGAGCGCGAGCCCGGCCGCGAACGTCCCGGTGCGGAGGCGGGTGTGCAGGCCGCGCAGCAGGTACGCCCACCCGGCCAGGTCCTCTTGCGCGATCTGCGGTCCGGTCAACTTGGTCATGCGGTCATCTTCGCAGGCGTCGGCCTCGCCGGACCCCACCCCCGCGGGCAGCCTCGACGCGCCGTGCCGGGCACGCGTGCGCACGTACGCGCCGGTTCCGTCGAGCGGCGGACACTCCGCGCATGTTCGGCTACCGTCCGAAGTATGGCGAACGATGACGAGCAGGAAGAGCGTCCGGAAGTGACGGACCCGATGACCTGCCCGGAATGTCAGGGCCGGCGCGGCGTGCGGCTCGGGGAGCCGTTCCTCGCCTGCACGTTCTGCGGCGGCCTCGGCCAGGTGGGCGGCGGCGGCGAGCCCGCCGAGCGCGGCGAGGAACCGCCCCCGGACGGGCCGCCGCCGGCCTGGGAGCACAGGGTGTGGTCCGACCCGTGGATCGCCGAGACGCTCGGATGCCGCTTCTGCCTCGGCTCGAAGAAGCTGGCCCACATCGAAGCCGGCACGCTGGTGTCCGTGCCGTGCAGGTGCGCCGGGGACTGACACCGGCCACCCCGCGCCGCCCGGGGGGACGCGCGTGAACGGCCTAGTCGAGGCAGAACTCGTTGCCCTCGGGGTCGGTCATCACGATGTGGCCGGCGCCGAACGGGGGCTCCGGCTCGTGGCGTCGCACCCGCGTCGCGCCCAGCTCGACCAGCCGCTCGCACTCGGCCTCCAGCGCCGCCATACGCTCCTCGCCGCGCAGCCCGGGAGCCGCCCGGACGTCGAGGTGCACGCGGTTCTTGGCGGCCTTGCCCTCCGGCACCCGCTGGAAGAACACCCGGGGGCCCCGCCCGTCGGGGTCCTCGACGGCCGACCTGGCGTCGCGCTCCTCCTCGGGGACGCCGGCCCGGGCCAGGAAGTCGTCCCACGCGGCCAGCGGGTCGGCGCCCTCGGGCAGCTCGACCCCGGGCGGGCCGGGGTGGACGTAGCCCAGCGCGTCGCGCCAGAACGTGGACAGCGCCTTGGGGTCGTGGGCGTCGAAGGTGATCTGGACATGGCGGCTCATATGACATCACTCCATTCGGTGGAGAGAACGTTTCCGGGAACACTGTGACAGCACCGGCGGACAGGATCGGTCCGCTACCGGCCGAGCGTGGCCGCCTCCTCGCGCAGCCACTCCACCAGGGTCGGCACCAGCGGGTGGTCGCGCCGCCGGGCGGTGGCGACCCCGATGTAGCGGACGGGACGCGGCGGGTTCAGCGGCACGACGGCCAGGCCGGGCGTGCCGGGCGCCAGGCAGATGGACGGCACCAGGCTGACGCCGAGCCCGGCCGCCGTGAGCGCCTGCGCCAGGTGGTAGTCGCTGGTCGAGCCGCTGACCCGCAGCTCGAACCCGGCCGCCGCCGCGTAGCCGCGCAGGAACGCCTCCGTCTTGGAGCAGCCGATCACCCACGGCTGCTCGGCCAGCTCGGTCAGGTCCAGCGACGGCCGGCCGGCCAGCGGATGGGCGGCCGGCAACGCCACCGACAGCGGGTCCTCGGCCAGCGGCGTCCAGCTCAGCCCCGTACGGTCGCCGGGCAGCACCGGCAGCGGCCCGGCGAAGTGGTAGGCGACGGCCAGGTCCGCCTCGCCCCGCCGGACCAGCGGCAGGCTGTCCTCCGGCTCCCGCTCGACCACGTTCGTCTCGACCTGGGGATGGGCGGCGACGAACCGCGCCAGCACGCCGGGCAGCAGCGCGCGGCCCCCGCTGGTGAAGGTGGCCACGGTCAGCCGCCCGCGCCCGGAGGCCAGCTCGTCGATCCGCTCCCGCGCGTGCCGCAGCTCGGCCGCGATCGTCTCGGCCGTCTCCACCAGCAGCCGGCCCGGCTCGGTGAGGGCCACGCCGCGCGTGCTGCGGGTGACGACGGGGGTGCCGAGCTGCCGTTCCAGCGCGGCGATCTGCTGCGAGACGGCGGACGGCGTGAGCAGCATCGCGGCCGCGGCCCGGTTGAAGCTGCCGTGCGCGGCCACCTCCCGCAGCACCCTGAGCCGATGGGCGTCGATCAACAGTTCTCCTTAACACGAGGCCAGCAAGCCACCACTACCACTGGTGACCCCGTCCGGGCCAGTCTTGGCGGCATGCGACAGATCTGCGTCATCGGCGGCAACCGCTACTTCGGCCGCCACCTGATCCGCCTGCTGCGGGACGGTGGGGACCATGTGACCGTGGTCAACCGGGGCTCGGCCGCGCCGCCGTCCGGCGTCGAGCACGTCGTGGCCGACCGGGCGGACGCGGCGGCCCTCGCCCGCGCCCTGGCCGGCCGGACCCGCTTCTACGCCGTCGACAACGGCCGGGCCGCCGCGCTCGGCTTCCCGTTCACCGACGTCGCGGCCCGGCTGCCGCGAGCCGCCGCCGACCTCGCCGCGTGAACCGGCGTCATCCCTGAAACCGCCCTCCTCCCGGAAAGCCGGACAACCATGATCACCCGCCGCATCGGAACCGCCGAGGTCAGCGCCGTCGGCCTCGGCGCCATGCCGCTGTCCATCGAGGACCGCCCCGACCGCGCCCGCGCGATCGCCACCGTGCACGCCGCCCTCGACGCGGGCATCACCCTGATCGACACGGCCGACTCCTACCACTGGCACGCCGGCGAGCGCGGCCACAACGAGGAGCTCATCGCCGAGGCCCTGGCGGCCCGGCCCGGCGACGCCTCCGGTGTCCTGGTCGCCACCAAGGGCGGACGCGGCCGTCCAGGCGACGGCGCCTGGACGGTCGACGGCCGTCCCGACCATCTCAGGGCCGCCTGCGAGGGCTCCCTGCGCCGCCTGGGTGTCGAGGCGATCGGCCTCTACCAGCTGCACAAGCCGGACCCGGCCGTCCCGTGGGCGGAGTCGGTGGGCGCGCTGCGCGACCTCCTCGACGCGGGGCTCATCCGCGCGGCCGGCGTCTCCAACGTGACCTGCGAGCAGATCCACGAGGCCAGGGCCGTCCTCGGCGACTCCCTCGTCTCGGTCCAGAACCGCTACAGCCCCCAGCACCGCGACAGCCTGCCCGAGCTGCGGCTGTGCGGCCGCCTCGGCCTCGCCTTCCTGCCGTGGAGCCCCCTCGGCGGCATCGCCCGCAGCGCCCTGGACGGCCCCGGCGCCGCCCCGCCGCGCACCCCCTTCCACGAGGTGGCCGAGGAACGCGGCGTCACCCCGCAGCAGGTCTGCCTGGCCTGGCACCTGGCCCACTCCGGGCACGTCGTCCCCATCCCGGGCGCCAGCCGTCCTGAGTCGGTCCGGGCCTCGGCGCGGGCGGCGTCCCTGACCCTGACGGAGGACGAGCTCCGACGGCTGGGGCAGGCCGCGGACGGGCGGGATGCGTAGCCGGCCGACTACTTTCCGCTTGCGCGGCGGTGCGACGGTGTGCTGGCCTGGCCGCGTGAGCTCATGCCAGGACCGCGTGGTCCACGAGGTGCGCACCCTGATGGACCGGGGCATCGCCGCCGAGGACCTCGGCGCCGCCGTGTCCGCCGCCATCGCCCCGCTGCTGCGGCACGACGCGCTGCGCCTGGTCGGCACCAGCCCGGCGACCGGGCTCGGGCAGGGCTCGTTCAGCTTCTGGCACCGCTACGAACGCGAGCTCGCCGTCTCCCTGCTCGCCCACCGCCGCGCCCACGGCGACCCCTGCCGGCCCGCGTCCCTGGCCCGGCTGCGGGTGCCGGTCGCGGTGGCCGGCGCCGAGGAGGGGGCGCGGCGGGCGTTCGCGGCCTGCGGCGCCTCCTGCGAGCTGCGGCTGCTGCTGCGTGACGCGCGCGGCGGCGTGTGGGGCCTGCTCGGGCTGGTACGCGCCCGCGACGCCCCGCCGTTCACCGAGGACGACCTGCACAGGGCGACGCTGCTCGCCCCGGCCCTGATGACCGTGCTGCGCGGGTACGTCACCGCCGCCCCGCTCGCCCCCACCGTGCCCGCCCTGTCGGCCGGGGTGATCGTCGTCGGCCCCGACCGCGCGATCCGCGCCGTGACGCCGCAGGCCCAGGCATGGCTCGACCGGCTGCGCTGCCCCGACCGGCACGGCGTGCACGCCTGGCTGGCCGACACGTTCGTCACGGCCCTGGCCGCCGACGCCGCCGAGCACGCGCGCGGCGCGGACGCCGCCCGGCCGATCATCTGCGCCCCCGCGGCCCGCTACGGCCGCTGGCTCGCCGTCGAGGCCCAGGCCCTGGACGAGGACGGCGCGGGCGACGTGGCCGTGGTGATCCAGTCGGCGACCGGCGGGCTGCTGCTGCCCTCGTTCTGCGACTGGTACGCCCTCACCCCGCGCGAGCGCGGCGTGCTGGACCTGCTGTGCGGCGGAGCGGCGCCGAAGCAGATCGCCCGGCTGCTCGACCTTTCCGGGCACACCGTGCACGACCACCTCAAAGCGGTCTTCCGCAAGACCGGCGCGAGCGGCCGGGACGAGCTCATGGCCGCCTTCACCTCCTGAGCGCCATCCCCGACACTGGGGGGCTGTCCGGGCCGCCGCCCCGCCCGACCATGAAGGAGTACGCAGCACTACCAGGGGAGGCACCCGTGACCCAGATCTCAACCCCCGCCCGCCGCCAGGTGGAGCGCTTCCTGGAGTTCTCCGACCACGTCGGGGGCCTGGAGGAGTCCGACGTGCTGGCGCTCCTGCGCGACCACGGCATCACCACGCTGGAGGCGCTCGTCGCCAAGGCGGTCAGGGCGCCCCGCTCGGCCCCGCCCGTGCCGATGGACCCGGCCAGGGCGCTGGCCCGGCCCAAGCCCGCGCGGCCCCTCACCCACCCCGCGCCCGCCATGGCGGTGGTCGTGGACGGCGTCGAGCACGACCCGGCCGACCTGGCGCGGTTCGACGGCCGCCCGCTGACCTACCTCTACCACCCCGAGCGCCTGACCGCGCTCACCGACGACACCGCGCTCAACGGCGCCCTGTGGGCCTCGGCGCGACTGCGGGACCCGCGCCCGGCCACGCAGGGCGAGGTGCAGATGTTCGAGCACGTCGAGTACGCCGGTGACTGGTTCTGGTGCCCGGCCCGGCTGGGCTACAACGATCTGACCGACGTCCACCACGGCCCGCTGCACCTGCACGACTGGAACGACGTCATCAGCTCCATCGGCGGCACGAACTGCACGGTCCGCTACTACGAGCACATCAACTTCGGCGGCAGCTCCATCCTCGTCGCCCCCTTCTCCGACATCCCGACCCTCGTCCCCAGCGGCTGGAACGACCGGATCTCCTCGGTCTGGAACCACGGCTGACCTCTCCCTCCACCGGCCCTCCCCGGTGGACGGCGACGCCGCGCACCCGTCTCGTTCGCGGGTGCGCGGCGTCGCCGCGGGTCAGGCGGCCCGGGTGCGGTGCGAGCGGAGCGCGGCCAGGACGCCGACGGGGTTGACGATGCCGTAGCCGTAGTCATGGTCGAAGCCGACCGTGCTGCGGTCCTCGGCGGTGCGGTTGAGCAGCGTGCGGAGCTGCGCGGGCGAGAGCTTGGCCGACGGGTGGCGGGTGCGCAGCGCGGCGATGACGCCGGCGACGACCGGGCAGGAGGTGGACGTGCCGGTGTCGGGGGTGCCGGGCCCGCCGGCCTCGGAGCCGGCGTAGTGGGTGTAGGCGGCCAGGTCGGGCTTGTGGTCGCCCAGCCGGGCCGGGCCCTGCGAGGAGTAGCCGACGCGCTCGCCGTGGGTGTCGACCCCGGCCACCGTGACCACCTTCGGATGGCCGTTGCCGCCCACGATGTCGGTGAACCCGCAGCTCGCCGCCGGGCAGTCGCGCCCGCAGTTGCCCGCCGCGAACACGATGTCGGCCCCGGCGTGCTCCAGGCTGGAGATCATGACGTTGAACGGGTGCATCGGGTTGTCGGAGTAGTTGCCGGGGTGGCCGGGCGGGAAGTCCTGCTCCGGGTTGTACAGGCCCCAGCTGTTGCTCACCACCAGCGAACGGGACTCGGCCGGCATCGCCTCCAGGAGCCCGCGCAGATGGGCGTAGGCGGCCACGGCGTCGGACAGCATGCCCTCCACCGTGCCCTTCCTGCTGCGCAGGACGGCGATGTCGAGCAGCGTCGAGCGCGGGGCGGCGATCTGGGTGTTGAACGCGCACAGGCTGCCGTGCTCCACCGGGTAGCGCCCCGGCGTGGGCGTGACGCCCGGCGGGGCCCAGCTGTGCCCGGCGTCGAGCGTGACCTGACGGCCGAGCTTGGTGCTCACGTGGTCGGCGTTGACGCCGCCGTCCACGACCGCCAGGTTGACGCCGTGGCCGTCGTAGCCGGCCGCGCGCAGGTCGGAGGCGTGCAGCAGGCGTTCCACGTCGTGCCAGTCGCCGACCGGGCCGGTGTCGGCGCAGGTCAGGTTGGGATGGATGGACGGGTCGGCGAACACGCCGACGACCTCGCGTACGGACGACGACAGCAGCGCCAGCCTGGAGGTGAGGTCGTCGTCGGAGAGCTCGCCGCGCACGAGCACGCCGGCGTGCTCGGCCGACAGGGAGAAGCCCAGCGGCCGGTTGAGCGACGACAGCAGGCCGCCTGAGGGTGAGGCGGGCAGCGCGCGCGGCAGGGCCAGCGGGGCGAACGCCTGGTCCAGGACGAGTCCCGGCAGGTCGCCCGCCACGTCGGCGACGGTGGCGGTCACACCGGGGTCGAGGACGGCTTCGACGGTTTCTCGGGCGGGGCGGAGCTGAATCAGGACACGCAAGGCTCCACCTCCTTTCTCGGGACGGGCATGGGACACTTGTTGCTTCCCCTTGCAAATACCCTCTGTAGTGAATTAACTACTTACAGTAGTGTCAGCACTTCATTGCCCTGGAAGTCACCTCTTTGTCGCCGTCCCGCCGCGGCCGGCGCCCTCGCGGCCGGGATCGCCCGTTCCGCCGGTGGTCGCCACCGCGCCCGCCACCGGGCCTCTAGCATTCCTCTGTGACCACCTACGACGACCACGACGCGTTCGAGTACCTGAACTTCTCGGCCCTGCCGCAACGCCAGCAGCGCATCCTGGCCACGATCCGCGACTGGGTGGTCAGACACGGATACCCGCCGAGCACGCGCGAGCTCGGCCAGGCGGTCGGGCTGCGCTCGTCCTCGTCGGTCTCGAAGCATCTGAGGAGCCTGGAGGAGAAGGGCTTCCTCAGCCGCGGCGCGACGATGACCCGCCCGATCGACGTGCGCCTGTTCCTGCGGCCGCCGTCGCCGGAGCCGTCCGGCGAGCTGGTGAGCGTCCCCGTGGTCGGCGACATCGCCGCGGGCGCCCCCATCCTCGCCGACGAGCACCTCGACGACACCCTGACCCTGCCCCGCGACCTCACCGGCCGCGGCACCGTGTTCGGCCTGCGGGTGCGGGGCGACTCGATGGTCGACGCGGCCATCTGCGACGGCGACATCGTCGTGGTGCGGCAGCAGCCCGAGGCGCACTCCGGGCAGATCGTCGCCGCGATGATCGACGGCGAGGCCACCGTGAAGGTCTACCGGCGGCGCGGCGGGCACGTCCTGCTCGAACCGCGCAACCCCCGCTACGACGTCATCGACGGCGACCAGGCCGTGGTGCTGGGGATCGTGGTCTCGGTCATCCGCAGCGTGTGACCCCGCGGGCGTCAGGGCCGGGGGCCTGGAAGCGCTCGTGGTTGGCGGTGGTCGAGAGCGTGCGGAGGTCGGCGCGGTCGAGGTGGAGGGTGCCGTTCAGGTGGTCGGTCTCGTGCTGGGCGATGCGGGCCGGCCGGCCGGACAGCTCCTCGGCGCTCACGCCGTTCACGTGTCTCATGGGGTCCTTCCGCTCGACGGTCGCTCGCTCAGCAGACGGTAGAGCATGCGGGGTGACCCGGTTTCGGCGGGTAAAGAGGGCTGTGAACATTCATAGAGTAGTTGATCCACTGCAATGGGTAATGATCGCTGCGGATGATCACGTAACGTCGCGGGGAGGCACCCATGTGCAAGAGAACGATCGCCGTCTTCGGCCTGACCGCAGTGGGGCTGCTGGCGGCGGCGGGCCCGGCGACGGCCGAGGAAGCCGGCACGGCCGCCGCGCCGTGCGTCGCCGCCCGGGTCGAGATCGCCGGCGGGCCCTCGGTCGTGGCGGGCACGCTGCTCGACACCTCGGCCGTGCGCACGTTCCTACGGGGGCTCCTCCGTCCGGCGGACCGGCCCGGGGCGCTGCCGCTCTCGGCGGACGCGTCGTTCGTCGAGGCCGCCGAGTTCCCGGGCGTCCTCGACGCGTTCCTGCTCGACGTGGAGGACGAGGTCGGGGTGACCAGGACGGACGGGGACCCGGGCGACGTCGGGCTCACAGATTCGGACAGTGACGCGCTGTCCAGGAGGATCCTGGAGCCGATCGTCGCCGACGCCATGGGCTGCGTCCCGCCCACCGGCTCCTCGCCCACCGGCTCCTCGCCCACCGGCTCCTCGGCCACGGCCTCCGCAGCCACTGACCCGTCGGCCACCGACTCCGCGGACGTCGGTTCGTCGGCCGAGGAGGAGCCGACGTCCCTCCTGGACGCCGCGGGGGCCACGGCGGTGCTCGAAGCGCTGGTGAACCGGCCCGAGACGTGCGTCACCGACGGCGCCTCGACCATCCGCGCCTCGGACACCGGCATGTCGATCACGACCGACTCGTCCCAGGTGTCGCTGCTCGACGCGCTCGGCGTCAGAAGGACGCTTGACGTCCTGGTCGGCAGGCCGTCGGCGTGCGCCACCGAGAACGTGCCCCTGTCGGCGGCGACCACCGAGCAGGACCGGCCGACGTCCCTCCTGGACGGCCTCGGCCTCGGGACCCTGTTCTCCAGGCTCCTGGGCTGACCTACGGGCCTGCTCTGTCCCTCTCGGGGGACCGGGGTCTGTCCTCTCCGTGTTCCCGCCCGTTGGGGCGGGTTCGCCCTGAGATGGGCACGGCAGCGGCGGGTGATCGCGTGGTAGGTTGCGGGCGAGCCTTGATCCTTTGGGAGAAGGGGGCGCGGCCATGACAGGCACCGGCGACGAGACCGTCCGTCCGACGGCGTGGGAAGCGGCGTGGGAGGTGCTGGCCCCCGTCACGGACATGGTCACCCCGATGGCCGTACGCGTCGCGGCCACCTTGCGCCTGACCGATCTGATGGGCGGCGACGAGCTGCCCGTCGAGGAACTGGCCCGCCGTACCGGCACCGACGCCGACGCCCTGGGCCGGTTGCTGCGGCACCTCGCCTGCCGCGGCGTCTACGCCGAACGAACGCCCGGCGTGTTCGCGGTCAACGAGCCCGCCGCGCTGCTGGCCTCCGGCCACCCCTCCATGATGCGGGACCGGCTCGACCTCGACGGCTTCGGCGGGCAGATGGACGTCTCGTTCACCGGCCTGCTGCACACCGTCCGCACCGGGCAGCCCGCGTGGGAGACCGTGTTCGGCGTCACGATCTGGGACCATCTCGCCGCCCACCGGGAAGTGGGCGAGTCGTTCGACGCCCTCATGGCCGCCGGGGCCGGAGACCTCACCGACGCGGCCGAAGGGTACGACTGGTCCGGCGTACGGCACGTCGTGGACGTCGGCGGCGGCACCGGCGCCCTGATCGCCGAGCTCCTGAAGGCCAACCCGGGGCTCCGGGCCACGCTCGTCGACCTGCCCGACACGCTGGAGCGGGGCCGGCGGTTCCTGACCGGGCTCGGGCTGGACGAGCGGTGCGCGTTCGCCCCCCAGAGCTTCTTCGAGCCGCTGCCCGCCGGCGGCGACGTCTACGTGCTCAGGCGGGTGATCCACGACTGGAGCGACGACGACGCCGAGCGCGTCCTGCGGCGCTGCGCCGACGCGGCCGGGCCGCACGGACGGGTCGTGGTGATCGAGTCCCGGGGCGGGGCGGACGACGACCCGGCCATGTTCGCCGAGATGAACCTGCGCATGCTGGTCCTGAGCGGCGGCCGGGAGCGGACGGTCGACGACTACGCCGCTCTAGCCGCCGGGGCCGGGCTCGACGTGGCCGGGGTGCGTCACACCCCGCTCGGCAACGTCGTCCTCGACTGCGTCCCCGGGAACGGCTGACCGATCAGTACGGCTTGAGGCCGCGCCCCCGGCCGTCCCCCGGCCGTCCTCGGCCCGCGTCCCGGCGCCGGCGCCGGCACCCCTGGCCCGTGCCTGCGACAGCGGGCCGTCACTCCCTGGGCCTCGTCGCCTCCGGTGCGAGGACATACTTGATCATCCGCACGCGAAGGAGACCGTAGTGACCACCATCGAATGGGCCGCGCTGTCCGCCGCGGACCTGCCGGAGATCGCCGGTCTGGCCGGCAGGTGCGCGGCGCGCGACGGCGGGCTCCCGGCGACCGCGTCGCCGTCCTTCCTGGAGCGCAGGTACACCGGGGGCACGGCGGTGGGCGCGTTCGCGGACGGCCGGTTGGTGGCCTGCGGGGCCGTGCGGCCGGTGGGCGGGACGTCGGCGGCGACGGGCCTGGTCGACCCGGACCACCGGGGACGGGGGCTGGGGTCGGGCCTGCTCGACCGGCTGGCCGTGAAACCGGGGGCGGTGCGGCTGGAGACCGAGTCGCTGACCCCGCAGGCGCACGCGCTGTTCCTGGCGCGCGGGTTCCGCCAGGCGTTCGCCGAGGACGTCTTCCGGCGCGACCTGGCCCGGCCGCTGCCGGACGTCCCGATGCCGCCGGAGGTGGCGGTCGAGGAGTGGTCCCCGGACACCGAAGGGGCCTTCCACCAGGCGTACGCCGCGTCCTTCGCGGACCGTCCGGGCTTTCCCGGGTGGTCGCGGCAGGAGTGGGTCGACTGGCTGGTCGATGACGGGTTCCTGCCGGGGTGCTCGCTGGTGGCGCGCGAGGCGGGCGTCGCGGTCGGCTTCGTGACGTGCGCGGAGGAGTTCCTGGTCCAGGTGGGCGCCGTGCCCGGCTGGCGGCGGCGCGGGCTGGCGCGGGCGCTGGCCGTCGCGGCGCTCGGCCGGATGCGCGATGGCGGGGCCGTCCAGGTCTTCCTGGACGTCAACGTCAACAACCCGGCCTCGGGCGCCCTCTTCCAGGGGCTCGGGTTCGAGAAGATCGCCCGCCGCGCCCGTTACGAGTAGGGGGCGTGCCCGCAAGGGTTTTCGCGGGCCGTGGTGGTCGTGGGGCCCGGTTCGGCGTCTTAACCGGACGTTAGGGTTCCCGCAGTTCGTCGCTATCGTGCCGGCGGCCACTGTAGGAGGCGTCAGGACGACGACCACGCAACGGAGGGTTTTCCGCATGCGCAAGCCTATGATCATCGCTGGACTGGCCACGGCCACCGTACTCGCCGCGGGCGCCGGCACGGCCTTCGCCACCGCCTCCACCCCCTCGCCTGCCGCCCCCACGTCCGCCGCCACGTCCGCGGCTCCGGCGGTCCCCCGGGAGCAGGCCGAGAAGACGGCGCTGGAGAAGGTGCCGGGCGGCAAGGTCACCTCGGCCGAGCTGGAGAGCGAGGACGAGGGCCAGGTCTGGGAGATCGACATCGACGCCGCCGACGGCGTCGAGCACGAGATCACCGTGGACGCCGCCAAGGGCACCGTCCTCGCCGAGGAGACGGACGACGACGCCGACGACCAGGCCGACGACCATGCCGACGACCAGGCCGACGACCACGGCGACGACCAGGCCGACGACCGCACGGGCAACCGTACGGACGCCCAGAAGGGCGACCAGAAGAACGACCAGACCGCCGACAGCGACGACGACCACGGGGCGTCCGACAGCGACGACGACCACGGCGCGTCCGGCGGCGACGACGACTGAGGGCTGCACGCGCCCGGCGGCGGTCCCGCACCCGGGCCGCCATCACGGTGACCCGGGTGTTCCCCGTCGTGCCGGTCGACCGTCCCGCCGGGTCCGTCCTGTGGACGGAGTCCGCGAGGCGGGGGCTATCGCAGGCGGGACAGCCAGCGGCCGTGCGCCGGCCAGCAGCGGGAGGACGTGAACCCGGCGTTCGCGGCCAGCCGCCGGATGTCGGTCGCCGAGACGGTCGCCCAGCCGAACCACTCCCCGGCACGCGTTCCCCGGCGCAGCCGCAGCCGGTCGACCCGGCTGGGCGTCCAAGGCGGCGCGAGCTCGGCCAGGACCGTGCCGCCCGGCCGGACCAGCTGCCGGACCCGGCGCAGCAGCGCCCCGGGGTCCCCGCCGATGCCGATGTTGCCGTCGGCGAGCAGCGCCGTCGCCCACTGGCCGGTGCCGGGGACGTCGTCGAAGACGTCCCGCAGGAGGGCGAACCCGCCGGCCCGGCGGGTCAGGACGACGGCGCGCGGCGTGATGTCGATGCCGAGCGAGGTGACGCCGCGCCGGGTCAGGGCCGCCGTGAGGCGGCCGGGGCCGGAGCCGATGTCCAGCGTGGGGCTGCGACAGCGGCTCAGGAGCTCCTCGTCGCCGTCGATCGGCGCGGACCAGCGCGCGGCCTCCAGCACGGCGCGGGTGCCGTCCACGTACTCGATCTCGGCGCGCTCGCCCGCCAGCGCGGCGGCGTAGATCTCCCCGATCATCGGCTCAGCCGCCGGATCGCGGTGGCGAAGCGGGACGCGGGGGCCTCACTCGCCACCGCGGCGGCGTCCGCGGCGGTGTCGACGTCGATCAGCTCGGGCAGGTGGTGAACGGTCAGCCCGGCGCGGTCGAGCCGGTCGAGCTGAAGCTTGCCGGTCTCCGCGTGCGACATGGGCACCCCGAGCAGCAACGCCGGGTCCGGCCGCCGCAGCCCGAGCAGCCAGAAACCACCGTCGGCGGCCGGGCCGTACACCGCATCGTGCTCCTCCAGCGCCTCCCCGGCCTCGCGCAGCAGCTCGGGAGTGACCTGTGGGGTGTCCATGCCGATGAGGACGACGGGCCCGGGCCGCAGCCGGTGGACGTCGGCGAAGGCGGCCGCGAGGCGCTCGTCCAGGCCGGTGCCGCGTTGCGGGATCACCACGAACCCCCGGGGCAGCCAGCGGCCCGGCAGCCCGTCCAGGGCGAGCACCCGCTGGCAGGCGGGGGCGGCGGCGACGGCGCGCAGGCTGTCGCGGAGCGCGGCCTCGGCGAGCGCGGCGGCCTCGGCCGGGCTGTACGGGGGCGTCAGCCGGGTCTTGACGCGTCCGGCCACGGGCTCCTTGGCGATGAGCACGATCTGCGGCATGTGCTCGAACGTGGGGTGACTCAGCTTCCTCAGTCCTTCCGAGCCGCTGACAGCAGGTGATCGCCGCCGCGGGACCGTCGTACGGCCCAGCCGATCAGCACGGCCAGGGCGGCCGCGGCGTACGAGGGAGTGCCCGGGGTGCCGGGCGCCGCCGGGCCGGCGGTGTAGGCGACCGCGCCGGCCAGCGCGACGCCCAGCCACTCCCACCGCCCGTCCAGGGCGGCCAGGGCGATGACGAGCAGCGCGTACCAGGAGTAGCCGGGGGTGAACAGGAGCAGGAGGGAGCCGCTGACCAGCAGCGCGCCGCGCCAGGGCCGGTCGGCGTCGCCGTACCGCAGGACGGCGAGGACGACCAGGCCGAGCAGCGCGATCGCGGCCCAGGGCGCCCACCCGTCCGGCACGAGCAGCCGCAGGACGGCATAGCGGTTGCCGCCGCCGGGGCCGTCGTAGCGTTCCTCCTTGAGATAGCCCGGCAGGTAGCCCGCCACCGAGGCACCCGAGGCCAGGACGTACGGCAGGTAGGACAGCGCGAGCACGAGCCCGGCGGGCCCGGCCGTGGCGAGGATCCGGCGCCAGGCCACGCCCTCGGCCAGCACGCCGGACAACGCGCCGGGAAGCGCGGTCACGGGCAGCAGCTTGGTCGCCACGGCCGCGCCGAGCAGCGCGCCGCGCCCCCGGACGGCACTGAAGGCGAGCACCACCAGCAGCACGCCCAGCACGTCGACGTGCGCGTTGTTCACCGCCTCCACGGGCACGGCCGGGCACCACGCCCAGTACGCGGCCCGCCGGGCCCCCGCCGTCCGGCACAGGATCGCCAGGACGGCCACGGCCGCGACGAAGCCGCCGAGCTGGAGCGCCTTGTGCCGCACCCCGTCCGGCGACAGCCAGTGGACCAGCAGGAAGTATCCCTGGGCGACCGGCGGATAGATCGTCGGCTCGGAGGGGCGGTTGATCCGGGTGCAGCCGCCGCCGGGCAGGGGCCACAGGGCGGGGGCGTCGCAGGCGGGCGGGAAGAGCCAGTCGTCGCGCAGCCGGGCGAGCGCCGGGTCGGACGGCGGATGGTCGTAGGGCGAGATGCCGGCGGCCTGCACCCGGCCGTCCCAGGCGTACCGGAAGGAGTCGGTGCTGCTGCTCGGCGGGGCCAGCAGGCCAAACCCGGCAAGCGCGATCCCGCCCGCGACGACCAGCGCCGCCAGCGGCCGTTCCGGCAGCCGTCCGGCCCGCCACAGCGCGGCCGCGAACAGCGCCCAGGCCGTCAGGTACCAGCCCAGGTGGGGCGGTCCCGTCACCGTCCTGAGCACCACGGCCGCCAGAGCGGCCAGCGTCCCGGCGGCCACCGTCGTGTTCCGGTTCACGGCGGCAGCCTCGCATCCCCGGGCCGGTCCGAGGACGCGGCGGCGGTTCCCGTTCGCTCTTCGTAAGAACCCTTACGAACCGTGAACGCCGCTTCGGCCCGGCCCGCGCGGCGGCTACCGTCGGCGGCGTGAGAGTGATGGTCACCGGCTCGGCCGGCTTCATCGGCGGCCACGTCGCCGAGGCCCTGGAGGCGGCGGGCCACGACCTCGTCGGCCTGGACACGCGGACCGGCGCGGACGTGCGCGACGCCACGGCCCTGGACGCGCTGCTGCCCGGCGTCGACGCCGTCGTGCACCAGGCGGCCAAGGTGGGCCTCGGCGTGGACGTCTCCGACCTGCCCGCCTACGCCTCCGTCAACGTCTACGGCACCGCCGTGCTGCTGGCCGCCATGGCCCGGCACGGGATCGCTCGGCTGGTGCTGGCCTCCTCGATGGTGGTCTACGGCGAGGGACGTTACGGGTGCGCCGCGCACGGCGACGTCCGGCCCGGCCCGCGTACCGTGGACGACCTGCGGAAGGGCCGGTTCGAGCCGCGCTGCCCGCGGTGCGGCGAACCCCTGCGCTGGGCCCCGGTCGAGGAGGACGCCCCGCCCGATCCGCGCAACGCCTACGCCACCAGCAAGCTCGCCCAGGAACACCTGGCCGCCAACTGGGCTAGGGAGACCGGCGGGACCGTGGCGGCCCTTCGCTACCACAACGTCTATGGGCCGCGCATGCCGCGCGACACCCCGTACGCGGGGGTCGCCGCGATCTTCCGTTCCGAGCTGCGGGCCGGCCGGGCTCCGGTCGTGTTCGAGGACGGCCGCCAGCTCCGCGACTTCGTCCACGTGCGCGACGTGGCCAGGGCGAACCTCGCGGCCCTGACCGCGTCCTCGCCGCCGGGCGGGATGAGGGCCTGGAACATCGCCTCCGGCGCCCCGCGCACCGTGGGCGAGATGGCCCGCGCGCTCGCCGCCGGGTGCGGCGGCCCCGCCCCGCGGATCACCGGCGGCTACCGGCTGGGGGACGTCCGCCACATCGTCGCCTCGCCCCGGCGGGCGGAGGCCGAGCTGGGGTTCCGCGCCACGATCGGGTTCGAGGCCGGGATGGGGGAGTTCGCCCGGTCATGACGATCGAGGTGATCCTGCCCTGCCTGAACGAGGAGGCCGCGCTCGCCTGGGTGCTCGGGCGCATGCCGGCCGGTTACCGTCCGATCGTCGTCGACAACGGTTCCACCGACCGCTCGGCCGAGGTCGCCCGCGATCTCGGGGCGCGGGTGGTCGCCGAACCCGTACGCGGATTCGGCGCTGCCTGTCAGGCCGGGTTGCTGGCCGCGTCCGCCGATCTGGTCTGCTTCATGGACGCCGATGCCTCGCTCGATCCCGTCCAGCTTCCCCTGGTCGCGGCGCCCGTCCTCGGCGGGGAGCTCGATCTCGTGCTCGGCCGGCGGCTGCCGCGCGGCGCCGGAGCCTGGCCCCGGCACGCCCGGCTGGGCAACGCCGTGCTGGCCCGTGGCCTGCGCCGACGTACCGGCGTGGCGTTGCGCGACCTCGGCCCGATGCGGGCGGCCGCCCGCGTGCCGCTGCTGTCGCTCGGGCTGGCCGACCGCCGCTTCGGATACCCGCTGGAGATGGTGCTGCGCGCCGCGGCGGCCGGCTGGCGGATCGGCGAGGCGGACGTGGACTATTTGCCCCGGACGGGCCGCTCGAAGGTGACCGGCACCCTGCGCGGGACGCTGCGCGCCGTGGCCGACATGCGCCGCGTCATGGCGGACGTGCGCCCGGGCGGGGTCAGGAGCGGGGGGCGTACATGATGACGAGGACGCCGGCCAGGCAGATCAGGGCGCCGATGACGTCCCAGCGGTCGGGGCGGAAGCCGTCGACGACCATGCCCCACAGCAGGGACCCGGCGACGAAGACGCCGCCGTAGGCGGCCAGGATGCGGCCGAAGTCGGCGTCCGGCTGGAGGGTGGCGACGAAGCCGTACAGGCCGAGGGCGATGACGCCGCCGCCGATCCACAGCAGGCCGCGTTGCTCGCGCACGCCCTGCCAGATCAGCCACGCGCCGCCGATCTCGGCGAGCGCGGCCAGGGCGAACAGCAGCAGCGAGCGGATCATCGTCATGACGGTCAGTACACCGCATCCGCGAGGGCGGGGGCAGTCGGGGCAGGCGCAGCCGGCGGCGACCACCTGGGTCAGCGACTCCCGGATGGTGGTCAGGTCGGCGATCTTCAGGTCGATCTCGTCGATCTTGGCCTGGGCGTGGGCGCGCAGGTCGGGCGTGGGGTGGCGGCGGCGGCCGTCATGTCCCGACGGTAACCCCGTACCTGGGTACCGGATTCAAGGGGCGGCGGGAACTTGTAGGGTGGTACGAGGACATGGGTGGACAAAAGGGAGGCAAGGGTGCGTGAGTTCCGTTCCTGCCTCCATGTCGCGAGCGAGCGGCACGCCCGTCCGGTGCGTCCGCTGGAGTTCCGCCCGGTCGGCACGAACGGCTACGTCAGCACGTGGGGCGTGATCGCGGGCATCCGCCCGCCGCAGACCCGCTGACAGCCCTCCACCACCCGCAGGCCCGCACGGCCGGGGCCCACCGAAGGCCCTCCGCCGCGAAGTTCCGCACGGCCGGAGCTCGCTGAAGGCTTTCGGCGCGCGAATGCTCCGCGCGGTCGAGGATGCGCATCCGGTGGCCCGATTCGTCCTTACCGTTCTGGAGATCTCCCCTCATGTCGCGGATCATCACCGCCCTGCGCTCCGACGCGGTCGGCGGCGCTCTGCTCATCCTCGCCGCGCTGGCCGCGCTGGCCTGGGCCAACTCGTCCCTCGCCGCGTCCTACGAGGCCCTGCGCACGTGGTCGTTCGGCCCGTCCGGGCTGGGCCTGCGCCTGAGCGCCCAGGCGTGGGCCGCCGACGGGCTGCTGGCGGTGTTCTTCTTCATCGTCGGCAACGAGCTCAAGCAGGAGCTCGTGCACGGCGAGCTGCGCGACCCGCGCCGCGCCGCGCTGCCCGTCGTGGCCGCGCTCGGCGGCGTGGTGGTCCCCGCGCTGCTGTTCCTGGCGGTGAACGCGGCCGCGTCGGGCGAGGCGGCCGGCGGCTGGGGCGTGCCGATGGCCACCGACATCGCCTTCGCGCTCGCAGTCCTGGCCGTGGTGGGCCGCGGCCTGCCCGCGCCGCTGCGGACGTTCCTGCTGACGCTGGCGACCGTGGACGACGTGTGCGCGGTCGTCGTGATCGCCGTCGGCTACACCTCGGGCCTCAACCTCGCGGCCCTGGCCGGGGCCGCCGCCGGGCTGTGCGTGTGGGCGTACCTGCAGCACGGGCGGGGCCGCGCGGTCACCGCCGTGCGCCGCGCGCTGCCCTCGTGGCTGCTGTACGGGCCGCTCGCGGCGCTGATCTGGGCGCTGACGCACGCCTGCGGGGTGCACGCGACCATCGCCGGCGTGGCGATGGGCCTGCTGATGCGCACCAGGCCGCGCGCCGGCGAGCAGGAGCCGCCCTCCCACCGCGCCGAGCACGCGCTGCGGCCGTTCTGCGCCGGGGTGGTGCTGCCGGTGTTCGCGCTGCTGTCGGCCGGGATCCCCCTGTCGGGCGCGGGCGGCTTCTGGGCGGGGACCGTGACGTGGGGCGTGCTGGCCGGGCTGCTGGCCGGCAAGCCGCTGGGCATCGTCGGGGCCGCCTGGCTCACCGCGCGTTTCACCAGCGCCCACCTCAACCCACGGCTGAGCTGGACCGACATCGCAGGCGTGGGCGTCCTGGGCGGGATCGGCTTCACCGTCTCGCTGCTGATCGCCGAGCTCTCCTACGCCGGCCCGGCGCACCTGACGCAGGCCAAGGGCGCGATCCTGCTGGCCTCGGCGGCGGCGTCCGTGCTGGCCGCCCTGATCCTCGGCGCCCGCGCCCGCCGGCACCGGCCGACCGGTCCGGGCTGACCCTGAGCTAACCGGACAGCGCGGCGGCGAGGCGGGCGGCCAGGCTCGCGACCGCCGCGCGCAGCTCAGGGCCGCCCTCGACGCGGAAGGCGAACGGCACGGCCGACAGCCACTCCTGGGCGTACATGGCCGGGTTGCCCGTGCTGCCGACCAGCACGCAGCCCTCCCCGTACGGTTCGAGCCGCCCCATGGGCGGCCGGACCCAGGACGCCACCTCGGCCAGGGGCGCGTCGAAGACCACACGGGTGGAGTACGCCCATCCGGCGCCCAGGTTCTCCTCCAGCGCCGCCACCGGGTCCAGGCCGTCGGGCGGGCGGAAGCCGCGGGTGCTCTGACGTACGGATCGGACGCGGTCCACCCGGTACGTGCGGATCGCGCCGGCGCGGTGGCAGTGGCACAGCAGGTACCAGCGCCCGTACCGGACGACGACCGCCCAGGGGTCGACCTCGGCCTCCCACTCCTGGCCCGACCCGCTCCGGTAGGCGATGTGCACGCGCCGCCGGGCCGCGGACGCGGCGACGAGCGCGCTGGTCACGGCGATGTCCGGACGGGCCGCGTACCGGTCGGGGGCGGCGGAGGCGTGCTCGCGCAGCGCGGCGGCCTGCCGTCCGACGCCTTCCGGCAGGGCCCGGATGACCTTGGACAGGGCGGCGCCCACCAGGTCGTCGGCGTCGGCGGCGGACGGCTGGCCGTCGAGCACCGCCATGACCAGGCCGAGCGCCTCGGGCTCGGTGAAGGCGACCGGCGGCAGCCTGGCCCCGCGTCCGAGTCGGTAGCCGCCGTAGGGGCCTCTGGCGGACTCGACGGGGACGCCCGCCTCGCGCAGGATCCCGACGTACCGGCGGGCGGCGCGCTCGGTCACGCCCAGGGAAGCGGCCAGCTCGCCGGCCGTCACGCCCGGACGCCGCTGAAGGACCTCCATGGCGCGCAGGGCTCGCGCGGTGGGGCTGAGTTCGGTCGGCACCCGGGCAGATTAGAACGGTCATGGCGGAAACCGGAAGTAGAACGTCCGGAACAGGTCCTAACGTGGGGTGGCATGACCGACTTCCAGGAAGGCACGCACGTCGAAGGCGTGTGCCTGCGGAAGGCCACGTTCACGCGGGTGCGCCTCCATGACGCCCGCGTGCGCGCGGCCGACCTCTCCGGCCTGCGGGTGAGCGGCGCCGAGCTCGTCGACGTGGAGATCAGCGGCGAGCTGCGGAACGTCGTGGTGAACGGCGTGGACATCGTCCCCCTCGTCGAGGCCGAGCTGAACCGCCGCATGCCCGAGCGCGCCAGGATGCGCCCCGAGGACCCCGAGGGGTTCGCCGAGGCGTGGGCGATCCTGGAACGACTGTGGGCGGGCACCCTCGCCCGCGCCGCGACGTTCCCGGAGGCGGAGCTCCACCGGAGCGTGGACGGCGAATGGTCCTTCGTCCAGACCCTGCGGCACCTCAACTTCGCCTCGGCCGCCTGGGTCGGCCGGATGATCCTGGGCGACGTCTCGCCGTGGCACCCGCTCGACCTGCCCTGGGACGAGGCGCCCGGCTGGGACGGCGTCCCGTGGGACCGCGAGGCGCGGCCTCCGCTGGAGGAGGTGCTGGCGGTCCGCCGCACTCGTCAGGCGATGGTCGGCCGGGTCGTCGCCTCGCTAACCGCCGCACGGCTCGCCTCGGACGTCACCCGCGACGAGCCCGGCTGGCCGCGGCTGGCGGGCTTCCCCCTCAAGGAGTGCCTGCACATCGTCCTGAACGAGGAATGGGAACACCGGCTCTACGCGGAACGTGACCTGAACGCACTACGGAAAGAAGACTGACATGGACATCCTGCTCATCGGCGGCCTGTGGCTCGACGCCTCCGCCTGGGACGAGGTGGCGCCCGCGATCGAGGCGCTCGGCCACCGTCCCGTGCCGGTCGCCCTCCCCGGCCAGGGCGACGGATCCGCCTCCGCCGCGCTCGCCGACCAGGTGGCCGCGGTGCTCGCCGCCGTGGACGCGGCTCAGGGCAGGCCCCTGGTGGCCGGTCATTCCGCCGCCTGCACCCTGGCCTGGCTGGCCGCCGACGCGCGCCCGGACAAGGTGGGCAAGGTCGCCTTCATCGGCGGTTTCCCCGCTGCCGACGGCGGCACCTACGCCGACTTCTTCGAGATCGCGGACGGCGTCATGCCGTTCCCCGGGTGGGGGCCGTTCGAGGGGCCGGACTCGGCCGACCTCGACGAGGAGGCCAGGCGGAGCTTCGCCGCCGCCGCGATCCCCGTCCCCGAGGGGGTGGCCAGGGGCGTGGTGCGGCTGACGGACGAGCGGCGTTTCGAGGTGCCGGCCGTCGTCGTGTGCCCCGAGTTCACCCCCGCCCAGGCGCGGGAGTGGATCGACGGGGGCGACGTCCCCGAGCTGGCCCGGGTCAAGCACCTCGACCTCGTCGACATCGACTCGGGGCACTGGCCCATGATCACCGAGCCGGTCGCGCTGGCCCGGCTCCTGGCGGCGGCGGCCGGCTGAGCGCCCGCGGGCTCTCCTGGCGGCGGCTGAGCGCCCGCGGGGCTCAGTGGCGCGAGGTGAGGATCTGCGAGAGCACCTCGTGCACGTGGGTGTTGGGGTGCTTGCCGGTGAACTGCTCGGCCAGCGGGCCCGCGGCGGTCACGGGGACGTCGGCGCCGGTGTGGCCGCCGGTGCCGCCAGGCGCCGCTTGGACGAGGAGTGCATGACGCCCCCATATGGAACGAATCGGGCAGAGAAGCACATCGCGGGACACGGCCCTGTACGTCTCGCCGGACATCTTTCCGTCCGGCCGATGTCCATGCGGTGAACATGTCCGAGCGGTACGGGACGGCCGGCCGGCTTGGCGACAAGGTAACCGTTCATGTCCGAGGGCTTGACCCCCGGATGACGCGTCCGGACGCGACCGGTTCATAACCTTGTGCAATGGCAAGGCTGACATGGACGGCCAAGTCGGTCCTGGTCACCGTGCTCGTTCTGGTCGCCGGGGCCGCCGCCGCGGCCGGGGCCGTGTTCCTGAGCATGAGCAGCGAGGACGGGTCCGCCCCCGAGCCGGTCGTCGCGTGGCTGCGCGGCTCGGGCTCCACCGCGCAGAAGGGCGCCATGGACGCCTGGATCGGCGAGTTCCACCGCGTCCACCCCGAACTACGCGTCACCTACGAGGCCAACGGCTCCGACCTCGGCATCGAGGACTTCATCGCGGGACGCAGCGCGTTCGCCGGCACGGACGTGCCGATGACCCCGGACGAGCAGGCGCGCGCCGACCGGCGCTGCGGCAGCCGGGCCGAGCACCTGCCGATGGTCGTCGCCCCGGTCGCGGTGGCCTACAACCTGACCTCCGTACCCGCCCTGCGCCTGTCGCCCGCGACCCTGACCGGCATCTTCACCGGGCGCATCGCCAAGTGGAACGCCCGCGAGATCGCCGCCGACAACCCCGGCCACGGCCTGCCGGGCACCCGCATCCACGTCTTCCGCCGCTCCGGCCAGTCCGGCACCACCCAGAACCTCACCGAGTTCCTGCGGGCCACCGGCGGCTGGCCGCACCAGCCGTCCAGGACGTGGACCGGCGTCGGCCAGGGCGTGACCAGCTCCAGCGGGATGACCCAGGTCCTCCAGCACACCCAGAACTCGATCGGGTACGTGGAGTACGGCTTCGCCAGCAGCGCCCGCCTGAGCACCGCGGACGTGCGCAACGCCGCCGGCGAGTTCGTCACGCTCTCGCCGGAGAGCGCCAGCAAGGCCCTTCAGGGCGCCACGGTCACGAGCCGCGAGGGCGGGCTGGTGCTGGCCTTCGACCACCGGCGGGCGGTCCCAGGCGCCTACCCGATCGTCCAGGTCACGTACGAGATCGTCTGCGCGGGCCGGGCGGACCCGCTGGTGCGCGCCTTCCTCGACTACACCTCCAGCGACGCCGGCCAGTCCTATCTGGCCCTGTACGGCTACGCCCCCCTGCCGCACGACCTGCTCGCCCAGGTGCGCGGGCACCTGGGCGCCACGAGCTGAACGGGCCGCCGCCGGGCGAATTCCGGGAGCGCCGGCACGATTAGCCCGCCGCGTCCGGTGAAGAGAGGATGCCATGAACGCGAACATCCGGTCGCGGACCGCATGACCGGTCCGGACGACGAGCAGCCCGTGGTCCTCGCCCCCCTGGCGGCCGCGGAGCACAGCGAACTGCTCGACACCACCCCCGGACTGTGGGTGGACGACGGCGACGACGACGATCCGGTGCTGGTGCGCGCCGACGGCCGCCCGGTCGACACCTGGCGGCAGCACTACCCCTACGACGAGCGCCTGTCCCGGGAGGTGTACGAGCGGGACAAGCGGCTGCTGCAGATCGAGCTGCTCAAGCTGCAGTACTGGATCAAGGCGACCGGCCGCCGGCTGGTGGTGCTGTTCGAGGGGCGCGACGCGGCCGGCAAGGGCGGCACGATCAAGCGCTTCATGGAGCACCTCAACCCGCGGGGGGCCACGGTGGTCGCCCTGGAGAAGCCGAGCGAGCGCGAGCGCGGCCAGTGGTACTTCCAGCGCTACATCGCCCACCTGCCGGCCAACGGGGAGATCGTGCTGTTCGACCGCTCCTGGTACAACCGGGCGGGGGTCGAGCGGGTCATGGGCTTCTGCGACGTGCACGAGTACCTGGAGTTCATGGAGCAGGTGCCCCGGCTGGAGGACCTGCTGGTGGACTCGGGGCTGCACCTGGTCAAGCTCTGGTTCTCGGTCTCGCGGGCCGAGCAGCGCACCCGGTTCATCATCCGCCAGGTGGACCCCGTACGGCAGTGGAAGTTGTCGTCGATGGACCTGGCCTCCCTCCGCAAATGGGACGACTACACCCAGGCCAAAGAAGACATGTTCCTGCACACCGACACCGAGTCGGCGCCCTGGACCGTCATCAAGAGCAACGACAAGAAACGCGCCCGGCTGGAGGCCATGCGCCACGTGCTCAGCCTCTTCGGCTACGACGACAAGGACGACGAGGTCGTCGGCGTGCCCGACCCGCGCATCGTGATCTCGGCGGGTGACATCTTCGACGAGGACCACGTCGCCTCCCAGGGCACCGACCCGTGACCGGCGGGTTCGCCCGGTCGTAGTCCGCGATCTCGTCGTACCGGGAGGTCAGGGCGTCGGCGAAAGGGCTCCGGCATTTGCGGCATGAATTCCTGCCATTGATTCGTGAATCAATTCCGGCATGCTAGATTCGGGAGGCTCAAATGCTGCGGTAAGCATGAATTCCTGCTCGTTGGAGAATGATGAAATCGCTGGTCGTCGAGCGTGTCGATATATTCGTCGTGCAATTGCCGTCCATCCGTTCGTTCAGCATTTCAGGAGGAAACGTCACCACGGAGGGGAGGCCCGCCGAGCGGGTTCTCGTCAAGGTGACGGCCGGCGGGGTGACCGGCTGGGGCGAGGCCACGCCGACGCCCGCCTGGACGTACGAGACCGTGGAGACGATCTCGACGACGATCGCCGGCTACCTGGCCCCCGCCCTCGTCGGACGCCCCGCCTGGGACCTGGACGGCGCCTGCGCGGCCTACGAGAAGGCGATCAACCGCGGGCTGACGATCGGCTCGCCCATCGCCAAGTCCGCGCTCGACATCGCGCTGCACGACCTGCTCGGACGGGCCCTCGGCGTGCCCGTCGGCGTCCTCTGGGGCCAGCGCCGCCTCGACCGGATCACGCTGGGCTGGATCGTGGCCGGTCAGACGCCCGGCGAGGTGCGGCAGGCGGTCGAGGAGGGGCGGGCGGAGGGCTACCGCGCGTTCAAGGTCAAGGTGGGCCTGCACGACGAGGCGACGGACCTGTCCGTCGTCGCGGCCGTCAGGGAGGCGGCCCCCGACGCGCCCCTGTGGGTGGACGCCAACCAGGGCTACACGGTGGACGGCGCGCTGCGCATGGCACGCCGGCTCGCCGACCTCGGCGTGACGGCGTTCGAGCAGCCCCTGCCCGCCAACGACGTCACCGGGCTGCGCCGCCTGCGCGACCACAGCCCGCTCCCCGTCGCGCTGGACGAGAGCCTGCGCCACCCCACCGACCTGGCCACGTTCGTCAAGCTCGACGCCGTCGACATCGCCATCGCCAAGGTGCAGCGGTCGGGCGGGCTGACGCTGTCGCGCCGGCTCTGCCAGCTCGCCGAGGACGCCGGGCTGCGCATCATGGGCTCGGGGCTGACCGACACCGACCTGGGGTTCGCCGCCTCGCTGCACCTGTTCGCGGCCTTCGGCGTGGACACCCCGGTCGACCTCAACGGCCGCCAGTTCGTGCGCTCGGCGTACGTCGGCGGCCAGACGGTGGAGGTCGCGGACGGGACGGCCCTGGTGCCCACCGGCCCCGGCCTCGGCGTCGAGGTGGACGAGGACGCCGTCCGCGCCCTGTCCACGGCCCACTGGACCGTCTGACGCGCGGGAACCGGGGCAGGGACGCGTGTCCCGGCCCCGGTCGTCGTCTCAGCGCAGCCAGTCGTCCAGGTGCGCGGCGACGAACTCGTCGTCCACCAGCCACGGATAGGCCGCGCTCACCCGCGCGATCTCCCCGGCCTGCCCCGGCGACAGCCCCTCACCCGGGTCCAGGCACCACGTGCCGGCCAGCAGGCCCTGGCGGCGCAGCACCTCGTGCACCCCGGCGATGCAGCCGTGGAACCCGCCCGCCACGTCGAACACCGCGCCGTTGGCGTCGGTGAGGTCGCCGGCGCGGGCCAGCAGGGAACGCAGGACCTCGTCGTCCCCCGCCCACGCCCGGCGGACCTCCTCGAACATGAGCACCGCCGCCCGCGTCCACACCGCCCACTGGCCGAGCAGCCCGCCGACGATCCGGCGGCCCGCGACGGGGGCGAGCAGGTCGGCCAGGACGTTGTCGTCGTTGCCGGTGTAGAGCGCGATGTCGTCGCGGCCCGACGCCGCCACCGCCTTGACCACGTCCACGGTGCGGTACCGGTCGAAGGGCGCCATCTTGATCGCCACCACCGACTCCTGCTCGCTCAGCGACCGCCAGAACGACGGGCCGAGCCGCCGTCCGCCCACCGCCTCCTGAAGGTAGAAGCCGATCACCGGCAGCACCTCGCCCACCGCCCTGGCCCGCGCCAGCAGCTCCGGCTCGCCCGCGCCGGGCACCTGCGGCGACAGCAGCACGGCGTGGTAGCCCAGCGAGGCCGCGAGCTCCGCCTCCGCCACGGCCTGGGCGGTCCGGCCGCACGCGCCCGCCACCATGACGAACGGCCGCCCCGCCTCCTTGGCCACGACCTCGGCGGCCAGCTCCAGCACCGGCCGCAGCAGCCCCGCCCGGCGGATCTCGAACTGCGTCGTGTGCACCGCCACCGCCGCGCCGCCCGCCCCGGAGGCCAGGTAGTAGCGGGTGAGCGCGCGCTGGCGGCGCTCGTCCAGGACGCGCCCGGAGGTCAGCGCCAGCGGGTGGGCGGGGATGACCGTACCCTCCCGCAGCAGGCCGATCGACATCTCAGAACCTCCCGTCGCGTACCGCGAACTTGGTCGGCTTGCCCGACAGGGGCAGCCCGCGCGACAGCCAGGCGGCCTGCCACGCGATCAGGGTGTCCAGCGGCACGTCCGGGTAGCCGAACAGGCCGTGGCAGCGCGAGGCGTCGTTGAGCAGCGCGGTGCCGCTCTCGACGCCGGCGAAGGACGCCTCCGTCCCCATCGCGGCGGCCAGCCGGGCCGCCGTGCGGCGCACCGAGGCGGTCTCCGGGCCGGTCAGGTTCAGGGTGAACGCCTCCGGGGCGCGCGCGTGGCGCAACGACCGCAGCGCGACCTCGTTCGCGTACCCCTGCCACACGACGTTGACGTGCCCGGTGGTGAGGTCGACCGGCTCGCCCGCCGCCACGGTGGCCGCGAGGTCGGCCAGCACGCCGTAGCGCAGGTCCACCGCGTAGTTCAGGCGCAGGATCGCGACCCTGGTGCCGTACGCCGCGGCGGCGTGCTCGAAGACGCGTTCCCGGCCGAGGCAGCTCATCGCGTACTCGCCCACCGGGTCCGGCCGGTCCTCCTCCGCGCTGCCGCCGCCGGCCACGTCCACCAGCGGGTACACGTTGCCGGTGGAGAACACCGCGATCGCCGAGTCGCGGTAGCGCCGGGCCACGGCGGCCGGCAGCGCCGCGTTGACCGCCCACGCCTGGTACGGCGCCGACGACGTGCCGAACTTGGCGCCCGCCATGAACACGACGTTCGCCGCGTCGGGCAGCCCGGCCAGGTCGCCGCCGGACATCAGGTCGTGGGCGACCACCTCGACGCCCTCGTCGGCCAGCGCCCGCGCCGCCCGGCCGTCCGACCAGCGGGACACCGCGTACACGCGGGCCGAGCCGCGACCCGCCGCCTCCAGGGCGCGCCGGGCCAGCCGGACCAGGCTCGGCCCCATCTTGCCGCCCGCGCCGAGCACGACGAGGTCGCCGTCCAGCCCGGCGACGTCGGCGGTCAGCGCGGCCGACGGGGTGGCCAGCCGGTCCTCCAGCTCCTGCTCAGAGGTGAACACGCGCGGCTCCTTCGGGTCGCCGGTAGGCCACGCCCAGCCGGTCCAGCAGGGGGAGGTGGCCGGCCAGCCGCCGGGTGAAGCCGCCCAGGTCGCGGCCCGCCGACCAGGCCGCCTCGGCCACGGCGCACAGGCGCGGGAAGGCGTTGTAGTCGAGGCGTTCCCTGGTGGGCAGGTACTCACCCCAGAGCTGGGCCTGCATGCCGAGGACGGACTCGCCGGCGTCGTACCCGTAGACCGTCTCCAGGGGGAGCGGCCCCGAGATGCTGACCGGCTCGCCCGGGGCGTCGGACTCGGCGTAGTCGAGGTAGGTGTGCGTGTGCGGCGCGGCGACCACGTCGTGCCCGGCGCGCAGGGCCGCCTCGACGCGGTCCACGCCCCGCCAGGCCATGATCACCATGTCCTCGGGCGGGTCGTGGTCGAGCATGTCGTCCCAGGCCACCGCGCGGCGGCCGAGCCCGCGCAGGTGCCCGGCGAGGAGCCGGCCCCACCAGCCGAGCAGGGCCCGCGGCCCGTCGAGCCCGGCCTCGGCGACCCGCCGCGCGGCCTCGGGGTCGGCGGCCCACTCCTCGCCGCGCACCTCGTCCCCGCCGATGTGCACGTACCTGGACGGGAACACGTCGCACAGCTCGTCGAGCACGTCGCGGGCGAACCCGGCGGCCCGGTCGCCCACGTTGAGCACGTGGGAGGAGATGCCCCACGACGTACGCACCCGGACGGGCGTCCCGGAGGGGCGGCCCAGCCACGGGCAGGCGGCGATGGCGGCCTGCGAGTGGCCGGGGAACTCGATCTCGGGGACCACGCTCACCCCGCGCGCCGCCGCGTAGTCCACCAGGTCGCGCAGCTCCCGCTGGGTGTAGAAGCCGCCGTGCGGGGTGCCGTCGAACCGGCCCTCGCGCGCGTGCCCGGCCGGCGACTCGGCGCGGCGGGCCCCGACCTCGGTCAGCCGCGGATGCCCGCGCACCTCGAACCGCCAGCCCTGGTCGTCGGTCAGGTGCAGGTGCAGCACGTTGAACTTGTGCAGCGCCAGCAGGTCGACGTACGAGCGCAGGAAGGACATCGGGCGCCACCAGCGGGCCACGTCGATCATCACGCCGCGCCAGGCGTACCTGGGCACGTCGCGCACGGTCCCGCAGGGCACGCCGCCGGGGCCGTCGAGCTGGCGCAACGTCTGCACGCCCCAGCGCAGCCCTGCGACGTCCGCGGCGGAGATCACGGCCCGTTCCGGGGCGACGTCCAGGGTGTAGCCCTCCGCGCCGAGCGACGGGTCGGGCACCAGGCGCAGCTCGATCTCGCCCGGGGCGTCGCCGCCGGTGGCCGGTCCGAGCAGCTCCCTGGCCAGGGCGGCGTGCGGCCCGCGTACGGGCGCGCCCACGCCCGGCTGGAACGTTCCCTCCCCCGGACGCGCCGAGGCGGCCAGGGGGATCATCGTCCCAGCACCGTTCGGAAGGCGGTCAGGGCCTCGCCGACGGGCGCCGCGTCGGGGTACCAGGCGCGTTCCCACTCCAGCGCCAGGACGCCCGCGTACCCGATGCGGTCCAGCTCGGCCAGCACGGCGGGCACGCCCACCGCGCCCTTGCCCGGCAGCACGGGCGCCAGGTCGGCGGGTGAGGCCGCGTCCTTGATCTGCACGTGCCGCAGGTGCGGCGCCAGCGCGTCCGCGGTGGCCGCGGGGCTCTCGCCCGCCCGCCACGGGTTGACCACGTCCCACAGCGCGCCGACGCGCGGCGAGCCGACCGCGGCCAGCACCCCGGCGACCGCCTGGCCCGTCAGGAACACGTCGTGCGTCTCCAGCAGCACGTCCACGCCGTTGCCCGGGAGCCGCCCGGCCACGTCCGCGAGCCTCCGAGTCGCGGCGGCGGCCGGGTCGTCCTGGCCTTCGACCCCGCCGAAGACCCGCACGAACGGCGAGCCGAGCGCTTCGGCGATCTCGACGTGGCGCAGCACCTCGGCCACCGGGTCGCCGTCCGGCCGGGCCACGCGGACGTAGGAGCACACGGCGACGATCCCGATCCCGGCGGCGGCGAACGTCCGGGCGATCGAGCGCAGCTCGCCGTCGGGGGTGTCCGGCGCGATGATCTCACCATCGGCGCAGCGCAGCTCGACGGCGGCGCAGCCGTACCGGGAGGCGGTGGCGATGACCTCCTCGGCCGGTGCGCCCGGCATGCCGAGCGTGCTGAACGCGAGCGGGTTCATGACTGTCCCTTCACTGTGACGGTGGAACCCTGGCGGGCGGACTCGTAGACGGCCAGGGCGACGTCGAGGACCGACAGGGCGTACTCGGCGGTGACCTCGGGGGTGGTGCGGCCGGCGCAGGCCCGCGCGAAGTCGGCGAGCTGCGCGGCGAAGGCGGTGGCCATCTCGCCGATGCCGGGCGCGGCGACCTGGGTGGCGATGCCGCCCCGGAAGGACCAGACGCCCTCGCCGCGGCTGATGCGCACCGCGCCCCCGCCGCACACGATCTCCGCCTCGTCGGTGAACGGCAGGCCGGTGCCGGTGACGGAGATCGTCGAACGGGTGCCGTCGGCGTGCCGGGCCAGGGCGACCGCCTCGGTCTCCACCGACCCGCCGGCGGGTCCGGCGACGTGCGCGGTGACCTCGACGATCGGCGAGCCGACGAGCATCTGGAGCTTGTCGATGCTGTGCGTGCCGACGTTGAGCACGATGCCGCCGCCGGCCATGTCGGCGTCGAGGAACCAGCGGGGACGCGAGGGGTCGGCGTAGTCGGCGGTGCGCCGTTCGGCGGCCACCACGACCTGGCCGAGCTCGCCCGAGGCGAGGAACCCGGCCGCCGCGCGCAGCATCGGGACGAAGCGCAGGACGTGCCCGACCGCGAACACGACGCCGGCCGCCCGGCACGCCTCGATCATGCGGACGGCGTCCTCGCGCGTGGTGGCGATCGGCTTCTCCACGAGCACGTGCAGCCCGGCCGCGGCGGCGTCGAGGGTGATCGGGGCGTGCAGCGCGTGCGGCACGGTGATCACGACCGCGTCGAGACCGCCCGCGTCGAGCATCGCCCGGTGGTCGGTGAAGACGCGGGCGCCGGCTTCGGCGGCCAGCTTCTCGGCCGCCTCGGCCCGTACGTCGCACACCGCGGCGACCTTCACCTGCCCGGCGCTCTGGCGGGCGGCGGCCACGTGGAACTCCGCGATGGTGCCCGCGCCGATGACGCCCAGGCGCAGCCCGGATGTTGTGGTCACGATTTCCTTTCCGGATCGGACGGAGGGCCTGATCTCAGCCCTTGAGACCCGCGGACATGGTTCCGCGGACGAAGTAACGCTGGGCCAGCACGAACACGACCAGCATCGGCAGCAGGCTCATCATCGCCGCGGCCGTCACGAGCTGGTCGTTGCCGACGAACTGCCCCTTCAGGCTCAGCACGCCGACCGGCAGCGTGTAGTTCTCCGGCGAGGTGAGGTAGATCGTGGGCTCCAGCACGGCCTTCCACGAGGTGGTGAAGGTGAAGACCGCGAGCGTGGCCAGGGCGGGCTTGGCCAGCGGCAGGTGGATGCGCCAGAACACCTGCCAGGGGTTGGCGCCGTCGAGGCCCGCCGCCTCCTCGAAGTCCTTGGGGATGCCGAGGAACGTCTGCCGCATCAGGAAGATCCCGATCGGCGTGGCCAGCCAGTACGGCACGATGAGCGGCAGCATCGAGTCCAGCCAGCCCAGCGAGCGGAACAGCAGGAAGTTCGGGACGATCGTGATGACGGTCGGCAACATCATCGTGCCCAGGGCCATCGTCAGCAGCGCCTGCTTGCCCGGCAGCCGCATCCTGGCCAGGGAGTGCCCGACCATGGCGCTGGTCAGCACGTTCCCGGCGACCGCGAGCACCGCGATCACCAGGCTGTTGACCAGGTAGAGCCCGAACGGCGTGCGCCGCCACACCTCGGCGTAGTTGTCCCACTGGACCGGGTCGGGGATCCACGCGGGCGGCACCTGGATGTACTGGGCGAAGCTCTTGAGCGAGTTGCCCAGCGCCGCGACGAACGGCAGCAACATGACCGCCGCCCCCGCCAGCACCAGCACGTACGAGACGGTCTTACGCATAGTGCACCCACCTGCGCTGGAGCCGGAACTGCACCAGGGTCAGCGCGAGCACCAGCACGAACAGCACCCACGCCACGGCCGAGGCGTAGCCCATCTGGAAGAACTGGAAACCCTGCCGGTAGAGGTAGAGCACGGTCAGCTCGCTCGCGCCGTGCGGCCCGCCGTCGGTCATCACGAAGACCTGCTCGAAGGACTGCAGCGTCTCGATGGAGGTGAGCACCAGCACCAGGAACGTGGTGCCGGAGATGCCCGGCAGGGTGATGTACCGGAACCGGTTCCAGGCCGACGCGCCGTCGATCTTGGCCGCCTCGTAGCGCTCCTCGGGGATGGCCTGCAGCCCCGCCAGGAAGAGCACCGCCATGTAGCCGACGCCCTTCCAGACGGCGACCGCCGCCAGCGTGGGGATCACCAGCGCCGGATCCTGCAACCAGTTCTCGGCCGGCAGCCCGAGGAGGCCGAGCACCTGGTTGGCGATGCCGGTCTGCGGGTTGAAGACCGCGTCGGCCACATAGGCGACGACCACCCACGAGGAGACGACCGGGACGAAGTAGGCCGCCCGGAACAGCGCCATGCCGCGCAGCCGCTGGTTGAGCGCGACCGCCAGGGCCAGCGCCAGCGCCGTCTGCGCCGGCACGAACAGCACCGCGAAGTAGGCGGTGTTGCCCAGCGTGCGCCAGAAGACCGGGTCGCCGAACAGGCGGGTGAAGTTGCCGAACCCGACGAACCTCGGCGGGGACATCAGGTCGTACTCGGTCATGCTGAAGAACAGCGAGGCCAGCAGCGGCCAGGCGGCCAGCGCGACCAGGTGGAGGAGGTAGGGCGAGGCGAACGCGAAGGCCCAGGCCCGCTCGCCCGAGCGCCGCCTGCGGGCGGGCGGCCGCTGTTCGGCGGCCACCTGCCCGGAACGCCTGGTGAGCACCGTCACTGCGTCTTCCCGGCGTAGAAGCGGTCGATGACCTCCTGGGCCTCCTTCTGCCCGGTCTGGAGCGCGGTGGCGACCGGCGTGGCGTTCGACAGGGCCTCGTTCATGCGCTTGGCCAGGGCCTCGGTGTACTCCGACCACACGGCGTTGGTGCCGAGGTCGGTGGCCGCGTCGAGCGACTCCAGGAAGACCGGGCCGCGGTCGGCGGGCAGGGCCGTGGCGGCGACCTTCTTGTTGATCGGGATCGCCTCGCCCAGCTCGGCCCACTTGCGCTGCGGGCCCTCGCCGGAGAAGAAGGTGATCCACTTCCACGCCGCGTCGGCCTGCGCGGGGGAGGCGGCCTTGCTGACCACCCACGAGTTGACGATCGCGACGTTGCCGCGCCCGGCCGGGCCCTTGGGCAGCGGCGCCACGCCGAAGTCGACGCCGGCGCTCACCGCGGGAAGCGTGCGGGCGTAGATGCCGTACGACATCGCGACCCGGCCGGTCGCGAACAGCGTGTGCACGACGCCCTTGCCCATGGCCTCGGTGGTCACGTAGTCGGGGGCGAAGCCGTCCTTGCCCATGGCGCGCAGCATCCAGTCGAGCCCGGCCGTGGACTGCGGGCTGTCCACGACGACCTTGCGGCCCCCGTCGGTGACGACGTCCCCGCCGAACGCCTTGACGATGGGCCACCAGCTCTCGGTGAACCCCGGCGAGTACGCGCGGAAGCCGTAGGTGTCGGGCCTGCCGTCGCCGTTGGCGTCCTTGGTGAGCTTCTTGGCCGCGGCGGCCAGGTCGTCGTAGGTCCACTCGGCCGTCGGTTCGGCGACCTTGGCCTCGGCGAACATCTTCTTGTTGTAGAAGAGCACCGGGGTCTGGGCGCCCTGCGGGAAGCCGAAGACCCGGCCCTGGGCGTCGCGGTTCAGGTCGATGCCGGAGTAGTCGGCGGCGTTGACGGTCTTGACCCGGTCGCTCAGGTCGGCCAGCGCGCCGCGGGCGGCGAACTCCTGCACGAGCACGCCGTCCGACAGCCACAGCTGGGGCGCCTGGCCGCCGGCGATCTGCGTCCTGAGCCGGTCGAAGAACTTGACGTACGGCGCGACCTCGAGCTGCACCTTGATCGACGGGTTGGCGGCGGTGAACTCCTTGACGAGCTGCCGCATGGTCGTGTCGGCCGGGTCGCCCGCGGCGGCGTAGAAACCGAGCTTCAGGGTGACGGCGCCGGAGTCGTCGGCCGAGCCGCCGCACGACGCCGTACCGGCCACGGTGAGGACGGCCACCGCGGCAGCGGCGAGCACGCGCACTCTCATTGGGTCCTCCAACAGGAACGAAGAGGGGGGAAGGGGGGTGAGGGGAACGCCGGCGTCAGGTCGGGACGCGGACCTCGACCAGGCTGCCGGAGGCGGCTCCGCAGGAGGCGCGGACGGCCAGGCGGGGCTGCAGCACGACCCGGCAGACCGGGGCGGCGGCGCCGAGCTCGATCCGGCGCAGCAGCAGCTCGGTCGCCATGCGGCCGACCTCCGCCTTGGGCGGCGAGACCGCGGTGAGCGGCACCTCCGACAGGTCGGCGACCTCGTCGTCGTAGGCGACGACGGCGATGTCGTCGGGCACGGTCAGGCCGACCCGGCGCAGGTAGGGCAGGAGCGCGGTGGCCTCGCGGTCGCCGAGGCACACCACCGCGCGCACCTTCTCGGTGACCAGCGTGTTGGCGTAGGCCAGCATGTCGGGGCCGGTCCAGACGGGCTGCCGGGCCACGGCCTCCGGGATCTCCGGAAGCCCGAGGTCGGCGACGGCCTGGCGGTATCCCGCGAAGACCTGCTCGGAGCTGGCGGTGCCGATCCGGCCGAGGTAGCCGATCCGGCCCCGGCCGAGTTCGCTCAGGTGCTGCACCGCGGCGTAGCCGCCGCCGTGCACGTCGGTGCAGACGTAGGAGGTCGGGTCGGCCGGGCGGGGGTCGGCCGGCCGGCGTTCCACCAGGACGTACGGCACCGGCAGCCCGCGCAGGCGGGCCAGGTGGGCGTCGGGGTCGGCGGTGAGGTGCAGGTTGGGCACCAGCAGCAGCCCGGCCACGCCGACGTCGACGAGCTGCTGGATCTGCCCGGCCTCGACGTCGGGGTCGTAGTTGGAGCAGGCCAGCACGAGCTGCACGCCGGCGGCGGTGGCCGCCCGCTCGATGCCCTGCACGACCTGCGGGAAGTAGTAGGTGTTCGACGGGACGAGCGCGCCGATGAGACGCGGCCTGGCCCCCGGGGTGACGGAGCTGGTCACGAACGTGCCCGACCCCTGCCGGCGCCGGACGAGCCCCTCCTCGACCAGGAGGTCGACCGCGCGGCGCACGGTGTTGACCCCGACCGAGTAGGTCTGCGCCAGCTCGGACTCGGTCGGCAGCCTGCCGCCGACCGGCCAGCGGCCCTGCACGATCTCCTGCCGCAGGCGCGCCGCGAGGGTGCGGAATCGCCTTCCCCTGGGGAGGGAATTCATTCCTTCAGGTGGCTCCATAACGGGATTCTTCTCGCTATTCCGAAGTAATGTCAACCCTAAATTCACTCCGTTATCAGTGGCATATGAGGAATGAATTCCCTCCCTTTCGGGGTCACCAGCGGGCCGTGACGTCCTTGTCGCGGTCGTAGGCGGCGGCCCAGTAGTGGCCGGCGGCGGTCAGGCGGTGACCGGCGAAGCCGACCTCGCCGGTCGGCTGCTTCAGCGCCTCCGACGTCGCGGTGGCCCAGCCGTCGGCGCCCGCCGTGACCGTCACGTAGCGGCCGGCGGAGAAGGTGAACCGCCCGCGCACCGTGGCCGCCACCGGCTGCCCGCTCTCCTTGTCCACCACGCGCAGCCGTACGCGGGCCGCGCCGCCCTCCACCGTCACCGCCATCGACTCCACGACCATGGGCCGCAGGGCGGTCGCGCCGGTCGTCACGGTGACCGGGTCGGAGGCCGGGCCGCGGTGCCCGGCCACGTCCACCGGCACGATCCGGTAGTGGTAGGCGGTGCCGGGCAGCAGGCCGGTGTCGGTGTGGGTGAGGCCGCGCGCCTTCCCGGCGAGCGTGCCGGGGCCGGGGGTGAAGCCCGGCTCGGTCGAGCGGTGCACCTCGTAGTGGGCGACCTCGGTGTCGTCCAGCGCCCGCCCGTACGTCAGGTCCACCGTGGCGTGGTCGAACGCGACGGCCCGCGGCGGCGAGGCCACGCCCGTGGGCGGCCCGGAGTCGGCGGGCGGGGCGGGCCACCTGGCCGAGGGGCCCCAGACCGTGGGCAGCTCCCGGTAGGAGTCGTAGTGGTGCAGCGCGATCCCGGCGAAGGCAGGGCTGCCCGCGAACGCCTGGGAGACCTTGCCCAGTTCGGCCTCCAGCGCGTCCCTGCCCTCCTCGCGGAAGGTGATGCTGGACGGGTCGCCGCTGGTCGCGATGTCCAGCGTCTCCACGCCGACCACCACCGACAGCGGCTTGCCGATGCGCTCGGCGTAGGCCAGTTCGCCGGCCGCCTGCGCGATGATGCCGACGCCGCCGTCCGCCTGGTCGCGGTAGTCCATGATCGCGATGTAGTCGCTGAGGTCCTGGATGTGCTCGGCCATGGTGCGGGTGGTCCCGCCGTACGTGATGCCGGTGCAGCAGGCGGAGGTGTCCAGCCAGCGCGGCACGGCCGGGCCGAACAGCAGCGGCTGCCCGGAGGCGTCCCGGCGGGCGATCATCGCGCGCAGCGTGTCCAGCCACTGGATCTGCACGTCGGGCTTGCCGCTGGTGAACCAGGGCAGGCTGTACGGCTCGATGTCGACGTTGATCCCGTCGAACCGCTCCTCCGGCTTCGAGGACAGGTTGAAGTCGAGGACCCGTTCCATCTCCCCGACGGCGCGCTCGCGGTAGCGGGACAGCGCGCCCAGGTACGGCGGCCGGGTCCCGCCGGCCACGGTGGCGTGCACCTTCATCCCCCGGCCGTGCGCCCAGGCCACCAGGTCGCGCAGCTCCGGACGCGCGTCCTCGATCAGGTCGCGCCCGGCGTAGGTGTCCACGCCCAGGTAGAGCGTCGATCCGGCGGGCAGGACGGTCTCCAGCAGGCGGCGCGAACCCGGGTTGAGCACCAGGTTGTAGGATGCCTTCTCCCAGATCCACATCGCCCGGTCCTGCCGGTGCGGCACCGCCGCCCGCTTCCTCGCCGCCCCGAGCGCCACGTACGTGGTGGACGACCTGGACACGTGGCCGCGCGCGTCGACCGCCTCCGCCTCCAGGCTCGCCATGACGTCGCCGTACCGCGCCGGGTTCACCAGCGTGACGTAGCGTCCTGCCCCGCCGGCGGCGCGCCGCCAGGGGCCGCCGTTGACACGGACCCGGACCGTGCGCACGTCCGCGCCGGACACGTCCACCCGGACCGGCGTGGGACGCGTGAGCCGGGCCCCGTCGGCGGGTTCGGCGATCGATACGCGCGGGGCCCTGGCCTGCGGATTGTCCACGCGCAGGGTCAGCGGCGGCGACCAGGTGCCGTAGCGGGTGTCGGCGGCCGTGGCCTTGGCGTAGACCTCGATCTCGCCGTCCAGGGCGCTGGTGTCGAGGTCGTAGGACCAGGTTCCGCTGTCGTCGGCGTCGGGGTCGGTGACCTTGGCCCGCTCCATGCGTTCGCCGTCCAGCACGACCGACACGTCGTAGGCGGAGGTGAAGCGGCCGGTCAGCCGTACCAGGCCGGGGGCGGACTCGGAGGAGTCGATCACCACCGACGGCGGGTCCGCCGCGCTCGCCACGGCGGGGGGCGCCGTGGCGAGCGGTACGGCGAGCGCCAGCGCGCCCGCGATTCTCCACAGCCCTGCGGGCATGAAGCCACCTCCATAGGAATGAATTAACGCCGGAAACGGAAATGTCCGGACATTGAATCCGTGAGATGGCGAAACGATAGCCGTGAATTTCCGGAAGAAAAATGGCATGAATTCCGGCTGTCGAATGGAGCGCTGCCCTGTCGGCGGTAGGAGCCGGTCCGGACGGCGGCAGCGCGGTGCTCCTCGGGTGGAGGGGGTGAGGGGGGTCCCTCTGGTGGGGGAGGGGGGTCGCGCGTGTGGGGGAGGGGTGCGCGGCGGGGGGTGCCTAGCGTGGCCGGCATGGTTGACTCTCATCGCCCGCGGCGGTGGCCGGCGTACGGGCTGGCGGCGCTGATGCTCGGGTACGCGGCGGGCAAGGCCGTCTTCGCCGTGCAGGGCAGGCTCGGGTTCCCCGGTGGGCCGCCCGTGCCGGCGGCCGAGGCCGCGGGCTACTTCCTGGACGCGTCCCTCGCGCAGGGGTTCGCGGCGGCCTCCGGGGTGCTGGGGGCGTGCGTCGTCCTGGCCACCGTCACCGCCGTGGGCCGCCGGCTGCCGAGGGGCGCGGTGCTCGCCGTACTGGCCGTGATGCTGGCGGCCGTCGGCGGGGGCGCGGGCATCATGATCCTGGACGGGTTCGTCGGCATCGGCGTCGGCTGGCGCTGGTACCACGGGATCATCGGGCTCGTCGTGATCGGCCTGGCCGCCGAGATGACCCGGTCCTACTGGACGTCCACCCGCCCCGCCGCCCGCTGACCGCGCCCGCCGCCCGCTCCCCACCCGCACCCACGCCGCCGCCCCGGCTCAGCCGCATGCGAAGGCCGTGACCAGCTGCTCGGTGGTGAGGATGGCGTGGGCGAAGGTGGGCCCGTTCAGCTCGTGCGCGGCGTGCAGCATCTCCGGCAGGTAGGCGGCGGTCGCGTCGCGCACCAGCGTCACGTGGTAGCCCAGCTCCATGGCGAACCGTCCGGTGGACTCGACGCACGTGTTGGCCAGCACGCCGACGGCCACCACGTGCGTGACGCCGCGCTGCCGGAGCCGGAGGTCCAGGTCGGTGTTGGCGAAGCCGCTCTGCGCCCAGTGCTCGTGGGCGACGACGTCGTCCTCCTGCGGCTGGAGGTCGGGATGGAACTCCCCGCCCCAGGAGCCGCGGGCGAAGGTGTGCCGTTGCCGGATGCCGAGCTGCGTCGGGTTCGGATGGGCCCAGCTCTCGTAGTCGCCCGGCTCCCAGCGGCGGTGCGGGACGAACACCACCAGCACCCCGGCCGCGCGCGCCGCGGTGATCACCGCCCGCAGGTTGTCCAGCAGGCCGATCGACTGCGCCACCGGCCCGAGCCGCGGCCACACCTTGCCACCCTCGGAGATGAAGTCGTTGTACGGATCGACCAGCAGCACCGCCGTGCGGCCCGGGTCGTAGGACTCGGTCATGGCTCCCCGCCGTTCAGTTGCCGGTGGTCAGGACCATGCGGAAACGGGCCCGCCCGGACAACATCCGCTGGTACGCCGCAGCGGCCTCCTCCAGCGGCACCTCCTCCGTCCACGCCCGCACGCCGTTCAGAGCGGCGAACCTCATGGTGTCCTGGGTGTCCACGGCGATGCCGGAGGCGTGCCCGTAGACCCGGCGGGCACCGCCGACGAGCTGCAGCGGCGTGACGACGAGCGGGTCGGTGTCGATGCCGACGGTGATGAGCTCGCCGCGCCGGCCCAGCCCGTCGATCGTGCCGGACATCGCCGCCGAGCTGGTCACCGTCGCCAGCACCACCTTGGCCCCGCCCAGCGCCAGAAGCGCGTCGGCCACCTTCTCGGCGGCGCCGTCGATGTAGTGGGCGGCGCCGAGCTCGCGCGCCAGCGGCTCCTTGTCGCCGCCGCGCGCGATCGCGACCGTCTCGAAGCCCATCTGCGCGGCGAACTGCACGCCCAGGTGCCCCAGGCCGCCCAGCCCGAGGATCGCGACGGTGTCGCCCGGCCGCGCCGAGCTGCGCCGCAGCGCGTTGAACACGGTCACGCCCGCGCAGGCCAGGGGCGCCGCCTGCACCGCCGTCAGCTCGTCGGGGATCGCGGCCAGGGCGACGGCCGGCGCCACGACGGAGTCGGCGAACCCTCCGGGGTAGGCGGCGCCCGGCACCTGGAGCTCGGGGCAGAGCACGCCGTCGCCCTGCCGGCAGGCGTCGCAGTGGCCGCAGCTCCCGCCGTACCAGCCGACCGCCACCCGGTCGCCCACGGACCAGCCCGCGACGCCGTCGCCGATCGCCTCGACGCGTCCGGCGATCTCGTGCCCCGGCGTGACGGGGAAGGCGGTGCCCGGGATCGCGCCGCCGAGGATCAGCGCGTCGGAGTGGCACACCCCGCACGCCTCGACGGTGATCCGCACCTGGCCGGGGCCCGGTTCGCGGGTCCGCGCCGGGGTCTGGGCCATGGCGCCGCCGGGCTCGGCGACCTGGATGGAACGGTGCAGGGCAGAAGACGGCATGGCGTCTCCTCTTTCTTCGTACGGGAAGCAGCGGCCTCACCGCGAGGCCCTCACAAAGCCACCTTTTCCACTTCCGCCTCGTTTACCCCACCGGCGCGCGAAGGCCCGGAACCCGTGGCGCGGGTCCCGGACCTGTGGGGCCGCCGGTCAGCCCGCGGGGGCGACCGGGACGCCGCCGAAGGTCACCACCAGGCGGCCGTCCGCGGCGAAGGACCAGTTCAGGGCGCCACCGTAGGCGGAGCAGCGGGAGCCGTTCGAGCCGGACCAGAACTGGTTGGAGGCGTCGGCGTCACCGACGATCTTGTCGTTGCCGCCGCTGCCCGAGCGGCACGAGGTGTTGTCGCGGAACACCGAGGTGCCCCCGTCGAAGGAGAAGTTGCGCTCGGTGTTGTCGATGCTGACGTTCCCGGTGACCGACATCGTGCCGAGGTTGCGGTTGTAGGTGAAGCCGTGCTTGCCGTTGCGGAAGGCGATGTTGCGCCGGACGACGTGGTTGACCTTGATGTCCTCGCCGCCCAGCTTGTAGCCGTTGCGGTCGCCGTTCCCGGCCTGGCTGCCGTCGCTGAGCGTGCCGTTGCCGTACGACAGCGAGTCCTCGATGGTGACCGGGCCGATCGGGCCGGTCTCGGTCTTGGTGTAGAGGTCCCAGCCGTCGTCGATGTTGTTGCGGGACACCGCGTAGCGGAAGACGTTGCCGGGCCCGACGGTGAGCTTGGCGGCGAAGCCGTCGGCGTCCTCGCCGTCGGAGTCGGCGTTGTCGTGCGAGACCGTGCTCAGGACGAGGTTGCCGGACGGCCACTGGCTCTGCGGCGTGTCGGAGGCGATCCGGGAGAGCTGCAGCCCGGTGTCGCGGTTGTACCGGGTCACCGAGCGTTCGATGATGTTGCCGCTGCCGCCGACGAAGATGCCGTTGTCGCCGGCGCGTTCGACGGTGATGCCGTACAGGTGCCAGTACGAGCCGTTGACGGCGAGCCCGCGGTTGGCCGGGTCCTCGCTCTGGGCCGCGAAGTTCAGCACCGGGGTCTCGCCGGGGTAGGCCGACAGCTTCTTGCGGGCCGAGGCGGTGCCGTTGTTGCCCGGGGCGATGGTGACCGTCTGGGAGAAGGCGTACGTGCCGCCGCGCAGGTAGATCGTGCCGCCCGCCGCGACGCGGGTGATGGCGGAGGTGAGCGTCGTCGGGTCGGACTGGGTGCCGGCCGCGCCGTCCTTGCCGTTCGGGGACGCGTACAGGGCGCCGGTGGGCGGCGGGACGGTGGGCGTGACGGTCGGGGTGGCCGTCGGGGTGGTCGTGGGGCCGCCGCCCGCGGGCTTCAGCGTCCACTGCTTGGTGGCGGCCGAGTCGCAGGAGTTCTGCTGCAGGAGCGCGCCCGGGGAGGTGGAGTTGTCCTTGACGTTGAGGCACTTGCCGCCGTTGGCGTTGACGATCCGGTACGCGCCGCCGGACGCGGTGAGCTGCCAGGTCTGGGAGGCGGCGCCCGTACAGGTCTCCTGCTGCACGGCCTTGCCCGCGCTGGTGGAGGCGTCGCGGACGCCCGCGCACTTGCCGCTGTGCGCGGCCTTGACCTGGAAGCCGCTCCCGGCGGCGGTGAGGGTGAAGACCTGCCCGGCGGCCTCGGCGCAGGCGTTCTGCGCGAGCTGCACGCCGTCGCCGGTGCTCTGCCCCGGCACGGTGGCGCACAGGCCGCTGCCGCCGTTGACCAGCGTGTAGTCGCCGCCGGCGGGGGCCGCCGAGGCGGGCGTGTTCAGCACGGCGACCAGGCCGCCTGCGGTGAGCAGGCCGGTGGTCAGCACGACCGCCAGCCTTGTCGCCAAGGGTTGGTTCTTACGCACGTCCAGCTCCGTTTCGATGGAGGAGTGGAAGGGGGGTGTGCCGCGCGAGCTGGTGCCAACCGGTTGCAGTAACAGTGGCTTCACACCGGGGAAAGGTCAATACGTCCAGGTAAAACTGCAAACGCGCTCGGCGTTCTGCCTGGTGGTGTCGTTATTTCTGCAACAACCGATTGCAGGAATTGTGCAACGAACCCTCAGCGGGTGAGCGGGAGCGGGCCGCGTTCGGGGGTGAAGAGCTGGTCGTCGAGATGGTCGACGGCGTAGTCGATCGCGCCCGCCACCACGCACTCGTCGCCCAGCGTGGACGCCCGCACCTCCGGCATGCGCATGCACCGCCGCTCCAGCCGGTCGCGCAGCGGCCCGAGCAGCACGTCCGCCGACCGCGAGAACCCGCCGCCCAGCACCACGACCTGCGGATCGAGGACGAGCACCATGGCCGCCGCGCCTATGGCCAGGTCGTCGAGGTAGCGCCCGACGGCCTCCAGTGCGACCGGGTCGCCGTTCCTGGCGGCGGCCAGGGTGCAGCCGGCCGCGTCCTCCGGCGGCGTGCCCTCGGGGACGACCGCGCACGAGTTGAGGTGCTCGGGCGCGTCGAACCAGCGGGCCTCGGGCAGCATGGAGATCTCCCCGGCCGCCGCCCCGAACCCCCGGTGGACCTTGCCGCCGATGATCAGCCCGGCGCCCATGCGCCTGCCGACGTGCAGGAACACCACGTCTCTGGCGTCCTGGGCGACGCCCCGCCGGGTCTCGGCCATGGCCGCCAGGCGGCTGTCGTTCTCGATCAGCACCTGGCAGGGGAACATCTCGCGCATCCGGCTCGCCAGGTCGAGGTCGCGCCAGGAGGGGACGGCGGCCGAGTAGATGACCCGTCCCTCGATGTCGATCACGCCGATGGTGCCGACGGCGATCGTCCACAGGTCGGACACCGGGACGCGGCCGAGCGCCAGGCAGCCGGAGACGGCCCGCTCGATGGCGGCCAGGCGGTCCTCCAGCGGCGCGTCAGGCAGCACCGGCTGCCGGGTCTCGGCCAGGATCTCGCCGTCGAGGTCGGCCAGGGCCGCGCGGACGTTGTGGCCGCCCACGTCCACGCCCACCAGGTAGCCGCTGTCGGCGCGGAAGCGGTAGCGGCGGGCCGGCCGGCCCATCGAGCCGGGGCTCGGCGGAACCTCCTCCACCCAGCCCAGGTCCATCAGCTCGCCGGTGACCTCCTTCATGGACGGCCGCGACAACCCCGTGCGCTCGGCCAGCGCCGACAGGGTGAGCGGGCCGGCCCGGCGCAGCGCCCGGATGGCGGTCAGCGAGTTGAGCTGTCGCAGCCGTGACAGGTCGCCGCCGCGTAGATCCGCCATCGCCGTCCTTAACGTAGGTCTCCTCTGTAAGCAGAGATTATGCCAGGGGCCGGCCGGAGGCCGCATCTCGTACAAACGCCTAGAAATTGGGCGTTGACCCTCCGAAAGGGCCAGTGCTACTAATGAAGTGCTCCTTCGTAAGTTGAGAGAGATGAGGTCTGATGTCATTCGTTGACGTCGGCGAGATCAGGTGTGACCAGGCCCGGGCGCGGGTTTTCGAGCACGGCTGGCAGTCGTGGAGCCCCACCGGCGCCTACGGCCTCGGGGACCTCCCGCCCAGACCCGCCGACGAGACGATCCAGATCCTCGCCTACCGGCCCGAGACCCCCGTTCCCGACGGCGTCTTCCAGGGCGAGGGGCTGCTGGCCGTCGAGACCGGCGACGGCGCGGTCGAGCTGTGGAGCGCGCCCGGCCCCCTCCAGGTGCCCTCCGTCCGGGCCCGCCGGGAGGGCGACCGCCTGGTGATCTCCGCCGATGGCCCGGTACGCCACCACCGCGTCGAGGGCGACCTCGGCCGGGCCCTGCGTGCCTGGGCGGACGACCTGGCCGAACCCAGGACGTTCCCCCCAGTCCCGCCCATGTGGTGCACCTGGTACGGCTACTGGGACAAGGTCACCGACGCCGACGTCCTGGAGAACCTGGCGCTGGCCGACAGGCACGCCCTGCCCACCGACATGTTCCTCATCGACGACGGCTACGAGGCCGGCATCGGCGACTGGCTGGACCCCCGGCCCGGCTTCGGCTCACTCGCCCGCGCCCTGGACGCCGTCACCGGCTCCGGCCGCCGCGCCGGGATCTGGACCGCCCCCTTCCTCGTCGGCCACGACAGCCGCCTCCACCGCGAGCACCCCGACTGGCTGGTGGACGGCGCGTACGCGGGCCGCATGTGGAACCAGGACCTCGCCGTCCTCGACGTCACCCACCCCGGCGCGGCCGAGCACCTGACCCACGTCTTCGGCACCTTCGCCGCCATGGGCATCACCCACTTCAAGCTCGACTACCTCTACGCCGGCGCGCTGGCCGGCCGCCGCCACGAGGACCTCGACCCGATCGCGGCCTACCGGCGCGGGCTGGAGCTCGTCCGGCGCGGCGCGGGCCCGCGGGCCACCCTGCACGGTTGCGGCGCGCCCATGCTGCCCAGCATCGGGCTGGTGGACATCATGCGGGTCAGCCCCGACATCGCCCCCACCCTGCACCCCCGATCGGGCGACATCAGCCAGCCCTCCCAGCTTGGCGCCCGGCTGACCGGCGCGGCGCGCGAGTTCCTGCACGCCCGCTGGTGGGTCAACGACCCCGACTGCCTCATCGTGCGGCCCGAGGTGGAGGCCCGGCAGGAGTGGGCGGCGCACATCGGGGCCACGGGCGGCCTGCGCGGCTCCAGCGACCCGATCGCCGCGCTCGACGACTGGGGGCTGGAGACCACCCGCCGCCTGCTGGTCCCCACCGCCACGGACCCGTCGTGATCACCCAGTCCGTCCGGGCCGCCGTCCGGGACGCGCCGGACAAGCCTCGCCGGCGCGCCCGCGGCTGGCACGCCTACCTGTTCATCGGGCCCAGCCTGTTCGGGGTCGTGGCGTTCCTGCTGCTGCCGGTCGTCATCGTCCTGGTCCTGAGCTTCTTCAACTGGGAGCTGCTGTCGGAGCCCACGTTCGCCGGGCTGGACAACTACCGCAAGCTGGCCGGCGACGGCGAGACCTGGCACGCGCTGGGGGTCACCCTCCTGTACGTCGTCCTGTGCATCCCGCTGCAGACCGTGCTGGCCCTGGTGCTGGCGCTGCTGCTGGACCGCAAGGTCAAGGGCCTGCGGCTGTACCGCTCGCTGTTCGTGATCCCGTGGATGGCCACCCCGATCGTCCTCGGCCTGGTCTGGAACTGGATCTTCGACCCGCGCGACGGCGCGCTCAACAGCCTGCTCGGCCTGGCCGGGGTCACCGGCCCCGACTGGCTGTCCGACCCCGCCTGGGCGCTGCCCGCGATCGCGCTGGTCAACGTCTGGCAGCACACCGGCTACACCATGCTGTTCTTCCTGGCCGGCCTCCAGGGCATCCCCAAGGAGCTGTACGACGCCGCCGCCACCGACGGCGCCACCCCCGCCCAGCGGTTCTGGCGCATCACGCTGCCGCTGCTCAACCCCACGATGTTCTTCGTCATGGTGACCAACCTGATCGGCGCCTTCCAGGTGTTCGACACCGTGTACGTCATGACCGACGGCGGCCCCAGCCAGAGCACCGAAGTGCTCAACTTCCGCATCTACGAGACGGCGTTCAAGCAGTTCGACTTCGGCTACGCCTCGACCCTGTCGATGCTGCTGTTCGGGGTCATCCTGCTGGTCACGCTGGCGCAGGTCAGGTTCTTCGGCAAGCGCACCACCTACGACCTGAGCTGAGGCCCCCATGACGGCATCCCTGATCAAGCGCATCCTGCTCCACGTCGCGCTCGCGGCCGGCGCGTTCGTCTCCGTCTTCCCGTACCTGCTGGTCGTGCTGACCGCCTTCAAGACGCAGTCGCAGCTCAGCTCCACCGACCCGTGGCTGCCCGGTCTGCCGCCCACCACCGGCAACCTGACCCGGCTGTTGAGCGGCGACTTCCCCCGCTACGTGCTCAACACGCTGCTGATGACGGTCGTGCTCACCCTCGGGCAGCTCGTCTTCACCACCTTCGCCGCCTACGCCTTCGCGCGGCTGCGCTTCCGGGGCAGGGAGGCCCTGTTCTGGCTGTACGTGGCCACCATGATGGTGCCGGGCGCGGTCACGATGATCCCCCTGTTCCTCATCATGCGCGAGCTCGGCCTGGTCAACACCTGGTACGGCCTGCTCATCCCGTACGTGCTGGGCACCCCGTACGGCATCTTCCTGATGCGCCAGTTCTTCAAGTCCCTGCCCGCCGGGCTGGAGGAGGCCGCCCGGATCGACGGGGCCGGGGCCATGACCGTCCTGCTCCGCATCCTGCTGCCGCTGTGCCGCCCGGCGCTCGGCACCCTGACGATCATCACCGTGATCTCGTCGTGGAACAGCTTCATCTGGCCGCTGATCATCACCAGCGGCGACGAGACCAGGGTGATGACGGTGGCGCTCGCCACCCTCAAGGTCGGCATCGGCGTCGACTACAACCTGATGATGGCCGGCGGGCTGATCGCGCTCGTGCCGATGGTGGCCGTCTTCGTCTTCTTCCAGAGGCACATCGTCCGGTCGGTGGTCCTCACCGGCCTCAAGTAGCACACGAACAAGAGGTCAGCGAATGTTGCAATCCCCCCCGATTCGCTGGGCCGGGGCGCTGCTCTGCGCCGCCACGCTCATCCTGTCCGGCTGCGGGTCGGGCTCCGGAGACTCCGGCGAGGTCACGCTCACCTACCGGCTCTGGGACGACCAGCAGAAGGTCGGCTACGAGAAGGTCATGGCCGCCTTCGAGAAGGCCAACCCGGGCATCGACGTCAAGATCGAACTGCTGCCCTACGACCAGTACTGGACCAAGCTCACCGCCGACGCCGTCGCCGGCACCGCGCCGGACGTCTTCTGGATGAGCCCCACCCAGTTCCCCGAGTTCGTCACCAAGGGCGTGCTGGCGCCCGTCCAGGTGGACGCCTCCAAGTACCACCCGACCGTGGTCGGCTCGTTCACCTACCAGGGCAAGCTGTACGGCGTGCCGAAGGACTGGGGGATCGTCGGCCTGCTCTACAACAAGGACCTGTTCGACAAGGCCGGCGTGCCCCTGCCGGACAAGCTCACCTGGACGGCCGACGGCTCCGGCACCCTGCTCGACACGGCCCGCAAGCTCACCGTGGACGAGGCCGGCAAGCACCCCGGCGAGCCCGGCTTCGACCCCGCCAAGGTCACCACGTACGGCTTCGCCTCCTGGAACCACTACCAGACGCAGTGGATGAACTGGATCAACTCCAACGGCGGCAAGCTGCTGGACAAGCCCTTCGGCACCTACACCTTCAACGACGCCGCCTCGGTCCAGGGGCTGCAGTTCGGCGTGGACCTGGTCAACAAGCACCACGTCTCGCCCCCGGCCACCCAGACCAACCCGCCCACCGGCAAGGTCACCGACATGTTCAAGGCCGGGAAGGTCGCCATGTTCCCGGCGAACAACGCGCTGCTGCCGTTCGTCGCGCCGGAGGCCAACTTCGAGATCGGCGTCGCCGCCATGCCCGAGGGCCCGCAGGGCCGTTCGGTGAACCTCAACGGCCTGGCCGAGGCCGTCTCCGCCAAGAGCGCGCACCCGGCCGAGGCGATGAAACTGGCCGCCTGGCTCGGCACCGAGGAGCCGCAGAAGATGATGGCCGACGGCGGCTACGTCTTCCCCGCGCTCAACGGGCTGTCGCAGGGCTACGTCGACTACTGGAAGTCCAAGAAGCTCGACGTCTCGCCGTTCCTGAAGGAGTCGGAGGGCCAGACCTTCCCGCTGCCGGTCACCACCGGCTTCACCGGCTTCGAGACCAAGCTCAACCAGATCCTCAACGAGATGTACCTCGGCAAGCTCACCCCCCAGCAGGCCGCCGACCAGGCCGTGGCCGCCGGCAACGCCTCCATAGAGTAGGAGCTTCATTTGATCACCCGGCGATCGTTGTTCGCCGGGGGCGCGAGCCTGGGCCTCGCCGCCGCACTGGGTGCCCCACCCGTGCGCGCGGCGGCCCGGCGTGCCCCCCTGTCCGACCCCTTCCAGCTCGGCGTCGCCTCCGGCGAGCCCACGCCGGACGGCGTCGTCCTCTGGACCAGGCTCGCCATGGACCCGGTCGCGCTCGACGGCCTGGGCGGCATGCCGGACCGCGTCGTGCCGGTGCGCTGGCAGCTCGCCACCGACGAGAACTTTCGCCACGTCGTACGCCAGGGCGTCGAGGACGCCCGCCGCGAGTCGGCCCACAGCGTGCACGTCGAGCTGGACGGCCTGCGCCCGAGCGCGGAGTACTTCTACCGCTTCCGCGCCGAGGGCGAGATCAGCGAGGCCGGCCGCACCCTGACCGCCCCCGCCCCCGGCACCCGCTCCCGTCCGCTGAACCTGTCGTTCACCTCCTGCGCCGACTACCAGACCGGCTGGTTCACCCCCTACCGCCGGATGGCCGAGGACCACCCCGACCTCATCGCCTTCCTCGGCGACTACATCTACGAGTACGGCGACTACAAGTACCCCGTACGCGACCAGGCCGGCGGCGAATGCCTCGACCTGGCCGGCTACCGGCTGCGGCACGCCCAGCACAAGGCCGACCCGGAGTCGCGGATGGCCCACGCCGTCGCGCCCTGGGTCGTCGTGTGGGACGACCACGACATCGAGAACGCCTGGGCCGGCGACGTGCCCGAGCAGCCCGACCCGCCCTTCCTCGCCCGCCGGGCCGCGGCGTTCCAGGCGTACTACGAGAACATGCCGCTGCGCCGCGCCCAGCGCCCCGACGGCCCCGCCCTGCGCCTCTACCGCACGATCCGCTGGGGCGCCGTCGCGAACCTGCACATGCTCGACACCCGCCAGTACCGCGACCTGTACGCCTGCACCGGCAAGAGCGGCACGGTCGGCGCCGACTGCGCCGAGCGGCTGGCCCCCAACCGCACGATGCTCGGCGGCGCGCAGGAGTCCTGGCTCGACGGGCAGCTCAAGGGCTCCCAGGCCACCTGGGACCTGCTCGGCCAGCAGGTCTTCCTCATGGAGATGGACTGGACCAACGGCGAGGGCAAGGGCTACTCCAACGAGGGCTGGGACGGCTACGTCGCCTCCCGCAACCGCCTGACCGCCGCCATCGACGACCACCGGCGCAACGCCGTCGTCCTCACCGGCGACGTGCACTCCCACTGGGCCGGGGAGGTCAAGCGCGACTTCCAGGACCCCGAGTCGAAGTCCGTCGCGGTCGAGCTGGTCACCACGTCGGTCACCAGCGCGGGCAACGGCCTCGACGAGTACCCCAACACCCAGACCCTGCTCGCCGAGAACCCGCACGTGAAGTTCTTCAACGGCCGCCGCGGCTACGTCCGCGCCAGACTCACCCAGCAGGAGATGAAGGTCGACTTCCGCTCGCTGTCCCGGGTGACCGAGCCGTACGCGCCCGCCTACACCTCCGGCTCGTTCGTCGTCGAGCCCGGCACCCCGAGCCTCAACCCAGCCTGACGGGATCCCCATGCGCACGATCACGGCCGCCGCCGCGGCGGCCCTCCTCACCCTGCCCTTCGCACCCTTACCCGGCTCAGCGGCGACCGCGGCGACCGTTGCGGCGCCCCCGATGGGCTGGAGCAGCCGTTCCCTGGGCTGCTCGGTCTCGGAGGCGGCCGTCCGCCAGGCCGCCGCCGCCCTCGCCCCGCTCGCGCCGCTCGGCTACCGGTACGTCGTCCTGGACGACTGCTGGCTGGCCGCCCAGCGCGACGGCGGCGCCCTGGCCCCCGACGCGACCCGTTTCCCGAGCGGCGTCAAGGCCCTGGCCGACGAGCTGCACGGCAAGGGACTCAAGCTCGGCCTGAGCCTGTCGGCCGGCACGAAGGCGTGCTCCGGCGGCGGCCCCGGCTCCTACAAGCAGGAGGCCGCCGACGCCGCCCAGCTCAGGGCGTGGGGCGCCGACTACGTCAAGTACGACTGGTGCAACGTCCCCACGGCCGACTTCCCCGGCCAGAACGTGCAGCAGATCGCCCAGACCCTCTACCCGCGCATGCGCCAGGCCCTCGGCGACGGCGTGGTGTTCGCCATGAACAACGAGGACGGCAGCACCGTGCCCTGGCTGTGGGGCAAGGACGCCGGCGCCACCACCTGGCGGACGAACGTCTACAACAAGCCCATCCCCGACAGCTACCCCAGCATGGTCGACATCTGGGAGACCAACCAGCTCAGAGCCGAGTACGCCGGCCCCGGGAGCTGGGCCGACCCCGACCTGATCCAGGCCGGTCGCGGCGGGATGACCGAGACCGAGTACCGCGCCCAGTTCACGCTGTGGGCGATGGGCGCCGCGCCGCTCGTCCTCCAGGCCGACCCGGCCAAGGCGCCGGCCGCCGTCGTCGCCAACCCCAAGGTGATCGCGGTGGACCAGGACCGGCTGGGCGCGCACGGCCGGCTCGTCTCCTCCGACGGCTGGTACCACGTCCTGGCCAAGCCGCTGGACGGCGGCGACCGGGCGATCGCGCTGTTCAACGAGAGCGACCGGGCGGCGGTGATCTCCACCCGGCTCGGCGCCGGCTCCCGCCACCGCGTCGAGGAGCTGTGGTCCGGCGCGGTCGCCTCGGCGAAGGACGTGCTGTCGGCCCAGGTCCCGGCGCACGCGGCGCTGCTCTACCGGGTCTCGGAGAGCCGGGAGCAGGCGCCGCCCCTGGTGACGTTCGAGGCGGACCCGCCGCGTTTCCTCGGCGAGGACCGGCCGTCGGTGCTGGAGCCCGGCGTGCCCGGCGACCTGGTCACCCGCGTCACGAACACCGGGGCCACCGCCCCGCTGCGGGACGTCGAGGTCAAGGCGTCCGCGCCGGACGGCTGGCGCGCCGAGGCCCGTACGCCGGCCGGGACCGCCCGGCTCGGCGGCGGCGAGACGTTCACCGTGACCTGGACCGTCACCCCGCCCGCCGGGACCGCCCCCGGCACCTACGAGGTCGCCTTCACCCAGGGTGGACGGAGCGCCGTCGCCGTCGTCATCGTGGCGAAGGCGCCGGGCTCGGGCCGCACCTACCTGAGCGACCTCGCCTGGACCAGGGCCGCGAACTACTTCGGCCCGGTCGAGAAGGACACCAGCAACGGCGAGAAGGCCGCCGGCGACGGCCGCCCGATCACCGTCGAGGGCGTCCGGTACGCCAAGGGCCTGGGCACGCACGCCCCCGCCGACATCGAGTTCTACACCGCAGGCCGCTGCACGACGGTCGAGTTCCAGGCCGGCATCGACGACGAGGTCGGCCAGGCCGGATCGGCCGACTTCGAGGTGTGGGCCGACGGCGGCCGGGTCGCGCATTCGGGCGTGCTCACCGGCGCCGTGCCCGCCAGGAAGGTCACGGCGTCCGTCACGGGCGCCCGGTTCGTCCGGCTGGTCGCGACCAACGGCGGGGACAACGCCACCTCCGACCACGCCGACTTCGCCGACGCCGCCATCACCTGCCAGTGAGGAGATCCCCTTGAAGATCGTTCCCAGGCCCGTCGGTCAGGAGACCAGGCGCGGGAGGTTCGTCCTGGACGGGCGCACGGCGCTCACCGCCGATCCGGCGCTCGCCGGGGTGGCCGCCTGGCTGCGCGCCGAGCTCAGCCAGGTCGCCGGGGGTGAGCTGCTGCCCGGCACGCCGGGCCCGGGGACGATCACCCTGGGGCTCGGCGACGGCCTCGGGCCCGAGGCGTACCGGCTGAGCGTGGGCGACGACGGCGTCGCCATCGACGCGGGCGGCCCCGCCGGGGCCTTCTACGGCGCGCAGACCTTCCGCCAGCTCCTGCCCGCCGCCGCCTTCCGCCGGACGCCGGCCACGGAACCCCTCGTCGCGCCGGGCACGCACATCGAGGACGAGCCGCGCTTCGGCTGGCGCGGCTGCCTCCTCGACGTCGCCCGGCATTTCATGACAAAGCACGACCTGCTGAGGTTCATCGACCTGATGGCCCTGCACAAGCTCAACGTCCTGCACCTGCACCTCACCGACGACCAGGGCTGGCGGCTGGAGATCCGCCGGTACCCCCGCCTGACCGAGGTCGGCGCGTGGCGCCGGGAGAGCCAGACCGGCTGGAACGGCGCCATGGACGGCCGCCCGCACGGCGGTTTCTACACCCAGGACGACATCAGGGAGATCGTCGCCTACGCCGCCGCCCGCCACATCACCGTCGTGCCCGAGATCGACCTGCCCGGCCACACGCAGGCCGCCATCGCCGCCCACCCCGAGCTGGGCAACCTCGGCACGGCGCCGGAGGTCCGCACCACCTGGGGCATCGGCCGGAACGTGCTCAACGTCGAGGACGCCACCATCGCCTTCTTCCGCGACGTCCTGGAGGAGGTGCTGGAGCTGTTCCCCAGCCCGTACGTGTGCGTCGGCGGGGACGAGTGCCGCAAGGACCAGTGGCGGGAGAGCCCGTCCGCCCAGCGCCGCATCCGGGAGCTGGGGCTGCGGGACGAGGAGCAGCTGCAGAGCTGGTTCATCCACCAGTTCGACGACTTCCTGGCCGGACGCGGGCGCCGGCTGGTCGGCTGGGACGAGATCCTGGAAGGCGGCCTGGCGCCGGGGGCGGTGGTGGCGTCCTGGCGCGGCGACCTCAGCGCGGTGGCCGCCGCCCGGCGCGGGCACGACGTCATCAACTGCTCCAACACCCAGGTCTACTTCGACTACCGCCAGGGGCCGGGGAAGGACGAGCCCGTGCCGTTCGGGACCGTGCTCACCCTGGAGGACGTCTACGCCTTCGAGCCCGTGCCCGCGCAACTGCGCGACGACCCGGCGGCGGCCCAGGTCCTCGGCGCGCAGTGCGGGGTCTGGACGGAGCTGATCGACTCCAACCGGCGCGTCGACTACATGGTCTTCCCCCGGCTGGCCGCCTTCGCCGAGACCGTCTGGGCGACGGCCGGACGGGACCTGGAGGACTTCCGCGCGCGGCTGGCGGGACATCTGCCACGGCTGGAGGCGATCGGGGTGGAGTACCGGCGGGCGTCGGGGCCGCTGCCGTGGCAGACCCGGCCCGGCGTGCCGGGACGCCCGGAGGACCCGAAGGAGTGGCAGGCCACCATCGACGCCTGGACCAGCAACCTGCGGGACCTCGCATGACCGGCCCTGCGACGCCCCTGGAGCCCCCGGCGGGCGGGCGGGTGCTGAGCTGGCCCGGCTGCGAGAACGTGCGGGACCTCGGCGGCCTGCCGACCGCGGACGGCGGGCGGATCCGGTGGGGCGCGCTGGTGCGGGGCGACCGTCCGAGGCGGACGGCCGTCCCGGCGCTGCGCGCCCACGGGGTACGGCTCGTCGCCGACCTCCGGCTGGCCGCCGAGTGCCGGGCCGACCCCGGCCCCGCCGTACCGGGCCGCCGCCACCTGCCCGTGCTGCGGGAGGAGGACAGCGTCCTGGAGGCGCTGGACGACACGCTGCCCGGCATCTACCGGGTGATCCTCGACCGGGGCGCCCGCCGGTTCGCCGCCGTCCTGTCGGCCGTGGCCCACGCGCCGGCCGGGGGCGTCCTGCTCCACTGCCACTCCGGCAAGGACCGCACCGGCCTGGCGGTGGCGCTGGCCCTCTCGCTGGCCGGCGTCTCCCGTGCGGACATCGCCGCCGACTACGCCATGACCGCCGTCTGCCTGCGCCTCGACGACCACCTCGCCGCCCTGGACGACGACGCCACGCGGACCAGGGCGCTGCGCCTGTTCGCCGAGGTCACCGCGGACACCATGCTCGCCACCCTGACCCACCTGGACGGCCGGCACGGCGGCGCGGAGGCGTACCTGCTGTCCGGCGGCCTGCCGGCGGCCGACCTGGCGCCGCTCAGGGCCCGCCTGGTGGAGCGGTAGGGGTCAGCCCGTACGGCCCCAGAAGTCGTACGGGTCCCGGCCCGGGCGGAAGCCGTGCGCCCGGGCCAGCTCCGCCGCCTCCCGGAACCGGCGCGCGACGACGGACGGCTCGTGGGCGTCGCTGCCGAACGTCACGGCCTGGCCGCCCTCCTCGCGCCACCACCGCAGCAGGGTCGCGTCCAGCGGCACGACCGTGTTGATCTCCAGCGCCCGGCCCGACCCGGCGGTCACCCGCAGCGCGTGCCGGAACTCCTCCTCGAAGTCGGCCGGGTCGAACGGCCCGGCCGCCCGAGGCCAGTACCGCACCGGGTAGTCGACGTGGGCCAGCACGGAGAACACGTCGCTGCCCGCCACGACCTCGGGGATCTCGGCCAGGTAGTCCCGGACGACCTCGGCGGCGGCGCGGCGGGCGTACAGGCCGGGCGGCTCGCTGAAGCCGTCACCGGCGGGCAGGCAGTGCAGGGAGCCGAGCACCCGGTCGAACCGCCCGGCGGCCAGCACGTGGGCGACGCTCCCGGCGTGCCGGTGCGGCTCGCCCACCTCCAGGCCGCTCAGGATCCGCAGCTCCGGGAAACGCTCGCGGCACCGCTCGACCGCCTCCAGGTAGCCGGCGGCGTCGAAGGCCGGGGGAGTGAGGTGCCCGTCCGGCGAGGTCAGCGCGAGCAGGTGGTCGTAGCCGTCGAGGGTGCCGGGGGCGACCGTCCAGACGGTGTGGTCGACGTGCTCGGTGAACGCGATCGCGGGCAGGCCCAGCTCAACCGCCCGCGCGCAGGAACGCTCCATGTCACCCCCCGCGGTGTCCCAGGACCACTCGCTGTGCACATGGCTGTCGGCGGGCAACGTCACAGGGCTCACTCCTCGGAGGGTAGGAGAAGATCATCATGACTGTACCCCGCGATCGCCTCCGCGTCCCGGGGCGTGGCCGCCTCGGGGAGGACGTCTGATCTGCCGTGAGATGCTGGCTTTCGTGACGACGACCGAGCCCGCCGGGCCCGCCCCGCGCCGCGGGCGCGGCCGCCCCGGCTACGACCAGGCCGCGATCCTGCGCGCCGCGGTGGAGCTGTTCAACCGCAGGGGGTACGACGCCACCAGCATGGGAGACCTGGCCAAGGAGCTCGGCCTGACCAAGCCGGCCATCTACCACCACGTCACGAGCAAGGAGCAACTGCTCGGCCAGGCCCTCGACGACGCGCTCGACGAGCTCACCGCCGCCCTGACCGCCGCCACCCGCGACGCCGCCGGCCGCACCGCCTACGAACGCCTGCGCGAGGTCGTGCGGCGCAGCGTCGAGGTGCTGGTCGCCCACCAGCCCAGCGTCACGCTCCTGCTGCGCGTACGCGGCAACAGCCCGGTCGAGCTGGCGGCCCTGGAACGCCGCCGCTGGCTCGACGACCGCCTGGCCGCGCTGGTCGCCGACGCCGTCGCCGAGGGCGCGCTGCGCGACGACGTGCCGCCCGCGCTGGTCAGCCGGCTGGTGTTCGGCATGGTCAACTCGCTGGTGGAGTGGTACCGCCCGGACGGCGCCTACGACCGGGCGATGGTCGCCGACGCCGTCACCGCCATCGCCTTCGACGGCCTGGCCGGGCACGCGCGCTGACCGGGGCTCACCAGGTGTAGAACCCCTGGCCCGTCTTGCGGCCGAGATGCCCGGCGGCCACCAGGTCACGCAGGATCCGGGGCGGCTCGAACCGGGGCCCGAGCTCGCGGGCCAGGTGTTCGGCGATCGCGAGCCGCACGTCCAGGCCCACCACGTCGGTGGTGCGCAGCGGGCCCGTCGGATGGCGGTAGCCGAGGGTCATGGCCGTGTCGATGTCGGCCGCGCTCGCCACGCCCTCCTCCAGCATCCGCATCGCCTCAAGGGCCAGGCAGACGCCGAGCCGGCTGCTGGCGAAGCCCGGCGAGTCCGCCACCGTGACCGGCGTCCTGCCCAGCGCCTCGGCCCACTCCCGGGCCCGCTCGACCAGCTCGGGGTCCGTACGCGGCCCGACGACGACCTCGATGAGGTCGCTGACCGGGACGGGGTTGAAGAAGTGCAGCCCGATGAAACGCTCCGGCGCGGCCAGGCCGGCCGCGAGCCCGCCGATCGACAGGCTGCTGGTGTTCGTGGCCAGCACCGCGCCCGGCGCCTGCCGCTCGACCAGGGCGAACACCTGCGCCTTGAGCGCCGCGTCCTCCGGCACCGCCTCGATGACCAGCTCGCACGGGCCCAGCTCGGCGGGGTCGGCCGTCGCGCGCAGCCGGGACAGGACGTCCTGGAGCGGGCTGCCCAGCCTGCCCTTCTCCTCGGCCTTGGCCAGGCTTCCCGTCACCCGTTCCCGGGCCTGGGCGGCGGTCCCCGGGCCGCTCTCCACGACGATCACGTGGCTGCCGGCGGCGAGGAAGGCGTGCGCGATCCCCGATCCCATCCGCCCGCCGCCGAAGACGCCCACGATCCGCGGCAGTGTCAGTGGAGCGGTCATGAGCGCCGCTCCTTCCGCCGGTCCAGGAATGCCGTCATGCGCGCGTGCTTCTCCTCGGTCTCGAACAGGACGGCCTGGGCCAGGTCGTCCACGAACGGGTGCGCGGCGCGCGGGGCGTGGAAGACGGCCTTGGTCAGCCGGGTCGCCAGCGGCGCCCGCGCCGCGATGCGGTCGGCGAGCCGGTGACCGGCGGCCAGCAGGTCCTCCGGCTCCACGACGTCGTTGAGCAGGTGGACCGCCCGCGCCTCCTCGGCCGTCAGCACCCGGCCGGCCAGCAGGATCTCCTTGGCCAGCGGCTCCCCGACCAGCTCGGCCAGCCGCCAGGCGGCCCCGGCGGCGGCCAGGATGCCGAGGTCGGTCTCCGGGTTGCCGATCCGGGTGCGCGGCGTGCCGATCCGGAAGTCGCAGGCGTAGGCCAGCTCGGCCCCGCCGCCCAGGGCGTAGCCGTCCACGAGGGCCACGGTCGGCATCGGCAGCCGGTGGATCCGGTCGAAGATCCTGGAGTTGATGCCCCGCAGGGCGTCGCCCCGGTCCCGCTCGCGGAGCTGGGCGATGTCCGCCCCGGCGGCGAAGGTCGTGCCCTCGCCGGTGAGCAGGACGACGCGCGGCTCCTCCTCGACGGCGGCGCACGCCTCGTGCAGCGCGGCGACCAGCTCCCGGTCGATCGCGTTGCGCACCTGCGGCCGGTTGAGCCGCCACACCACCCGGTCGGCGCCCTCCTCGACGATGAGGGTCATGGGCGCTCCGCCTGGGGAGCGCGGGCTTCGGTCACGGAAAGCTCCTCTGTGTGGGATCAGGCGTCGTAGTCCACGGTGACACGGTCGCCGGCCGGGAACGTCTGGCAGGTGAGCACGAATCCGGCGTCCACCTCCGCCGGTTCGAGCGCGTAGTTGCGGCGCATGTCCGCCGCGCCCTCGCGGACCACCGCCCGGCACGTGCCGCAGACCCCGCCCCGGCAGGCGAAGGGCAGGTCGGAGCGGGTCTGCTGGGCGCCGTCGAGCAGGGTGGACTCGCGCGAGACGGTGGCGGTCGTGCGCCTTCCGTCGAGCACCGTCGTCAGCACGGTGGTCGCGCCGGCCGGTACACCCTCGGGCCGCCTCGGCCGCGGCGGGGGAGCGTCGACGTAGAAGAGCTCGACGTGCACGTTCGCGGCCGGGACGCCCAGCTCGGCCAGGACGCGGCGGGCGTCCTCGACCATGCGCAGCGGCCCGCAGAGCCAGACGTGGTCGAACGTCTCGATCGGCACCAGCTCGGTGAACATGCGCCGCAGCCGGTCGCCGTCCAGCCGGCCGGAGAACAGCTCGACGTCGCGCGGCTCCCGCGAGAGCACGTGGACGAGCTGGAGGCGGGGGCCGTACCGGTTCTTCAGGTCGCCCAGCTCCTCGGCGAACATCACGGTGCGGCTGGTCCGGTTGCCGTACAGGAGCGACACCCGCGCGCCGGGATGGGCGAGCACCGTCGAGGCGACCGACATCATCGGGGTGATACCCGAGCCGGCGGCCACGCACAGGTGCCGCTCGCCCAGGTCCGGGTCGGCCTGCCAGGAGCCGGTGGGGGTCTGCACCTCGATCCGCGTCCCCGGCCGCACCTCGCGGACCAGCCAGGAGGAGAAGAGCCCGCCCGGGATCTCCCGGACGCCGATGCGAGGCGCCTGCCCGGCCGGGGCGCAGATCGAGTACGACCGCCGCTCCTCCCGCCCGTCCACGAAGCGGCGCAGGGTGAGCGACTGGCCGGCGCGGAAGGCGTACGCCTCGCGCAGCTCGCCGGGCACGGCGAAGGTGATCGCGGCGGCGTCCTCGCACAGGTGGTCGACCGCCGCCACGGTCAGCGGGTGGAAGGCGGCGTGCGCCCGGGCCGGCGCGGGCGCGAGCGTGGTCATCTCATATCTCCTTGACATGCTCGAACGGTTCCAGGCAGTCGGCGCAGGCGTAGAGGGCCTTGCAGGCGGTGGCGCCGAACTCGGAGGTCAGCCGGGTGGCCCGCGACCCGCAGCGCGGGCAGGCCGGGGCGGGCCTGGCCGGGCCGAGCGTGAGCGGCACCGGCCCGGACGTCCGGCGGGCCGGTCCGGGCGCCGACAGCCCGGACGCGCGCAGGGCGGCCCTGCCGCGCTCGGAGATCCAGTCGCTCGACCACGGCGGATCGAGCACGACGCGCACCTCGACCCGCGGGAAGCCCGCCTCCCGCAGCCCGTGGACGAGGTCGTCGCGCATGGTCGCCATGGCCGGGCAGCCGGTGTACGTCGGGGTGATCGAGGCGACCACGACCTCGCCGTCCGGGCCCGGCTCCACCTCGACGCCGCGCAGCACGCCGAGGTCGGCGAGGGTGAGCATCGGCATCTCCGGATCCCGCACCCGCCCGGCGACCCGGGCGGCGCGCTCGCGGGCGTCGCGGGTCGCGTGCTCGCGGGCGTCCGGGGGCGCGTGTCCGGCGTGCTCGCGGGCGTTCACCAGCGGCCTGCCGGGTGGGCGCGGGCGACCGACTGCATGTCGGCCAGCAGACCGGCCAGTGCCGGGGTGTGGCCGCCGTCCCGGCCGCCGCCCGGCTCGCCCTCGCCGGCCGGACGGGGCACGCCGCTCACGGCGAACACCTGGCCGAGCACGGCGTCCACGTCGGCGCGCAGCGCGGCGGGATCGACGGCGACGCCCGCGTCCGCGAGGGTCAGCTCGACCGGATGCGCGGTGACCAGCTCGGCCAGCAGCGGCCACAGCTCGTCGAGCGCGGCGTCGAGCTTGCGGCGCGACTCCTCGGTGCCCTGCGCCAGGGTGAGGAACCAGCGGCCCGCCCAGTCCCGGTGGTAGGAGACCTCCTTGACGCCCTTGGCGGCGACGGCGGCCAGCACCGTGTCCGCGCTCGCCGACAGCCGCTCCAGCAGCGCCAGCCGGGCCGTCGAGAACAGCAGCAGGCGCACGACGACGTGCGCGAAGTCGCCGTTCTCGACCTCGGCCAGCCACACGTTCCTGAACTGCCCGGCGTCGCGGAAGAACGCCAGCGCGTCCTCCGGCGGCACCGGCGAGCCCTGCGGGAGCGCGGGCGCCACGCCGGGGTCGGCCGCGGCCGCCCGCGCCAGCAGCAAGCGCGCCTGCCCGAGCAGGTCGAGCGCCACGTTGGCGAGCGCGATGTCCTCCTCCAGGTCGGGCGCGCGGCTGCACCACTCCGTGAGCCGCTGCGACATGATCAGCGCGTCGTCGCCGAGCATGAGGCAGTACGCGGCCAGCTCGGCGCAGCCGACCCCCTCGGGCACGGTGGTGTCCACGCCCGCCAGCGGGTCCTCGAAGTCCGTCCCGAACGCCCACTGCGCGGAGTCCCCGCCGGTCAGGCCGTCGAAGATGCTGCCGTGGTCATCGCTCACGCTGGACCCCCCTCTCACATGTGCGGGACGTCGCCCGGGATGTCGTAGAACGTCGGGTGCCGGTAGACCTTGTCGCCGCTCGGTGCGAACAGCGGGTCCTTCTCGTCCGGGCTGGAGGCCGTGATGGCGTCGGAGCGTACGACCCAGATGCTCACGCCCTCGTTGCGCCGGGTGTAGACGTCACGGGCGTGGCGCAGGGCCATCGCGTCGTCGGGGGCGTGCAGCGACCCGACGTGGACGTGGTTGAGCCCGCGCTTGACGCGGACGAACACCTCGTAGAGCGGCCATTCCCGCCGGTCGGCGCTCATCGGGCGCCCGCCCCGGCCGCCGTACGGCTCGCGAACGCCGAAGCGGCCTCGCGCACCCAGGCGCCGTCCTCGTGGGCGGCCCGGCGGTGGCGCACGCGCTGGGCGTTGCACGGCCCGTCGCCGCGGATGACCGCCGCCAGCTCCGACCAGTCCGGCTGCCCGAAGTCGTGGTGCCCGCGCTCCTCGTTCCAGCGCAGGTCGGGGTCGGGCAGCGTGACGCCGAGCGCCTTCGCCTGCGGGACCGTCATGTCGACGAACTTCTGGCGCAGCTCGTCGTTGGAGTTGCGCTTGATGCCCCAGGCCATCGAGCGCTCGCTGTTGGGGGAGCGGTCGTCGGGCGGGCCGAACATCATGAGGGAGGGCCACCAGAACCGGTCGACCGACTCCTGGACCATCTCCCGCTGGGCGTCGGTGCCGCGCATCATCGTCATCAGCAGCTCGTAGCCCTGCCGCTGGTGGAAGGACTCCTCCTTGCAGATGCGGATCATGGCCCGCCCGTACGGGCCGTAGGAGGTGCGGCACAGCGGCACCTGGTTGCAGATCGCGGCGCCGTCCACGAGCCAGCCGATGGTGCCGACGTCGGCGTAGGACAGCGTCGGGTAGTTGAAGATCGAGGAGTATTTCTGCTTGCCGGACAAGAGGAGTTCGGTCAGCTCGGCGCGGGAGACGCCCAACGTCTCGCACGCGGAGTACAAATAGAGGCCGTGCCCGGCTTCGTCCTGCACCTTGGCCAGCAGGATCGACTTGCGGCGCAGCGACGGGGCGCGCCCGATCCACTCGCCCTCGGGCTGCATGCCGATGATCTCGGAGTGCGCGTGCTGGGCGATCTGGCGGACGAGGGTCCTGCGGTACGCCTCCGGCATCCAGTCGCGGGGCTCGATCCGGTCGTGACCCGCGATGGTCGCGTCGAAGGCGGCCTGCAGCCGCTCCTCCAGGTCCGGCTCCGCCGGCGTGGTGGTCATCGTCCCTCCGAGACATCGGTCTTATTTACTTATCGCTCGGTCAGTAATACGGTTGCATGAGTCGGGGCTTCCGCGCAAGAGAGGAGACAGCGTGAGCGCGCTGCTGGAGAGCTACGCCGCCGGACGATGGTTCCGCGCGTCGGACGACGGGGAACCCTTGCTCGACGCCGCGACGGGCGAGGAGGTCGCGCGGATCTCCAGCCGGGGGCTGGACGTCGCCGCCCTGGTCCGGCACGCCCGCGACACCGGCGGCCCGGCGCTGCGGGCCCTGACCTTCCACGAGCGGGCCGCCCTGCTCAAGGCGCTGGCCAAGCACCTGATCGAGCGCAAGGACGCCCTGTACGCCCTGTCCACCCGCACCGGCGCCACCTCGCGCGACACCATGGTCGACGTCGACGGCGGCATCGGCACCCTGTTCAGCTACGCCAGCAAGGGCGTGCGCGAGCTGCCCAACGACACCGTCGTCCTCGACGGCGGCCTGGAGCGCCTGGGCAAGGGCGGCACCTTCGCCGGCCAGCACCTCTACACCTCGCGGCCGGGCGTCGCCGTGCAGATCAACGCCTTCAACTTCCCCGTCTGGGGCATGCTGGAGAAGCTGGCGCCGGCCTTCCTGGCCGGGCTCCCGTCGATCGTCAAGCCCGCCGCCCAGACCGCCTACCTCACCGAGCTGGCCGTCCGGCAGATCATCGAGTCGGGCCTCCTGCCAGAAGGGACGCTCCAGCTCCTCTCCGGCAGCCCCGCCGGGCTGCTCGACGAGCTGACCGTCCAGGACTCCGTCGCCTTCACCGGCTCGGCCCACACCGCGGGCATCCTGCGCCGCCACCCGAACGTGCTCGACGGCGGCGTCGTCCTCGGCGTCGAGGCCGACTCGCTCAACTGCTCGATCCTCGGCCCCGACGTGCGCCCGGACGATCCGGAGTTCGACCTGTTCGTCAAGGGCGTCGTCACCGAGATGACGGTCAAGGCCGGGCAGAAGTGCACCGCCATCCGCCGCGTGCTGGTGCCGGAGAACCTGGCCGGCCAGGTGGTCGAGGCGCTGGCCGCGCGCCTGTCGGCGATCAGCGTCGGCGACCCGCGCAACCCCGACGTGCGGATGGGCCCGCTGGCCAGTCTCGGCCAGCGGGAGGAAGTGCGCAAGGCGGTCGAGGCGCTGCGGGCCGGCGCCGAGGTGGTCCACGGCGACCCGCGGGGCGCGTCCCTGCTCGACGGCGACCCCGAGCGCGGCGCGTTCATGACCCCGCTCCTGCTGCGCGCCCGCCCCGGCGCCGCCGAGCCGCACGACGTGGAGCCGTTCGGGCCGGTCGCGACCGTGCTCGCCTACGACGGCGTCGAGGAGGCGGTCGCCCTGGCCGCTCGGGGCAAGGGCAGTCTGGTCGCCTCCGTCGCCACCCACGACCCGCAGGTCGCTCGGTCCGTCGTGCTCGGGCTCGCGCCCTGGCACGGCCGGGTCCTCGTCCTCGACCGCGACGACGCCAAGGAGTCCACCGGGCACGGCTCGCCGCTGCCGGTCCTCGTCCACGGCGGCCCCGGGCGGGCCGGCGGCGGGGAGGAGCTGGGCGGCGTGCGCGGCGTCCTGCACCACATGCAGCGCACCGCCGTCCAGGGCTCGCCGGACCAGCTCACCGCGATCACCGGCCGCTGGACGACCGGCTCGGCCCGTGCCGAGTCCGGCGTCCACCCCTTCCGCAAGTCGCTGGCCGAGCTGCGGGTGGGCGACACGATCGCCTCCGCGCCGCGCACGGTCACCCTCGCCGACATCGAGCACTTCGCCGACTTCACCGGCGACACCTTCTACGCCCACACCGACCCCGAGGCCGCCGCCCGCAACCCGCTGTTCGGCGGTATCGTCGCGCACGGCTACCTGGTGGTGTCGCTGGCCGCCGGGCTGTTCGTGGACCCGGCGCCCGGCCCGGTGCTGGCCAACTTCGGCGTCGACGGGCTGCGTTTCCTCACCCCGGTCAAGGCCGGCGACGCCATCGCCGTCGCGCTGACCGTCAAGCAGATCACGCCGCGCAGCGGCGCCGACTACGGTGAGGTCCGCTGGGACGCCACCGTGACCAACCAGGACGGCGTCCCGGTCGCCACGTACGACGTGCTGACCCTCGTGGCCAAGACCTGGCCGGAGGGCTGACGTGGACGACACCCCGATCCTGCTCGAACACGACGGCGCCGTGGCCGTGGTGACGCTCAACCGCCCCGACCGGCGCAACGCCCTGGACGACGGGCTCAAGAGGGCCCTGCGCCGGGCGCTGGAGGAGGTCGCCGCCGACGACTCGGTCAGGGCCGTGCTGCTGACCGGCGCGGGCCGCGCGTTCTGCGTCGGCCAGGACCTCGCCGAGCACGCCGAGGCCCTGCGCGCCGACCCCGGCCACGCCTTCGACACCGTCGAGGCGGACTACGCGCCGGTCGTGCGGCTTCTCGCCACGATGCCCAAGCCGGTCGTCGCCGCCGTAAACGGCACCTGCGTCGGCGCCGGGCTGGCCCTCGCGCTCGCCTGCGACCTGCGCGTCCTGGCCGAGGACGCGAAGCTCGCCACGGCGTTCGCCGGGGTCGGGCTCACCTGCGACTCCGGCCTGTCGCTGACGCTGACGCGGGCGGTCGGCGAGGCGAGGGCCAAGGAGCTGGTGCTGCTCGGTGAGCCGTTCGGGGCCGCGCAGGCGGTCGCGTGGGGCGTCTCGGGGCGGGTGGTGCCGGGGGCCGAGGTGTGCATGGCGGGACGCGAGCTCGCCGCCCGGCTCGCCGCCGGGCCGACCGCCGCCTACGCCGAGTCCAAGCGGCTCATCGCGCAGGGGTGGGAGCAGGACCTCGGCACGGTGCTCGCCGCCGAGGCCCGCGCGCAGGCCAGGCTGGGGCTGACCGCCGACCACGCGGGCGCGGTGGAGGCGTTCCTCGCCAAACGCAGACCCACCTTCGAGGGGCGCTGACCCGCCCCTGGCCTTCACGAACCGCTGACCGGCCCCCTTCGCCGTGGGGGCCTGGGGGCCGCCTCGGCTCTCGTGTGCTCCGGAGGGGCCGGTGTGGCCGGTGTGGCCGCCTCAGCTCTCGTGTGCCCCCCACTCCGCGCCCCGGCCGCGGGCCTCCTCGAACACCAGCCAGGTACGGGTGGCCCGCACCCCCGGGATGTCCTGGATGCGTTCCAGCACCACGTGCCGCAGCGCCGCGTTGTCCGGCGTCCTGACCAGCACCAGGACGTCGTAGTCGCCGCCGACCATGGCGAAGTGCTCCACGTAGGGCGTCTCGCGCAGCCTGGCCGTGACCTGGCGCCAGGAGTTCTGCTCGATCGTCACCGACACGTACGCGCTGGTGCCCAGGCCCGCCCGGTGCGGCGCCAGCTCGGCGGTGAAGCCGGTGATCACGCCGTCGTCCATCAACCGGGTGAGCCGGGCGTAGACGTTGGCGCGCGAGACGTGCACGCGTTCGGCCAGGGTACGCATCGACATCCGGCCGTCGCGCAGCAACTCGGCGATGATCGCCCGGTCCACCCCGTCCAGGTTCGCGGCCGAACGTCCCGGCCAGCCACCCTCGATGCCCTCGTTGGCCGACAATTGGCCCTCCCGAAGTCCTCAATGAATCCATTTGTCGCTCATCATGCCTGATGTCTTGAACGGATGGCTCGGGAAGCGGACGCTTTCCCTCACAAACGTCCAGAGAAAGTGAGCGTCGCCATGTCCGTGAGGAGGAGTCCGCGGATGGTCGAGGGCCTGCTGCCCTCACCCGAGCCGGTGCGCTTCGTCGCCGAGGACGGCACCGCCGTCGAGCCGCCCGCCGGGTACGCCGAGCCCACCGGGGAGCACCTGGTGGAGGCGTACCGGCGGATGGTCCTGGGCCGCCGGTTCGACCGCCAGGCGACCGCGCTGACCAAGCAGGGCCGGCTGGCCGTCTACCCCTCCAGCCGCGGCCAGGAGGCCTGCCAGATCGCCGGCGTCCTGGCGCTGCGCGAGGACGACTGGCTGTTCCCCACCTACCGCGACTCGGTCGCGCTCGTCTCCCGCGGCCTCGACCCGGTCGAGGTGCTCACCCTGCTGCGCGGCGGCTGGCACTGCGGCTACGACCCCGCCGCCACGCGCGTCGCCCCCCAGTGCACGCCGCTGGCCACCCAGACGATCCACGCGGTCGGCATGGCCGATGCCATGCGCCGCAAGGGCGAGGACGGCGTCGTCATGGCCTTCATCGGCGACGGCGGCACCAGCGAGGGCGACTTCCACGAGGCGCTCAACTACGCCGCGGTCCTGCGCGCCCCCGTCGTGTTCCTCGTCCAGAACAACAAGTACGCCATCTCGGTGCCGCTGGCCAAGCAGAGCGCGGCCCCGGCGCTGGCCTACAAGGGCATCGGCTACGGCATCCCGTCCGAGCAGGTGGACGGCAACGACCTCGTCGCCGTGCTGTCGGTCCTGAACGCCGCCGTGGCGCACGCCAGGACCGGCGGCGGCCCGTTCCTCGTCGAGGCGCACACCTACCGCATGGACCCCCACACCAACGCCGACGACCCCACCCGCTACCGCGAGAGCCGGGAGGTCGAGCAGTGGGAGTCGGCCGACCCGCTGGCCCGGCTGGAGACGTACCTGAGCGGGCGCGGCCTGCTCGGCGCCGAGGACGTCGCCGCCGCGCACAAGGCCGCCGAGGAGTACGCCGCCCGCCTGCGCGACGCGATGAACGCCGACCCCGAGGCCGACCCCTTCGAGCTGTTCGACCACGTCTTCGCCGAGCCGACGCCCCAGCTGAACGAGCAGCGGGCCCTGCTGGCGTCCGAGCTGACCGCGCGGGAGGACTGAGATGACCGCGACCACCCCGACCACCCCGACCACCCCGAACGCCGCTCTGAGCATGGCCCAGGCGCTGAACGCCGCCCTCCGTGACGCCCTGCGCGAGGACGAGCGCGTCCTCGTCTTCGGCGAGGACGTCGGCCCGCTCGGCGGCGTCTTCCGCGTCACCGACGGGCTCACCAAGGAGTTCGGTGAGGAGCGGTGCTTCGACACGCCGCTGGCCGAGGCGGGGATCGTGGGCCTGGCCGTGGGCCTGGCCATGGGCGGCTTCCGCCCGGTGATCGAGATGCAGTTCGACGCCTTCGCCTACCCGGCCTTCGAGCAGATCGCCTCGCACGTCGCCAAACTGCGCAACCGCACCCGCGGGCGGCTGTCGCTGCCGATCGTGATCCGGATCCCGTACGCGGGCGGCATCGGCGGCGTCGAGCACCACTGCGACTCCAGCGAGGCGTACTACGCCCACACGCCGGGGCTCAAGGTCGTGACGCCCGCGACGGCCGACGACGCGTACTGGCTGCTGCGCGACGCCGTCGCCGACCCCGACCCGGTGATCTTCATGGAGCCCAAGCGGCTGTACTGGTCGAAGGACGAGACGTCCACCGCGGACCGGCGCGCCGCCGGGTTCGGCCGGGCGGCCGTCCGCCGCGAGGGACGCGACGCGACGCTCGTCGCCTACGGGCCCAGCGTGCCGGTGGCGCTCCAGGCCGCCGAGGCCGCGGCCCAGGACGGGCTCTCGCTGGAGGTGGTCGATCTGCGGACGATCGTCCCGTTCGACGACGAGACCGTGGTGGCCTCGGTGCGTAAGACCGGGCGCTGCGTGGTGATCCAGGAGGCCCAGGGGTTCGCCGGGGTGGGGGCGGAGATCGCCGCCCGCGTGCAGGAGCGGTGCTTCCACTCGCTGGCCGCGCCGGTGCTGCGCGTCACCGGGTTCGACATCCCGTACCCGCCGCCGATCCTGGAACACTCCCACCTGCCCGACGTGGACCGCGTCCTCGACGCCGTGGACCGGCTCCAGTTCGACGACGAGCCCGACCTCCTGCACCTCACCCGGGAGGCGTCATGACGGCGACCGCCGCGCGGCAGGTGTTCCGGCTGCCCGACCTCGGCGAGGGCCTGACGGAGGCCGAGATCGTCGAGTGGAAGGTGGCCGTGGGGGACACGGTGGAGATCGACCAGATCGTGGTGGAGGTGGAGACGGCGAAGGCGGCGGTGGAGGTGCCGGTGCCGTACGCGGGGACCGTACTGCGGCTGCACGCCGAGGCGGGCGCGGTCGTGGCGGTGGGGGAGCCCCTCATCGAGGTCGGGTCCGAGGCGCAGAACCGGGCGGAGGACCCTGGGGAGAACCGGGCGGAGGATTCGGCGGCGGCGCGGTACCGGGAGGAGGAACGCGCCGGTTCGGGCAACGTCCTGATCGGCTACGGCACCACCGGCACCCCACCCAGAACCCGCCGCCGCCCCCGCCCCACCAGCCCCCTTCCCCCCACCGCCACCCGCGCACCCGCGTCTGCGCCCGTGCCCGCGTCTGCGCCCGCGCCCGTGCCCGCGCCTTCGGCGTCGAGCGGGCCGGGGCGTGCGCCTCGCGTGATCTCGCCGCTGGTCCGCCGGATGGCTCGCGAGCACGGCGTGGACCTCACCGCCGTCCTCCCCACCGGCCCCCACGGGATGATCCTCCGCCGCGACGTCGAACACGCCATCGCCACCCCCGCTCCCGCCCATGACGCCCCGCCCGCGGTCCGGACGGCGGATCCCGTGACCTCCCGCCCCGGGGCCGCGGCGGCGCCGGTGGCGGAGCGCGTCCCCCTGCGTGGCCTGCGCCGTACGGTGGCCGACAAGCTGACCCGCAGCCGCACCGAGATCCCCGACGCCACCACCTGGGTGGACGTGGACGCCACCGACCTGATCACCATCCGCGACACCCTCCGGCGGACCAACCCGGACCTGGGCATCGGCCTATTGGCACTCCTGGCCCGCGCCTGCGTGGCCGGCCTGCTCCGCTTCCCCGAGCTGAACTCCTCGGTCGACACCGAGCGAGCCGAGATAGTCCGTCACGGCCACATCAACCTGGGCTTCGCCGCCCAGACCGACCGCGGCCTCGTCGTACCGGTGGTCCGCGACGCCCACCTCATGACCACGGCCCAACTGGCCGCCGAACTGACCCGCCTGACCGCCCTGGCCCGCTCCGGCGGCCTGCCCCCGGCCGCGCTGACGGGAGGCACGTTCACCCTCAACAACTACGGCGTCTTCGGCGTGGACGGCTCCACCCCCATCATCAACCACCCGGAGGCGGCGCTCCTGGGCGTGGGCCGCGTCATCGACCGCCCCTGGGTGTACGGCGGCGCCGTCGTACCCCGCAAGATCACCCAACTGTCCTTCACCTTCGACCACCGCGTCTGCGACGGCGGCGCGGCAGGCGGCTTCCTGCGCTTCGTGGCCGACTGCGTGGAGAACCCGGCCGTCCTGCTCGCCCACGTCTGACCGCACCGATCAGTACGTTCCGCAACCCGGCCGCCCCGCCGGCGCCGAAGAGGCGCCCGTAGTCGGCGGGGGAGGCGGAGATCCCGCTACGACCGCGAACGACAGCCGGTGGGACCAGGTCCGGAGATCCTGGTCCCGCCGAGCGTCACCCCCTGCTTCCACGACAGCCCTTGGAGCACGATCATCGCGACCCGCCGGGCCCGCGATGAGCCGCCTATCGCCCGTCCTCCAGCCCCAGGACGGTGAACACCATGAACCCCAGGCCGAGCCACGTGGGCCGAACCTCGGACGCCCAGCGATCAGCGGAAGTCGGCGGCGTGATCTCGCGCCCACTCCGCGAACGTCTGACCGGGCCGCCCGGTGAGCCTCTCCACGATGACCGAGGTCTCAGGGACGTTCTCCGTCCCCGCCGCCCTTGATCGCCCGCGTCCACCACCAGCGGGTGTTGGTGGCGAACATCCCCGCCCGGATGAACGTCCACGACAGCCCGGACTCCTGCAGGGCCGCCTCCACGACGTGCGCGGATCAGGCCGTCCGCCTGGCGTCGGCGGGCCTTGCCCACCGCCGCCGCCATGGCCTCGCGCTGCTGTTCCGCCTGCCGCCGCCCCTCCTCGGCATCGGCGAACGGGCAGTCGCCCAGCGCCTGCACACCCGGCGAACACAGGCTGCCCGACGTCAGACCGGCCGGACCGACCGCAGCCAGACCGCCGCCGCGTACGTACTGGTGAAGCGGAGCACGCGCAGGTGCGCGAAGCGCGGATCGCGGGTGCGCCGCCGGATCTCCGCCTGTCGCGACGCGTGCTGCGACCACGCCCACCACGCCGGATGATCTCTCTGGAACCATCCGGCGACCGTCTCCCGATTGCCGTTGAAGACGGGTTCGCGCAGAACCGTCCTGCGCAGCGAACGCCGCAGGACGCGCGGCATGACCACCCGGCGCGGATAGTCGAGCCAGACGACGGTGTCGGCACGTTCCCACAGCAGGTCGCGCACCTCCGGATAGCCGAAGGAGTCGAAGATCCAGGCCGAGGTCCCGGCGATCTCGGCGACCCGCTCCGGGAACGCCTTGTTCACCGCCCAGCCGGGCCCGGCGAAGTACAGGCCGTCCATCTCGTGATGAGGCACGGCGAGACGGCTGCTCAGCGCCCGCGCGAGCGTGGACTTGCCCGCCCCGCTGATGCCCGCCACCAGAATCCGCCGCATCCCGGCAGGCTAGCGCACCCGTACGACGACGGCCTCGTGCCTCTCGCAGAGCACCCCCAGGCCGTCCCTGGCGATCCCGAACTGCCCGGCCATTTGATCGACAGCGGGACCTCCTCGCCCCTCGGCCGGCCCCCATACCTCCTCAAACAGGACAGCCTCCCCGGGCCACCAAAGGTCCGGCCGGAAAGCCCTCCGGGCAACGCTCTCCGTGGTCCGTAGCAGGGGCTGCCGGGAGGGCGTGACACCGGCCAGACCACGGTCTGACAACCCGTGGTAGGACTTCCCTCCTTCAAGACCAGACCCTGGTCCGACGCGATCCCGCCCCCCGCGCCGCAATCATGACCGCATGCCGAAACCCCTCGCCACGATCCTGGCCGCCCTGCTGGCGCTGAGCGGCCAGCCCGCCATGGCCGCAGCCGGCCCCTCCTCAGCCCAGCCCCCCAACCCGACCGCCAAATCGTCCCTGACCTGGCGACCCTGCCCCAACGACAAGATCGGCATGGAGTGCGCCGACCTCCAAGTCCCGGTCGACTGGCGCAAACCCGACGGCCGCAAGATCACACTGAAGCTGGGCAGGTTGAAGGCGACGGGCACCTCCGAAGGCTCGGTCCTGGTCGCCTACGGCGGCCCGGGAGGCCCTGGCATCGCCACCACCCAGGCCTTCCCCGACTGGTGGGCCCGGCTACGCGACCGCATGGACATCGTCACCTGGGACACCCGCGGCTACGGCGAGCAGTTCGGCGGCCTGAGCACCGGCCTCACATGCGTCTGGACCCGCATCCCCATCCCGGAATCCCCACGGGACGACGCCGACTTCGGCCGCCTGTCCGACACCAACCGCGGCTACGCCGAGGCTTGCCGCCACCAAGACCCCGAACTGTTCGCCAACATGAGCTCAGCCGACCAGGCCAGAGACATGGAGGCGATCAGGAAGGCCCTGGGCGGCGCGAAGCTCAACTACTACGGCGCCTCCTACGCGGGCTTCTACGGCCAGGACTACGCCCGGCTCTTCCCCGGCCAGATCCGCACGATGGTCCTCGACGGCACCTGGAACCACGACCCCGCCGACTGGTCTCGCGAACTGGAGGAGATGGCCAAGTCCAACGAGGAGGCGATGCGGCGCTTCTTCACCTGGTGCGCCACCCACGACTGCCAGGACGTCCCCGGCCTCTGGCGCAAACTGACCGAACGAGCCCGCCACAAGCCCATCCCCACCACGACGGCCAACCTGGCGTACGACGCCCGCGACCTGCAGTCCCTCGCCCTCTTCATGGCCCGCCAGGGCACACCGGCCTGGCCCGCCCTGGCACGCGCGATCCGCAAGGCGGACGACAAGGGCGACGCCTCCGACTTCGTCCCGGCCGGCGGCGCCCGCTACCCGGACCAGTCCACCCCCGTCACCGAATGCCTCGACTGGCCGCGCCACACCACCCTCAAGGAGTTGACCGCCGCCGACGCCCGACTCCGCAAGATCGCCCCTCTCACCGGCACCGCCAACACCCTGGCATCGGCGACCCTCAGCTGCATCGGCTGGCCCGTCCCGGTCACCAACCCACCCGCCCCCCTCCCGAACGGCGTACCTCCCATCCTGGGCGCGGGCGCCTGGGGCGAGTCGGACGCGGTCGAACGCGCCCTGGCCGCCGTCCCCGGCAGCGCCACCATCCGCCACGACGGCCCCGGCCACACTCTCTACGGCTTCAACACCTGCGCCCGCGACCTGATGAACCGCTACTTCACCGACCTCACCATGCCCGCTCCGAAAACCCCATGCTGACAACCCCAGAAGCCCCGCACAGCTCCCGAATCCACCGAACCAGAACGCCCTGGCCAGGCGACTGCCCCAAAGCGATTCGGCGTCCGCGCGAGCCGATGAGGCCACAGTCCCGCCTCACGATGATGCAAGTCGCACGGCCTCCCACACGGCCGGCCACCACTCGTGACGAGTCCAAGGCCAAGCCGCATGCCCAGACCCCATCCGCGGCCCACCATGAATCGCCCCTCCAGCGAGAACAAGCGTTACCCCGTCCCGCTTGAGGCGCCAGGCCCTAACACCCAACGGCGCGACCGAATCCACAAGACATCGGCATAGGTAAGCCTTCGGCGAGGACGCACAGCCAACGGTTACGAAACGCGCCTACGTGGGATCTCGGCGTAGGCGCCCGCCCGGACGGCGGGCGCGTTACGGTGGGGCCGTGAGGGCCTTCGGCCCGGTGCTTGCTGGCGCAATCCGCATCGAGCCGAAGGCCCTCACCCTTGTTCGAGACCCTCACACCACGCCGCTGCAGCCCGCCGGAAGCGTGCCCTCAGACCCGCACCAGAGGCCGAGTAATCCGATGGACAAAGGGTGCGACGCGGAAAAGCACCCGGCAGGCCAACCCGCCCCCGGCGCGTCAACTCGGGATTGGACGTGCCAGCAGGCGAACCGCGCTCCGGGCGCATCAACCCGGGGTTGGACTTCGACTGTCGCGGACGTTGCGTGGGGGCGGTGCCGACGCCGTGCGGCCATGGTCTTGACTGAGCGGGTCAGATCGACTAGACCACAGGAAGCCCGGCGATCATCACGCAGTGGAGGACACGATGTCCGGCAGAGCGTTGGTACGACTCGCGGCCCGCGCCGCGTTATCCGCAGTCACGACGGGCGCGCTGGTCGCGGCCGCCGCGATGCCGGCCTCCGCGACGGCCCTGGACCGTCCGCCGAGGACGACCAAGGGGCCGTGCGCGTACACCGAGACCCCCGACGACCCGGCCGTGCGCAAGGTGCCGCTGCCGCCGGACCCGCGCCGCACCCCCGACCGTCCGGTCTCCGCGGTGCTCAAGACCAACCACGGCGACATCGGGCTCACCCTCGACCCGGCCAAGGCGCCGTGCACTGTGCAGAGCTTCGTGCACCTGATCCGTCACCGCTTCTACGACGCCACCTCCTGCCACCGGCTCACCGCGTACGACCGGCTGAAGGTGCTGCAGTGCGGCGACCCCAGCTTCACCGGCGAGGGCGGGCCGGGCTACCGGTACAAGGACGAGCTGCCCACCGATCTGCCGCCGTGGCCCGGCGACCCGACCGGAGTGCGCAAGACGTACGCGCGGGGCGTGCTGGCCATGGCCAACGCCGGGCCGGACACCAACGGCAGCCAGTTCTTCCTGGTCTATGGCGATTCTGGCCTGGCGCCCAACTACACGGTCTTCGGCGCGGTGGATGCCGCCGGGCTCGCCGCGCTCGACCGTATCGCCGCGGGCGGAATCCAGCCGGAGCCCGACGGCCCCACGCCGCCCGTGGACGGCAAGCCCGTCCTGCCGGTCGACATCCGGGACGCCCAGGTCTGCCGCAGGTAGGCGCCGCTCTCGCTTTCGCGCCGCCCCCGTCCCACTTACCGGTTGGAACGGGGGCGGCACGGTCTGGAACGGGATCTGGATCAAAGGTTGTGGAGCAGTGACGGTGGGTGATTTCTGCGGTCGTAGGGCGGAGCGAACAGCTACCCTCTCGGGGTGGCAGGACCT
>NZ_JBIUBJ010000007.1:0-400209 GCF_044547985.1 Nonomuraea sp. NPDC052265
CCTGATCTTGTTTTTTTACCCCACCCACCCCCTGGGTGGGTTGTGTATGATTTTTTTTTTTTCAAACCCCGGGCCCCCCCCGGGGGGGGGGGGGGGGGCGGGCCCCCCGCCCCCCGCCTCTGGCGTGACTAGCTGCAACCCTCGGCCGGGGGCGCGGTCTCCGACAGCTTCAGGCCCTGGATGCCGCCGAACCACTTCTCCAGCAGCTGCTTCATGGTGCCGTTGTCCCACAGCTTCTTCACCGCGGTGTTGACGGCCTCACACGTCTTGCTGTCGCCCTTCTTCAGGCCGATGCCGTACTTCTCGTCCGTGAAGCCCTGGCCGAGCACCTTGAAGTTGCCGCCGGCCTGCTTGGCGAAGCCCGCCAGGATCAGGTCGTCGGTGGTGACGGCGTCGAGGTTGCTGCCCGACAGCTTCTGCACGCACTCGGAGTAGGTGGCGGCGTCGACGGTCGTGGCGTCGATGTCGAGCTTGCCGTCCGGGGGCGGGTCGGTGACGCGCTTGTAGGAGTTGGAGCCGGCCGCCTTGCAGATCTTCTTGCCCTTGAGATCCTGCGGGGTGTTGATCGCGGTGTCGTCCTTGCGGACCATGATGTCCTGGTGGGCGATCACGTACGGGCCGCCGAAGGACACCTTGCCCTTGCGCTCCTCGGTGATGGAGTACGTGGCGAAGACGATGTCGACGGTGCCGTTCTGGAGGAAGGGCTCGCGGTTGGAGGAGGCCGACTCCTTCCACTCGATCGTGGCGTCCTTGCCGCCGTTCATCTCCTTCAGCACGGCCTTGGCGACGTCGACGTCGAAGCCCTCGGGCTCCGACCCCTTCTTCAAGCCCAGGCTCGGCTGGTCCCACTTGGTGCCGACCACGACCTTGCCGCCGTCCTGGACCTTCTCCAGGACGCTGGCGTAGGTCTTGTCACCGCCGCAGGCGGCCAGAGCGGCGAGCATGCCCACTCCCGTGACCACCGCTCCCAAACGACGCATGTGCATGTATACCTGCCTCAAAATCTCAGTGCGTGAGGATCTTCGAAAGGAAATCACGCGCGCGGTCGGTCTGCGCGTTGGTGAAGAACTCGTCGGGGGTGTTCTCCTCCACGATCTGCCCGTCCGCCATGAAGACCACCCGGTTGGCGGCCCGGCGGGCGAATCCCATCTCATGCGTGACGACCATCATCGTCATGCCGTCACGTGCCAGCCCGATCATCACGTCGAGCACCTCCTGGACCATCTCCGGGTCCAGGGCCGAGGTGGGCTCGTCGAAGAGGATCATCTTCGGGTCCATGGCCAGCGCACGCGCGATCGCGACCCGCTGCTGCTGGCCGCCGGAGAGCTGGGCCGGGTACTTGTCCGCCTGCGCGGCGATGCCCACCCGTTCCAGCAGTTCCATGGCCCGCGTGTCGGCCGACCGGCGGTCCTTGCGGCGCACCTTGATCGGGCCGAGCGTGACGTTCTCACGGATGGTCTTGTGCGCGAACAGGTTGAAGGACTGGAACACCATGCCGACCTCGGACCGCAGCCTGGCCAGCGACCTGCCCTCCTCGGGCAGCACCTGGCCGTCGAACACGATCCTGCCGTCGTCGATGGTCTCCAGGCGGTTGATCGTCCGGCAGAGCGTGGACTTCCCACCGCCCGAAGGCCCGATGACCACCAGAACCTCGCCACGAGAGACGGTCAAGTTGATGTCCTTCAGGACGTGCAAAGCCCCGAAGCGCTTGTTGACGCCCTCCAACTGAACGAGTGGAGTGGCGTCGCCGTTCTCCGTCATGGACCAAAACGGTAGAGGGCATTAAGACGCTGGTCACTAACCAGGTGGTACCGATCCGGTCACATCGTGCCGTCAAGCTGGTGTTTTAGACGGGGGCGGCTGCCGCGAGCCGGACAACGACTACCCTTGAACCTGCCATGACTGTGACCCAGGAGAGCGCCCGCACGTACGAAGTGCGCACATACGGGTGCCAGATGAACGTGCACGACTCCGAGCGCCTTTCCGGCCTGCTGGAAGACGCCGGCTACGTGCCGGCCCCCGACGGCGAGACGGCCGACGTCGTCGTGTTCAACACGTGCGCCGTGCGGGAGAACGCCGACAACCGCCTCTACGGAAACCTCGGCCACCTGCGGCCGGCCAAGACGAGCAACCCGCGCATGCAGATCGCGGTGGGCGGCTGCCTGGCCCAGAAGGACCAGGGTGACATCGTCCGCAAGGCGCCCTGGGTGGACGTCGTCTTCGGCACCCACAACATCGGATCTCTGCCGGTGCTGCTGGAGCGGGCCCGGGTGGCCGGCGAGGCCCAGGTCGAGCTGAAGGAGTCGCTGGAGGTCTTCCCCTCCACCCTGCCCACCAAGCGCGAGTCGGCCTACGCGGCGTGGGTCGCGATCTCGGTCGGCTGCAACAACACCTGCACGTTCTGCATCGTGCCGTCGCTGCGCGGCAAGGAGAAGGACCGCCGTCCCGGCGACGTCCTGTCCGAGGTGCGCACGCTCGTCGGCCAGGGTGTCCTGGAGGTGACACTGCTCGGCCAGAACGTCAACACCTACGGCGTCGAGTTCGGCGACCGGCTGGCCTTCGGCAAGCTCCTGCGCGCCTGCGGCGACGTCGAGGGCCTGGAGCGGGTGCGCTTCACCTCGCCCCACCCGGCCGCCTTCACCGACGACGTCATCGCCGCCATGGCCGAGACGCCCAACGTCATGCACCAGCTCCACATGCCGTTGCAGTCGGGCTCCGACCAGGTGCTGCGGGCCATGCGCCGCTCCTACCGGGCCGAGCGCTACCTCGGCATCATCGAGCGGGTGCGGGCCGCCATGCCCGACGCGGCCATCTCGACCGACATCATCGTCGGCTTCCCCGGCGAGACCGAGGAGGACTTCCAGGCCACCCTCGACGTCGTCCGCCGGAGCCGCTTCGCCAACGCCTTCACCTTCCAGTACTCCATCCGTCCGGGCACGCCGGCGGCCACGATGGAGGACCAGATCCCGAAGGAGGTCGTCCAGGAGCGTTACGAGCGCCTGGTGGCCCTTCAGGAGGAGATCTCCTGGGAGGAGAACAAGAAGCAGGTCGGCCGCACGCTGGAGGTGCTGGTCGCCGAGGGCGAGGGCCGCAAGGACGACGCCACGCGCCGCCTGTCCGGCCGCGCCGCCGACAACCGGCTCGTGCACTTCGCGGTGGGCGAGGAGACCCCCAGGCCCGGTGACATGGTCACGGTCGAGGTCACCTACGCCGCCCCCCACCACCTGGTCGCCGACGGCGCGGTCCGCGCGTTGCGGCGCACGCGGGCCGGCGACGCCTGGGAGGCCCGCCAGGGCGCCCCGGCCAAGGGCCCGGGCGTGCTGCTCGGCATGCCGTCCGTCGGCCGTCCGGCGACTCCCGCCCCGGCCGCCGGAGCCTGCTCGGCCCACTGAGTCACCGCGTTCCCGCACCCCGCCGCCCCTTCAGGACGGCGGGGTGTCCGGCGTGGGTCAGCGGGTGAGCCGGTCGAGGAAGCTGTAGCACGGCTGCCTCCGGAAGTCGTCGAACGTGGCGCACGGGTCGGGCCTGCCGGCCCGTACGGAGGGAGGCGGCGGCGGGGGAGGCGCCTGACGGTCAGGTTCGGGGATGGACCGTTCCCGTGGCGGGGCCTGCGGTGACGCGTGCGGCGCCGGACGGCGTACGGTGGCCCGCCGGGACGGGCGCGGCGGCGCGACGAGCGGCGGATGCGTGGGAACCACCTTGGGAGAGAGCGGGGACGACAGCTCGCCCTTCACCGGCGGGACCGACAGCCTCACCAGCGGGACGGACGGTTCGCCCTTCGCCGGCGTCGCCGTCGCCGTCGTGGGCCGGCCGGGCGCCGGCACGGCCTCCATCCAGCCCGGCGACCACGGGCCCGCCGAAGGGGTGGGCGGCGCCGGGGACGGCTCGGCCACCGGCGAGACCGCGATCCGCGAAGGAAAATACGATCTTGGGATAAGCGGTGTTTCCTGATCGAATTCACGGTGGCTTTGCGGGCGCGATTCCGGAGAACTGGTGAATGCGAGGAAAATCCCGAGGCCGGCCGTGACGAGTACCCCGGCCGCTCCGGCCGCGGCGCCCAGGCGAGGACGGCCACCTGGGCAAACAGATCTTTGGGGGGACAAGTCGTGATTCCTTTGTGATTGGTGTGCGAGCATTCCGCTGATGCGGCTAGTGTGGTCCATCACCCGCGGAAGCCGGCGAGCTTTCCCCGATACGACCGCAGGGAGCTGCACCACCATGCGTGATCCGATCGAAACGGATCGTCAGGAGATCCTCTCCGGGCCGGGCCCGTCCCCGAGGCCCCCGGGCAAGAGCAGGAAGACCGTCATCATCGCCGCCTCGGCCCTGGCCGGCGTGCTCGCCGCGGGCGGCGCCGGCTATCTGCTGGCGGCCAAACCCGGCCAGAGCACCCAGCAGGAGCAGGGCGCCGGCCGTCCGTCCCCGGCCGCGAGCCCCGGCGACGAGGTGTTCGAGGCCGACGAGGACGCCACCATGGGCGACGCCACCACCGACGCCCCCGACGACGGCCTGCCCACCGACGGTTCCGACGACTCCGCCATGGGCGACGCGGTCACGGACACGGGCGGCGGTTCCGACCCCGCCGACAAGGGATCGACCGGTTCCGACCGCACCGGCCGCAACGGCGGCACCGGCGGCACGACGCAGACGGGCACCGGCAAGAAGCCCGGCACGCCGTCCACCAAGGCGCCGGAGCCCGCCGGTGACAACGCCGCCGACGGCCCCGCGGGTCAGCTCAGCGGCCAGTGCGCCAAGAGCGGTTGCTGAGACCCCGCAAGTGGCTCGCCCTTTCCGGCCGGTAATGGACCTGCTGGAGAGCCGGCCGCACTCGTAGGGTGCCGGGCATGACGACTGACAGAGCGGCCACGTCGGCGGCCACGTCGGCGGCCACGTTGCGACGGCTGCACGTGCCCGGCAGCCCGCTGATCCTGCCCAACATCTGGGACGCCGCCTCGGCGCGCGCGGTCCAGGAGGCCGGGTTCCCGGTGGTGGCCACCGGCAGCGCGGCCGTGTCCCGCGTGCTGGGGTACGCCGACGGCGAGAGCACGCCGGTCGGCGAGATGATGGCCGCCGTCGCCCGTATCGCCAGGGCCGTGGACGTGCCCGTGACCGCCGACGTCGAACGCGGTTACGGGCTCGCGCCGGGCGAGCTGGCCGAGCGGCTGGCCGAGGCGGGGGCGGTGGGCTGCAACATCGAGGACTCCGACCCGCGTACCGGCGAGCTGGTGGAGGCCGGGGCGCAGGCGGACTTCCTGGCCGGGATGCGGGCCGCCGCCGGCGACGCCCTCGTGATCAACGCGCGGGTCGACACGTACGTACGGGGCCGGGGCGACCGGGCGGCGGCGGTGGCGCGCGGGCGGCGCTACCTGGAGGCGGGGGCCGACTGCGTGTACCCGATCACGCTGGAGGACGAGGACGAGATCGCGGCCCTGGTCGCCGAGGTGGGCGGGCCGGTGAACATCCTGTTCCGGCCGAAGGCGCCTTCGTACGCGAGGCTGGCGGAGCTGGGGGTGGCCAGGATCAGCTTCGGCGGCGGCCTGCACCAGGCGGCCCACGCCTACGCGCAGGGGCTGTTCGCAGCGATCAAGCAGGGCCGCGACCCTTACACGAGCTGACCACCGCCCTCCGCAGGGCCGCGACGCCTCACGAGCTGACCACCGCCTCCGCACGGCCCCTTGGACGGGCTGACCACCGCCCTCCGCACGGCCACACCCCCTGGACGGGCTGGGCGGCGGTCTCCGGCAGGTGGCGCGTACGCTTGCGCTCGTGCTTGTCGCCGCGGCCGTCTGCCCGCAAACCCCGCTGATCGTGACCGGGTTGCCCGAGCTGCGCGCGGCCTGTCGCGCCGCGGTCGCCGCGCTCCGGGCCGCCCACCCCGACGCGCTGGTCGTGGTGGGCGGGGCGGAGACGACGCGCTCGTACGAGGGTGCCGCGGCGGGCAGCCTGCGACCCTGGGGATTCGAGCTCACCGTGGGCGAGGGCCGTCCCGTGCTGCCGCTGTCCCTGACCGTCGGCCGCTGGCTCCTGAACGACGCCGACGGGGCCTCCGACCGGTCGCCCGCCGCCGACGGCGAGGGGGCTCCTGCCAGGGCGGTCGCGTTCGATGCCGCTCCGGCAGAGTGCCGGGCGGTGGGCGCCGGGCTGGCCGCTGTCGGCAGGGTCGCGCTGCTGGTCATGGCCGACGGCTCGGCCTGCCTGACCCCGCGCGCCCCGGGTCGGTACGACGAGGCGGCCGGGCCGTACAACGCCCTGATCGCCGGAGCGGTCGGCAGGGCGGACGCGGCGGCGCTCGCCGCGCTCGACCCCGTCGAGGCCGACCGGCTGTGGGTGACCGGCCGCGCGGCCCTTCAGGTGCTGGCGGGCGCGGCCGAAGGCACGTCGCTGAAGGGCGGCCTGCTCATGGAGTCCTCGCCCTACGGCGTCGGCTACTTCGCGGGCGTGTGGAGCTGACCGCGCGATCTCCGGGTGCGCGTCAGGGGGTGTAGGGCAGGCGGCGGGGGACGGGGATGCGCATCAGGTCGCGGGCGGTGATCACCTCGCCGTCGAAGCTGCGCCGCACCTCCTCCACGAAGGCCGGCTCCTCGGCGAACCCGTAACGTTCGGAGAAGTGCGTGAGCACCAGCCTGCGCACGCCCGCGTCCGCCGCCACCACCCCCGCCTCGAACGCCGTCAGGTGCCCGTACTCCTTGGCGAGGGCGCTCTCGGCGGACAGGAACGTCGACTCGATCACCAGCAGGTCGGCCCCCGAGGCCAGCTCGAACACGGCGTCGCACAGGCGGGTGTCCATGACGAACGCCGCGCTCTGCCCCGGCCTGGGCTCGCTGCAGTCGGCGAGTGTGACGCCCCGGACCGAGCCCGTGCGCTGGAGCTCGCCGACCTCGGGGCCGCGGATGCCGTGGCGGGCCAGCCGGTCGGGCAGCATGCGGCGGCCGGGCGGCTCCTGGACGCGGTAGCCGTAGGACTCGACGGGGTGGGACAGGCGGCGGGCGATCAGCGGGCCCACCCCGGCCAGCGCGCCGGAGACCGGATGCTCCTCGATGACCGTCGTGTCGGCGAACGCGGCGGCGTGCCGCAGCCTGCGCCAGTAGGTCTGGCCCGCGGCGGGGAAGACCGCGCGCACCGGATGGCGCACCCGGTCGCGGGCGATGCGCTGCACGATCCCGGGCACGCCCAGGCAGTGGTCGCCGTGGAAGTGGGTCACGCACAACCAGTGGACGTCGTTCGCGCTCACCCCGGCGTGCAACATCTGCCGCTGCGTACCCTCGCCGGGGTCGAAAAGGAAGCCTTGCCCGTCCCAGCGCAGAAGGTACCCGTTGTGGTTACGGTGTCGGGTGGGTACCGCGCTGGAGGTGCCCAGCACCACGAGTTCACGTGAGGACATGATGACCACGGTCGCGTTCGCAGAGGTGCCTACACCGGTCGGCCCGTTCGTCCTGGCCGTCACCGAGCGGGGGCTGGTCGCGTCGGGATGGGGTTCCCCCGCTGGACTGGCCGGCAGGCTCGGCCTGGCTGAGGTTCATGATGCGGATCGTACGGCCTCGGCGGTCGGCGAGCTGCACGATTATTTCGCCGGCAAGCTGCGCTCGTTCAGCACGCCCGTGGACTGGCGGCTGATGACCGGCTCGCGGCTGCAGGTGCTCCAGGCCCTCCACGGCGTCCCGTACGGCACCGCCGTCACCTACGGCGAGCTGGCCCGGCGGGCCGGGTCGAGCGTGCCCGCCCGCGGCATCGGTTCGATCATGGGCTCCAACCCGATCCCCATCTTCGTGCCCTGCCACCGGGTGGTCGCGGGCAACGGGCTGGGCGGGTTCAGCGGCGGCGTGGGGGTGGAGACGAAGCGCTGGCTGCTGACCCACGAGGGATACCTCCAGCCGACACTCCTCGACCTGTAGATGGTCCGTCCACACCCGGACAGTTGACACACTGGACGGTGTGCGCCACCAGCCAGTCATCGCCGTCGTGGGCCCCACGGCGGCCGGGAAGTCCGACCTCGCCGTAGACATCGCGCTCCGGCTCGGGGGCGAGTGCGTCAACGCCGACTCCATGCAGCTCTACCGCGGCATGGACATCGGCACGGCCAAGCTCACCCCCGCCGAGCAGCGCGGCGTCCCGCACCACCTGCTGGACGTCTGGGACGTCACGGTGACGGCCAGCGCCGCCGAGTACCAGCGGCTGGTCAGGGAGCTGTTCGCGAAGATCGACGTCCCGGTGCTGGTCGGCGGCAGCGGCCTCTACGTCCGCGCGGCCCTCGACGACCTGGAGTTCCCCGGTACCGACCCGGTGATCCGGGCGCGGCTGGAGGAGGAGCTGGCCGAGCGCGGCCCGGCCCTCCTCTACGAGCGGCTGCGCGAGCTCGACCCGGCCGCCGCCGCGGCGATCCTGCCGAGCAACGGCCGCCGCGTCGTGCGCGCGCTGGAGGTGATCGAGCACTCCGGCCGGCCGTTCTCGGCCACCATGCCGTCCTACGACGCCGTCTATCCCAGCGTGCAGCTCGGCCTCCAGGTGCCGCGCCCCGAGCTCGACGAGCGCATCGAGCTGCGGGTCGAGCGCATGTGGGCCGCGGGCCTGGTCGAGGAGGTCCGCGCGCTGCTCGGCCAGGGCCTGGCCGAGGGCCGCACGGCGGGCCGCGCGCTCGGCTACGCGCAGGTCATCCGCTTCCTGGAGGGGGAGTGGAGCGAGGAGCAGGCGTTCGCCGAGACGGTCAGGGCCACCAGGCGCTTCGCCCGCCGCCAGGAGTCGTGGTTCCGCCGCGACCCCCGGGTGCGCTGGATCCCGTACGACGCCCCCGACCTGCTCGAACGCTCCCTGACGCACATCGCGGAGCCAGGCGCGGCATAAACTCAGGCAATGCGGTTTCTCAAGGGGCACGGCACCGAGAACGATTTCGTCATCCTGCCCGATCCCGACGACGGCCTCGATCTGACGGCCGCCCTCGTGGCCAAGATCTGTGACAGGCGGGCCGGGATCGGCGCCGACGGCGTGCTCCGGGTCGCCAGGACCAAGCAGCACGTGGAGGTGGCCGAGCAGGCCGCGGCGGCCGAGTGGTTCATGGACTATCGCAACGCCGACGGCAGCGTCGCGGAGATGTGCGGCAACGGCGTGCGCGTCTTCGCCCGATACCTGGTCGACGCCGGGCTGGTGGAGGGCACGGAGTTCTGCCTGGCCACCAGGGGCGGCCCGCGCCGGGTCCGGGTCGAGCCCAACGGCGACATCACGGTCGACATGGGCAAGCCCGCCGTGCTGGGGGAGAGCGTGGCCGGCGTCGGCGGCCACGAGTACCCCGGTCTCCATGTGGACATGGGCAACCCCCACCTGGCCTGCGCGATCGGCGACCCGGTCGTCCAGATCGACCTCAGTCGCCAGCCGGGCTTCGACACCGGGGTCTTCCCCGCGGGCGTCAACATCGAGCTGTTCAACCCGGTCGGCGTCAGCCGCGTGGTGATGCGGGTCTACGAGCGCGGCTCGGGCGAGACCCGTTCCTGCGGCACGGGCGCCGTGGCCACCGCCGTGGCCGCCGCCCACCTGTCCGGCGACACCACCGGCACCTGGACCGTCGAGGTCACCGGCGGCTCGCTGACGGTCATCCTCGACGAGGACACGAGCTACCTGTCCGGTCCGGCGGTGATCCTGGCGAGCGGCGAGCTGATGCTTGCAGAATGATGTTCTCCTGAGGGATGCTGGGTCCACTTTCCGAACCGAGAAGGGGTTGAGGATGGCGGACCCACGTACCACGGCGGTTCAGGTCAAGGCGCCCATCGGCCAGTACGGCGGCGGTTTCATGGTCTCCCGCGAGGCCAAGGCCCTCTGCGAGGAACACGGGCTCGGCCCGCGCGAGCTGTACTTCCGCGGGCGGTGCGGGGTGCTCGGCGAGTGCCACGCCGACGTGGTCACCTCGGTGGCGGTCTTCTTCCCCGCCGCCCATGTTGAGGAGAGCTGGAACGGCGGCAGGAAGATGCACGTCGAGCTGGCCGTCGAGCTCTACGCCGAGGCGTGCAGGCAGTGGGGCCGGCGCAAGCTGGGCGGTTACGACGGCTGCGCCAGGCTCGCCGAGCTGCTCGAACCCGTCGTCGCGCAGGCCTCGCCGGTGGGCGCGCCGCTGTTCGCGGGCTGGCGGGCGGTGCCGCTGCCGGACGACCCGCCCGCGCGCGCCGTCCAGCTCATGCACGTCCTGCGCGAGCTGCGCGGCGGCCTGCACGCCAACGCCGTGCTCGCGGCCGGCCTGCACCCCCTGGAGGCCACGCTCGCCGCCACCCACGACACGACCCCCTTCGGCTACGCCGACGGCGTGACGATCGCCAGGTTCTTCACCTGGCCCGAGCCCTACGCGACGCCCGCTCCCGAGGCCGTGGCGCGGCGGGCCCAGGTCGAGGAGACCACCGACGACCTGATGGCCCCGGCCTTCTCGGTCCTGCGCGACAGCGAATCGGACGAGCTGATCGAGCTTCTGCGTTTTGGGCACGCCCGTTGACCTGGCAGACTGACTGCCCATGGACGTGGACATCTGGGCCTGGGTCGGCGAAACCCAGCAGCAGCTTTCCGAGGCGGGCAACGTTGGCCTCGCCATGGCGCTGGGAGACCTTCCCGCACAGGCCTACGAGGGCCGGTATCCGCAGCTCGACGTGATGGCCCCGGCCATCGCCCAGCAGGCCGAGACGCTTGAGCTGCCCTGGCTGGAGTTCTACGCCCGCTACTGGCACCTCATGGGCCGCATCGGCGACCGGGCCCAGGGCGCGGTGGCCATCGACGACGCGCGGCAGCTCCTCACGTTCGCCCAGCGCGAAGACGTGCGCGACTGCCCGGCCACCCCGGCCGCCGTCGAGGCGATGGCCGTCGTGTGGGCCAACACCGACGGCCCCGGCTACGCCGGCGACCGCCTGGAGACGGTGGACGCCTTCCTGGAGGGCATGAGCCCGGAGCGGCCCGCCTTCTGCGGCCTGGTGACCCAATACGTCGCGGCGCTCGTCGACGCGGGCAGGGCCGGCGAGGCCGTCACCTACGCGGAGTCCGCGGTCGAGCGGCTGCGCACGGCCGGGCGCGAGGCGAGCTGGGAGCTCGGCGCCGAGGGCGCCCGCGCGCTGCTGGCCGCCGGCCGGGCCGACGACGCGCTGGCCGCACTGCAGGCCGCCGCCGACTTCGCCCCCGACGACCCGCCCGCCAAGGCCCACCGCGAGGGCGTGCGCCGCGCGCTCATCCTGGCCGAGCTCGGCCGCACGGCCGAGGCCGTCGACGCGCTGCCCGACCTCGACGTGGTCGGCGAGCACCCGCGCGTCTTCGTCGAGTGGTCGAACGCGGTCGCCAAGCTGGCCGGGTCCTCCCAGATCACCAACACCTGGCAGCTCGGCCGGGTGCTGCGCCAGTGGATCGACTACTTCGGCATGATGGGCGGCTACCGCGCCCGCGTCGAGCTCGCGCTGGTCGCGGGCGACCTGGCCATCGCCAGGAAGGGCGTGTGGCAGGCCCGGCTGCTCGCCGACCTGGCCGAGTCCGGCGCGGCCGAGCTGCGCGAGACCGGCGACCTCGGTGAGCGCGTCGCCGCGCTGCGCGGCGCCGCCGACGCCACCTCCGAGCCGGAGGCCCCCGGCCCCCTGTCGGAGCGGGTCGGGCTGTTCGACGCCGCCGACGGCTTCAACGCCGACCCCGAGAAGTGGGTGGGCTGGCTCGCGCCGCTGTCCGGCGACGACCTTGAGGCCACCCGCCGCCACACCACCACGCTCGGCTTCCTCGGCTTCCCCGCGGCGGGCGCCGACATCTACTGGAAGCTGCTGGTCGACTCGGGCGACACCGCCTCCGCCGACCCCGACGACGTGGCCTACCTGACCACCCTGCTCATCGAGGCCCGCCAGGACGAGCGGCTGGAGCAGATGGCGGCGCTGCTGCCACACGCCGCCCAGCACCTCGCGCTGGCCCGCCTCCACAGCGCCCGCGAGCGCTGGCCGGAGACGCTCGACGCCGCCGAGCACGCGGTCGCGGCCGGCGCCGGCATCGAGGCCAGGCGCCTGCTGTCCGGCGCCGCCCAGCAGCTCGACCACAACGACAGGGCCGCCGGCGTGCTGCTGGAGGTGGTCGACGAGCTGACCGACGAGGACACCTGGCGCATGATCGTCATGGCCACCTCGGCGGAGGACTGGGACACCGTGCGCAAGGGCGCGGCCAAGATCGGCATGCCGATCAAGTCCAAGCAGGGCCCGATCGAGGAGGAGATGGGCCTGATCCGGCTCATCCTCCCGGCGCCCGACGGCGGCCAGCGCCAGGTGCTGTCCATCCGTACCGGCCCGGCCACCGCCCGGCTGGCGCTGCCGCAGCCGCGCGGCATGGACTACAACGCCGGCGACCTGGTCGTGTTCGACCCGCAGCTGCTGGAGCCCGTCCCTGAGGACCCGCAGGAGCAGCAGAACTTCGTGCCGCCGTTCGCGGCCGTGCGGATCCTGCGGCCCGGCGGCTACACCAGCTACTTCTTCGACGGCGCCGCGCCGAGCGAGGAGGACTGGGCGGAGTTCACCGAGGTCATGGCCGAGCGCGGCTGGCCGATGTGGGTCTACAGCGACGAGAACTACACCGTCACCCACCCGACCAGCGGCGAGCCGCTGCCGGGCGTGTTCGGCTGGGTCGCGGTGCCGCCGGACGTGTCGGCCGCCGAGGTCGACGCCCTGCTCGACGACGCCACCGAGCGCTGGGTGCACCCGCTGGCCTGGCTCGACCTGGCCCGCGAGATCGACGTCGAGATCGAGCGGCACGAGCGCATCGTCAAGGAATACGGGCTCTGACGTGCTGGAGCGCTTCAGCCTCGACGGCAGGGTCGCCATCGTCACGGGCGCGTCGTCGGGGCTGGGCGTGGCCTTCGCCCGCGGGCTGGCCGAGGCCGGCGCCGACATCGTGATCGGCGCCCGGCGCAAAGAACGGCTGGAGGAGACCCGGCGCCTGGTCGAGGAGACCGGGCGCCGCTGCCTGGCCCTCCAGACCGACGTGGCGGTGCCGGAGGACTGCGACGCGCTGGTGGCCGCGGCCGTGGCCGAGTTCGGCGCGGTCGACGTGCTGATCAACAACGCGGGGGTCGGCACCGCCGTGCCCGCGCTGCGCGAGCGGCCGGAGGAGTTCCGCCGGGTGGTGGAGATCAACCTGCACGGCACGTACTGGATGGCGCAGGCGTGCGCGCGGGTGATGCGGCCGGGCTCGTCGATCGTGAACGTCGGCAGCATCCTCGGCGCGACCACCGCCGGGCTGCCGCAGGCCGCCTACAGCGCGTCGAAGGCGGCCGTCGCCGGGCTCACCCGCGACCTGGCCCAGCAGTGGACGGCCCGGCGCGGCATCCGGGTCAACTGCCTTGCGCCGGGGTTCTTCGCCTCGGAGATGACCGAGCAGTATCCCCCCGGCTACCTGGAGAGCATGCTGGAGCTGCGGGTGCCGATGAAGCGGGCCGGAGACCCGGTCGAGCTGGTGGCGGCGGCGGTCTTCCTGGCCGGTGACGCCTCCTCGTACGTCACCGGCGTGACGCTGCCCGTCGACGGCGGCATCCTGATCACGTAGAGGGTCCTTCTAGTACGTTGTCGGGAATGACCGCCCCCTTCGTACGCCCGTACCGTTCCGCCGATCTGGCCGCCGTCTACGACATCTGCGTGCGCACCGCCGACGCCGGTGGCGACGCCCGCGGCCATTACGCCTCCGACCTGCTCATGGGCGACATCTTCGCCGTCCCGTACGTGACCCTGGAGCCCGAGCACGCCCACGTCGTGGACGACGGCACGGGCCGGGCCGTCGGCTACGTCGTGGGCACGGCGGACACCGCGGCGTTCGTCCGCCGCTACCGCGAGGAGTGGATCCCGATGTCCGCCGATCGTTGTCCCCTTCCCGCCGACCCGCCGGTCACGCCCGACGACGTGATGCTCGCCCTGCACCACCGTCCCGAGCGCATGCTGGTGCCCGAGCTGGCCGGCCACCCCGCCCACCTGCACATCGACCTGCTGCCCGGCTGGCAGGGCAGGGGCTGGGGGCGCCGGCTCATGAGCGCCTTCGTCGACGGCCTGCGTGCCGCCGGGGTGGCTCGGCTGCATCTGGGGATGGTCAGCACCAACGCGCCCGCCCGGGCCTTCTACGACCGGCTCGGGTTCACCGAGCTGGCGGTGGCCGACGCGGGGCCGGTGACGTACCTCGGGCGGGACACCTCGCCGCTCGGCTAGCTCTTGTCGCTGAGGATCCGGGGCCTTATGTTCGTTGCGTAGTCCGGTGCGTGTTGCGTAATAAGGAACAACCGGAGGCGTGATGGGTCGGCCGCGCGTAGTGATCATCGGAGCGGGAATCGTGGGATGCGCGGTGGCCGACGAGCTCGCCGAACGCGGCTGGACCGACGTCACCGTGGTGGAGCAGGGCCCGCTCTTCGCCGCGGGCGGCTCCAGCTCGCACGCCCCCGGCCTGGTCTTCCAGACGAACCCGTCGAAGACCATGACCGAGTTCGCCGCCTACACCGTGCGCAAGTACACCGCCCTCGGCGGGCACTGCTTCCGGCAGGTCGGCGGGCTGGAGGTGGCCACCACCCCCGAGCGCTGGACCGACCTGCACCGCAAGCTCGGCTGGGCGCAGTCGTGGGGCGTCGAGGGCCGCCTGCTGGACGCCGAGGAGTGCGCCCGGCTGTGGCCGATGCTGGACCGGAGCCGGGTGCTGGGCGGCCTGCACGTGCCCAGCGACGGCCTGGCCGCCGCGGTGGCCTGCGGCGAGACGCAGGCGGCGCGGGCCACCGAACGCGGGGCCCGGTTCCTCGGCGGGCACACCGTGACCGGCGTCGAGCAGAAGGGCGGCCGGGTCACCGGCGTGTCCTGCGCGGTCGCGGGCGAGCACCGGACCATCCCGGCCGACGTGATCGTGTGCGCGGCCGGGTTCTGGGGCCCGTCGATCGGCGAGATGGCCGGGCTGAGCGTGCCGCTGCTGCCGCTGGCCCACCAATACGCGAAGTCCGGCCCCCTGCCCCCGCAGCCCGAGGGCCCCATCCTCCGCCACCAGGACCGCGACCTGTACGCCCGGCAGCACGGCGACCGCATCGGCATCGGCTCCTACGCCCACCGCCCCATGCCGGTCGCCCAGCACGAGATCGGCCCCAAGGGCACCATCATGCCCTCGGTCCAGTCGTTCACCGTGGAGGACTTCGACCCCGCCTGGCGCGACGCGGCCGACCTGCTGCCCGCGCTCGCCGAGTCCAAGTACGAGGACGGCATCAACGGCGTCTTCTCCTTCACCGCCGACGGCTTCCCGCTGATCGGCGAGGCGCCGCACCTGGACGGGTTCTGGCTGGCCGAGGCCGTCTGGGTGACGCACTCGGCCGGGGTGGCCAGGGCGGTCGCCGACCTGCTGGTGACCGGCCGGTCGCGGGTGGACCTGCACGAGTGCGAGCTCGCCAGGTTCGAGCAGGCGCAACTGTCGCCCGCCTACGTCGAGGAGCGCGGCAGGCAGAACTTCGTCGAGGTCTACGACGTCATTCACCCGTTGCAGCCCATGGAGTCGCCGCGCCCGATGCGGACCAGCCCGTTCCACCCCCGCCAGGTGGAGCTGGGCGCGTTCTTCCTGGAGTCGGCCGGGTGGGAGCGGCCGCACTGGTTCGAGGCGAACGAGCCGCTGCTGGCCGGTCTCGAAGAGCCGCGGATCGGCGCCGACCGGCGGGACGCGTGGGCCGGCCGGTACTGGTCCCCCGTCGCCGCAGCCGAGGTGTGGGCCACCCGCGAGCGGGTCGCGCTCTACGACATGACCTCGCTCAAGCGCATCGAGGTCAGCGGTCCGGGCGCGGCGGCGTTCCTCCAGCACATGACCACGAACAACGTGGACAAACGGCCCGGGACGGTCACCTACACCCTGCTCCTGGACGCCGGCGGCGGCATCCGCTCCGACCTCACGGCGGCGCGGCTGGAGGAGGACAGGTTCCAGATCGGCGCGAACGGCAACCTCGACCTCGACTGGCTGACCCGGCACGCGCCCCGAGGGGTGCACATCAGAGACATCACGCCCGGCACCTGCTGCGTCGGCGTGTGGGGGCCGCAGGCCAGGGAGCTGGTGCAGGGGCTCACCGACATGGACCTGTCCAACGAGAACTTCCGCTACTTCACCTGCCGGTCCGGGTACGTCGGGCAGGTGCCGGTGCTCGCGATGCGCGTCTCGTACGTGGGCGAGCTGGGCTGGGAGCTCTACACCGGCGCCGACATGGGACTCAAGTTGTGGGACACGCTCCGGGCCACCGGGATGCCGGTCGCGGGCGGACGGGCCGCGTTCAACAGCCTCCGGCTGGAGAAGGGCTACCGGCTCTGGGGCGTGGACATGACCACCGAGCACGACCCGTACGAGGCCGGGCTGGGGTTCGCGGTCAAGGCGGACAAGGACTTCCACGGCCGCGACGCGCTCTCCGCCGAGCCGTCCCGCAGGCTCGTGCCGCTGCTCAGCGCGGAGGTCGTCATGGGCAAGGAACCGGTCTCGCACGACGGCCGCGTCGTCGGGTACGTCACCAGCGCCGCGTACGGGCACACCGTCGGCCGTCCCATCGCCTACGCCTGGTTGCCGGCCGAGCTGGCCGGGCCGGGGACGCGGGTGGACATCTCCTACTTCGGCCGCCGCGTGCCCGCGGAGGTCGCCGCCGAGCCGCTGTTCGACCCCCGGATGGAGAAGATCAGACGTTGACCCACCCCGGCTTCCTCTGGCGCAACCCCGATCCGAGGCCCTCCTACGACGTGGTCGTCGTGGGCGGCGGCGGGCACGGCCTGGCCACCGCCTACTACCTGGCCAGGAACCACGGCCTGACGAACGTCGCCGTCCTGGAGAAGGGCTGGCTGGCCGGCGGGAACATGGCGCGCAACACCACCATCATCCGCTCCAACTATCTGTGGGACGAGAGCGCCGCCATCTACGAGCACTCGCTGAAGCTGTGGGAGGGCCTGAGCGCGGACCTGGACTACGACCTGCAGTTCAGCCAGCGCGGCGTGCTCAACCTGGCGCACAACCTGGGCGACGTGCGCGAGGGCAGGCGGCGGGTCAACGCCAACCGGCTCAACGGCGTGGACGCCGAATGGCTGGACGCCGACGAGGTCAGGAAGTTCTGCCCGATCGTCAACGTGTCCGACCGGGCCCGCTACCCCGTCCTGGGGGCCACCTTGCAGCGGCGCGGCGGCATCGCCAAGCACGACCACGTCGCCTGGGCGCTGGCCCGCAAGGCGGACGCGTACGGCGTCGACCTGATCCAGGGGTGCGAGGTCACCGGGTTCGAGATCACCGGGAACCGGGTGACGGGCGTGCGGACCTCGCGCGGGCCCATCGCGGCGGGCAAGGTCGCGCTCGCCTCGGCCGGGCACACCTCGGTCCTGGCCGAGCGGGCCGGGATCCGGCTGCCGCTGCAGTCGCACCCGCTCCAGGCGCTGGTGTCGGAGCTGCTGGAGCCGGTGCTCGACTGCGTGGTCATGTCCAACGCCGTCCACGTGTACGTCAGCCAGGCGCACAAGGGCGAGCTGGTCATGGGGGCGGGCATCGACGCGTACAACTCCTACGGGCAGCGCGGCGGGTTCCACGTGATCGAGGCGCAGATGGCGGCGGCCCTGGAGCTGTTCCCGCTCTTCAGCCGGGTCCGCGTGCTGCGGACGTGGGCCGGGATCGTGGACGTCTCGCCGGACGCCTCCCCGATCATCGGCGCCACCCCCGTGGACGGCCTCTACGTCAACGCCGGCTGGGGCACCGGCGGCTTCAAGGCGACCCCCGGCTCCGGCTGGGTGTACGCCGACACGATCGCCAACGGCCGGCCGCACCCGCTCGCCGAGCCGTTCGCGCTGGAGCGCTTCACCACGGGGGCGCTCATCGACGAGCACGGCGCGGCGGCGGTGGCCCACTGATGCTGCTCCTCGACTGCCCCCACTGCGGCCCCCGCGACGAGAACGAGTTCCACTACGGCGGCCAGGCCGGGATCCCCTACCCGCAGGCCCCCGCCGAGCTGTCCGACCAGGAGTGGGCCGCCTACGTCTTCCTGCGCGACAACCCCAAGGGCTGGTTCCGCGAACGCTGGTTCCACACCCACGGCTGCCGGACCTGGTTCACCGTCGAGCGGCACACGGTCACGCACGAGATCAGGAAGGCGCCATGAGGTTCACCTTCGACGGCCGTCCCCTCCAGGGGGAACCGGGCGACACGCTGGCCGCCGCGCTGCTGCGCAACGGGGTGCGCGTGGTGGGCCGGGGCGTGGAGTCCGGCCGCCCGCGCGGCGTCTTCTCGGCCGGCCCCGAGGAGCCGAACGCCCTGGTCCGCGTCGGCGCCGACCCCATGCTGGCGGCCACGACCGTGGAGCTGCGCGACGGGCTGGAGGCGTGGAGCCTGCGCGGCAAGGGCCGGGTGGACCTCGGCGCGGCCGACGACCGCCGCTGCGACAAGGGGTACCTGCACTGCGACGTGCTGGTGGTCGGCGGCGGCCCGGCCGGGCTCGCGGCCGCCGCCGCGGCCCGCGAGGCCCGGGTGATCCTGCTCGACGACCAGCCCCGCCTGGGCGGCGACCTGCTGAACAGCCGGGTGCTGCTCGACGGCGCGCCGGCGCTGGACTGGGTGGACTCGCTGGACCTGTCCGGCGTGCGGGTGCTCACCAGGACCACGGCCGTCGGCTACTACGATCACGACTACGTGGTGGCCGTGGAACGGCGGGCGCGCGGCGAGCGGCTGTGGCACATCAGGGCCCGCCGGGTGGTCCTGGCGACCGGCGCACACGAGCGCTCGCTCGCCTTCCCCGGCAACGACCGGCCCGGCGTCATGCTGGCCTCGGCCGCCCGCGCCTACGCCAACCGCTACGGCGTGCTCCCCGGCTGCCGCGCGGTCGTGTTCGCCTGCGCCGACTCCGGTTACGAGGCCGCCGAGGACCTGCGCGCGGCCGGAGTGGAGATCGCCGCGATCGTCGACCCGCGCCCCGAAGGTCTCACCCCCGACGCCCTGGCCGGGCAGGTGGTGACCGGCACCACGGCCGGCGCGGACGGCGTGCTGACCGGCGTGCGGGTGGGGGAGCGGCACATCGAGGCCGACCTGCTGGCCGTGGCGGGCGGCTGGAACCCGGCCGTGCACCTGTTCAGCCAGTCGCGGGGACGGGTGCGCTTCGACGAGGGTTTGCAGGCGTTCGTCCCGGACGTCTCCGCCCAGGCCGAATGCTCCGCGGGCGCCTGCCGCGGCCTGTACGGCACCCGCGAGGCCATCGCCGACGGCCACGCCGCCGGACGGGAGGCCGCCGGATCGGCCGCCCGCGAACTCCGCGTGCCGGAGTGCGACGAGCGGCCGCCACGTCCACCGGCCGCGTTGTGGCTGGTCGAGGGCGACGGCGACGAGCCCGCCTTCGCCGACCTGCACCGCGACGTGACCGTGGCCGACCTGGCCAGGGCGACCGGGACCGGGATGCGCTCGGTCGAGCACGTCAAGCGCTACACCACCGCGGGCACCGGCGCCGACCAGGGCAAGACGTCGGGAGCGGTCGTCGTGGGCGTGATGTCGGCCCTGCTCGGGACCGCGCCCGGGCAGGTGGGCACCACCACGTTCCGGCCGCCGTACACGCCGGTGTCGTTCGCGACGCTGGCCGGGCGCGACCGGGGCGCGCTCTCCGACCCGGTCAGGACCACCGCCATGCACGCCTCGCACGTCGCGGCCGGAGCGGTGTTCGAGGACGTCGGCCAGTGGAAACGCCCCCGCTACTTCCCGTTGGACGGCGAGCCGATGGAGGCGGCCGTCTCGCGCGAGTGCCGGGCCGCCCGCACGTCCGTCGCCGCCATGGACGCCTCCACCCTGGGCAAGATCGACATCCGGGGCGCGGACGCGGGCGAGTTCCTGGACCGGATCTACACCAACATGTACTCCACGCTCGCCGTCGGCGCCTGCCGCTACGGGCTCATGTGCCGGGCCGACGGCATGGTGTTCGACGACGGCACCACGACCAGGCTCGCCGACGACCACTACCTGATGACCACGACCACCGGCAACGCGGCCGCGGTGCTCGACTGGCTGGAGGAGTGGCGGCAGACCGAGTGGCCGGTGCTCGACGTCTCCTTCACCTCGGTGACCGACCACTGGGCGACGGTGGCCGTGGCCGGCCCCAAGGCACGGCGGGTGATCGCCGCCGTCGCGCCCGGCGCGCTCGGCCTGCCCTTCATGCGGTACGCGGAGACGGACGTGCTCGGCGTGCCCGGCCGGGTGTTCCGGATCAGCTTCTCCGGCGAGCTGGCCTACGAGGTGAACGTGCCCTGGCCGTACGGCAGGGCGTTGTGGGAGGCGGTGCTCGGGCTGGGCGCGGTGCCGTACGGGACCGAGGCGATGCACGTGCTGCGGGCCGAGAAGGGGTTCGCCATCGTCGGCCAGGAGACCGACGGCACGGTCACGCCGCGGGACCTCGGCATGTCGTGGATCGTCTCGGCGCGCAAGCCCGACTTCGTGGGCAAACGCTCGCACGCCCGGCCCGACACCGCCCGCGACGGCCGCAAACGCCTGGTCGGCCTGCTGGCCGACGACCCCGCGACGCCGATCGAGGAGGGCGCCCAGCTCGTCAGGGGCGGGCCGGGCGCGCCCATGCTGGGCCACGTGACCTCCGGCTACGCCAGCGCGGCGCTCGGCCGGACGTTCGCGCTGGCCATGGTCAGGGACGCCGTGCCGGGCGACCGGCTCACGGCGGTGTCGGGGACGGCGGCGCACGGCGTGACGGTCGTCGAGCCGGTCCTGTACGACCAGGACAACGCCCGCCGCGACGGCGACCCCCTGGAGGAGGACGTGCCCGCCGGCCCGGTTCTCGGGCGGGAGAGCCCGGCGGCGGCCTTCGCCGGGCGGTTCGCGGCGGCGAGCGGGCCGTCGGTGCGGCTGCGCGAGCTGCCGTTCGAGCCGATGTGGGAGGTCCGGGGCGCCGATCCCGGCGTGGGGCTGCGGCTCGGCCCGTCCTGGTGGCTGGTCACCGGGGACGCCGCGCCGGGGCCCGGCTGGGTGGACGTCTCGGGGCAGCGCACGATCCTGGAGCTGTCCGGGCCGGACGCGGACGACGTCCTGGTCACCGGCTGTCCCGTGGACCTGCATCCGGACGTGTTCCCGGGGCACGCGCAGACCTTCCTGGGGAAGACCTCGGTGATCCTGGAACGGCGGGCGTCCGGCGGGTACCGGATCCACGTCAGGTCGTCGTTCACGTCGTACCTGGCGGAGTGGCTCTTGGACGCCATTTTGGCGTTATAAGACCATTTAGGGGTACTTGCTATACCTAGACTTTACGAAAACCGAAGTCTGGGGGATCACGTGCGCGTACGGGCGTTCACGGCCGGTCTGGCCGCAGTGACGATGTTGACCGGCTGTGGCGGCCTGGCGGCGCGGTCGGGCGGCCCGGACCCGGCCAAGCCGGACTCGGCGTCGGTCTCGGACGCCCGCAAGAAGCTGGACAAGCTCAAGGTCAAGGGCCGCGCCCCGCGCACCGGCTTCGACCGGGACGCGTTCGGCCCCGCCTGGGCCGACGTCGACCACAACGGCTGCGACACCCGCAACGACATCCTCAAGCGCGACATGAAGGACGAGACGTTCAAGTCGGGCACCCACGACTGCATCGTGCTCACCGGCACGCTGGACGACCCCTACAGCGGCAAGACCATCACGTTCAAGCGCGGCCAGGACACCAGCACAGCCGTCCAGATCGACCATCTGGTGCCGCTGTCGGACGCCTGGCAGAAGGGCGCCCAGCAATGGTCGCCCACCAAGCGCAAGGAGTTCGCCAACGACCCGCTGAACCTGCTGGCGGTGGACGGCCCGCTGAACAACCAGAAGAGCGACTCCGACGCGGCCACCTGGCTGCCGCCGCGCAAGGCGTACCGGTGCGCCTACATCACCCGCCAGATCGACGTGAAGAGCAAGTACGACGTCTGGATCACCGACGGTGAGAAGAGCGCCATGGAAGGCATACTCAAGGACTGCTGAGACCCGCGTCAGGGGGCGGTCAGCGTCAGCTCCACGCGGGCCCCGCCGCCCTCGGGCCCCGCGACGGCCAGCGTGCCGCCGCAGGACTCGGCGGTACGCCGGGCGATGTCCAGCCCGAGCCCGGTCGAGCCGCCCCCGCTGTTCCCCCGCTCCAGCAACCCCGGGTCGAACCCCGGCCCCGAGTCCTCCACCACCAGCAGGGCCCCGCCGGGCCGGGACGACAGCCGTACGGCCATCGCGGTCCCCTCCGGGGTGTGCGCGAACACGTTGCCGAGCAGCGCGTCCACGCACGCGGCCAGTTCCTCGCCGCCGACGGCGACCGGCGCGGGGGCGTCGGGCAGCGACACCGACACCGGCCGTCCCTGGTCCTCGGCCAGCACCGACCAGAACCGCACCCGCTCCCGCACCACCTCGGCCGCGTCGCACGGGCCGCGCCCGGCCGAGCGCCGCCGCGCCTCGGTGATGACCGTGCTGACCGCCCGCTCCAGCGCGTCCACCCTGGACTGCACCCGGGCGGCCTCCTCCGGGTCGCGCAGCGACTCCGCCTCCAGCCGCAGGCCGGTCAGCGGCGTGCGCAGCCGGTGGGACAGGTCGGCGACCGACTCGCGCTCGGCGGCCAGCAGGTCGCCGATGCGCCCGGCCAGATGGTTGAGCGCCAGCGCCACCGACCGCACCTCGGGCGGCCCGCCCGGCTCGGCCCGCGCGCTCAGGTCGCCGCCGGCCAGCCGGTGCGACACCCGCGCCAGCCCGACCACGGGCCTGGTCACGGCCAGCGCCAGCCGGTCGGCCAGCACGATGCCGAGCACCACGAGCCCCAGCCCGAGCACCAGCAGCGCCAGCCAGGCCGCCCGCACGCCGTGCGTCAGCTCGTCGTCCGGCACGAACACCCTGATCACGGCCGTGCCGCCGGTCGACTGCGCCGACACCAGCACCTCCCTGCCGCCGGGGGCGACGGCGGTCACGCTGCGGCCGGTCGCGGCCAGCCGTACGGCGTCGGAGCGGGCGGCGGGCGCGCCCATCGTCTTCCCGCCGGGCAGGAACACCGTCACGCGCCGGGGCACCTGCTCGACGGCCAGCGGCAGGTCGGGCGTGCCGACCGCGACCGCGACGGACTCGGCGGCGGCGGTGGCCCTGCTCATCGCGCCGTTCTCGGCCACCGTCCCGATCAGCAGCGCCATCGGCACCAGCAACGCGATCAGCACGAGCGACGTCGTCGCCGCCACCAGCAGCGCCAGCCAGCGCCTCACGACGGCTCGACCAGCTTGACCCCGACGCCTCTGACGGTGTGCAGGTAGCGGGGTTCCGCCGCGGTCTCGCCGAGCTTCCTGCGCAGCCACGACAGGTGCACGTCCACGGTCTTGTCGGCCCCGCCGTACGGGAGCCGCCACACCTCCGTCAGCAGCTCGCGCTTGGTGACCACCTCGCCGGGCCGCGCCGCGAGGAAGTGCAGCACGTCGAACTCGCGCGGCGTGAGGTCGAGCGACACGCCGTCGAGCGTGGCCGTGCGCGCCCGGGGATCGACGCGCAGGCCGCCCACGGCCAGTGGTTCCGGCGCGGCCTCGCCCGCGCGCCGCAGCACCGCGCGCACCCGGGCGTCGAGCTGCCGGGCGCTGTACGGCTTGACCACGTAGTCGTCGGCCCCCGCGTCCAGGACGGGCACCATCTCGGCGTCGCCGTCGCGGGCGGTCGCCACGATCACCGGCACCCGGCTCACCGCCCGCAACATCCGCAGCAGCTCGACGCCGTCGAGGTCGGGCAGGCCCAGGTCGAGCACGATCAGGTCGGGACGGTCCTGCACGGCCAGCCGCAACCCCTCCAGCGCGGTCGGGGAGGAGGACACCGCGTGGCCGAGATCGCGCAGGCCCCGGCTCAACGACGTCCGGATGGTCACGTCGTCTTCGATGAGCAGGATGTCAGCCATATACCCAAACCGTAGACGGTCCCTGACGATGCCCCGAGCATCCTTAGTGTCGCCTTAACCTGCGCTTAGCCGTACTTGGGGGAGGGTGGGAGCGTGAAGCGTCTCGTGCTGGCCTGGGCCGTCACCGCGGCCGCCGCGACCGGGACGGCCGTGGCCGTGCTCGGCCTGCTCGGAACCGAGGTGACCGGCACCTCCAGCCGGGTGCTCAGCGGGCCGGAGGTGCGCGCCGCCCTCTCCACCGCCACCGCGCGCGCCGCCACGCCCATGCCCCGGATGTCCGCCCGCGCCCAGGACCGGCTCATGCGCACCCAGGCCGGCACGGTGATCGCCTCCTGCTCCGGCGGCCTGGTCACCCTGCGCTCCTGGAGCCCGGCCCAGGGCTACTCGGTGGACGGCGTCGATCCCGGCCCGGCCCGCGAGGCGAAGGTCGAGTTCGAGCCGGAGGGCGGTGAAGAGGTCGAACTCAAGATCTTCTGCACCCCGGAAGGCCCCGCCACTCGCTGACCGGCCCGCCGGGGCGCGAGCCGGCGGCGCGGACGGGTCAACGACCTCCGCGAACTTCCAGCGCCCCCAGCAGCTCCTCCGACGCCCTGGTGATCGCCTCCACGGCCCGGTCGAACGCCTCGGCGTTGTGGGCGGCCGGGGCGCGGAAGCCGGAGATCTTCCTGACGTACTGGAGCGCGGCGGCCCGCACGTCCTCCTCGGTCACGCTCTCGGCGTACGGCGGCCGCAGGGTCTTGATGCTTCTGCACATGCTCTCAACGGTAATAGCCGATGCGCTGGCTTATCTCCCTCGCGCCCTCGGCGAGCAGCTCGCCGACCTCGGGCAGCCGCTCCGGCGTGAGCCGGTAGGACGGGCCCGACGCGCTGACGGCGGCCACCACCGAGCCGTCGGCCCCCCTGATCGGGGCCGCCACGGCGTTCAGGCCGACCTCCAGCTCCTCCACCGTGGCCGCCCAGCCGCGCTCCCTGATCTCCTCCAGGCCCAGGCCGGCCGGGGAGGTGACGGTGCGCGGCGTGTAGCGCTCCAGCTCGCCGGCCAGGCGCAGGGCGCCGAAGGCGAGCAGCACCTTGCCGCTGGAGGTGGCGTGCGACGGGGTGCGCTGGCCGACCCAGTTGTGGCCGCTGATCGCCGCGGGGCCGCGCACCTGGCTGATGTTGACCGTGTCGCCGTCCTGGGGGACCGCGATGTTGACGGTCTCGCCGACCGTCTCGGCCAGGCGCAGGCACACCTCGCGGCTCTCCCTGGACAGGTCGAGCTGGGCCGTGGCCGCGCCGGCCAGCCGTACGACACCGAACCCCAGCCGGTAGCGCCCCCGGTCGCCGCTCTGCTCCACGAGCCCGCCCTGCTCCAGGGCGGCCAGCAGCCGGAACGCGGTGGACTTGTGCACGTCGAGCTCGACCGCGAGGTCCGTCACCCGGGTGGCGCCCTCGCGGGCCAGGATCTCCAGGATCGCGATGGCCCGGTCGACGGACTGAACCGTCGTGCTGTTGCTCACAGCGCAACAGAATAGCCGCCGGAGCCCGGCCGCAGGCTCTACTTCGACGAGGCCGGGGCGAGTTCGCGGCCGAAGTCGAAGGCGATCTTCCGCATGCCCTCGGCCAGCTCGTCGCGGTCGAGGGCGTCGATGCGCTCGGCAGGCCCCGACACCGACATCGCGGCCACCACCCGATCGCCGTCCCGGACGGGCACCGCCAGGCAGTGCACGCCCAGCTCCTCCTCGCCCAGGTCCGTCGCGTAGCCGCGCTCGTTGACCCGGCCGAGCTCGGCCAGCATGCCGGCCGCGTCGGTGATCGTGTTCGGGGTGCGCCGCGGCATGCCCGTACGCTCGAACACCGCCATCGCCTCGGCCGCCGCCCGTCCGGCCAGCAGCGCCTTGCCCACGGCCGTGCTGTGCGGCAGCACCCGCCGGCCGACCTCGGCGAACATGCGCAGCCTGCGCGGCGAGGGCACCTGCGCCACGTAGACGACGAAGTCGCCTTCGAGCACGGCCAGGTTCGCGGTCTCGCCGGACAGCTCCACCATCCGCGCCAGGTACGGCTGCGCCCACACGCCCACCATGCTCTCCGCGATGCCGCCCAGGCGGACCAGCCCGCCGCCGAGCGCGTACCGGCGGTCGGACTCCTGGCGCACGTAGCCGCGGGCGAGCAGCGTCTGCAGCAGCCGGTGGATGGTCCCGTACGGCAGGCCCGTCCTGGCCGCGATCTCCGACAGCCCGGCCTCGCCGCCGTGCTCGGCCAGCGCCTCCAGCACGTCGAGCGCCCGCTCGACCGACTGCACGCTCACAGCGACACCCCGCGCAGGGAGGCGTCCAGCACCTCGGCGGTGTGGGCCACCCTGATCTCCTTCCCGGCCCGGCGCATCGCCGCGGCGATCTGCATCGTGCACCCCGGATTGGCCGAGACCAGCAGCTCGGCCCCGGTCGAGCCGACCGCCTCGGCCTTGCGGTCGCCGAGGTCGCGGGCCGCCTGGGGTTGCAGGATGTTGTACGTCCCCGCCGACCCGCAGCAGATCGCCGACTCGGGGATCTCCCGCAGCTCAAGCCCGGGGATGCCGCGCAGCAGCTCGCGCGGCTGCGCGCGGACGCCCTGGGCGTGGGCCAGGTGACAGGCGTCGTGGTAGGCGACGGTGAGCGGCAGCGGATGCCGCCTGGCCACCGGGCCCAGCTCGGCCAGGAACTCCGACAGGTCCCTCACCCGGAACCCGGGGTCGGCGCCGAACAGCTCGCCGTACTCCTTCATCGTGGAGCCGCAGCCCGCCGCGTTCACCACGACCGTCTCCACCCCCGCCCTCCTGAACGCCCTGACCGTCCGGCGCGCCAGCCGCCGGGCCTGCCCGGTACGCCCGGCGTGCACGCTGAGCGCCCCGCAGCAGCCCTGCCCGGCCGGGACGAGCACGTCGCAGCCCTCCAGCGCCAGCACCCGCGCGGTGGCCGCGTTCACCTGCGGGAAGAACTCGCCCTGCACGCACCCGGTGAGCATCCCGACCACGGCCCTGCGCCTGCCCCTGGCCCTGACCAGGCGCGGCAGGCGCTGCCGGTGCTCCACGCGGGGCGCGAGCGCGGCCATGGCGCCCAGGCTCGGATGGGCGCGCGCGAGGAACGGCGCCATCCGCCCGGCCAGCCACATCGTCGGCCGCAGCAACCGCAGCCTGCGCGGGTAGGGGAACAGGCTGAACACGATCTCCCGCACGGCCCGCTCCCGCGGCTCGCGCACGTGCGTCCGCTCGACCTCGGCCCGGGTCTGCTCGATCAGCCGGTCGTAGCGCACGCCGGACGGGCACGCCGTGACGCACGCCATGCAGCCCAGGCAGGCGTCGAAGTGCCCGGCCATCTCCGGCGTGACCGGGGTGCCCTCGACGTGCTGCTTCATCAGGTGGATCCGCCCGCGCGGCGAGTCCATCTCCTCGCCCCACAGCGCGTACGTCGGGCACGTCGGCAGGCAGAACCCGCAGTGCACGCAGTCGCCGATCAGCTCCGGGTCCATGGTCAGACGCCTCCCGTCAGCCGTCCGGGCGACATCCTGCGCCCCGGATCGAACCGTTCCTTGACCCGCCGCATCAACGGCAGCGCGCTCACCTGCCCCCACCTGTCGATCCCCGCGTACGGCGCGGCCAGCACGTTCACCCGGCCGCCCGCGGCCTCGACCCGCTCCCGCAGCCCGGTCACCAGGTCCGGCGCGGCGTCCTCGGCGACGGGCGCCCACGGCCGCAGCAGCACCCGCCCGGCGACCACCGACCCGCGCGGCGACAGGCCGCACCCGGCCGCCGCCCCCAGCACGGCCCCGGCCGCGGCGGGCGGGAAACGCACCTCGACCAGCATCTCGTCCCGTGGGACGCGTCCCCACCAGGGCGGCGGCTCGCCGGTCACCGCCCCGGCGCCGGCCAGGTCGCGCAACGCCTCGGCTCGTGCGCGGGCCGCCGTGCCCTCCACCAGCACGGCCAGCGTCACCGGCCCGCCCGGCTCGGGACGGTCCACCTCGACCGCGCTCGGCTCGGCCTGCGAGGCCGCCAGCGCCGCCGCGATCCCCGGCACGTCGTCGGCGGACACCTCGGCGACCACCCAGCAACGCTCGCCGGGCAGCGGATGCAGCCGGAACGTGGCCTCCGCGATCACCCCGAGAGTGCCGTACGAGCCGGTGAAGAGCTTGCCGAGGTCGTAGCCCGCGACGTTCTTGACCACCTTGCCGCCCGACCGGGCGACCGTGCCGTCGGCCAGCACCACCGTGACGCCGATGAGCAGGTCGCGGGCGGTGCCGTAGCGGAAGGCGCGGGGGCCGGGCAGGGCGGCGGCGAGGGTGCCCCCGACGGTCGCCTCCCCGGCGAACGGCACGTCGAGCGCCAGCTCCTGCCCCCGAGCCGCGAGCACCCCGGCCAGCGCCTCCATCGTCACCCCGGCCTGGACCCGCACCACGAGGTCGCCCGCCGCGTGCTCCAGGACCTCGTCCATGCGGCGCAGGTCGAGCAGCACGTCGCACCGCTCAGGCGGCGGCCCCCAGTGCAGCTTCGTGCCGCCGCCCACGGGCACCACCGCCAGGTCTCGCGCGGCGCAGGCGCGCAGCACGTCGGCGACCTCCGCGACCGTCCGCGGGAGCGCCACCCACCGCGCCCCCCACCGGGGCTCCGGGTCGCCGGGACCGGCCGCCCTGGCCGTCACGCCGGTGCCCGAGAACGGATCGGCCATCAGAACTGCTCCGCCCTGCCGGACTCGACCAGCGGGTGCGCGCCCTTGCGCACGCCCGGCACCTCGCCGCACAACCGCGGCGTGGGGAACACCTTGCCCGGGTTGGACAGGCCGCCCGGGTCGAACGCGCACCGGACGAGCTGCATGGTGTCCAGGTCGGCCTCGGTGAACATCTTCGGCATGTAGCGGGCCTTGTCCACCCCGACGCCGTGCTCGCCGGTGATCGAGCCGCCGTGCTCGACGCACAGGTCGAGGATCGCGCCCGAGACCGCCTCCGCCCGCTCGCCCGCGCCCGGCTCGGCGTCGTCGAACAGCACGAGCGGGTGCAGGTTGCCGTCGCCGGCGTGGAAGACGTTGGCCACCCTGATGCCGTGCTCGCGCGAGAGCCGGTCGATGGCCGCCAGCACGCCGGGCAGCGACGTGCGCGGCACGACGCCGTCCTGGACGATGTAGGCCGGGCTGATCCGGCCCACCGCCGCGAAGGCCGACTTGCGGCCCTTCCAGATGGCCGCGCGCTCCTCGGGACCGGCCGCCACGCGCAGCTCGAACGCGCCCGAGCAGATCTCCGCGAGCTGGGCGAACTGCCGCTCGACCGACTCCCGCGGCCCGTCCAGCTCCACGATCAGCACCGCGCCCGCGCCCTTCGGGTAGGAGCAGGCGACCGCCGCCTCGGCGGCCTCGACGGCCAGCGCGTCCATCATCTCGATCGCGGCCGGCACGATGCCCGCCCCGATGATCGCCGACACCGCCCGGCCGCCCTGCTCGATGTCCTCGAACGCGGCCAGCACCGTGGTCACCGCCTCCGGCGCCCGGCTCAGCCGTACGGTGATCCTGGTGGCGATCCCCAGCGTGCCCTCCGAGCCGACGAACGCGCCGAGCAGGTCGTAGCCCGGGTCCATGCGGTCGAGGACGACCAGGTCGCCGTCGGGGGTGACGATCTCGCACGCCTCGACGTGGTTGACGGTGAAGCCGTACTTGAGGCAGTGGGCGCCGCCGGAGTTCTCGGCCACGTTGCCGCCGATCGAGCAGACCTGCTGGCTGGAGGGGTCGGGGGCGTAGTAGTAGCCCTGGTCGCGGACCGCCTCGGTGATCGCCAGGTTGGTCACGCCGGGCTCGACCACGGCCCTGCGGTTCGGCAGGTCGATCTCCAGGATCCGGCGCATCCTGGAGGTGACGATGAGCACGCCGTCCTCGCGGGGGAGCGCGCCGCCCGACAGGCCCGTGCCCGACCCCCTGGCCACGAACGGCACCCCGAAGTCATTGCACATCCGGACGACCCTGGCGACCTGCTCGGCCCTCGCGGGCAGCACGACCACGCCCGGCGTCGCCCGGTGGCTGGTCAGCCCGTCGCACTCGTAGGTGCGCAGGCGTACCGGGTCGGTGATCACCGAGTCGGGAGGCAGCAGCGAGCGCAAAGCCGCCGTCAGCGTGTCGAGCACCAGTCACCCTCCAGGTCCGTCACCTCTAGGTCTACGGCATCCGGGCGTACGCCGGCAGCGTCAGGAACTCGGCGAAGTCGTCGTCCAGCGCCACCTCCTTGAACAGCGCCGTCGCCTGCCCGAACAGCCGCTCGTCGTAGCCCGGCTCGGTGGAGATCCGGGCCAGCTCCTCGGCGATGATCCGCTCGACCAGCTCCTTGGTCACCTGCTCGCCGGTGTCGGCCAGCGCGATGTCGTTGTGGATCCACTGCCAGATCTGCGAACGGGAGATCTCGGCCGTCGCGGCGTCCTCCATGAGGTTGTGGATCGCGACCGCGCCCAGCCCGCCCATCCAGGCGGCCAGGTAGCGCAGGGCCACGTCGACGTTGTTGCGCAGGCCCGTCTCGGTGATCTCGCCGGGCGTCTCGGAGACCGACAGCAGGTCGGCGGCCGAGACGCCGACGTCCTCGCGCAGCCGGTCGAGCTGGTTGGGCCGTTCTCCCAGGACGCCGTCGAACACCTCGCGGCACACCGGCACGAGGTCGGGGTGGGCCACCCAGGAACCGTCGAACCCGTCGCCCGACTCGCGCGTCTTGTCCGCCCGCACCTTCTCCAGCGCCACCGCGTTCACCTCGGCGTCGCGCCGCGAGGGGATGAACGCCGCCATCCCGCCGATGGCGTGCGCGCCGCGCTTGTGACACGTACGCACCAGCAGCTCGGTGTAGGCCCGCATGAACGGCGCGGTCATGGTCACCGCGTTCCGCTCGGGCAGCAGGAACTCCCGCCCCCGTGTGCGGAACTTCTTGATCACGCTGAACAGGTAGTCCCAGCGGCCCGCATTGAGCCCGGCCGAGTGGTCGCGCAGCTCGTGGAGGATCTCCTCCATCTCGAACGCCGCCGGATAGGTCTCGATGAGCACGGTCGCCCTGATGGTGCCGTACGGGATGCCCAGGAGCTCCTGGGCCCGCGTGAACACGTCGTTCCAGAGCCGCGCCTCCAGGTGCGACTCCATCTTCGGCAGGTAGAAGTACGGCCCCTTGCCCTTGTCGAGCTGCCGCTGCGCGCAGTGGAAGAAGTAGAGCCCGAAGTCGAACAGCGACGCCGACACCGGCCGCCCGTCCACCTGGGCGTGCTTCTCGTCCAGGTGCCAGCCGCGCGGGCGCACCACGATCGTGGCCAGCTCGTCGTCGGGCCGCAGCGCGTACGTCTTGCCGCCGGTCTCGAAGTCGATCGCCCGGTCGAGCGCCTCGCGCAGGTTGAGCTGCCCGGACACGCAGTTCTCCCACAGGGGCGAGTTGGCGTCCTCGAAGTCGGCCAGCCACACCTTGGCGCCGGAGTTGAGCGCGTTGATGGTCATCTTCCTGTCGACCGGCCCGGTGATCTCGACGCGGCGGTCCTCCAGGCCGGGGGCCGGCGGCGCGACCTGCCACTCGCCCTCCCTGACCGCCTTGGTCTCCGGCAGGAAGTCGAGCATCCCGCCGGCCGACAGCTCCGCCTGGCGGGTCTGGCGGGCTTCGAGCAGCTCCAGCCGCCTGGCGCCGAACTCCCGCTGGAGAGCCGCCACGAAGCCGAGCGCCTCCGGCGTGAGGATCTCGTCGAACCGTTCGAGCATCGGGCCGGTGATCTCCATCGTCCCCCTCTTTTCCGTAGAGTGGAAAACTGATTCTGGATTGTGGAAGTGAAGCTACTCCGGTCAGGGTTCCGGGGTCAAAGCCTGGGGTATCCCTGGTGCCTCTTCCGGGGCATCCCCGATGCGGAGGGGGTCATGCCCGCGAAAGGATCGGGGCATGAAGACGATTGCCGTGGCGGGCGGGCTGCTGGCCGCCGCGCTGGTGCTGACGGGTTGCGGGCTGGAGAGCCTCGGTGGTTCCTCGAACCAGGACACCGTGTCCTACGAAGTCAAGGACAAGGTTTCCAAGTTGCAGGTCAAGAGTGACGCCGGCGATGTCGTGATCACCGAGACCGACGGTCCCAGCGTCCGCGTCATCGAGACGCTGCGCTGGCGGAAGGACGACAAGCCCAAGCCGCAGCACAAGGTGGAGGCCCAGGCACTTTTCGTGACGTACGACTGCCCGTCCAACTGGGGGAGCTGCAGCGTCGACTACAAGATCGAGATCCCCAGGGGGATGGCGGTCGACCTCGACAGCGGCTCGGGTGACATCACGTTGCGGGCGCTGAGCGGCCAGCTCGCGGCCGACCTCGGCTCCGGCGACCTCGACGGCTCCGGCATGACCGGCAAGAAGGTCTACGTCAAGGCCGGTTCGGGCAACGTCGAGCTCAAGTACGCCGCCGCGCCGGACAGCGCGGAGCTGGAGTGCGGTTCGGGCGACGTCATCCTGAAGGTGCCCACGGGGGCCTACAACGTCAAGACCGACCTGGGCTCAGGGGACGCCGATGTCTCCGTCAAGTCCGACCCGAACTCCCCCCGCAGCATCTCGCTGACCGCCGGTTCCGGCGACGTGACGCTTTCGGCGGGATAACCAGGTGATGACTCCGGGGATGTCATGCCACCATCGTGGGAAGACACCGAGGTGTCCAGACGTTCCCTCATAGAGATGACACGAATGCACGAATACACCGCGCTCGACGAGTTCGAGACCGGCGACATGGACCTCGAGGAGCGCCAGGCGCTGCGCCGCGTGGCGGGCCTCTCCACCGAACTCCAGGATGTCTCCGAGGTCGAGTACCGGCAGCTGCGGCTCGAGCGGGTCGTTCTCGTCGGCGTCTGGACCTCCGGCACGGCCGAGGACGCCGAGAACTCCCTCCTCGAACTCAAGCTCCTGGCCGAGACCGCCGGGTCCGAGGTGCTCGAAGGGCTCATCCAGCGGCGCCAGAAGCCCGACCCGGCCACCTACATCGGCTCCGGCAAGGCCCTGGAGCTGCGCGACGTGGTCGAGTCGACCGGCGCCGACACCGTGATCTGCGACGGCGAGCTGACCCCCGGCCAGCTCCGCCAGCTGGAGGAGACGGTCAAGGTCAAGGTCATCGACCGTACGGCGCTGATCCTCGACATCTTCGCCCAGCACGCCAAGAGCCGCGAGGGCAAGGCCCAGGTCGAGCTGGCGCAGCTGCAGTACCTGCTGCCGCGCCTGCGAGGCTGGGGTGGCAACCTGTCCCGCCAGGTCGGCGGCCGTGCCGCGGGCGGCGTGGGCATCGGTGGCCGTGGCCCCGGTGAGACCAAGATCGAGCTTGACCGGCGCCGCATCCGCGAGCGCATGTCCAAGCTGCGCCGCCAGATCAGCGGCATGTCCACCTCGCGCGAGACCATGCGCCACCGGCGCCAGCGGCGCGAGGTCCCGGCCGTGGCCATCGCGGGTTACACCAACGCGGGCAAGTCCTCGCTGCTCAACCGCATCACCGGTGCGGGCGTGCTGGTCGAGGACGCGCTCTTCGCCACCCTCGACCCGACCGTGCGCCGCGCGCGCACGCCGGAGGGCCGGCTGTTCACGATCGCCGACACCGTCGGCTTCGTGCGCCACCTGCCCCACCAGCTCGTCGAGGCGTTCCGGTCCACGCTGGAGGAGGTCGCCGACGCCGACCTGATCCTGCACGTGGTCGACGGCTCGCACCCCGACCCCGAGGGGCAGCTCGCGGCCGTCCGCGAGGTGTTCGCCGACATCGCGGGCGCCTCCGAGGTGCCCGAGGTCGTGGTGATCAACAAGGCCGACGCGGCCGACCAGGAGGTGCTCGACCGCATCGCCAGGCGCGAGCGCGACAGCATCGTGGTCTCCGCCCGTACCGGCAAGGGCGTCCCCGAGCTCATGCGGCTCATCGAGGAGCGGCTGCCGCGCCTCGACCACGAGGTCCACCTGCTGGTGCCGTACGACCGGGGCGACCTGATCTCTCGGGCGCACAAGGAGGGCGAGGTGCTCTCCGTCGAACACGTCCAGGACGGCACCGTCCTGCACGCCCGCGTGCTGCCGAGCCTGTTCCAGGAGCTGGAGCGGGTGGGCAAGCCAGTCGAACGCGTCTCTTAGCTTGACGGCTGGGCAGCTCTTCGCTCAAAGTAGCGCAGAGCTGCCCAAATAGGGCAGTGGTCCCCGAACTCCGGGGTTGCTAGGATGGCCAGACCTAACGTTGGTCTGGTTTTTTGGTTTCGGTTCTGGGTTTCGGATGATGACCTTGAATGCGACGGTCGTCGGCGGGGGCCAGGGGGCAAGGCGTGGCTGGGTGACGGATGGGATGAGTGGTCTTTCTTCCGAATAACCCTGTACACCAAGCCCGGCTGTGAAATAACGTAACTGAACTGAAATCGCCGGATCATGTCTCTGGCGATACGGTCACCGCACAACATCACGCGGATGAGAGCAGGAGACCCCCCATGTCGTCCGGACCCGGAGCGGACTCAGTGGGCGCGGCACAGGCCGTGCGCTGGGCGCTGCACCTGCAGGGGGCGGTGGTGCGATGACCGTTCGGCTCTTGACCAACATCGGCCGCCTGTGGACGGGCAACGAGGTCCTCAGCAACGCGGCCATCCTCGTGCACAACGACCGCATCGCCTGGGTCGGGCGGGCGCCCGACCTCCCGCAGAGCGTGCCCGGCGTCGTCGACGACATCGTCGACGTCGATCACGTGGAGAACCTCGGCGGCGCGCTCGTCACGCCCGGTCTCATCGACGCGCACACGCATCCGGTCTACGCCGGCAACCGCTACGCCGAGCTGGCCATCCGCACCGGCGGCTCCAGCGCGGCCTCGATCACCGCGGCGGGCGGCGGCGTCGGCTCCACGGTCACCGTGACCCGCGGCACCGACCCCTGGACGCTGTGCAACGGCGTGCGCGAGCGGCTGCGGAGCTGGCTGCTCAGTGGCACCACCACCGTCGAGGCCAAGACCGGCTACCACCTCACCCGCGACGGAGAGCTGGCCGACGTGCGGCTCCTGCGCGAGCTGGAGAAGGAGCCGATGATGCCGCGGGTGCACGTCACCTTCCTCGCGGCGCACGTCGTGCCTCCCGAATACTTCGGCCGCCAGCGCGAGTACGTCGAGGCCGTGGGCGCCTGGTGCGCCGACGCGGCGGCGGCCGGCGCCGACAGCGTCGACGTCTACTGCGACGAGGGGCACTTCACCACCGAGGAGTCCCGCTGGGTCCTCGCCTCGGGCCGCAACGTGGGCCTGCTGCCGCGCATCCACGCCGGCCTGTTCAGCCGTCGCGGCGCCGTGCAGCTGGCCGCCGAGCTCGGCTGCGCCTCCGCCGACGGCCTGCACCACATGTCCGACGAGGACATCGCGATCATGTCCCGCTACGGCGTGCCCGCGGTGGTCTGCCCGGCCACGGCGCTCCAGCGCGGCCACGTGCCGCCGGTCCGCCAGATGATCAAGCACGGCGTGCAGATCGCCCTCGGCAGCGACCACAACCCCGGCTACTGCGGCATCACCTCGATGTCGCTGGTCATCGCGATGGCGGTGTCGGCGTTCGGCATGAGCGTCAACGACGCGCTGCGCGCGGCCACGCTGGGCGGCGCGACCGTCCTCGGGGCGCCCGACCGTGGGGTACTGGCTCCCGGGCGGCTGGCCGACATCGTCCAGTGGGACGCCGACCACGAGGGCGCCTTCGCCTGGTCCTTCGGGCTCAAGCCGCGCCGGGTCTGGCGGGGCGGGACGCCCGTCCAGTAAGCCCGGATTCGGGATCGGGTGGCTACTCTCGGGATATGCCGCCCTCTGTCGCCGTCGTCACCGACTCCACCGCGTACCTGCCCGCTGTGCCCGGGGTGACGGTGGTGCCCGTACAAGTGGTCGCCCGCGGCATCCCCCGCGACGAGGACACCTACACCGGCGACCTCGCCGGCCTCACCACCTCGCGCCCGTCGCCCTCGCGATTCGCCGCCTGCTACGACGCGCTGGCCGCCGCCGGCGCCACGGGCGTGGTCTCGATCCACCTGTCCGGCGAACTGTCCGGCACCGTGCAGTCCGCCGCCGTGGCCGCCGAGGGCGCGCCCGTGCCGGTGGAGGTGGTCGACAGCCGATCCATCGCCATGGGCCTCGGCTATCCCGTGCTCGCCGCGGCCCGGTCCGCCGCCGCCGGCGCCTCCCTGGCCGCCGTGGCCGACGCCGCCCGCCGCACCGCCGCCGTCACCCGGACCTTCTTCTACGTGGACACGCTGGAGTACCTGCGGCGAAGTGGCCGCATCGGCGCCGCCACGTCGTTGTTCGGGTCCGCTCTCATGATCAGACCGCTGCTGCACATCGTCGACGGGCGCATCTCCCTGCTGGAGAAGGTCCGGACGTCGGGACGGGCGATCGCGCGGCTGGAGGACCTGGCGGTGGAGGCGGCGGCGGAGCTGGACGGGGTGGAGGTGGCCGTGCAGCACATGGGGGCTCGGGGGCGGGCCGAGATGCTGGGGGAGCGGTTGTCGAAGCGGGTGGCCGGGGTTGCCGAGGTGCGGGTGGTGGAGGTCGGGGCGGTGATCGGGGCTCATGTGGGGCCGGGGATGCTGGGGGTGACGGTCGCGTCGTACGAGGGGTGACCGGCTGCCTGTGCGGCTTCGTGTTCTCCGACGCCCGCTTGTCCACAGCCTCTTCGCCCTTGCCTCCGTCGTCCCCAGAATTCGGTTCGGTAGCTCGGGAGGGGGAGCGGTGCCCCTAGGTTCGGCGGCGTGCGATCTCAGGAACCGACGGCAGAGCGGACCATAGCCGAATCCAGGCTCCGGTCGATCACCACCCCTGCCCGCCGGTCCCGCCCGGGACGACGCGCCAGACATCCCTACGGCGATGAGCCGCTACCGGCAGCGGCTTCTTTCGGGGACTCGCCTCGGCGGGCGGATCTGTGGGATGGATCGCGGTCCGCCTCTCGGGGGAGCGCCTTCCGGGCCGATCGTCGGGACGAGCCTTTGACCGATGGTCAGGACGAGCCTTTGGCCGAGCAGTGGGGCGAGCCTCAGCGTGAGTCGTGGGTTGAGCCTCAGCGTGAGTCGTGGGGCGAGTCGCAGACCGCGGACAGCCCGCCTTCACCCAGCCCGCCCCGGCTCTCGCTCACTCCACTCAGGCCCACGCTCACCTCGCCGTCGTCCTCGTCCGCCCCACACTCGTCCGGCGCGCCTTCGTCCAGCCCGTCCTCGTCCAGCCGCCCTCGGCTCACAGGTAGCCCCGCCCCCATGCCCCCGACCTTCCAGGCGTTCCGCGACGCCATCACCTCGGCCCAGCCCTCCGCCGCCCTCGACCTCGGCAAGCCCGGCCTGCGCGTGCTCATGGCCGTAGGAGCCCTGGCCGTCGCGGTCGCCGCCTTCTTCGTCTGGCGTTCCCAGCCCACCCCGGAGCCCCTGCCGCCCACACCCGCGACAACCCCTCCGACTCCGTCACCCACCATGAAGGTGACCGTCCAGGTAGCGGGCAAGGTCCGCAACCCCGGCGTCTACCTGCTCCCTCAGGGCTCCCGGGTGACGGACGCGGTGTCGGCGGCAGGCGGGCTCAGGCACGGCGCCTCCACAGGCCCCCTCAACCTGGCCAGACGCCTGATCGACGGAGAGCAGATCGTCGTGGGAGCCCCCGCGGCAGCCGCCGCCGTACCGCCCGGACTCCCCGGAGCCGACCCCGCCACAGCCATCCTCGACCTCAACTCCGCCACTCCCGACCAACTAGAGGAACTTCCCGGAGTGGGAGAGGTGCTGGCCGCCAGAATCGCCGAGTTCCGCACCGCCCACGGCGGCTTCACCAGCGTGGACCAACTCCGCGAGGTAAGCGGCATCGGCGCGAAGAAGTACGAAGAGATCAAGCCGAAGGTCCGCGTCTGACATGCCGCACCCCATCACCACGGACGACGGCGAGCACAGGCGCTCCTGGACCCTCGTCCTCCCAGCACTGTCCGCCTGGGCCGGTGCCCTGATCCTGCGGGGCCAATCGCCCGCTGTGGGCATGACGGCAGCCGCCATCCTCGCCCTGGCCGCCTGCGTCGTGGCCTGGTACACGCGTTCCGCGTCCACTTCCTCTGCCTGGCTCCTGTGCCTGCCGTTCAGCCGCCCGCGGTCGCAGGGGCCTTCGTCCGGTCGCTCCAGACGGGTTCCTGCTGGCCGGCGTTCGCCCTGGTGGGGTGCCTGGCACAACATCGTGCTGGCCACACTCATCTGCGGGGCGGCGGCAGCCGCGTCGGTCGCCTTCCGCGTCCAGGCGCTGACCTCCGGGCCGGTGGCCGAGCTCGCCGGCAGGAACGCGATCGTGACCGCCGAGATCGTCTTGTCCGACGATCCGAAGCGGAGGGCACGCAGAAGCGGACACTTCAACCGGGACAGCTATGTGATCCCGGCCACGCTGAAGATCATCGAGTTCGGCGTAGGCCGGAGAGGTGGATCGGCCACCGGCCACACGGAGGCCAACCTCTCCACGAGTACCGGCGGAGGGATGACACAGGCGTCCCCACCGCCGGGCCGCCAAGCCGTCGATGTCCCCATCACCGTCTTCGCCGGCGGCGACGCCTGGGGCACCCTGCTGCCCAGCCAGCGACTGCAGGTCACCGGCCGCCTGGCCAGGCCCACACCCGGCGACCTGGTGGCGGCCATCCTCCTGGTGCGAGGCGAGCCCCGCGTCCTGACGCCGCCCTCGTCCATGCAGACCATGGCGGGCACCCTCAGAACCGGCCTGCGAACGGCCGCCGACCCCCTCCCGCCCGACCAGCGCGGCCTCCTGCCTGGCCTGGTGGTGGGAGACGTGTCCCGCATCGACCCCCAAGTGGCCGCCGACCTGAAGGAAGCGGGCCTGAGCCACCTGAACGCCGTGAGCGGCGCGAACCTCGCCATCGTCGCAGGCGCCGCTCTGGCGCTCTCCCGTCTGGTCGGCCTCTCGCTGCCGCTGAGAGCCGTCTTCATGGCCGTCGCGATGCTCGCGTTCACGGTGGTGGCACGGCCGTCGCCGAGCGTTCTGCGTGCCCTCCTGATGGGCCTGGCCGCTGCTCTCGCCCTGGGTACGGGCCGGACGAAGGACGGCCTCGCCGCTCTCTCGGCAACGGTCCTGCTGCTGGTCCTGTTCGCCCCGGACCTGGCCCGTTCGTATGGCTTCGCCCTCTCGGTCGCGGCTACCGCTGGCATCCTCCTTCTCGCTCCACGCTGGCGCGACAGGCTCTCAACTCCCTCACCGACGAAGGCCGGGGAGCGCGACGCCACCGAGTCCCCGGCGGCGACAGGTCGTAAGGCGGAAAGGAGGAGTGAGCGCGGGAGGGCGGCAGGGCCCGCGACACCCGATCCCCGATGGGCGAACTCCGGCCGGGGCGGGAACGTGGCAGGGCCGTTGAGGACCCGTCAGGGGTCAGGGGAGGCGGTCGAGCGCGACGGCGTCTATGGGGCTGCGGTGAGCGCACGCGGGGAGGCGGTCGGAGACTGCCCTTCGTCATCGCCCATGGCCGACGTCTCCGCCGGTCAGTGGTCGCCGCCGGCAGACGTGCCCACCGGTCAGTCGCCGCCTGCGGATGACGTGTCCACTGGTCGAAGGGGCGCCGTCTCAAGGCTGTGTCGTCTGCCGAGGTGGCTGGCAGAGGCGCTGGCTGTGTCGGCCGCCGCGCAAGCGGCCGTGACGCCCGTCCTGGTGCTGATGTCGGGGCAGTTGACGCTGGTGGCGGTGCCCGCCAACCTGCTCGTGGCCCCCGCCGTGGCTCCCGCGACCCTGCTCGGCTTCGCCGCCGCTCTGGTGGCCCCGATCTGGCCGGAGGCCGCGGCCATGCTGGTCGTCCCGGCCGGATACGCGGTGGGCTGGATCGTCACCGTGGCCCGCTGGGCCGTGAACGTCCCTCTAGCCACAGTGTCCTGGCCGGGCGGTCTCCCCGGGCTCGTCCTCCTCGCCGTCGCCGCGGCTGTCGCGATCCCGGTCCTCAGGCACCGTCCTTGGCGGAGGATGGCGCTGGTGGCGGCAGGGGCCGTCCTGGTCGTCGTACTGGTGGTGCGCCCGCTGACGGGGGCATGGCCGGCCAAGGGCTGGCTGATGGTGATGTGCGACGTGGGACAGGGCGACGGGCTGGTGGTGGCCGCCGGACCGGGACGAGGCGTGGTCGTGGACACCGGCCCGGACCCGGTCGTCATGGACCGATGCCTGCGCAGGCTCGGCGTCGAGGACGTTCCCCTGCTCGTCCTGACCCATCCGCACGCCGACCATGTGGACGGTCTGTCGGGGGTGCTCAGGAACCGGCGCGTGGGAGCCGTGATCGTCAGCCCGCGGCCGACGGCGGTGCAGTCGAGCGCGCGGATCTCGGCCGTACTGGCTCGTCACCGGATCCCCGAAGGGCGTGCGGAACCCGGCACGCGATGGCGGTTCGGGCCGTCCGAGCTGACCGTCGTCGCCCCCGACCCGGCGTCCGGCGGGGGGAACGGTCAGGGTGAGGGGAGCGTGATCAACAACTCCAGCGTCGTCATCCACGTACGCTGGCGCGCCGGTTCCGCCCTGCTCGCCGGAGACCTGGAGACCGAGGCGCAGGACGATCTAGCACGCCACCTCACCCTGCGTGCCGACATCCTCAAGACCCCGCACCATGGGTCGAACCGCCAGTCCCCGGCCTTCCTGGCCTCGCTGGGTGCACGGGCCGCCCTGATCAGCGTGGGCGCCGGCAACGACTACGGCCACCCGGCCACTTCGACCCTCGCCCTCCTCCACCGCCTCGGCGCCGCCATCTACCGAACCGATCGATCGGGTGACCTGGCCGTCGTCGAACACGAAGGAAGCCTCGCCGTGGTACCCCGTGGCCCATGAGTCGTCCGACGCCGAACGAGGGGGACCCCAAGACCATCAAAGCCCATGAACGGATCCGGATCGACAAATCCCGCTTCCTTCGCGGCGAACGTCTGCCCGAGTGGCATGGGCCTTCTGCCTTGGCGAACATGCGCCAGTCTCGTTGGGCAGGTCGGCGAAGTGCGGTGTGAAGCGGTAGCCGGGCATGGAGAAGGTCCCGGACGGCCTCATCAGGAAGTCGCGTGGATGGCGTCGGGCGTCTGTCTCGGTCGTCGTCCGGTGTGCGTGTCTCCGTAGATCGGTGGGGTGTGGTGTTGAGTACCGGGTTGTCGGTGCCGCATGGCATGCTGCCTGACATGGCGGGAACCGATCCAGCACTTGTCACCCTGGTCCTCGGCGATGAGGAGCTGCTTGCCGAGCGGGCGGTGGGTGCTGTCGTCGCGGCGGCGCGGTCCGGCGATCCCGGGGCCGAGGTGCACGATCTCGTCGGGGGGAAGATGGGCACCGGCGAGCTGACCCAGCTGACCTCGCCCTCGCTCTTCGGCGACCGTTCGGTGGTCGTGATCCGCTCGGCGCAGGATCTGCCGAAGGACGTCATCACCGAGGTGGTGTCGTACGCCAAGCAGCCGTCGGACGACGCGGTCCTCGTCCTGGCGCACCCGGGTGGGGTGAAGGGGAAGGCGCTGGTCGACGGGGTGAAGAAGGCCGGCGCCAAGGTGGTCACGATCAACAAGGTCACCAAGGCCGGGGAGCGGCTGGAGTTCATCAAGGGGGAGATCAAGCGGGCCGGGCGGAACATCTCGGGTGATGCGGCCCAGGCGTTGCTCGACGCGGTGGGGAACGATCTGCGGGAGCTGGCGGCGGCGTGCAACCAGCTCGCCTTCGACACCGAGGACAAGACGATCAGCGCGGCGGCTGTGGCGCGCTATCATAAGGGGCGCGCCGAGGTCACAGGCTTCAACGTGGCGGACTCGGCGATAGAGGGGCGGTTGGCCGAGGCCCTGGAGCAGTTGCGGTGGGCTCTGGGCACCGGTGTCGCCCCTGTGCTGCTGGTGAGTGCGATGGCCGGTGGGCTGCGGTCGCTGGCGAAGGTGGGGAGTGCCCCGCGCAACCTGCGCGGAGGGCAGCTCGCCAGCCATCTGGGGATGCCGCCCTGGAAGGTCGATCGGGTCAAGCGCCAACTGAACGGCTGGGGGCCGGAGGGGTTGTCCCGGGCGATCCAGGCCGTGGCCACTGCGGATGAGCAGGTCAAGGGTGGAGGGGCGGACGCGGCGTACGCCCTGGAGCACGCCGTACAAGTGATCGTCGCCAGCCGTACAGGGCGGTAGGGAACGCTCGCGGAGCGGTGGAGCCCGGACACTGGACGAGAGGTTCCACATGAGCCTCCCGGACGGTTGGCGAGGTCGATTTGAGGGCCAGGTCCCTCCGGGGCACATTTTGGCGGCGCCCTCATGGCGGGCCGTCGCTCCTAGCTGGCGTCGCTCCTAACGGGTTCTTCGGCGGGTGCCGGTCAGTGGTGGTCCGCTGGTGGTGGTGATCGACCGTGATGGGCCTCATCCGATGGCGGTCTGGGCGGTGGTCCGGGGGTGGGGCATTGGTGGCGGTGAGGGTGGGGGCCTGGGGTTAGGCGGGGCGGAGGGGGTGGAAGAAGGTGGTGATGTCGGTTGTGAGTTGGGCTGGTTCTTCGAGGGGCATGAAGTGGCCGCCTCGGGCTGGGGTGTTCCAGTGGCGGAGGTCGGTCAGGGCGCGTTCGGCGAGGCTGCGGGGGAGGCCGGCCACGGAGGGTTCGTGGCTGAGGGTGACGGCGGACGGGACGCTGATGGGCGGCCGGGGCGGGTTGAGGTGCCAGTCGTAGTACGACTTGAACGAGGTGCCGATCGAGCCGGTGGTCCAGTAGAGGGTCAGCATGGTGAGCAGCGTGTCGCGGTCGAACCGGGACTCCAGGTCGCCCTGGCAGTCGCTCCAGGCGCGGAGTTTGTCCACGATCCACGCGGCCAGGCCGGTCGGTGAGTCGATCAGGGCGGCGGCGATGGTGCCGGGACGGGTGAGCATGATCTCGCTGTAGCCGCCGTCGCGCTCGTCGTAGGCCGCCTCGGCGTCCAGGTACGCCTGTTCCTCGGACGTCAGCGGCGGGGTGTCCAGGGAGGCGGGGGCGGGCGGGTGGATCAGGTGGATCCCGATCACCTGGTCCGGATAAAGGGCGCCCAGCCAGCCGACGGCGGCGCCGCCGATGTCGCCGCCGAAGGCCCCGTAGCGTTCGTGGCCCAGGACCTCGGTCATGAGCAGGTGCAGCGTACGGGCCATCGCGGCTCGGGTGAGGGGTTCCGCCGGCAGGTCGGAGTAGAGGAACCCCGGCATGGACGGGATCACGACGTCGAAGGAGTCGCCGGGGTCGCCGCCGTACCGGGCGGGGTCGGCCAGGCGGGTTGCCAGCGGGAGCATCTCCAGGAAGCTGCTCGGCCAGCCGTGGCAGAGCAGGAGGGGCATCGGGGCGGGGCCGGTGCCGGGGATGCGGATGAAGTGGAGGTCTCGTCCCTGGACGGGGGCTGTGTAGTGGTCCAGTTCGTTGAGGCGGGTTTCCTGGGCTCGGAAGTCGAACCCGTCGGCCCAGTACGTCACCAGTTCCCGCAGGTAGGCCGGGTCGGTGCCGCCTTCCCAGGGGCGGTGGTCGAGCGGGCCGGTGAATCTGGCGTTGCGGAGACGGGTGCGCAGGTCGGCGAGTACGTCGTCAGGAACCTCAATACGGAACCGCGTCACGGTCATGTGGTATCCGATGTCGGGAATCTCATCCCAGCATGGTTATCACCGGACACCTGTCGGCCTCAATGCAATTGATGAGGGTTGCTCTCCGCGTAGAGCAGGAGCTGTTTGAGCAGGTTGTCCAGGGTGTCCTGGTCGCCGGCGGCCAGGGTGTTCACCATGGCCGTCTCCAGTACGGCCAGGACGGCCATGGCGTCCATCCAGAGGTCGTGGCCCTTGGGGGTGAGCTCGACGTCCACACGCCGGCGGTCTTCGGTGCTGCGGACCCGGCGTACCAGACCTGCTTTCTCCAGTGTGTCGAGGCGGCCGGTCATGCCGGCGGGGGAGAGCAGCAGTTCGGCGGCCAGCTCGGTGGGGGTGGCGGTGCCGTTGTGGGCCACGAGCCTGTGGAGCGTCTGGAACTCGAAGTCCTGCACGCCGGTCTGGGCCAGCGCGGCCGCCTTGGCGTGGCTCAGGTGTTTCACCAGCGACTGCATGCGGGTCACGATCCCCTCCGCGCGCTCGTCGAAGGGGGCCTTGCCGCGCCAGCGGGCCAGATGACGGTCGACGGAGTCCTCCACGGGACAGATCATACGCCAACTAGTAATTTGTTGACGAAACATTCGCTGGCGAACTACCTTCTGGGCCATGTCGTTTTCTTTGCTTGTCGCGTCCAGGAACCGGCTGCTGGCCGGGCGCTGTCTGTCGGCGCTCGCCACGGCCATGATCCCCACCACGCTCACCCTGGCCGTGCTGCGTGCCACGGGGTCGGGACAGGCGCTGGGGGTGGTGCTGGCCTGCGAGATGGTGCCGTTGCTGCTGTTGCTGCCGGTCGGGGGCGTGCTGGCCGACCGGGTCAGGCCCGAACGGGTCGTGTTGCTCGCCGACCTCACGCGGTGCCTGGCTCAGGGGGTCATGGCGGTCGAGCTGCTCGCCGGGGTGAATCGGGTTCCCGATCTCGCCGTGCTGTCGGCCGTCTCTGGGGCGGCGATCGCGTTCGGGAGTCCTGCCGTTCCGCGGCTGGTGGTGGCGGTGGTGCCGGGACCGGACAGGTTGCGGGTGAACGCGCGGATCGGGGTGGTGACCAGCGTGTCGGCGGTGCTGGGGCCGGCGCTCGCGGGGACGCTCACGCTGGCCGCCGGGCCCGGGTGGGCGGCGGGGCTCACGGCGATGTTGTTCGCCTGCTCGGCGGTGACCCTCGGTGGGATCCGTACGGCTGTGGGGGGCCGGGGTGTGGTGGCGGAGGACCGCGGGGGCGAGGTGGCCGATCGGGAGGCAGCTGTCGAGGGCCGGACGGCAGAGGGCGATCGGGAGGTGGTCGCCGGCGGGGGGCGTCGGTGGGGGGTCGGGTTCGGGAGGGAGTTGGTCGAGGGGTTCGGGGAGGTCAGGAGGCGGCCGTGGTTCTTGGCCTGCGTGCTGGGGCATGGCGTGTGGCACTTCATGGCCGGGCTGTTCCTCACTCTCGGGCCGCTGGCGGCTGTGCAGCGGCTGGGGGGTGAGGCCGGTTGGATGATCATCGTGCAGAGCGGCACGGTCGGGTTGGTGGTGGGGGTGCTGGTCGCGCCGCGGTTGCCGGTGCGGAGGCCGCTGGTCGTCGTTCAGGTGGGGGCCGCGGCCTATCTGTTGCCGATGGTGGCGTTGCCGGTGGCGGTGGGGTTCGGGCTGTCGGTGGTGGTGGTCGCGGCGGCGTACTTCGTGGCCATGGTGGGGCTCGGGGTGCTCAGTCCGTTGTGGGAGACGGTGGTGGCGGAGGAGATCCCGGAGGGGGCGTTGGGGCGGGTGCGGTCGTTCGACCAGCTCATCTCGTTCGCGGCGCGGCCGGTCGGGCTGGCCGTCGCGGCGCCGCTGGCGGGTGTGACCGGGATGGCGGCGCTGATGGTCACCGGTGGGGTGCTGGTCGCCGTCGCCAACCTCGCCGCGGTGGTGCGCTCACCCAAGGCCGCGCCCCGGCAGGGCGCCGAGGACCGTGGGCAGGTGCCGGCCCGGCGGCCCGCCTGAGCGAGGGGGCGGACAGCCGGTGCGGGCGGGGTCAGGTGAGGGCTGGTTCGCGGACGATGCCGTCGCTGATCTCCAGCACCCGGTCCGCCAGCGTGATCAAACTGGGATCGTGCGTGGCGACCAGCGCCGTCACCCCCTCACTCCGTACGAGCGCCCGCAACAGCTCCATGATCTGCCGCCCCGTCTGCGAGTCGAGCTGCCCCGTGGGCTCGTCGGCCACCAGCAGCCGGGGCCGGTTGGCCAGGGACCGGGCGATCGCCACCCGCTGCCGCTGCCCGCCCGACAGCTCGTACGGCCGCTGGTTCACGTGCTGCTCCAGCCCCACCAGCGCCAGCAGCAGCCGTACCCGCTCCTCCCGCTCGGCGGACGGCACGCGGGCCAGCCGCATCGGCACCCCCACGTTCTCGGCCGCCGACAACACGGGGATCAGCCCGAACGACTGGAACACGAAGCCCACCACGTCCCGGCGCAGCGCCAGCAGGGCGTCCTCGGACATGGACGTCACCTCGCGCCCGTCCACGACGACCCGCCCGGCGTCGGGACGGTCCAGGCCGCCGATCTGGTTGAGCAGCGTGGTCTTGCCCGACCCCGAACGTCCGCGGACCGCCACCAGCTCCCCGGGGAACACCTCGAAGGACACCTCGCGCAGCGCGACGACCTCCTTGGGCCCGCTCCGGTAGACCTTGCGGACCCCCTCCACCACGACCAGGGGCTCATTGCTCATGGGAGGGCTCCTCTCGGGCGGGCCAAACGCCGATGTGGTCGGATTCGAGTTCGAGGCGCACCCGGCGTTCCATGTCCAGGGCGTTCATGAAGTCGCGGGGGAGCTGCAGGCGGCCCACGCGGTCCAGCACGGCGTACTCCTCGGCGACGATCTGCCCCTCGGCGCCCTCGCGCCGCAGCGTCTCGCTGCTGGTACGCCCGTCGCGGATGCCGACGGTGCGGTCCACCTGCTCCGACACCAGCGGGTCGTGGGTCACGATGACCACGGTCACGCCGAGCTCCCTGTTCGCCTTCCGGAGGGAGTCGAAGACCTGCTCGGACGTCTCGCTGTCCAGCTCGCCGGTGGGCTCGTCGGCCAGGATGAGCTGCGGCTCGTTGGCCAGGGCGACGGCGATGGCGACCCGCTGCTGCTCACCGCCGGACATCTCGGGCGTGCGGCGGTCGGCGCAGTAGCCGACGCCCAGGAGCTCCAGCAGCTCGCCGGCGCGGGCGCGGCGCGCCCGGCCGCCGCCGGCCAGCTTCATGGGCAGCTCGACGTTCTCCCTGGCGGTCAGGTACGGCAGCAGGTTGCGCGCGGTCTGCTGCCAGATGAAGCCCACCACGGAACGCCGGTAGCGCAGCCGGTCCTTGGCCGTCATCGCCAGCAGGTCGGTGCCCGCGACCCTGGCCACCCCGGCGGTCGGCACGTCGAGGCCCGACAGCACGTTGAGCAGCGTGGACTTGCCCGACCCGGACGCACCGACGATGGCCACCAGCTCGCCCTTGTCGATCACCAGGTCGAGTCCCTGCAGGGCGACGACCTCGACGCCCTCGGTCTTGTAGATGCGGACGAGGTTGTCGCAGACGATGTGCGCGTCCCCGCCGAACGCGGTCTTCTCCCGCGTGGCCTTGGCTTCCAGCTCTGACAGGGTCGGGTTCATGTGAGGTCCCCCACTCGAAGGACGGCGCCGAGGCTGCGACGGCGGCTGATGGCGGTGTGCGTGTACGCGCCGAACACGGCCACGACGGCCAGCCCGGCCGCCAGCGCGGTCGGCGTGATCAGGTCTAGGGAGTAGTCGCCGACCGGCAGGTCGCCGGCGTAGGAGGACAGGTCGACGCCCGGCCCGAGTGCCGCGGGCAGCCCGAGGCCGAGCAGGAGGCCGGCCAGCGCGGTCAGCAGGATCATCGGCATGATCTCCAGGACGGTGAGCCGCTGCGCCTGCCGGTCCGACAGCCCCAGCGTACGCAGGAACGACAGCGCCCTGGCCCGGTCGGCCGCCCCGATCACCAGCGAGAGGATGACGGCGACCAGCGCGTACGCCGCCAGCGCGACCGTGACCACGACCAGCGTGGTCCGCACGGTGCTGGTCAGCGGGTCGTCCTGGATGGCGGCCAGGGCCAGCGTCTGGGACTCCACCGTGCCGAGCGGGACCATCCGGCGCAACTCGTCGGGCGCGGGGTTGCCGCGGATGAGCAGGGTGTTCACGGCGGGCCGCACGAGCGAGTCCAGCGGCAGGATCAGGAACTTACCCTGGCTGTAGAAGCCGGGCACGGAGGTGATCACGCCGCCCTCGGGGACCTTGAGCCGCGACTGCCAGCCGATCTCGTACGTGCCCCGGCCCTTCAGGTCGGGCGAGACGAAGGCGCCGCTCCCGGTCGGCACGCCGATCGGCGCCCCGGCCAGCACCCGCCGCCACTCGGGCAGGTTCACGGCGATGGCCTCGGCGCGCTCGGCGCCGTACCCGACCTGGACCCGGCCGGTCTGCGCGAGCACGACCTGCTCGACGCCCGCCGTCCTGCGGACCCGTTCGATCACGTCGGCCGGGATCTCGACCCGGGAAGTGACCTTGACCGGCGCGCCCACCTGCTGCCAGGACGCCAGCCGCTGCGTGCTCACCAGCCCGTCGGAGATCACCGCGGCGAACACCGACACGCCCAGCGCGGGCAGCAGGATCAGCACCGGCAGCACCGACGCGGACCGCGCCCTGGCCGCCCTGGTCAGGCCCAGGAACGGCACGGCCCCCGGCCGCCGCGCGGTCAGCCGTACGAGCAGCCGCAGCGGGTACGGGTAGCAGCGCAGGATGATCACCGCTGCGGCGAGCGTCAGCGCGATCGGCACCACCAGCAGGAACGGGTCGAACCCGGCCGAGGCGGTCAGCCCGCGGGTGCGCAGCAGGTACGCCCCCGCCAGCGCCAGCACCACGACCAGCACCTCCAGCGTGAGCCGGCGGGCGGAGGGACGGGCGGTGCTGACGTCCTCGCGCTGCTCGTGCAGCGGCACGCGGTGGGTGAAGGCCAGCCCGGCGGCGGTGAACCCGACGGCGGCCGCCATCACCAGCAGCGGCCCGACGTGCACGATCGGCAGCACGGGCCCGGGGACGAGCCAGGACAGCGCGTACCCGGCGAGCCCGGCGGGCACGACGGCGAGCGCGGTCAGCGCCGCGCCGGTGCCCGCCACCTGCCACAACGACCCGCCGCGGGCCCGCGTCAGCGCCAGCGTGTGGTCGAGCCGGCCGGAAAGCAGCTGCACCGCCAGCACGATCACGCCGACCGCCACCAGCAGCAGGCCGCCGAGCACCAGGTACATCACGGTCTGGGCGGTGGACTGGGCCGCCACGAACTCCGTCAGCAGCTTGGGCAGCGCGGTCAGCACCCGGTACGGGCTGTACGAGCCCGACGCCTGCAACCCGATCACCCGCTCGAACTCGCTGACGGCCGTCTGGAGGTCGGTCGTGGCCAGCGCGTCGGCCTTGTCCGGGTCGATGGGGAGCACCCAGTAGTAGGACAGGTTGCGCCCGTCGCCGCTGAGCGCGGTCAGCCCGTCGTCGGACATGATCGTCGTGATGTGCTTCTCGAACTCCAGCTTGCCCGGCGGCAGCATCCGGGTGACGGTCAGGATGTCGCTGTTGTGGCTCCAGTAGCGGTCGTCCGGCTTCTTGGCCTTGAACGCGCCGACCAGCTTCACCGCCACGTAGTGGCTCTCGCCGAGCACCTTGACCTGGCCCAGCCGCAGGTCCATCGCGGTCAGCGCGGACTCGACCAGGCCCACCTCGATCAGCGGGATCGTCTCGCCCTCGAAGCGCATGGTGGAGGGCTTGCCCGGCGCCCGTCCCTGGGCCCAGTCCACCCGCCGGTCGGCGTCGGACAGCCAGCCGAGGTTCATGAACATGGTCCCGCCCGAGCCGTGGATCGGGGTGACCACGGTCTTGGCGCTCATGTGGCTGTCGCCCGTGCCTGCGGGGACGACCAGCGGCCGCAGAGCCGGGGGCACGAGCTGGCGCCAGCGCCGGTCCCTGGACTCGAACTGGCCGCGTTCGTGCAGGTCCTCCTCCTTCGACATCGACCCGACGGTCACGGCCAGGTCGGCCTGCTCGGCGGCGGCGGTCCTGAGCGCGTCGCGCAGCGCCTGGTCGAACGACAACTGCATCGCCCTGGGCAGCCCCGCGACGAGCAGGCAGGCGCTCAGCGTCAGCACGAAGAGCACGGCCACCGCGCCCAGGTGCGTCCGGGCCAGCAGCGGGATCCTCACTGTTCCTCCCGAAGGCCGAGACCCTGCCTGCGCAGGTTACGCGCCAGTCCGGCGACGATGGCGAGCAGCACCGCGGCCACCCCGGCGAGCATGGCGGCCGTGGCGCCCCAGGGGATGTCGAGCACCACCCCGGGGGTGACCGCCGACGCCTGCCCGGTCAGCACGATGTGCGGCACCACGAGCATGCCCACGACGACGGCGAGCCCGGTCCCGGCAGCCAGCGACAACCCGATCACGAACGTCTGCTCCATCGCCAGCATCCCGAACACCTGCCGGGAGCTCACGCCGAGCGCCCGCAGGATCGCGAACTCGTTCATCCGCTCGCGGGCCGCGACCGCCGCGTTGACCAGGAAGCCGAGCGCCGCGAACACCAGCGCCGCGAGGAAGCCCAGCATCAGCGCCCCCTGGAGGCCGCTGGCCAGCGGGTCGTCCTGCATCTTGGAGGCCAGGGCGCGCTGGTCGATCGCGGTGACGTCCCAGGCGGGGCGGCCGGTGAGCGCGGCCGCCGCCCGGCCGTCCGGGGTGGCGAGCCACCACTCGGTGGCGGGCCTGGGCAGTTGCCCCGCCGCCAGATCCTGCGCCTGCATCGTCCCCCAGTCGGCCAGTACGGCATGTTGCCCGGCAGTGGTCGTCGGCATCGTCTCCACGACGGCCACGACCTTGACGTCCATGACCTTGCGGTCGATGCTGGCCCGTCCCACCTGGCCGACGCCCAGCTTGAGCGAGGTCGCCAGGTCGGCGGTGAGCACCACGGGCAGCGGTCCTTGAACCGGCGGCGACCCGAAGGAGGCCGTCGCCGGTTGCCGGCCGGCCGCCTTCAACGACACGGCGGGCGTGGTCACCGGCCGTCCGTCCGCGCTGATCCCGGTCACGGTCAGGGTCGCGCTGCCGGAGGGCGGCGCGCTCGCGACGAGCCCGCGCAGCGACAGCGGGTACGTGATCTTCCCGCTGCGCCCCGCCAGCGCCGCCAGGTCCACGTCCAGGGTGTTCTCGCCCGCCTTCAGGACGCCGAGCGACACGTCGCGCCACACCCCCAGCGCGTCGGACAGCACCAGCCGCAGCGGCAGGTCCGCGTCCGTCGTGGCGCGCAGGGTGAGCGCGGCCGGCTGTCCCGGCAGGTCCAGCTTGCCCGCCTGCGGCCCGGTCAGCGCCTTGGACATCTCGGCGATGGGCCGGTCCGCCAGGTCGGGGCGGAGCTGGAACAGCGTGCCGAGCTTGGCGGCGTCGATTCCGATCAGGATGGCGTTCTCGCTGCTGACCTCGGTCTGGCCGCGGAAGACGGGCGAGGCGGCGGTCACGCCGGGCAGCGCGGTGAACGCCGTGCCGCGGCCCAGCGGGCCCAGCTCGGGCGCGTCCGGCGGGCCGGACAGGCGCAGGTCGGCCCCGGCCTGGTGGCGGGCCTGGTCGAGCTGGGAGCCGCGCCAGGTGGCGGCGGTGGCCATGGACACGATGCCGATGGCGATGGCCATGGTGAGCAGCAGCGCGGGGCCGGCGTACTTGAGCGGCCGCCTGCTGACCTGCCACGCGCCGAGCGCCGGGGCCAGGGACGGGCGTCTGGAGGTGATGCGCTCGGCCACCTTGGAGATGCGCGGCACCAGCCGCAGGCCGAGCATGCCGCCGGTGAGCAGGGCCAGCGCGGGGCCGGAGATGATCAGCGGGTCGATGCCGAGCCCGCCGCCCGCGGTGGTGGTGACCGGCGCGCCGTAGTGCTGGAGCTGCCAGATCGCCAGGCCGGCCACGGCCAGCAGCGCGACGTCGGCGCCCGCGCGCTCGATCAGGCCGCGCCCGCCGCCGCGTCCGCGCGCCGACTGCTCCTCCACGTACGTGCGCCGCGCGCCCGCCAGCGCGGGCAGCACCAGCAGCACCGCCGAGGCCAGGGCCACCGCGACCGACACCAGGAACGTGCCCAGGCCGATCGAGGGATCCAGCCGCACGCCCGACGCCTTGATCCAGGGAAGCTGGTTCACCAGCCCGAGCAGCGGCGGCCCGAGGAACGGCGCGACGATCGCGCACGGGACCGCCACCAGCAGCGCCTCGCCCCCGGCCAGCGCGGCCAGCCGCAGCGTGCCCGCGCCGCGCGAGCGCAGCAGCGCCACCTCCATGCGCCGGTGGTCGGCCAGCAGCCGCGCGGTGAGCATCAGCGCGTACGCCGCCAGCAGCAGCAACTGCAACACCGGGATCAGCATGGTCGAACGGGCCACCAGCGAGGCGGTGTCGAGCTGGGTGAGCATCTCGGGCAGGCGGCTGGTGGTCACGCAGCTCGGGCAGGCGCCGGCCTTCAGGTGCGCGCCCACCTCGCCGACCGCCGCGGCCAGCGGGCGCAGTTGGGCCGGCGTCAGCGAGCGCAGGTCGGGCTCGGCGGTCCAGGTGGCGTTCACGTTGGTGGCGAAGCGGGCGATGAAGGTGTCGCGCGAGACCATCAGCGGCCCGTACGTGGTGAAGTCGCCGCGCTCGACGCCCCTGCTGAGCAGTTGCTCCCCGGTCCAGCGCTCGCCGAAGGGGTCGTCGAGCTGGAAGACGCCGGTGATGCGCACCTGGACGGGCTCCGGCGACAGGCGGCCCACGGTGGTCAGCTCCTGGCCGACCTTGAACCCGGCCGCCGAGGCCGCCGACAGCGAGATCGCCGCCTCCACCCGGCCGTCGGCGGCCTTGGGCCAGGCGCCGGAGACGAGCTTGGCGTGCTGGTCGAGGCCGTCGTAGCTGCCGAACCTGAGCAGTTCGGGCCGGTCCCTGCGCTCCTGGCCGGGCATGGCGTAGGAGTCGGAGTGGAAGCTCGTGGTGAGCGCGGGCGCCTTGGTGTACGCCTTGGCCAGCTCGGCGCGTACCGCCTGGTCGTAGACGGGGAACGTCTTGTCGGTGACGGGGGCGCTGATCGTCGCGGAGGTCTGGCGCAGGGAGGCGGTCTCCATGGTCCTGCGCACGCCGGCGTCGGCGATGGAGGAGGCGTACATGGTGAGCGCGACCAGCGTGGTGGTGGCCAGCAGGATCGAGCCGAAGGCGGCCAGGAGGAGCAAAGGCTCGCTGAACGCCCGTTTGACGACCAACGGCCCCCGCATGTGTCCCCCTTCGTCCGTTTAGTGAACCCTCACGGAGAGGGCGGACGGGAGGCAAGGGATCTTGGTAAGGGATGCCCACCCGATACCCGGCGGCGATGCCCATGTGATATCGAAACTGTGACAAAACGCGCACAAAAAACAAGAACGCCGCACTCCGTGAGGGAGTGCGGCGCTAGTGCTCGCCCGGCTGTGGCCGGGCGGTCGGTGCCTACTTGGCGGCTAGGGTGGCAGCCTGCTTGGCGATCGCCGACTTGCGGTTGGCGGCCTGGTTCTTGTGGATGACGCCCTTGCTGACGGCCTTGTCGAGCTGGCGGGCGGCGACGCGCTGCAGCGCCGCGGCCTGCTCGACGTCGCCCTGCTCGGCGGCCTCGCGGAACTTGCGGACAGCCGTCTTCAGAGAGGACTTGACCGCCTTGTTGCGCAGACGCGCCTTCTCGTTCTGCTTGTTGCGCTTGATCTGGGACTTGATGTTCGCCACGAAGAAGCCTCGGTGAAAGTCTAAGGATGGATGGGGCGCGCGGGCTCGAGAGAGGGCGCGCCACACGCAAGTGAACAGGGTACCAATAACCCAGGCGGCTGCTCAAATCAACGCACCGGGCGTTCTCAGTTTAGGCCAGCCAGCGGGTCATGTACTCCTTCCAGTCCTCTTCGGTGGCGGCGAAGTCGACGTACAGGGCCAGGCCGAAGCGTTCGCGGCGGCCGTGGTCGGACAGGGCCAGCCTGGCGCCCTCGGCGGCCATCGCCACGCTCTCGGCGGCGTCCAGCCAGGGCAGGCTGTGGTCGTGGTAGGCGGGGGCGCCGATGAACAGGGACTTGCCGTCCGGTACGAGGTCCAGGGCGAGCGCGGCCTGCCGGGCCACGTAGCCGCCGTAGAGGGACTGTGTGGGGGCGCCCGAGTCGTACGTCATGATCGCGACCTGGTCCACCCGGTTCACGACCTCCTGGAAGTAGCCCTGCGACCAGTATTTGTCGTGGCCCAGGACGAGCCTGCCCGCCGGGCGCATGAGGGGATAGGGCTCGACCTGCGGGGTCGAGGTGGACAGCAGCTTCGTGTACGTCCTCGTCCGTTCCAGCAGGTCGAGGAACTCGTCGTCGCCGTCGCCGATCGGCTCGAAGTTGTAGTGGACGCCGTCGTAGCCCGCCTTCATGATGTCGGCCACGCCGGCCAGGACGTTCGCGCGGGACGCGGCGTCGTCGAGGTCGAGGCCGTCCTTGACGGTCTGGCCCAGCCAGGCGGAGACGCGGACGCCCGGCAGGTACCGGTGCATCCAGGTCACGAAATCTGCGGACTTGGGGTGCTTGGCGGGATCGAGGCGGCCGTCCCACTCGAAGGGGCCGGAATGCACGTACACGTCCTTGATGCCGGTGGTGCGCAGGCGTACGGCCAATTGCTCCACGTCCTGCTCCGCGCGGCGGCCGTCGACCCAGGCGTGGCCGAGCCAGAGGGCGTCGTTGCCGGTGCTCTTCGCCCAGGCCGCCGGGGCACCGGTAAACTGGAGACGGAGCGCGCCGGCGAGAAGGCCGGCCAGCGCCACCACGACGGCCAAGGCCAGCGCGACCAGGCGCAGGCCGCGGCGGATGACGGTCCGGGTAATCACCCGGGCATGTCACCATGAAAGACGCTTGACCTCAACCCTGTCGAAACGGACTTCGGTGCGCACTCAGCCTGGCCAGACCGACCCCGCGTTGATCCGCAACTTCTGCATCATCGCGCACATCGACCATGGCAAGTCGACCCTTGCCGACCGGATGCTGCAGATCACCGGCGTGGTCGACGAACGCTCCATGCGCGCGCAATACCTCGACAGGATGGACATCGAGCGCGAACGCGGCATCACGATCAAGTCGCAGGCCGTGCGGCTGCCCTGGGACGGCCACGTCCTCAACATGATCGACACCCCCGGGCACGTCGACTTCACCTACGAGGTGTCCCGGTCGCTGCAGGCGTGCGAGGGCGCGGTCCTGCTGGTCGACGCCGCGCAGGGCATCGAGGCGCAGACCCTGGCCAACCTCTACCTGGCCATGAACGCCGACCTGCACATCATCCCGGTGCTCAACAAGATCGACCTGCCCGCCGCGCAGCCGGAGAAGTTCGCCGAGGAACTGGCCGGCCTGATCGGCTGCGACCCGTCCGACGTGCTCAAGGTGTCGGGCAAGACCGGCGTGGGCGTGCGCGAGCTGCTCGACCACGTGGTGCAGACCGTCCCCGCGCCCGTGGGCCAGGCCGACGCCGCCGCGCGGGCGCTCATCTTCGACTCCGTCTACGACACCTACCGCGGCGTCGTGACGTACGTCCGGGTCATCGACGGCCATCTGAGCAAGCGCGAGCGCATCCTCATGATGTCCACCAACGCCACGCACGAGACGCTGGAGATCGGCGTCATCTCGCCCGAGCCCAAGGCCGCCGACCGCGGCCTGGGCGTCGGCGAGGTGGGCTACCTGATCACCGGCGTGAAGGACGTCCGCCAGTCGCGCGTCGGCGACACCGTCACCTCGTCGGTCAAGCCCGCCAAGGAGATGCTGGCCGGCTACGAGCACCCCAAGCCGATGGTGTTCTCCGGGCTCTACCCGATCGACGGCGACGAGTACCCCGAGCTGCGCGAGGCGCTCGACAAGCTCCAGCTCAACGACGCCGCGCTGGTCTACGAGCCGGAGACCTCGGCCGCGCTCGGCTTCGGCTTCCGCGTCGGCTTCCTCGGCCTGCTGCACATGGAGATCGTGCGCGAGCGCCTGGAGCGCGAGTTCGGCCTGTCGCTGATCTCCACGGCGCCCAACGTCGTCTACCGCGTGGTCTTGGAGGACGGCAAGGAGCTCACGGTCACCAACCCGTCCGAGTTCCCGACGGGCGGCAAGATCGCGCAGGTCTTCGAGCCGGTCACCAAGTCCACCATCCTGGCGCCCGCCGAGTTCATCGGCGCGATCATGGAGATCTGCCAGGGGCGGCGCGGCCAGCTCCTCGGCATGGACTACCTGTCCGAGGACCGCGTCGAGATCCGCTACACGCTGCCGCTCGGCGAGATCATCTTCGACTTCTTCGACCAGCTCAAGTCGCGCACCCGCGGCTACGCCTCGCTCGACTACGAGCCCGCCGGCGAGCAGGAGGCCGAGCTGGTCAAGGTGGACATCCTGCTGCAGGGCGAGGCCGTCGACGCCTTCAGCGCGATCGTCCACAAGGACAAGGCGTACTCCTACGGCGTCGACATGGCCAAGAAGCTGCGCGAGCTGATCCCGCGGCAGCAGTTCGAGGTGCCGATCCAGGCCGCCATCGGCGCCCGGGTCATCGCCCGCGAGAACATCCGGGCCATCCGCAAGGACGTCCTGGCCAAGTGCTACGGCGGTGACATCTCCCGTAAGCGCAAGCTGCTGGAGAAGCAGAAGGAAGGCAAGAAGCGGATGAAGATGGTCGGCCGCGTCGAGGTGCCCCAGGAGGCCTTCGTCGCCGCGCTGTCCACCGACTCCAGCGTCGACAAGACCAAGAAGTAGCCGCTACAGGCCCATCACGGCGGGCGTTCGCGCGAGCGCCCGCCAATGTTGCCCCGGGTCGGCGACCAGGCGGCGGGCCGCAGGTCCATCAGCCCGCCGACGCCGGCCGCGCGCAGGCACTCCCAGCGGGCGTGGTCGCCGTACTGGTGGTAGACCACGTTGTTGAGGTGGCCCTGGGTGTCGAGCTCGTAGCCGCGGACGGCGATGCGTACCGAGAAGGTCATGATCGTTCCTCCAGCCAGGCGTGCGATTTGGCGGTGAGGTAGCGCAGGCCGTCGTCGCCGATCTCCACCCAGTCGCCGCGGGCCCAGCCGCCCGTGGTCTGGGGGGCGAAGCCGTGCCGCTGGAACAGCGCCGACGCCTCCTTCTGGGTGAGGCCGCGGCGGCCCCACTCCGCGAGGACCCGGGCCGTACGCTCGTCCTCGCCCGCCTCCTCGTCGCCGAGCGCGGCGGCCAGCTCCTCCAGGCCGCGCGCCATCAGACGCAGGGAGGCCTGCACGCGGGCGATGTCCATCGGCGCTCCTCATCGCTGTTCGATTGCCATCGATAGCTTAGCGATAGCAGCGGCTACCCTGAAAGGGTGGAAGTGGTGCGTACGGAACGCATGGTCCTCTCCCGGGTACGCCCGGAAGACCTCGAAGCCGTGCACGAGATCCACTCCGACCCGCGGACGAACGTCCACAGCTCCGCCGGGCCCACCGTGGACATGGAGGCCAGCCTGGTCATGCTGGACCTGTGGCTGGCCGACTGGGCCGAGCGGGGGATCGGCTACTGGGCCGCCCGCCTGCCGGAGCGGCCGCAGGTGCTGGGCATCGGCGGCCTGCGGTACGCGCCCCTGGAAGGCGAGGACGTGCTCCACCTCTACTACCGCTTCCGCCCCACGGCCTGGGGCCACGGGTACGCGACCGAGCTCGCCAGGGCGGCCCTGCGCGTCGGACGCGGCCTGGGCACCGTGGTGGCCCTGATCGGGGACGGCAACGAGCCGTCCCGCCGGGTGGCGGAGAAGGCCGGCCTGCACCGGGAGCGCCCGATCAGGTACGGGGGCGTGCCGAGCGACCTCTACGTCGCCTGACCGCTCGAGCGCGGGGCCCTCCGCTCCGGACGTGATCCCCACAGGACGCCCGCCAGCACAGCCAGACCCGCCAGCGCCTGGGCCACCAGGAAGCCGCCCGGCGCGGCCGGCCCGGCGGCCAGCGCGACCACCGCGGGCAGGCAGCCGAGCAGCGCCAGGTCGGCACCCGTCGCCGCCCACAGCAGCGGGCCGGTCGGGACCGCGCCGCCGGGGGTGTCGATGACCGGCAGCGAATGGTCGACCGGACCCCTCCTGGCCATCCGCAGCGCGCCGGCCGCGAGAGCGGGAGCGGCCAGCAGGCCGAACAACCACGTACCGGACGGAAGGCCGCCTGTCGCCGCGACGCCGGCCAGGGCCAGGGCCGCCCACGTACCGCCCAGCAGCGCGGGCAGGAGCGCTCGCGCCGCCAGCGCCGGACGCCGGCCCACACCGGTCAGCCGCGCCAGGGCGGGGTTGTCGGCGTCTCTGCGCGCCCGACGTGCCGGACGCCGCCACCGCCAGCGCCCCGCCGAACACGACCAGCCCGAGAGCCGTCGGAGCGGCGCCCGCCTGGGCGAACACGGCGGGCAACGCCGCGCCCGCAACCGTGGACGCCAGCCGCCAGGGCCGGCGGCCGAACCGCATCCAGTCCTGCCAGGCCAGCGCGAGCGGCGCGGGCAGCCCCGGCCACCGTCGCGAGGTGAGCTTCCTGGCCCGCCAGTGGTTGTCCTCGACGATCCAGCTCAGCGCGCCCGGGTCGAGGGTGACGGCGGCGCTGGTGACGTGCCCGGCCCGGGTGGAGGCGGTCAGCAGCAGGCGGGTGGGGATGGCGGCCAGCGAACCCCAGGCCCGGCGGGCCAGGACGGCGGCCAGCGCGGCCATGGCCGACGCCGTGGCGGCGAGCGCGGGCAGGGGGGCGTTCGCGGCGGACACGAGCGCCGTACGGGCCTGGCCGCTGACGGCGACCACGGCCAGCACGAGGAGCGCGGCCAGCACGCCGGTCAGCCAGAGGTTCCAGGTCGGGGAGGACTGGGCGAGCATCGCCAGCGCCATGCCCGCCACGCTCGCCGCCGTGGCCAGCACCAGCGCGGCGAGCAGCCGCCACACCAGCGCGCCGGGCGCGCCGAGCGCCGCGAGCAGCCCCAGCCCGAGCAGCAACCCCGCCACCAGCGCGACGAGCATGAGCACCCGCCCGATACGCCCGAGCAGTCGGCGCCGGTTCAACGGCGACATCAGCAGCCAGGACGCCTCCGCCGCGGGCACCATCACCGGCCCCGCCACCCGCGCCACGGCCAGAACCCCCGCGAACGCCAGCAGCACCAGGGCGATCCCCGCGCCCATCCGCCCAGGGTCGACCGTCCCGGAGAGGCCCGACACCACCGAGGACAGCGGCTGCCCGAGGACGGCGACCAGCATGCAGAGGCCGAACAGGCTGACGTAACGATCGACCGCACCGGCGGGAGCACGGCCACGCGCCCGGATGAACGCCCGCACCGCCCCCACACTCACGTCCGCCGCGCTCACCGCCCGCCCACCTTCCGCCGCGGCCTGCCGGGCAGCCCGCCCGCCTCGCACCCCAACCTGCCGGGCCGTCCGGTCGGCCTCCGCCGCTGCCCGTCGGCGGTGGTCGTGTCGTGACGGGTCATGCGGGCACCCCGGCGGGGGAGATCTGGCGGGCGACGTCGGCGAGGATCTGGTCGTGGGTGGCCATCACCACGGTGCCGCCCTCGTCCGCGTACTCCTCCAGGAGCTGCGCGAGCCGGACGCGGAAGCTCGCGTCGAGGCCGCGTTCGGGCTCGTCGAGCAGCAGCAGCGTGCTCGGCCTGAGCAGCGTGGCCGCCAGGCAGAGGCGCTGGCGCTGGCCGGTGGACAGGTTGAGCGGCGGCGCGTCGGCCCGTTCGGTCAGCGCGAACTCCTCCAGCGCCGAATCCACCGTCATGCGCGCCTCGGCGTGCACGGCCCCCATGAGCTCCAGGTGCTCGCGCGCCGTCAACCCCGGGTACCAGGCGGGCTCGTCGCCGAGCAGCGCCACCCGGCGCCAGAAGGGCCCGTCGTCGGCCGGCTCGGCCCCGAACACGCGGACCTCGCCGGAGGTGGCGGGCTGGAGGCCGGCCAGGCAGCGCAGCAGCGTGGACTTGCCCGAGCCGTTGGGCCCGACGACCGCCACGAGCTCACCCGGCTCGACGGCCAGCTCCAGATCCCGGAGCACCGGATTGCCTCCGAGCTCGACCGACAGGCCCGCGACATCGATGATCAGATCGCTCACCGTTCGAGCGTAGCCACCCCACCGCCCACCCACGCGCCCGCTCCCCGCCTGACCGCGTTCCGCCCGACCGCGTTCCTGGCCGTCGTTCGGCGTCCGGCCGTGCCCCCGGTCGCTGAGCTTCGGCCCTTCCGCCCCGAGGGGCTCTCCGGGGCGGAAGGGCCGATTCTGTCGGTGGTGGTCGCTACCTTGGCTGTTCCCGAACACCAGTGCTACTGGAGGGTGACGTGATTGCTTCTGAGCGATTCGAGCGTGCCGCTGTGCTGGGGGTGGCTGTGGCGGAGGAGACCCGGCGGCTGCTGCGGCTCCACCTGAGACCCGCCGAGGTGGGCGGCGACGGCAGGGTGGTGGTCGACGTGCCCTATCCCGACGCGGCCGTGGTGGCGGCGCTGCTCGACGTCGCGGCCGAGTGTTTCGGCGAACGCGGCGGCTCGGTCGAGGAGACCAGGCAGGCGGCGCTGGAGACCCTGTTACAACTGGCCGAGCTCGACGCCGACTCCCGGTTCGGCCGGGCGGCGCAAGGCGGCGACGATATCCGCCTTTCTCCATCGAAAGCCTGAGAAAGGCGGATAAATCTGTGCGTAACAGTCCGGTCCGTCCGCTACCGTCGCGGCATGCGCATCCTCTCCGTGAACGTCGGGAAGTCGTTCGACGCGGAATGGGCCGGCAAGCTCGGCCGTACGGCGATCGACAAGCGAGCCGTGGCCCACCGGGTGGAGGTGCTGCGCAACGGGCTCGCGGGCGACGAGCGGGCCGACACGCCCAACCACGGCGCCCCCAGCAAGGCCGTCTACGCCTACGCCCGCGAAGACTACGACTGGTGGCAGGGCGAGCTGGGCCGCGAGCTGCGCGACGGCCGTTTCGGGGAGAACCTGACCACCGCCGGCCTCGACGTCAACGGCGCCCTCGTGGGCGAGCGGTGGCGCGTCGGCGGCGCCCTGCTGGAGGTGACCGGCCCGCGTACGCCCTGCGTCGTGTTCCGCAACTGGATGGACGAGCCGGGCTGGCTCAAGCGCTTCACGCGGGCCGCGCGGCCGGGGGCGTACCTGGCCGTGGTGGAGCTGGGCGAGCTGGGCGCGGGCGACGAGGTGGAGATCGTCTCGCGCCCGGAGACCGGGATGACGGTGGCCGACGTCTTCCGCGCCCGCCACGGCGACGCCGACGCGCTCGCCCGGGTGCTCGCGGTCCCCGGCCACGCCCCCGAATGGGACGAACTGGCCGCCCGGACAGGCCGGGCGAGCGGCTAGAAATCCACCCGCCGCGGCAGATCGGGCGGGCGGCCAGAAGAATCATCTGCGTGGAAAGGCCGGGCGGGCGGCACCGCCCACCCGGACGGGCGCGTCAGCGCAGGACGGAGTACAGGGCCGAGGTGAGGGAGGCGCGGGCGTCGTCCTGGTCGATCGACCACATCATCGAGCCGCCCAGCCCCTTGAGCCGGATGTAGGCCGCCTTCTCCAGCAGCGACGCCGGGTCGTCGTAGGACCAGAACTCGTTGCCGTCGTACAACCACATCGCGCCGGTGCGCAGGTCGCGGTAGCGCTTGCCCGGCTTGGCCGCCAGGTCCTTGTAGTCCTCGCTGCCCGGCCCCCACTTGCCGGCGGCCGGTCCGGTCGCGGGCTGGTAAAGGCCGTCGCCGCCGCCGGTCACGCCGGTCCAGCCCTGCCCGTACGCGGGCACGCCCACGACGATCTTGCGGCCGGGCGCGCCGCGCGACAGGTAGTCGCGCACGGTCCGATCCACGCTGTACCTGACGGGGTTGGGGTCGCGCCGGTCGTTGAACAGGTTCCCGTTGTGCCCGGTCCGCGACTCCCACGTGCCGTGCAGGTCGTACCCCTGGACGGTGGCGAAGTCGAGCGACCGGAACACGCGGCGCGCCTCGAACCCGGCGTCGATCTTCGCGGCGGCGGCCGGCAGGAAGGCCGTGAGCTGGGAGGCCGCGGAGAAGGCCCGGAGCTGGGCGCGCAGCTCCTCGACGAACAGGGTGAAGTTCCGCCGGTCCTCGGGCCGGATCACGTTCCCGTCGTTGCCCGCCGAGCCCGGCCACTCCCAGTCCAGGTCGATGCCGTCGAACACGCCGGCGCCCGCGCCCGGCTCCAGGCCGGGCAGGTTGCCGCGCAGCCACAGGTCGACGCACGAGCGCGCCAGCGCGGCCCGGGACTCGGGGGTGAGCACGGCGTCGGAGAAGTACTTGGACCCGGTCCAGCCGCCGAGCGACATCAGCACCTTGAGCCCGGGGTGCTTGGCCTTGAGCTTGCGGAGCTGGTTGAGGTTGCCGTTGAGCGCCTGGCCCGGTTGGTCGGCGACGCCGTCCACGCTCTGCTCGGCCGGCACCGGGCGCTGCCAGTCGGCCCACGGGTCGGCCGAGTAGCAGGAGCCCTCGGCGTTGACGAAGCCGAAGGCGTAGTTGAGGTGGGTGAGCTTGGCGGCGGCGCCGCTGGCGTCCACGTCCTTGACGTGGTAGTTGCGCCCGTACACGCCCCACTGGATGAAGTAGGCGACCCGCTTGAAGCCGGAGTGGGCCTCGGCGGGCGCGGAGACCGCCGTCAGCCCGAGTAAGAGCGAGAGTGCGAGGACGATCTTCTTCACGGGCGCTCCTGGGGGGTGAACTTATAAGAAACTTTCCTATAAGTTGACGCGATCGTAGAACCGTCACCCCTCGCCGTCAACGACGCGCGCGACCTCCTCCGCGCTCGACAGCAGCTCCCACGCCCGGGCCGGATCGCCGAAGAGCGACAGCACCAGCTCGGCCACCTCCGGCCTGGTCGAGGCGGCCACGAGCAGGGCGAGGACATGCTCCGCCGGAGGGCGCAGGAACGCGTTCGTCCACGCGGTGACCGGCTCGGCCGCCACCCACATGCGCCGGGCCACCTCCCGCGCGAACGCCGCGTCGTACGGGCCGCCCGCCGCGATGGCGTCGGCCGCGATCCAGGCGCACGCCGAGCCCAGGTTCGCGCCCTGGCCGGTGATCGGGTCGCTGGCGACCCAGGCGTCGCCGATCGCCAGCGCGACGCCGCCGCCGGGCGAGATGTTGAACCCGAAGGCCGGGCCGGGATCGAAATCAAGAGCCTGCCGGCGGTCAGCAGGCAGCCGGGGTCGAGGAAGTGCGGGCTGCCCAGCGCCCGCTCGCGGGCCTGCGCGCGGCCCATCCTGCCCACGGTGTTCGGCAGCCGTCCGCGTCGCCCTCGCTGTAGAGCGTGGTCGCGACGCCGAGCTGCTGCAACCGCAGCGCCAGTGTCAGCCCGGAGATCCCCGCGCCCATGATTCCGATGCCCGTCATGTGCCGCCTCCTTCGATGGCTCGGAGCACACCCGTGAGCAGGCACACTGGATGACGTGCCATCCACCCTGCCCGACGGCGATCCGGCGCCCGCCTCCGGCGAGCTGCCCGACAGCGCTCTGCGCGGGCTCGGCGAGCGCCCGTTCGGCTTCTACGTGCACGTGCCGTTCTGCGTGACCCGCTGCGGCTACTGCGATTTCAACACCTACACGGCCTCCGAGCTAGGGCCCGGCGCCTCCCATCGCGACTACGCCGACACGGTCGTGGCGGAGGTGCGCCTGGCCCGCCGCGTGCTGGGCGACGCCGACCTGCCGGTGGAGACGGTGTTCTTCGGCGGTGGCACGCCCACGCTGCTGCCCCCGGAGGACCTGGCGCGCGTCCTGGCCGCGATCGACGCCGAGTTCGGGCTGCGGCCGGGGGCGGAGGTCACCACCGAGGCCAACCCAGAGTCCGTCGACCCCGCCTACCTCGACAAACTCCGTCAGGGCGGCTTCAACCGGGTGAGCTTCGGCATGCAGAGCGCGCGCGAGCACGTGCTCCAGGTGCTCGACCGCACGCACACGCCGGGCCGCCCCGCGCGGGCCGTGCAGGAGGCGCGGGCGGCCGGGTTCGAGCACGTCAACCTCGACCTGATCTACAGCACGCCGGGGGAGACCGACGACGACTGGCGGGCCTCGCTGGCCGCCGCGATCGAGGCCGGGCCCGACCACGTGTCGGCGTACTCGCTGATCGTGGAGGAGGGCACCAGGCTGGCGGCCAGGATCCGGCGCGGCGAGCTGCCGATGCCCGACGACGACGTGGCCGCCGACCGCTACCTGATCGCCGACGAGATGCTGGCCGAGGCCGGGTTCGGCTGGTACGAGGTGTCCAACTGGGCGACCTCCGAGCAGGCCCGCTGCCGGCACAACCTGCTCTACTGGACCGGCGGCGACTGGTGGGCCGCCGGCCCCGGCGCCCACAGCCACGTCGGCGGCACCCGCTGGTGGAACGTCAAGCACCCGGCCGCCTACGCCCAGCGCCTGGCGGCGGGCACCTCGCCCGCGCACGCGCGCGAGGTGCTCGCCGACGCCGACCGGGCCGCCGAGCGGCTGATGCTGGAGCTGCGGCTGGTCTCGGGCTACCCGCTCGCCGAGGTGGCCCCCGGGGCGCGCACGTCCGTGGCGAGCGCGCTGGCGCGCGGGCTGCTGGAGCCCGAGCCGTTCAGGGCGGGCCGGATGGTGCTCACCCTCAAGGGGCGGCTGCTGGCCGACGCCCTGATCACCGAGCTCATGTGATGAGGCGGATGGCGAAGGGGTAGCGGTAGTTCTCGCCCCGGTTGGTGGCGATGGCCGCCTGGATGTGGAAGATCAGCGACACGATCCACACGAGCGGGAACAGCAGCAGGCCGACCAGCACGACCGTCAGCACGCCCGCGACCAGGTAGCCGATGAACATCGTGATCTGGAAGTTCAGGGCCTCGGCCGCCTGGTCCCTGACGTAGGGGGACTCGTCCTTCTTCATCAGGTAGATGATCAGCGGGCCGATCCACGAGACGAGCAGGCCCAGCAGGTGGGCGAGCATGGCCATCGTGGTGTCGTCGCTGCCGCGCCGCGGGCCGAACCGGCCGGGCACGTACGGCCCGGCGGCGGGGTAGCCGTAGCCCGGCTGGGCGCCGTAGCCGGGGGCCTGGCCGTGGCCGGGGGGCTGGCCGTGGCCGGGCGGCGGGGGCACGTAGCGGGGCGGCGTCGGCATGGGGCCGGGCTGCGGGCCGCTCTGGCCCGGCGGCTGCCGCCCGTAATCGGGCTGGGAGCCCGGCTGCTGCCCGTAGCCGAGCTGGGGGCCGGAGCCCTGGTCGCGGGGTACGTCCGAGGGCGGGACGTACGGGGAGTCGTCGGCGGGCGGGTCCTGGCTCATGATGCCTCCGTAACGAAGTCGATCAGTTCCTCGACCCGGCCGAGCAGCTCCGGCTCCAGGTCGGTGTAGGACGAGACGGCGCCCAGAATGCGCCGCCAGGCGTCCGCGGGCTCCATGCGCCAGCCCAGTGCGGCGAGCACGCCCTCCTTCCACGGCACCCCGCGCGGCACGTCGGGCCAGCCGGGGATGCGCAGCACGGACGGTTTGACCGCCTGCCAGATGTCGATGTACGGATGGCCCACGACGAGCACGTGCGGCGAGGTGATCCGGGCCGCGATCCGGCTCTCCTTCGACCCCGGCACCAGGTGGTCGACCAGCACGCCCAGCTTGCGGCCCGGCTCGGGGGCGAACTCGGCCACGATGGCGGGCAGGTCGTCCACGCCCTCCAGGTACTCGACCACGACCCCCTCGACGCGCAGGTCGTGGCCCCAGATCTTCTCCACGAGCGCGGCGTCGTGCACGCCCTCGACGTAGATCCGGCTCTCCTTGGCGACCCGCGCCCGCAGCCCCTCCACCGCGATGGACCCGGACGCGCTGCGCCTGGGCCCGGCCGGGGCCGCGGCCGCCGGGCGCACCAGCGTCACGGGCCTGCCCTCCAGCAGGAACGCGGCCGGCGCCAGCGGGAACAGGCGGCGTTTGCCGAACCGGTCCTCAAGGGTGACGGCCTCCTTGTCGCAGGCCACCACGGCGCCGCAGAAGCCGCTGTCGGCGTCCTCCACGACCAGGTCGAGTTCGGCGGGCACCTTCGGGATCTTGCCCTTGCCCGGCCGCCGCCAATTGCCCGCCAGCACATCACCCTCGTACACACGGGGACCGTAGCAAATCACCCGCTCACCGCAAGGCGCTTACGCGCGCCGCTGCGCCGTACGAGGATGACGATCGTGCCGATGATGCCGATGAGCAGACCGGCACCGGGGATCAGGAACAGCGCCGCGACCCCGCCGAACACGCCGCCCGCGGCCGAGAGCACGTCACGGCCCACGCCGAAGCGGGCCGACGACGCCTCCTGCGTGGCGCAGGTCAGCTGGTAGTCGCCCTTGGCGGGGGCGTTGACGGCGAGGATCTCCTGCCAGGCGGTCCCGCCGGCGGTGAGCGTCTGGGTGCCGGAGACCTTGACGAGCCTGGCCTGGGCCGGGCCGCCGGAGATCTCGCACTGGTAGTTGACCCGCGTGTCGGTGGCGATGTACACGGCCGGGCGCTTGGCGGGGTCGATCGCCACCTTCACGCTTTCGCCCGACGCGAACGTGGTCGTCGGTGCCATGTCCGTCACGCTGCTCAGCACGCCGCCGGCGAACACGACCACGCCCACGACGCCCAGCACCACGGCCACGGCCCACACGACCGCGATCCACCACAGGCGTGGCTTGATCGCCTTGCCGTCGATCCTGGCCGGGAACTGGGGCTGCTGGTTGTACTGGTTGTACTGGCCGTACTGGGGTGGGGGGCCGTACTGGGGCTGTTGCTGCTGGTAAGGGGGCTGGCCGTACTGCGGGGGCTGGGGCTGGGCGTACTGGGAGGGCTGACCGTAGTAGGGACCCTGCCCCTGGGGCGGTCCGTACTGCGGGGGCTGGGAATTGTCGGTCATGCGGCAAGTGTGAGGCCTGTCGCTTGTAAGTCGCTAGCAACAGGATAGGACCCGGTGTTATCGCACCTTGTGGGCGAGAGCCGTACACTTGGCACTCGGGAACACGGAGTGCTAGACCTGTCGTTTCCCTGTTAGGCAGAGGCAGGAGGTGAGCACGTGCTCGACGATCGGAAGCTGGCGGTGCTCCGCGCCATTGTCGAAGACTACGTGTCCACCAACGAACCGGTGGGCTCCAAGGCGCTGGCCGAGCGCCACAATTTGAAGGTCTCCCCGGCAACGGTCAGGAACGACATGGCCGCTCTGGAGGAGGACGGGTACATCACCCAGCCGCACACCAGCGCGGGCCGCGTGCCGACGGACAAGGGCTACCGCCTGTTCGTCGACCGGCTCTCGCAGGTCAAGCCCCTGTCGGGGGCCGAGCGGCGGGCGATCGAGACCTTCCTCGCCGGCGCGGTCGACCTCGACGACGTGGTCTTCCGCACCGTGCGGCTGCTCGCGCAGCTCACCAGGCAGGTCGCGGTCGTGCAGTACCCGACGCTGACCCGTTCCACGGTCAGGCACGTCGAGCTGGTCCCGCTCAACGACCGGCGGGTCATGCTCGTGCTGATCACCAACACCGGGCGCGTCGAGCAGCGCGTGATCGAGCTGCCCGAGGTGGTGGAGGACGACCGCATCGCCCACCTGCGCGCGGTGCTCAACTCCTGCCTCGACGGCTGCGGGCTGAGCAACGTCCCCGAGCTGGTCGCCGACCTGCCCGAGCGGCTGCCCGCCGAGGACCGGCCCGCCGTGGCCACGATCCTGTCGGTGCTGCTCGAAACCCTCGTCGAACGCCATGACGAGAAGATCGTGTTCGCCGGCGCGGCCAATCTCGCGGGCGCCGACTTCGCCACCGGCCTGCGCGACGTGCTGGAGGCGCTGGAGGAGCAGGTCGTGCTCATGCGGTTGCTCGGCGAGACATCCACAGACACCCCGTCCGCGCTCACCGTGCGCATCGGCTCGGAAAACCCCTACCTTCGCGGCACGTCCATCGTCGCAACCGGATACGGTTCTGGCGACAACCAACTGGCCCGGCTCGGCGTGCTGGGTCCCACGAGGATGGACTACCCCGTGACGATGGGCGCCGTACGCGCGGTGGCACGCTACGTCAGCCAGATCCTGGCTGCATCTTAAGAGGTCGATAAGTGGCAAACAGCGACTACTACGCCACCCTCGGGGTGCGCCGTGACGCCAGTCAGGACGAGATCAAGAAGGCCTACCGCCGCCTCGCCCGCGAGCTGCACCCCGACGTGAACCCCGATCCTGAGACCCAGGAGCGGTTCAAGGAGATCACGCAGGCCTACGAGGTGCTGTCCGACCCGAACAAGCGCCAGATGTACGACCTGGGCGGAGACCCCTTCGGCGGCGGCGCCGGTGCGGGCGCGGGCGCCGGCGGTTTCGGGGCGGGTTTCCCCTTCAGCGACATCATGGACGCCTTCTTCGGCAGCGCGGGCGGCACCCGCGGGCCGCGCTCGCGCGCCAGGAGGGGCCGCAACGCCACCATCCGGGTCGAGCTCGACCTGCGCGAGACGGCGTTCGGCACCACCCGCGAGCTGGTCGTGGACACCGCCGTGCTGTGCGAGGTGTGCCACGGCGCCGGCGCAGCCTCCGGCACCCACCCCGACACCTGTGACATGTGCAACGGGCGCGGCGAGATCTCCCAGGTCACCCGCTCGTTCCTGGGCCAGGTCATGACCTCGCGGCCGTGCCCCCAGTGCGGCGGTTTCGGCAGCATCATCCGCCACCCCTGCCAGGAGTGCTCGGGCGACGGCCGGGTGCGCACCCGCCGTACGATCAAGGTCCGCATCCCCGCGGGCGTCGAGGACGGCACCCACATCCAGCTCGCCGGCGAGGGCGAGGTCGGCCCCGGCGGCGGCCCGCCCGGAGACCTCTTCCTGGAGATCGTCGAGCGCCCCCACGAGATCTTCGAGCGGCGCGGCGACGACCTCCACTGCACGGTCCAGATCCCGATGACGGCCGCCGCGCTGGGCACGATCCTCGCCGTGGAGACGCTCGACGGCTCCGAGGAGATCGACGTGCGCCCCGGCACCCAGTCCGGCCAGGTCATCACCATGTACGGACGCGGCGTGCAGCGGCTCAACGAGTCCGGCAGGGGCGACCTGCTCATCCACGTCAACGTCGAGACCCCTTCCCGGCTCGACCAGCCGCAGGAGGACCTGCTGCGCGAGCTTTCCAGGCTGCGTGGAGAGGAGCGTCCGCCGGGAAAATTCGCCCCGGGCCAGCAGGGTTTCTTCTCCCGCCTGCGTGACGCCTTCAACGGCAGGTGACGATCACCCGTGACCGTCCCCGTGTTCCTCGCCGAGGACCTGAACGGCTCCGAGCTGACGCTCGACGGCCCTGAGGGGCGGCACGCGGCCTCCGTGCGGCGCCTGCGCGCCGGCGAGCGGGTCGACCTGACCAACGGCGCGGGCGACGTCGCCGAGTGCGTGGTGCGCGAGGTGTTCAAGGACGCGCTCGCGCTCGACGTGCTCGCCCGCTACACCGTCGAGCCGCCCGCGCGGCGGCTGGTTGTCGTCCAGGGGCTGCCCAAGGGCGACAGGGGCGAGCTGGCCGTCGAGATGATGACCGAGGCGGGGGTCGACGTGATCGTGCCCTGGGCCGCCTCGCGCAGCATTACGCAGTGGAAGGGCGACAAGGTCGCCAAGGCGCTGGGCCGGTGGCGTTCCACGGCCCGCGAGGCGGGCAAGCAGGCGCGCCGGTTCCACCTGCCCGAGGTGGCCGAGCAGGCCTCCACCGCGCAGGTCGAGGGGCTGCTGGCCGACGCGGCGCTGGGGCTCGTGCTGCATGAGGAGGCCGTCGAGCCGCTGTCGAGGGTGGCGCTGCCGTCCGGCGGCGACATCGTGGTGGTCGTGGGGCCCGAGGGCGGCGTCTCGGAGGACGAGCTGCGCAGGTTCGTCGCGGCCAAGGCGGTGCCCGTGCTGCTCGGGCCGACCGTGCTGCGCACCTCCACGGCGGGGGTGGCGGCGGCGGCCGTGCTGCTCGCGCGCACCGGGCGCTGGTAGGCCCGCCTCGGGGCCTCAGGGCGTCGTGTGCGGCACGTCCACGAGCGGGCTGCTCAGGTCGCTCGGGGCGGCGGTGGGCATGTCGTCCGGCGGGCACTCGTCGGAGGGGCACGTCGTCGGCGCGTCGGTCGCCTCGGACGGGGTCGGCGTGGGCGTCGGCGTGACCTCGGGGCAGTCCTGGTCGCCGGCGGGCTCGCCGGTCGGGCAGGGCGTGGAGGACGGCGTCGGCGACGGCGTGGGCTGCCGGGTGGACCTGGCCGCCTCCGAGGGCCGGTGGGTCTCGCTGTGGCTCGGCGGCACGACCACCACGGGCGGTGGCTCGGCGCTGTGACTGTCCCGCCTGGGCGGCGTGGACAGCCTGGTCGAGGAGTTGCCGGGGGTGGTGGTCGAGTTGTCCACGACCTTGACGGGCGTCTCGAAGATCTGGGAGCGCAGCCCGGGAACGACCATCACGATCGTCCCCGCCACCAGCACGGCGCTGATCGCCGCCGCGCCCGCACGCCACCAGAACAGGTTACGGACGCCGCGCCGCTCGATGCGGGCGCGGATGATCTGCAGTCCTTCCGGCGAGGGCACGACCGCGTCCGCCTCCGCGCGGAGCGCACGGCGCAGGACGTCGCCGTACTCGTCGGGGGGCTGGGTCATGACATCTTCTCCAGGACGGATCGCAATGCGGCCATGCCACGTGCGGTGTGGCTCTTGACCGCGCCCTTGCTGATTCCCATGGCGTGGGCGATCTCAGCCTCGGACAGATCTCCGTAATAACGCAGAACCAGTGCTTCTCTCTGTCGGGTCGGCAGGGCGCGTAACGCCTCGATGACGGCGGAGCGTTCCAGCTCGCCGATCGCGCCGTTCTCGGCGCTCGGAGCGTCCGGCAGGCCCTTGGGTGCGTACTTCTCGACGACCGCGCGGTGACGCAGCACGGAACGGGACCGGTTGACGACAGACTGACGCAGGTAAGCGAGTGCTTTGTCGGGATCGCGTAGTCTGCGCCAGGCGCCGTGAATGGCGACGAACGCGTCCTGCACGACTTCCTCGGCGGTTGCCATGTCACGCACCAGCAACACCGCGAGACGCACCAATGACCGGAAGTGCGCGCTGTAAAGCGCGGTCACGGCCACGTCGGCATCCCACCCGACCGGCACCGCCCCCATCGACCTGTCGGCCAGAAGGGTTTCGGTGGTCACATCAGTGGGACGCGCGGCCTTCCCAGAGGGTTTACTCTCTTCCGGTTCTGAAGGTTTCCCCGGTTCCTTAGGGTGCATTACCCAGTCGTGTTCCTCGCCAGGTGGCGCTCGCCCGACCCTGAATCAACTTTTTTGCCCTGAAGTGTCGCACACTCACCCTAACCGCGCGGATCTTCCGGCGCACGACACCACGGATTACCGATTCGCAACGGACTGCCGAACGGTCGCTCTCGATAGGGTACTGCCGTGAGCGACTGCCTCTTCTGCAAAATCGTGGCCAAGGAAATTCCGGCCGACGTCGTCTACGAGAACGCCAGGGCGCTGGCGTTCCGCGACATCAATCCGCAGGCCCCGACCCACGTGCTGGTCATCCCGCGCGCGCATCACCCCGACGCGGCCTCACTGGCCGCCGCCGACGACGGGCTCGCCGACGACGTGCTGAAGGCCGCGCACGCCGTCGCCGTCCAGGAGGGGGTGGCCGAGAGCGGCTACCGCGTCGTCTTCAACACCGGCGCCGGCGCCGGCCAGACCGTCTTCCACGTGCACGCCCATGTTCTCGGAGGGCGTGACCTCACGTGGCCGCCCGGCTGATATTGACGCGAGCAATCAGCCTGGTGCCGGATACGATGGGCGGAGAAGAACACCGAACAGACCGGGAGGCATCAGGCCGCTGGCCTTGCCCATGTCCGAACTACACGAATCCCGACGCACGGCACCTCCCTCGCGCACTCAAGCCAAGGTGCTGATTCCGGACGAATACCCGATGGTCAGCCTCCTCGGCTCCCGTGACGAGCTGCTTCGCGTCATCGAGGGCGCCTTCAGGGCCGACATCCACGTACGGGGCAACGAGATCACCGTCACCGGCAGTCCCGACGAGAGCGGCGCGGTCGTGCGCCTGTTCGAGGAGCTGGTCGAGGTGCTGCGCAGCGGGGGCGAGCTCACTCCCGACGCGGTCGAGCGGAGCATCGCCATGCTGCGCATGACCTCCGACCGCCCGGCCGAGGTCCTCTCGCTCGACATCCTGTCCTCCCGCGGCCGCACGATCAGGCCGAAGACCGTCAACCAGAAGCGGTACGTCGACGCGATCGACCAGCACACGATCGTGTTCGGCATCGGGCCCGCGGGCACCGGCAAGACGTACCTGGCGATGGCCAAGGCCGTGCGCGCGCTGCAGGAGAAGCGGGTCAACCGCATCATCCTGACCAGGCCGGCGGTCGAGGCGGGCGAGCGGCTGGGCTTCCTGCCAGGCACCCTCTACGAGAAGATCGACCCCTACCTGCGGCCGCTCTACGACGCGCTGCACGACATGGTCGACCCCGACTCGATCCCGAAGCTGATGGCCGCGGGCACGATCGAGGTCGCGCCGCTGGCGTACATGCGGGGCCGCACCCTCAACGACGCCTTCATCATCCTCGACGAGGCACAGAACTCCTCGGCCGAGCAGATGAAGATGTTCCTGACCCGGCTGGGGTTCAACTCCAAGATCGTGGTCACGGGCGACGTGACCCAGGTCGACCTGCCCTCGGGCACGGTGAGCGGGCTGCGGATCGTCCAGGAGATCCTGGAGGGCATCCCCGACATCCATTTCGCCCGCCTGTCCAGCGCCGACGTGGTGCGCCACAAGCTGGTCAGCGAGATCGTCGACGCCTACGGGCGCTACGACGCCACCCAGGCCACGCAGGAGCCGAAGGCCATCCACCGGGGGAAGCGACGCCCGTGAGCATCGAGATCAACAACGAGTCCGGCGTCGGCGTCGACGAGGAGAACCTCGTCGCGCTTGCCACCCACGTGCTCGGCGAGATGGGCATCAACCCGCTCGCCGAGCTGTCCATCGTGGTGGTCGACGAAGACGCCATGGCCGAGCTGCACGAGAAGTGGATGGGCGAGCCGGGCCCGACCGACGTGCTCGCCTTCCCGATGGACGAGCTGCGTCCCGGCGGCGGCGCGCGCGGCGACGGCGAGAGCCCGGCCGACCCGGCGCTGCTCGGCGACGTGGTGCTCTGCCCGCAGGTCGCCGACAGGCAGGCCAAGGAGGCCGGCCACAGCGCCCAGGCCGAGCTGGAGCTGCTGTGCACCCACGGCATCCTGCACCTGCTCGGCTACGACCACGCCGAGCCCGAGGAGCACAAGGAGATGTTCGGGCTCCAGGCCGGCCTGCTCGAGTCCTGGCAGGAGGTGCGCGACTCGCGGTGAACGCCTGGTTGCTGTGGGCCATCGCCCTTGTCATCATCGGTGGCCTGATCGCCAGTGCGGAAACGGCACTGACGCGCATCTCCAGGGTGCGCGCGGAGGAGTTCGCGCGTGAGGGCCGGCGCGGGGCCGAACGGCTCCAGGCCATCGTCAACGACCCGCCCCGCTACCTCAACCTGCTCCTGCTGCTGCGCCTGAGCTGCGAGCTGGTGGCGACGGTCATCGCCACGCTGCTGTTCATCGACCTCATGCACGACCAGGGCTGGGCCTACGTGGCCGCCGCGGCGGTCATGATCGTGGTCAGCTACGTCGTCGTCGGCGTCATGCCCCGTACCCTGGGCCGCCAGCACGCCGAGCCGGTGGCACTGGCCGGGGCGCCGATCGTCTACGGCCTGACCCGCATCTTCGGCCCGCTGCCCAAGCTGCTCATCCTGCTCGGCAACGCCCTGACCCCCGGCAGGGGCTTCCGTGACGGCCCGTTCACGTCCGAGGCGGAGCTGCGCGACCTGGTCGACCTGGCCGAGGAGCGCCGGGTGATCGAGCCGGACGAGCGCGAGATGATCCACTCGGTCTTCGAGCTGGGCGACACGCTGGTCCGCGAGGTCATGGTGCCCCGCACCGACATGGTCTACATCGAGCGTGGCAAGACGATCAGCCAGGCGCTGTCGCTCGCGCTGCGCAGCGGCTTCTCCCGCATCCCGGTCGTGGGCGAGAACGAGGACGACGTCATCGGCATCGCCTACCTCAAGGACATCGCCCGCAGGATCCACGAGTCGGGCGAGGGCGGCGGCAAGGAGACGGTCGAGTCGACCATGCGGCCGGCCGCGTACGTGCCGGAGAGCAAGCCCATCGACCAGCTCATGCGGGAGATGCAGGCCCGGCAGATCCACATGGCGATCGTCATCGACGAGTACGGCGGCACCGCCGGTCTGGTCACCATCGAAGACGTCCTGGAGGAGATCGTCGGCGAGATCACCGACGAGTACGACCAGGAGGCCCCGCGCGTGGAGACCATGCACGACGGCGGCATGCGGGTGACCGCCCGCATGCCGGTCGACGAGCTCGGCGAGCTGTTCGACACCGAGATCGAGGTCGACGACGTCGAGACCGTCGGCGGCCTGCTGGCCCACGCGCTCGGCCGGGTGCCGATCGCCGGGTCGCAGGCGGAGGTGGCGGGGCTGGAGCTGACGGCCGAGAGCCTGGCCGGGCGGCGCAATCGCATCAGCACCGTCGTCGTGCGCAGGGTCGCGCCGCCCGAGGACGACGCCGTCCCGGCCGGAGCCGAACGGGACTGACCACTTTGCGGGGAGATGTCGCAAGCGTTCTACAAGTCTTCTGCAAGTGACGTCCGGCAGTGTCATGCCTGACACCCGGTGCGGTGGGTGTCACGAGGAAGCGTCCGAACGCCGGGTGGGGTTCGCGGCGGGAGGACGCTCCTGGGGGGACGGACGGCGTTCCGGCCAGCTAGCCGGCTTGGGCGTCGATCGGCGTAAAGGGTGTTCTCGTCTGAAAAACCGGGCGAGGGCACCCTTTTTGCGTTTGGTGGAGACTCTGGAGAGATTGCCGCATTCGTCGCTGGGGGAGGCTGCGGTCCAGGGGGAATCATGAAACCGCGGATCATCGTGTACGGGCTGCTGGCCGCGACCCTGGCGGGCTGCGCGGGCGGCGGCGCGGAGACCGTCGTCGACGCCCATGCCATGGCCCAGCTCCGTGAGGTGCTCAACAGGCGGCCGAGCCTGCCGGACGGCTTCGCGCAACGGCCGGAGCAGGCGTGGCGGGTGCCGTTCGGCCGGGTGGACCAGGCGTGCGGGTCCGCGCTCGACGCGGCGGCCGGGCACGCGCCGCAGGAGGGGCTCACCGGCCAGGCGGCGGTCAGCTACCAGGGGGACGGCCTGGGGGAGCGGGCGGCCGTCGGCCTGGCCCGGTACGCGGGCGAGGAGGCCGAGGAGCGCTTCGACACACTGAGCGACGCCCTGGAGTCGTGCCGGGGGATCCGCACGACGGGCGGCACCGACCTGCGGGCCCGCAGGCTGGACGTCGGCGACGCCGCCAGGGCCGGGGACGAGGTCACCGGGACGCGGCTGCGCGGACGGCTGAACGGCTACCCGTACGCCCTCGACGTCGTGCTGTCGCGGACCGGCGACACGCTGGTGTCGGTCGTGCACGCGGGCATGAGCGACGTGGACCGCGACCGGACGAGGAAGCTGGTCGCCGCCGTGTTGTCGATGTCCACGGCCTAACCTGGTTCCCGTGACTCTCGATCCTGAAGACAGCAAGATCATCACCTTGGCGCGGGCGGCCAGGGCACGCAACGAGGCCGCGGAGGGCGCCGCCGTGCGCGACGAGACCGGGCGTACGTACTCGGCGACCGACGTCGCGCTGTCGTCGCTGACGCTGTCGGCCGTGCAGGTCGCGGTGGCCATGGCGGTCTCCGGCGGCGCGCGGTCGCTGGAGGCGGTCGCGCTGGTGACGGCGGGCGAGCCGTCCCCGGCTGACGAGGCGGTCGCGGCGGAGCTGGGCGTCAAGGCCCTGCTCGTGGCCGGCCCCGACGGCACGCTGAGGACCTGACGTGGGCATGTCGCCGTTCCTGGCCCGGCTGCGCGCCAAGATCGGCAACGACCTGCTCATGCTGCCGTCGGTCAACGGGTGCGTGTTCGACCGCGCCGGGCGGGTGCTGATGGCCAGGCACGGCGACGACGGCCTGTGGGCCACGCCGGGCGGCGGCGTCGACCCCGGCGAGCGGCCCCAGGAGGCGGTGGCCAGGGAGCTGCGCGAAGAGCTGGCCATCGAGATCGAGGTGCGCGGGCTGGTCGGCGTCTACGGCGGCCCCGAGTACCGCACGGTCTACCCCAACGGCCACGAGGTGGCGTACGTCATCGCCATGTACGCCTGCACCCTCGCCTCCGGCGCGCCGACCCCCGACGGCGAGGAGATCAACGACTTCCGATGGGTGGCCGAGCACGAGGTCGGCGGCCTGACGACACTGGCCTGGACGCCCCTGGCACTGCCCGACGCGTTCGCCTGGTGGCGTGAACACGGCAGCTGATAAGCGACAATGCACAATGTGACTTCGCCAGACAACCATCGCGCCGGATTCGCCTGCTTCGTGGGAAGGCCGAACGTCGGCAAGTCCACGTTGATGAACGCCCTGGTCGGCGCCAAGGTGGCGATCACCTCGTCCAAACCGCAGACGACCAGGCGGGTCATCAGGGGCATCGTGCACCGCCCCGACGCCCAGATCGTCATCGTGGACACGCCGGGCCTGCACCGGCCGCGCACCCTCCTCGGCGAGCGGCTGGACAGCCTGGTGCTGTCCACGCTCACCGAGGTCGACGTGATCGGCTTCTGCGTGCCGGCCAACGAGCCGATCGGCAAGGGCGACCGCTTCATCGCCGACAAGCTGACGGCGGTGAAGAAGACGCCCGTGGTCGCCGTGGTGACCAAGTGCGACCTGGCGAGCAGGGAGCAGATCGCCGCGCAGTTGCTCGCGGTGTCGCAGGTGGCCGAGTTCGCGGCCGTCGTGCCGGTGTCGGCCCAGTCGGGCGAGCAGCTCGACGTGCTGGGCGACGTGCTGATCGAGCACCTGCCCGAGTCGCCGCCGCTCTACGAGGGCGGGCAGCTCACCGACGAGCCCGAGCAGGTGCTGGTGGGCGAGCTGATCAGGGAGGCGGCCCTGGAGGGCGTACGCGACGAGCTGCCGCACTCGATCGCCGTGGTCGTCGACGAGATGTTGCCCCGCGAGGGGCGCGACGACCTGCTCGACGTCTACGCCCACATGTTCGTCGAGCGGCCCTCCCAGAAGGCCATCGTCATCGGGCACAAGGGCGAGCGGCTGCGCGACGTGGGCACCAGGGCCCGCAAGCAGATCGAGGCGCTGCTCGGCACGCGGGTCTACCTCGACCTGCGGATCAGCGTGCTCAAAGACTGGCAGCGCGACCCCAAGCAGCTGCGCCGGCTCGGCTTCTTCGACTGATCCGCCGGTGCGCGGGGTCAGCGCGCCCGGCGCGCCAGGGCCAGCACGGACAGCACGACGATCGCGACCGAGCAGGCCAGCGCGGCGAACCAGCCGAACCTGATGACCGGCTGAACCGACAGCAGCCGGCCCAGGTCGATGGAGAGCCGGTCGCCGATGCGCCCGGGGTCGGCGACGAACATCACCAGCAGCAGCGTGGCCAGCGCGCCCGGGATCACGGCCAGGGCGGCGATCCGCGGCCGGCCGCCGAGCAGGCCCGCGACGCCGAGCGCCAGCGCAGCCAGCCCGGCCAGCAGCGTGTAGAGGCCCGTGCTGACGTCGACGCCGCGCACGTCGTCGGAGACGCCGCCGCCGATCAGGTCGCTGCGGGCCTCGATCCCGGCCCACGGCATGATCGCGGTGAGCACCAGGAGGGCCGCCGCGACGGCGACGGCCAGCGCGGCGCCGCGGCGGGCGGACGTCGTCCGGGCGGGCTTGAGGTCATCGGCCACACGATCACTGTAAGCCGGGCCCCCGCCCGTCACCACCCGACGCGACGGACTCCTCACCAAGCCGGACACCCACCACGCCGGACACCGGGCAAGGGGGCGCCGGGCCAGGCGTGGTGACGGGGTGCGCTCGGTGGCGGGTCAGCGGTGGCGGCGGGTCAGGGGGTGGCGAGGAAGGCGCGGGCGTTGGCGGCAGCCCGGCGGTCGCCGGTCTCCTCGAAGACCTCCAGGGCGGCCGTGGCCAGTTCGCGGGCGCGTCCGGCGGCGCCCTCCGCCCGGTTGACCCGGGCCAGGGCCAGCAGCGCGTACGCGTCGAGCAGGCGGTCGCCGAGCCGTACGGCGATGCCCCTGGCGCGCTCGGCGGCGGACCTGGCCTCGGGTTTGGCGCCCTGCGCCAGCCGTACGGCGGCCAGGTCGAGCAGGGTGTCGGCCTGCCGGTGCCGGTCGCCCAGCTCGGTCAGGTGGCCGACGGCCGCCAGCAGGCGGGCGGCGGCCTCCTCCAGGCGCCCCGCGCGGCGCAGCACCGCGCCGAGCACGCACTCGGCGTCGGCGGCGTCCCGCTGGTTGTCGGCCGCCTCCAGGCAGGCCAGCAGCGCCCGCTCGGCCTCCTCCAGCCGGTCCCGCTCCAGGTGCACCCGGCCCAGGCGGCGCCGGGTGTGGTTGACGTCGCGGGTGCGGCCCTGCCGCAGGAACATGCCGAGCGCCAGGCGTAGCTTCTCGTGGGCCAGGTCCCATTCGCGCTCGGCCAGGTGCAGGTCGCCCTGGTCGAGCAGGACGAGCGCCTCGCCCCGGTCGTCGCCGGCCCGCCTGGCGGACTCCAGCGCCCGCTCCGAGACCGCCCGCCAGTCGTCGAGGAACCGGTGCCGCTCCAGGTACGGCCCCAGCAGGTGCGCCAGCCGCCAGCACGGCTCGTCGAGCCCGGCGGCGTGCAGGTCGGCCACCAGGCTCACCAGGAACGGCCGCTCGGCGTCCAGCCACTCGACCGACTCCCTGATGTCCCTGGTCGCCACGGCCGTGCCCGGGTCGCCCGACACCAGCGAGAAGCGCGAGGCCCGCACCCGGGCCAGCACGAGCTCCGACACCTCGGCCAGCACGCCCGGCAGCGGCTGCTCGCGGGCGAACAGCCGGGTCAGGTCGTGCATGCGGTAGCGGATCTGGCCGGCCGCGTCCACTCCGTGCGTCTCCAGCAGGCCCGCGTCCACCAGGGCCTCGGCGCCGCCGCCGAGCCGGTCGGTGAGCCAGTCGGCGAAGTCGGGGGCCGACAGCGCGCCGAGGCCGCGTAACGTCCGCCTGGCCGGTTCGGGCAGCCCCTCGTAGCCGATGGCGAACACGCTGCGGACCGTCTGGTCGCCCGCGTGCAGCCGGTCGAGCCGCTTGTGCTCGTCCTCGAGGAGGCCGACCAGGTAGTCCACCGTCCAGTTCGGGCGGGCCGCCAGCCTGGACGCGGCGATGCGCAGCGCGATCGGCAGGCCGCCGCAGAAGCGGGCCAGCCGGTGCAGCGCCTCGTCCGCGGGGCGTCCCGAGCCGGCCACGAGCAGGGCCAGGGCGTCCTCCTGATCGAGCACGCCCACCGACAGCCGGGTCGCGCCGGTCAGGCCGCCCAGGGACGAGCGGCTGGTCACGACCGTCGGGCAGGACGTCAGCAGCGGGCGCACCTGGGCCTCGCCGGCGGCGTTGTCCAGCAGGACCAGCAGCCGGCGGTTGGCGGTGTAGGTGCGGAACAGGCGCTCGCGCTGCTCCAGCCCGGCCGGGATGGCCTGGGCCGGGCACCCGAGCCAGCGCAGGAAGTCCTCCAGGACGGCCGAGGGGGCCGTGGTCTCGCGCAGGTCGGCGTACAGGATGCCGTCGGGGAAGGACTCGCGGGCCCGCCAGGCGGCGTGCACGGCCAGGGCCGACTTGCCCGCGCCGGCCTGGCCGTGCACGACGACGTGGCCGCCGACCACCCGGCCGAGCAGGTCGGCGCGGCCGGTGAAGCCCGCGATGTCGGGCGGCAGCAGCACCGGAGGGCCCGCCGACACGTGCAGCGACACGTCGTCGTGGAGCATGCGGTGGTAGAGGAGCTGCAGCTCGGGGTCCGGCTCGATCGCGTGGCCGCCGTCGAGCTGGTCGCGCAGCACCGCGTATGCGGCCAGCGCGTCGACCCGGCGGCCGCTGCGGTAGAGGGCCAGCATGTACTGGCCGCGGAAGCGCTGCCACAGCGGGTGCTGCTTGGTCAGCCGCTTCAGCTCGGCCAGCAGCTCGCGGTGGCGGCCGGCGTCCAGGTCGGCCTGGACGCGGCGTTCCAGGGCGAGCAGGCGCAGCTCCTCCAGCTCCTCGCGCAGGCGGCGGGTCTCCTCCCACCGCTCGCCGTCGGGGTCCAGGTCCTCCAGTACGGGGCCGCGCCACAGCGACAGCGCCTCCTCGTACGAGCCGCGCTCCACCAGCAGCCGGAACCGGTCCACGTCGAGCTGGTTGCCGCCGATCGCCAGCACGTACGAGCCGGACACGGTGGTGATCACGTCCTTGCCCAGGAGCTGGCGGAGCTGGCCCACGTACCCGCGGACGAGGGAGTCGGAGCGGTCGCCGCCCTCGCGCGGCCACAGCAGCCGGCGCAGCCGTTCCACGGTCAGCGGACGGCCCGCGTTCAGCAGGAACATCGCCAGCAGGTCCCGGTGCTTCGGGGTCGTGGGGGTACGATCCCGGCCGCCGTCGAGGACGTCGAGCGGCCCCATGATGCGAAATTCCACGCGGCCTTCCTTTTCGGAGGAGATGTCGATCAGAATGGCACATCTGATGGCTCCCCTGATTTCGGCCGACTCTCACCGGTTGGGCTGTTACTGGCCGGCTGGGCGCCGGCGGTCGCGGGGCGGGGCGTAGGGGGCGGGGGCGTAGGGGGCGCTTTCGCTTGCAGCCCCGACGGCCCGCCAGGTGGCCTTCTCCCATCCTGACCGGATCACGCGGTGGGACCGGGACCGGGACCTGCTCACGGCGACGGAGTGGCGGACGTACCCGCCGGGGGTCGAGCCGTCCGGCGTGTGCCGCTAGGACGTCCAGGCGACGACCTGGAACCAGACCGCCTTGCCGGGCGGCGCGGGGTGCCACCCCCAGTCGTAGGACAGGCGGTGGACGATGGCCAGCCCCCGCCCGCGGCCCGCCAGCGGATCGGCCCGGCCCATCCGGGGCAGGGCCGCGCACGAGTCGCGGACCTCCACGGTCAGGAGGTGGCCCTCCCTGACCACCACGACCTGGACGGGTTCCGTCGACGGGTCGTGCGTGAGCGCGTTGGTGGCGAGTTCCGAGACGAGCAGCCGCGCGGTCTCGACGGCCGCCTCCGCCGCTTCGTGGTCCGTGGCGAGGTCGCCGACGAACCGCCGCACGGACGAGACGCATCCGGGGTGACGGGGCATCCGGCGTTCGCCGAGGACCTTGTCCGGCAGGGGCCGCCGGTCGGCGAGCGTCACGGCGGGACTTTCGGGTTTCATGTGGCCAGGGTGACGCCATGTGACTACGGTCGGTAGTGGCTCGGTCGCAAGGAGTGGACTTTGAAGTCCGGGCCGTTGGCGTTGAACCCGGGCGAGGGGAGGGCGAGATGGTCGACTTCTACGCGCCCCAGGCGATCTGGGGCAGAGAGCTGCGGCACTACCGAAAGTCGACAGGTCTGACGCAGGGGCAACTCGCCGAGCGCATCCATTTCAGCGAGGGCCTGATCAGCGGCGTCGAGACCGGCCAGCTCCCGGCCAGCCCCGAGTTCGCCGAGGCGTGCGACAAGGCCCTGGGCACCGGCGGCGCGCTGCGCCGTCTGCTCGACTGGCGCAAGGGCCAGATCTTCCCCTCGTGGTTCGGCAAGTGGCACGAGAAGGAGCAGGCGGCCCTCACCCTGCGGACCTACGAGCCGCTGCTGGTGCCCGGTCTCCTGCAGACCGAGCAGTACGCCCGCGCCCTGCTGCGCGGCAACGAGACCGCGGTGGCCGCCCGCATGGAAAGACAGGCGATCCTCGCCCGCGACGACCCGCCGTCGCTACGGTGCGTCATCGACGAGGCGGTGCTGTTCCGGCCCATAGGCGGGCCGGAGTTGATGAAGGGGCAACTGCGCCGGCTGCTCGACGCGGTCACCCCCAGGCTCAGCATCCAGGTCCTCCCGCACGGGTTGCACTCCGGCTTGACGGGGGGCTTCGTGATCGCGACCCTGGACGGAGGCTCCGAGGTGTTGTACGCGGAAACCGCGGTGCGCGGCATCACCACGAGCGATCATGAGGACGTCTCGGCTGCCGTGGAGCGGTTCGAGGCCATCCGCACCGAGGCGTTGCCCTTGAGCATGTCCCTTGAAACGATAAAGAAAGCCATGGTGGAACGATGGACCTGAGTTATGCCCAGTGGCAGAAGTCCAGTTTCTCCGGCGACAACGGCGGCAATTGCGTCGAGATCGCCGAGCTCACGAACGTTGGTGGCGGCCCTGAGCACAAGGGCGGGCAGGCCGAGCTGGTCGTCGTGCGTGACTCCAAGGACCCCGACGGGCCCAAGCTGTTCTTCACGCCCGCCGAGTGGGACGCGTTCCTGGCGGGCGTGAAGGCGAGTGAGTTCGACCGCGCCTGATGGCCGGGTTCAGCAGGTGGCCGGACCGGCGTCCCGCTGGACCTCGATGGAGGGCGTCTCGCCCACGTGCGGCGGCATCGCGGACGCGGACACGAGCGGATCGCCCGGGGTGCCGCCCACCTTCTCCAGGAAGTCGCCCCACTCGGTCGGCACGGTGAGGGCGGTGATCGAATACCACTCCCCGGCCATCGCGGGGTCGCCGCCTTCGAGCGAGACGGGCACGTCCCACTGCCCAGAGGCCCGTACGGTGTCGACGCGGTAGAAGCGGGTGCGTCTGGTGCGCGGGGTGCCGGTCGTCCGGCGTACCCCGATCAGCAGGGTCGTGCCCTCGGGCAGCGTCGCGGTGCCTCTCACCAGCGGGCAGGGCGGCGCGGTGGCCCCGGGGCCGGTGACGGGCGCGGTGATGACGAGACGAGGCGTTTCCCGCTCGCTCTGCGCCTGGCTGTACTTCACCACGACGCCGGGCAGGCCCACCAGCGTCGTGGCCATGCCGACGATGGCGGTCGCCCACTTCCTTCTGACGCTCCATACGCGTGGAGCGGACCCGGCACCGTGGCCGAGTTTTCGGTTCTTGGCCATTTGCGGTATTTCCCCCGATCGTGCGCCGCGAGATGGATACGCGGAAACGCGACGTGTCCCGTTTTATTCGGATAAACGTCGAATTGGAGTCTTTTGCTCAACGGGGTGGAAGGGTGTCGGTCTGCACCCGATTTCGGGTGATGCCGTTTCCCCTGCTCATACCCTTGATCGTCCGCGTAACCCCCGGCCGAGGGTGTTTTTGAGATCAACTTGACGGTCGTTCTCAAAGCGTGAATCAGGGGTTATTGGCCCAAATGCGCGCTGACTGCACGATTTCCTCAAGGCTGTCGCTGTGCGCGCCCTGCCAGTAGATCCGGCCGCAGTCGCCGCACCGGCCGTAGGTGTCGTAGCTGCGCCGGGTGCCGGCCTCCAGCAGCGAGGCGACCTCCTCCTTCGACACCGGCACGAGCACGCCGTTGCAGGCCGTGCAGCGCGTCCAGGGAGCCAGCGGCGGCGCGAACCGTTCGAGCACGTCGCGGAGCTGGTCGGCGGGGCGCGAGCCGCGGACGTACGCCCCCAGCCAGAGCGCGCGGCGGCGCAGCAGGCCGCGGTCCTGGGTGAGCAGCACCCGCCGCTCCTCGTTGGCCTGCGCCACCAGCGCCGGGTCGTCCATGTCGTTGTGGTAGGCGGTGTCCACGCCGAGCAGGCGCAGCCGCCGGGCCAGCGTGCCGAGGTGCACGTCGAGCAGGAACCGCGGCTCGGCGGGCAGCGGTTGCGGCCGGGGCATCGGATGCACCTCGACCGCCTCGCCGGGCGCGAGCAGGTGGGCGGGGGCCACGCCGCGGCCGTCCGACACCATCGGGCCGACCTCGGTCAAGGGGATGCCGATCGACTCCACGTGATGGCCGAGCGTCGAGGTGCCGTCGGTGGTCACCCGCTGCCACTCCCGCCGGCGGCTCACGGGCAGGAACATCCTCAGCTCCGCGGCGATGCGCAGGCGTGCGTCCCGTTCGGTCACGCTGTCCATTCTGCGGGACCGGATACCGTGAGACATGCCCATGTCCCGCCGAGCCTTCCTCGGGCTCGCCGCGCTCGCGGCCGGCTGCTCCGCGGCCAGGCCCGCAGAGCTGCGGCTGGCCACCGGGCTGGCGGGCGGCCCGTACGGCGCGCTCGGGCAGCGGCTGGCGGGCGAACTGCGGCACGACGGGCTGACCGTGCGGGTGGTGGAGACCGCGGCCAGCGTCCAGAACCTCACCATGATGGCCGGGGGCCGGGCCGACGTCGGGTTCGTGCTGGCCGACAGCGCCGACGACGCGGTCAGGGTGCGCCACCAGCCGGTCTCCGCGCTGGCCCGGATGTACATGAACTACGTGCATCTGGTCGTCCGCGAGGGCGCGCGCATCACCGGCGTCCAGGACCTGGCGGGGCGTCCGGTGTCGATCGGGGTCGAGGGGTCGGGCACGGCGGTGACCGCGACGCGCGTGTTGTCGGCCGCCGGGCTGCGCACCCCGCCGCGGATCACCAGGCTCGGGCTCGACGCCTCCGTCACCGAGCTGCGCGACGGCCGCATCGAGGCGTTCTTCTGGTCCGGCGGCGTGCCGACGCCCGCGCTCGCCGCGCTCGACGACATCGCGCTGGTCCCGCTGGAGTCGCTGGTGCCGGTGCTGCGCCGCCGCTACGGGCCGGTCTACGAGCACGCCGCCGTGCCGGCCGGCGCGTACGGGCTGGCCAGGCAGGTGCCGACCGTGGGCACGCCGAGCTACCTGATGTGCCGTACGACGCTCCCCGACGACCTGGCCTTCACCGTCACCGAGACGCTCTTCCGCGCCCGCGACCGCCTCCAGGCCCCGTCGGCCCCCGGCGGACGCCTCGACAGGCGCTACGCCATCGGCACCGGCGTCGTGCCCCTGCACCCGGGCGCGGCCCGCTACTACCGCTCGGTCTACGGCTGAGCCAGGGCCAGCTCGACCACCAGGCCGTGCGGCACGGCGGGCAGCAGCCGCAGGGTGGCCCCGCACGCCTTGGCCAGCTCGGCGGCGATGGCGAGGCCGAGCCCGCTGCCCGGGACGTTCGCGTGCGTCCCCGCCCGCCAGAACCGCCCCAGCGCCTCGGCCCGCTCCTCCTCGCCCAGCCCCGGCCCGTCGTCGGCGACGCGCAGCACCTCGCCGTCGAGCGTGACCGTCACCGTGCCGCCCTCGGGGACGAACTTCTGGGCGTTGTCGAGGGCGATGTCGGCGATCCTGGCCGCCGCCTCCGGCACCACCGCGCTCCCGGGGACGTCGGCCACCAGGCACACCCCCTTGGCCGCGTAGACCTCGCGCCACACCGCCAGCCGCTCGCCGAGCGCGACCTCCTTGCCCGCCAGGCCCGCGCCCGCCTCGACCGTGGCCAGTGCCAGCAGGTCCTCCACCAGCAGCGCCAGCCGGTCGAGCTCGGACATCGCCTCGGCGTACTCGGCCGTGCCCTCCTCGCGCAGGTGCGGCTCCAGGTTCTCCAGCCGCAGCCCCAGCACGGTGAGCGGGGTGCGCAGCTCGTGCGAGGCGTCGGCCACGAACGCCCGCTGCCGTTCCATCGCCGCCGAGACCGCGTCGGCCATCGCGTTGAAGCGCTCCTCCAGCCGCCGCAGCTCCGACGGGCCCACACCGGGATGGGCCCGCGCGTCGAGCTGGCCCTGCGCGATGGCCCGCGTGGTGCGGTCGAGCTCGGTCACCGGCCGCAGGATCCAGCGGGCCAGCCGCCGGGCCGCCAGCGCCGAGTAGGCCAGCGCGACCAGCGCCCCCGCCGCCAGCGCGCCCCAGACCAGCGACACGTCCAGCCGGGCCTGGCCGGTGGGGGCCTCCAGCAGCACCACGCCGGAGAGCTGGGCGTCACGCCCGGCGGGCTCGGCCAGCAGCACGGTGGCCGGGCCGAACGGGCTGACCGTGGGCAGGTCCTCGGTCGTGCGGCCGGACAGCGCGAGCCGGGTCGCCTCCCGGTCGTCGGCTTCGAAGCGGCCGGCCGAGACCAGGATCGAGCCGTCGCGGTCGCGGACCCGGACGGCCGCGCCGTACAGGTCGGCGTAGCGGGAGACCTCGGCGATCAGGCCCGTGCGGTCGTCGTCGCGGGCCGCCGCGTCGGCCAGCTCGGCGAAGCGGGTGGCGTCGGCGCGCCGGTCGAGCAGCAGGCGGTTGGTCCGGTGGGAGGCGTAGGCCAGGCCGAGCGGCACCGCCAGCGCCGCGATCAGGAAGACGATCAGCGTGGTGAACGTGACCACCAGGCGCGCGTTCACCCCGCCGAGCCCAGCCGGTAGCCGGTGCCGCGCAACGTCTCCACCAGCCCCGGCCGCCCGGTCTTGGACCGCAGCCCGGCCACGTGCACGTCGAGCGACCGGGACGCCGACAGCAGCGGGTCGCCCCAGACCTCGTCGAGGATCTCCTCCCGGCTGCGCACCACGCCCGGCTCGCGGGCCAGCAGCGCCAGCACGTCGAACTCGCGCCTGGTCAGCGTCACCGGCTCCCCGGTCACCGTGACCTGCCGGGACTCCAGGTCGATGCGCACGTCGCCGACGCACACCACGTGGTCGCGCACCGGCATCGGACGCGTGCCGCGCCGCATCACCGCCTCCATGCGGGCCATCAGCTCGACCGTGCGGAACGGCTTGACCAGGTAGTCGTCGGCCCCCGAACGCAGGCCGCGCAGCACCTCGCGCTCCTGCGTGCGCGCGGTGACCACGATGAGCGGCACCGCCGAGACGCGGCGCAGCCGGCGCAGCACGTCGAGCCCGTCCATGTCGGGCAGGCCCAGGTCGAGCAGCACGAAGTCGACGCCCCCCGCCAGGCGGAGGGCGTCGACGGCCAGGCCGGCGCGGGTGACCGAATGGCCGTGCCGGGCCAGCGCCGTGGTGAGCGCGGAGGCGAGACGATCGTCGTCCTCGACCAGGAGAACCCGCATATGGCCAGGTTAGACGCGGGCGGTGACCGAATCCGACGGCTCGGCGCCTTCGCTGCGGGACAGTGCCACGTCGCGCGTCTCGCGCATGGTCAGGTAGACGACCAGCGACACGGCGGCGCAGGCGGAGACGTACCAGAAGAAGCCGGACTCGATGCCCTTGTCCTTGAACCACAGGGCGACGTACTCGGCGGTGCCGCCGAACAGGGCGTTCGCGATCGCGTACGGCAGCGCCACCCCCAGCGCGCGCACGTGCGTCGGGAACAGCTCGGCCTTCACCACGGCGTTGATCGAGGTGTAGCCGGTGACGATGACCAGACCGGCCAGCGACAGGACGAGCGCGCCCCCGAACCCGCTCGCCCCGCCGAGCGCCGTCATCAGCGGCACCGTCGCCAGCATCGACCCGATCCCGAACGTGATCAGCAGCGGCCTGCGCCCGATGCGGTCCGACAGCGACCCGGCCAGCGGTTGCAGGCACATGAAGATGAACAGCGCGCTGAAGCTGACCAGCGTGGCCGTCTCCTTCGGCAGGCCCGCGGTGTTCGACAGGTACTTGGTGAGGTACGTCGTGTAGGTGTAGTACGCGACCGTCCCGCCCATGGTCAGGGCGATGACCAGCAGCGCCTCCTTCTTGTGCGCCAGGAGCTGCCTGATGGTGCCCTTGTCGCGGCGCTCCTCTTCCTCCTCGCCGTACACCTCGGTCTCCAGCAGGCTGCGGCGCAGGTAGAACACGACGGCGGCGGCCACGGCGCCGACCACGAACGGGATGCGCCAGCCGTAGGAGTTCAGGGCCTCCTTCGACATCGTGTTCTGCAGGATGATCTGCAGGCCGAGGCCGACGAGCTGGCCGGCGGTCATGGAGACGTACTGGAAGCTGGAGGCGAAGCCGCGCCGGCCGCGCGGGGTGGCCTCGGTCAGGTAGGTGGCGCTGGCGGCGTACTCGCCGCCGACCGACAGGCCCTGGAGCAGCCGCGCGACCACCAGGACCAGCGCGCCTGCGTAGCCGACCGACTCGTACGTCGGGGCGACGGCGATCAGCAGCGCGCTGGCCGACATCAGCGTGACGGTGAGCGTGAGCGCCGCCTTGCGGCCCCGGCGGTCGGCGTAGCGGCCGAGCAGCCAGCCGCCGAGCGGGCGCATGAAGAAGCCGACGGCGAAGATGGCAGCGGTGTTGAGCAGCTTGGCCGTGTCGTTCCCCTCAGGGAAGAACGAAGCGGCGAAGTACACGGCGAAGCTGCTGTAGACGAACCAGTCGTACCACTCGACCAGGTTGCCGACGGAGCCGCCGATCACTGCCTTCCACGGCACGCGCGCTTTGTTCATGTAGGACCTCCTGGGGGGAGTGGATGCAGGCCAGAGCCTCTCCCCAGAAGGTTGTTCGGACAAGGTCGGCGGCTCAGATCTAACGTGCGCTTAACATCGGGTTCTTCTCACCGCAACGGGGGGCGGGCGTTCCTGGCGCGTTCGAGTGCCAGGTCGGCCCACCACTCGCCGCTCTCCGGCGCCACCACGCCGCGCTCGGGGTCCTTGTCGCCGTTCGTGCCGCGCCGGCACCGGCCGCCGGAGCTGCCCGCCCGGCTGATCCACAGGTAGGCGTCCGCCAGCTCCTCGCCCGTGTCGGTCGTGGGGCGCTCGCCGACGCCCCGGCCCGGCGGGTTGCACCAGGTCTGCGGGTCGGCGTACTTCTTCGTCGGCGACCACGGGCCCTGGCCGTTCCTGGCGGTGTCCACCACGAAGTGCGGCAGGTCGCCGCCCGGGTCCGCGTCCTTCGGGCAGGTCGTGCCGCCTGTCCCGCGCATGACGGCGACGCAGGCCGACAGCGACTTGCCGTACTCGACGGCCGTCGGGGTGCCCTGGAAGGAGGCGGTGTTGACGAAGAACCCGTCGGCCCGGTCGATCCCCGCGCCGATCAGGCGCTGGGCCATGATCTCGGTGCCGGGGTAGAGGTCCTGGCCGCCATCGAGGTAGACGGCCGTGCCGGGGTGCCCGGTCTTGAGCGACTGCACGGCCTCGCGCAGGTCCCGGTAGCGCTGCTCGGCCGTGCCGGCCAGCTTGCAGTCCTTGGTGCCGGGGAGGTTGACCAGGCTGGAGGGCTCCAGGATGATCACGGCCCGGTGGTCGCCGATCTGGCGGGCGACGCCCCTGACCCACTCCTGGTACACCCGCATCTCGCCCGCGCCGGTCGCGGCGCAGTCGCCGCCGCCCGGCATGTAGTTGATCAGGAACACGGGCACGCCGCCCGCCTCCTGGGCGGCGGTCACGGCCGTCTCGACCGTGGCCCTGGCCTCGGGCTGGTTCAGGCGGATGGCGTGGGGGACGGCGGCCAGCCGGTCCATCAGCGCGGCGTCGTCGGGGCGGTCCTCGCGCCACACGGCGGCCTGGCGGGCGGCGGCCTTCTCCTGCTCGGAGTAGAAGGTGACGCCGTTCTCGCGCAGGGGGTTGCGGGCGGTCGCGGCCGTGCGGGCGGGGGGCTCTTGGGCGGTCGTGCCCTTGGTGGTGGTGGTCGTGGCCGTATGGGGCGTGGTGGGGGTGTCGTGGCGGGTCCACAGGAGGGCCGCTGTCACGCCGGCGGCGGCCACCACGACGGCCGCGGATGCCGCCAGCAGCCTCGTACGCCGCTTTCCGGCCGCGGTCCCTTCGGGGGGAGGAGGGGGAAGGGTGCCTCGCCCCTCGGCGGGGGGCGCCTCGGCGGCGGGCGTTTCGGTGGGGGGTGGGGGAGGGAGGGCGGGGGTGGGGGTGGTGCTGAGGTGGTCCATCAGCTCCTGGGCCGTGGGGCGGGTGGCCGGGTTCTTGGAGAGGGACGCCGTCACCAGGTCCAGCAGCGGCCCCGACAACCCGCGCAGCTCGGGAGCCTCGTTCACGATGCGTAACAGGATCGTCGGCACCGACCCCGACCCGAACGGCGGCAGCCCCCCGGCGGCGAAGGCGACCGTGCAGCCCCACGAGAAGACGTCCGAGGCCGGCCCGACCCGCGAGCCCGCCACCTGCTCGGGCGACATGTACGCCGGCGTCCCCACGATCGCGCTGCTCACCTCCGCGTCCGCCAGCCGCGCGATGCCGAAGTCGATGACCTTGGGCCCCACCTGGGACAGCAGCACGTTCGACGGCTTGAGGTCCCGGTGCACGACCCCGGCCCCGTGGATGGCGCGCAACGCCATCGCCATGGCCGCCGCCAGCCCGTCCAGCGCGGAGCCCCTCAGCGGCCCCGAGTCGCGCACCGCGTCGCCGAGGCTGGGCCCCTCGACGTACTCGGTGACCAGGTACGCCACGTCCGCCCGTACGTCGGCGTCGAGCACCGGGGCGGTGCAGAAGCGGGCGACCCGCCGGGCCGCGGCCACCTCGCGGGCGAAGCGCCGCCGGAAGTCGGGGTCGGAGGCCATCCGCGCGTGGATGAGCTTGACGGCCACCCGCGTGCCGCCGGGGTCCTCGCCCAGGTAGACGACGCCCATGCCGCCCTCGCCCAGCCGTCCCAGCAGGGCGTAGCGCCCCACCTGCCGCGGATCGCCGTCCCTCAACGCCTCCAACGTCATGACTCGTCAGGTTAGTCGGCGAAGGGTCAGACCGTCAGCCGCCATTCGTCCCACTCGTCGAGCAGTTCGAAGCCCATGGCCTCGTTGATGGCCAGCATGTGGTCGTTGGACGTGGCGTTCCAGGTGATGATCCGCTCCAGGTGGGGCTCGCGCTCGCGCAGCCACAGCAGGTTGGAGATCTTGAGCAGCAGGCCCAGGCGATGGCCGCGGTGCTCGCGCAGGACGGTGGTGTCGGCCTGGTGGCCCCAGCCGTCGGAGCGGTCGGCTTCGAGGTAGATCCGCGTGTAGCCGGCGGGCGCGCCGTCGGAGTCGCGCCTGGCGATCATCGTGTAGCAGGTCTGGCCGCCGAGCGTGACGTGCTCCTCGCGCAGGCCCAGGCGTTCGAGGCTGAAGGACATGTCCTCGACGTCGGCGTCGCGCGGGGCGTCGTTCATGCCGTCCATCACCGTGGCGAGGTCGGCCAGCAGCTCCGGCCCGGCCGGGCCGGCGAAACGCTCGATGGTGTAGCCGGGGACCTCGGGCAGCATGCCGCGCAGCGCCGCCCAGTCGGCCGTGCGCAGGTCGAGCGTGCGGCGGGCCTCCTGGAGCGCGACCGTCATCCCGCGTGCGCGGGCGAAGCGGGCGCCGACGCCCGTGGTGGGGGTCTCGGTGAGCAGCAGGGTGCGGCCGTGGGCGCGCATGCGGCCGAGCGCGTGCTCGAACAGCTCGCTCCCGAGGCCGCGGCCGCGCAGCTCGGGCCGGACCACGAGCGGGAACAGCCAGCTCATGTGCCGGTTGTCGTACTGGGGCAGCGCCAGGGTGTAGCCGCCGGCGACCTCGCCGCCGTCGGTCAGGACCCAGGTCTCGACCCGGTCACCGGGGTTGCCCAGGCGGGCGATGACGGACAGGCGGGCGAGCGACAACTTGGGGCCGGGCTCGTGCGCGTGGGCCGCCAGGTAGGCGTCGTGCAGGCCCGTCAGCAGCTCGCCCGGCCGGTCGAGGTCGATTGGCTGGATGTGCATCCGTCCAGCCAAGCGCATCGGTGCCGCCCCGGGCCAGCCGTTTTACCGCAGGCGGGGGCTACTGCCGGTAGTTCTCCACCTCGCCGGCCGGGCGCACGGCCGCGCCGTCGGGGTCGTCGCCCGCGCCGCGCCTGGCCCGGCGCTGCCGGAGCAGGTCCCAGCACTGGTCGAGCGCCACTTCCAGCTCCTTGACGCGCGCGTGCTCCTCGTCGGAGGTGACCTCGCCCGCCGACAGCCTGCCGCGCAGCTCGTGCTCTTCGGTGACCAGAGCGCTGATCCTGGTGAGAATCTCGTCGTCCCGCATGCCCAAGACTCTAACGACTGCGTGATAGAACACGCCCTATGTCTGGTATCGCGCTGGTAAGGAAGCCTGGCCCCCGGATCGCCGAGGGCATCGTCACGCACATCGAGCGCGAACCCGTGGACCATGAACGCGCACGTCACCAGCACGACGCCTACGTCGCGGCGCTGGCCGCCGCCGGATGGCGGCCCGTCTACGCCGCGGACGCCGACCACCTGCCCGACGCGCCCTTCGTGGAGGACGCCGTCGTGGTGTCGGGGCGGCTGGCCGTGCTCACCCGGCCGGGCGCGCCGGAGCGGCGTCCCGAGGTGGAGTCCGTGGAGCAGGCCGTACGGGAGCTCGGCCTGAAGGCCGTCAGGATCGCCCGCCCCGGCACCCTGGACGGCGGCGACGTGCTCCAGGTCGGCCCCACCGTGTACGTCGGCAGGTCGGGCCGCACCAACGACGAGGGCGTCGGCCAGCTCGCGGCCCTGCTGCCCGAGCGGCGCGTCGTGCCCGTGGACCTGCGCGGCGTGCTGCACCTGAAGTCGGCGGTGACCGCCCTGCCCGACGGGACGCTCATCGGCGATCCCGGTCGCGTCGAGCTGCCGGGCCTGCTGGAACCGCCGGAGGAGCCGGGCGCGCACGTGGTGCCGCTGGGCGGCGCCCGCGTCCTGCTCGCGGCGTCGGCCCCGAGAACCGCGGCGATGCTGGAGCGGCGCGGGCTCGCCGTGACGCGGGTGGACATCTCGGAATTCGAGCGGCTGGAGGGCTGCGTCACCTGCCTGAGCGTGCTCATCCCGGACTGAAGGACGGACCGCGCGGAATTTCGCGGCCCCCACCAGGCGTTTTCCCATCGGTTGACCGATCGGCTCTCATGATGTGAGATCAAGGGCGGCGTATCCCGAGACGTCTGGTAGCGTGCTTGGCATGCTGCGCGGGCTGCTTCTTAGCTGCCGCGGCGAGGGCCTGTAAGGCCGGCTCCCTCGTCGCGGAGCCAGTCGTGCGCGTCGGCCGCTTTCGACTCGACCGACGAGGAGCAGCAGACATGAACGCCCAGCAGCCCAGTCCCATGCCGGCCCATCGCTACCAGCCGTTCGAACCGATCCGGCTGACCGATCGCACCTGGCCCGACCAGGTCATCACCAAGGCGCCCCGGTGGTGCGCGGTGGACCTGCGCGACGGCAACCAGGCCCTGATCGACCCGATGGACTCCCACCGCAAGCTCCAGATGTTCGAGCTGCTGGTACGCATGGGCTACAAGGAGATCGAGGTGGGCTTCCCGGCCGCCTCGCAGACCGACTTCGACTTCGTCCGGCAGATCATCGACGAGGGCCGCATCCCCGACGACGTCGTCATCCAGGTGCTGACCCAGGCCAGGCCCGAGCTGATCGAGCGCACCTTCGAGGCGATCGAGGGCGCCAAGCAGGCCATCGTCCACCTGTACAACTCGACCTCCACCCTCCAGCGTCGCGTCGTGTTCGGCCAGGACAGGGAGGGCATCACGGCCATCGCCGTCGAGGGCGCCAAGCTGGTCAAGAAGCTGGCCGACGCCACCGACGTCGACGTCTTCTTCCAGTACTCGCCCGAGTCGTTCACCGGCACCGAGCTGGAGTACGCCGTCGAGGTGTGCGACGCCGTCAACGAGGTGTGGCAGCCCACCCCCGACCGCAAGGTCATCGTCAACCTGCCCGCCACGGTCGAGATGGCCACGCCCAACATCTACGCCGACCAGATCGAGTGGATGCACCGCAACCTCAGGCACCGCGACTCGATCGTGCTGTCGCTGCACCCGCACAACGACCGCGGCAGCGCCGTGGCCGCCGCCGAGCTGGGCTACATGGCCGGCGCCGACCGCATCGAGGGCTGCCTGTTCGGCAACGGCGAGCGCACCGGCAACGTGTGCCTGGTCACCCTGGGCATGAACCTGTTCTCCCAGGGCGTCGACCCCGAGATCGACTTCAGTGACATCGACGAGATCCGCCGCGTCACCGAGTACTGCAACCAGCTGCCGGTGCACCCGCGCCACCCGTGGGGCGGCGAGCTGGTCTACACCGCCTTCTCCGGCTCCCACCAGGACGCCATCAAGAAGGGCTTCGAGCACCTGGAGCGCGACGCCGCGGCGGCCGGGACGCCGGTGGCCGAGTTCACCTGGGCGGTGCCCTACCTGCCGATCGACCCCAAGGACATCGGCCGCTCCTACGAGGCCGTCATCCGGGTCAACAGCCAGTCGGGCAAGGGCGGCGTGGCCTACATCATGAAGGCCGACCACCAGCTCGACCTGCCGCGCCGGCTGCAGATCGAGTTCTCCAGGGTCGTCCAGGCCCGTACTGACGCGGGCGGCGGCGAGATCAGCCCCGCCGCCATGTACGAGATCTTCCGCGACGAGTACCTGCCCAACCCCGCCAACCGCTGGGGCCGGCTGAGCCTCATGGCCCACCGCCACGAGTCGACCGTCGACGACAAAGACCGCATCGGCGCCGACGTGCGCCTCGACGGTGAGATCCGGGAGATCGCGGGGGTGGGCAACGGCCCGATCTCGGCCTTCATCGACGCCATCGCCGGGGTCGGCATCAAGGTGCGGGTCCTCGACTACGTCGAGCACGCGATGAGCGCGGGCAGCGACGCCAAGGCCGCCTCCTACCTGGAGTGCGAGGTCGACGGGGAGGTGCTGTGGGGTGTGGGCGTCGACGCCAACACCACGACGGCCTCGCTCAAGGCCATCATCTCGGCGGTCAACCGCGCCGCGCGCTGACCCGTCCGGTCGTGCGGGGAAGGGCAGGAGTGCCGCGGCGCTCCTGCCCTTCTCCATGTCGTGGCGGCGCTGTTCACGTGGCGAGCCCGAGCGCCGCGGCGGCCAGGCGCAGCGCGTGGTCGAAGGCCGTCCGCCGGTTGTCGATCGTGTTGTTGAACTGGCCGAACACCTCGAAGTTGACCCAGCCGTAGAGCATCGACCAGGACGCCATCGCCCGCCACGCCACGTCGTCGGGCACGCCGGGCATCAGGGCGCGGATGTTCTCGGCGTCCGCGGCCACCTCGGCGGGCGGCCCGGGGGCGGCCGGCGGGCGCAGCTCGCCCGCGTTCCAGGCGTCGGCGACGAGCGCGCCGAGCACGGTGACGTCGCGCAGGCGGGCCACGACGGTGTCCTGCGGCGCCTGGTAGCCGGGCACGGGCGAGCCGTAGAGCAGGGCGTACTCGTGGGGGTGGGCCACCGCCCAGTCGCGTACGGCGTGGCCGGCGGCCAGCCAGCGGTCCAGGCAGGCCGTCCGCGGGCAGGCGGCCTCGGCCTGCTCGACGGCCTCGCCCAGCGCGTTGTAGCCGTCGATGATCAGGGCGGTCAGCAGGTCGTCGCGGCTCGGGAAGTAGCGGTAGATGGCCGAGGAGACCATGCCCATCTCCCGCGCCACGGCCCGCAGCGACAGGCCGCCGGCGCCCTCGGTGGCCAGTTGGCGGCGGGCGATGTCGGTGATCTCCCTGGTGAGCTCGGCTCTCACGCGCTCTCGCGCGGTACGGCTGGCTGTCATGGACAGCAGGTTATCAGAGCACCAGCAAAAAACGAGAGCACCGCTCTTGACGACGGGTGCTCTTTTGAGAGAGCATTGCTCTCGTAAGCGAACAGCGCCCCACCACAGGAGATCCCCATGCTCGCCCTCGCCAAGAACGCCAACGCCGTCCTGATGTTCTTCCTGGAGCTCGGCGTGCTGGGCGCGGTGGCGTACTGGGGATTCACGCTCAGCCCCAACTGGGGGATCAAGCTCCTCGCCGGGCTGGGCGGGCCGGCGCTGTTCATCGCCGCGTGGGCGCTGTTCGGCGCGGGAGGCGGCGCCAACGCCACGATCCCGCTGACCGGCCTGGCCCGCGTCGTGCTGGAGATCCTCTGGTTCGGCGGCGGCGCGCTCGCGCTCTACGCCGCCGGCCGGGTCACCCCGGCGATCGTCTTCGCCGCCGTCTTCGTCGTCAACGCGATGCTCCGCGTCTTCTGGAAGCAGGTCTGATCATGGGTAAGCACGTCGTCGTGGGTTCCGGTCAGGTCGGCGCGCATCTGGCCGCCAAGCTCGCCGCACAGGGGCACGAGGTCGTCGTCGTGACCCGCTCGGGCCGCGGGCCCGAAGGGACGGTCAAGGTGGCCGCCGACGTCGCCGACCGGGCCCGGCTGTCCGAGCTGGCCAAGGGGGCCGACGTCCTGTACAACTGCGTCAACCCGGCCTACCACCGCTGGCTCACCGACTGGCCGCCGATGGCGGAGTCGTTCCTGGCCGCCGCCGAGTCGAGCGGGGCCGTGCTCGCCATCCTGGGCAACCTCTACCCGTACGGGCCCGTCACCGGCCCTATGACCGAGGATCTGCCGCTCGCCTCGACCACCCCCAAGGCCCTGGTACGGGCGAAGATCTGGCACGACGCGCTGGCCGCCCACCGGGCCGGGCGTGTCAGGGTGACCGAGGTGCGCGGCTCGGACTTCTTCGGCCCCGGCGCCACCGACCAGTCCCACCTGGGCACCCGTTTCATCCCGGCGCTCAGGGCCGGGAAGACGATCCAGCTCGTCTTCCCCGCCGACGTCCCGCACAGCTGGACCTACCTGCCGGACGTGGCCGACGCCCTGATCACCGCCGGCGCCGACGAGCGGGCCTGGGGCCGCCCCTGGCACGTGCCCACCAACGACCCGATGACCTTCCGCGAGGTCGGCGCGCGGATGGCCGCCCTGCTGGACCTGCCGGAGCCCCGGATGACCACGCTGCCGTGGCCGCTGCTGCGGGTGTCCGGGCTGTTCTCGCCCATGATCGGTGAGCTGCGGCACGTGCGCTACCAGTTCACCGCGCCTTACGTGCTCGACTCCTCGGCGTTTCAGCAGGTCTTCGGCGTCGCGCCTACGCCGATGGAGGCCGCGCTGAAGGCTACGCTCGACGGATGAAGATAGCCATGATCGGCCTGGGCGACATCGCGGAGAAGGCATACCTGCCCGTGCTCGCCGCCCAGTCCCTCGACCTTCACCTGTGCACCCGCAACACCGCGCGGCTCGACCGGCTCGGTGACGCCTACCGCGTCGCCGACCGGTCCACCAGCGTCGACGAGGTGATCAAGGCGGGGGTCGACGCCGCGTTCGTGCACGCCGCGACCGAGGCGCACCCGGAGATCGTCGAGCCGCTGCTCAGCGCCGGGATCCACGTCTACGTCGACAAGCCGATCGCCTACAGCCTGGCCGAGACCGAGCGCCTGGTGCGCCTGGCCGAGTCCGAGGGCCGGTCGCTGATGGTCGGGTTCAACCGTCGCTTCGCCCCCGGCTACGCCGGTCTTCTCGCCCTTCCCCGCCATCTCGTGCTGATGGAGAAGAACCGCGACAACTACCCCGACGCGCCCCGGCGGGCCATCTTCGAGGACTTCATCCACGTCGTGGACACGCTCAGGTTCCTCGCTCCCGGCCCGGTCACCGAGACCAGGATCCGCACCCGCGTCCACCGTGACCTGCTCGAACACATCGTCCTGGAGCTGTCGGGCGCCGGGTTCACCGCGATCGGCGTCATGAACCGGGTCAGCGGCGCCGGCGAGGAGACCTGCGAGGTCATGGGCGACGGCATCAAGCGGCGCGTGGTCAACCTCGGCGACGTCCTCGACTACGAGGGCGGCGAGACGCTCACCAGGCGCCCCGACTGGGTGCCGGTCGCCCGGCAGCGCGGCATCGAGCAGATCTGCCAGGAGTTCCTGCTCGCGGTCCGCGAGGGCCGGGTGATCGGCGCCGACGACGCCCTGATCACCCACGCCATCTGCGAGGAGGCCGTCAGCCTGGCTTCCTGACCAGCATCGACTCGTCGGCCCTGGCGAACATGCGGTCGAACGTCGTCCCGCCCAGCCGGGCGAGCACCGTGTAGCCGTCGGTGTCGCTCAGCGGGCTGGAGGAGGAGACCACCCCCGCCACCGAGTCGCCGTACAGGACGGGGCCGCCGCTCCCCCCGGCGGCGGCGTGGCAGTTGCGGGTGATCATCACCCCGGGGCCCACGGTCGAGCCCTCCACCGCGTCGCCCAGGCACCGGTACATCTGCGTGCCCGGGTAGCGCTTGCCCGCCGGATAGCCGAGCAGTTCGAGCCCGCGCAGTTCGGCGCCCCGGCTCGTGCGCAGCGGCGGCAGGCCCTGGCCGACCACCTCCTCCAGCGGGCGCCTCCCCTTGGCGACGCCGACCAGGCCGACGTCGTACGGGAGCGAGCCGGGCGAGTCGGGCCTGGCCCGCCAGCGGGCGGGCACCCACGTGCGCACCGAGGACCAGACGCCGTGCCGCGGGTTCCCCCGGTCGAAACCGGGCATGAAGGCCAGCCGCCTGAGCGGCCGGCCGTCGTGGTAGAGGCAGTGCGCCGCCGTCAGCACCAGGCTGCGGCTGCGCGAGCCGATGACCGCGCCCCCGCACCACACGTCGGTGCGGGTGACGGGATCATGGCCGAGCAGCACCCCCGTCAGCCGCCGCGCCCCCGTGTAGGGGCGCGGGACCGGCGCGTAGCCCAGGCGGTCGCCGTCCGGGGTCAGCACCTGGGGGACGGGGACGCTGCGCTGCGAGACATCGGTGACGCCAGCCGGATCGAGCAGGACCAGAGACAGTACCAACCTGAGCACTTTCCCACTCTACGGGGAAGATGATCTATGCCCTGACCTGCGACACCAAGGTTTACCTAAGTGGGGGATTGTCATGCGTCGTACTGGGCGCCCAGGGCCCGCAGGCGGGCGTGGACGTCCTCGTACACCGAGGGGGCTCCCAGGTAGGCCTTGGGCAGCTTGGCGACCATGGTGTAGTTCGTGTCGCACACGTTCCCGACCGGCGCCTGGCCGGCCTGGCTGACGAGCTGGTACGCGTCCAGCGTGTCGAGGCCGGTCAGCTCCGACGTCCAGGTCACCAGGTCGTGCTGGCTGATGCGGTAGGCGTCCTCCAGGGGCCTGGCCGAGCCGGTGGACATCAGGTGCAGGTCGTCCTCCAGCCGGGGCCACGGCGTGGCCACGCCCTTGATCAGCTCGACCGCGATCACGGTGTTCATGGCCGACTCCACGGCCGTGCCGCAGACCTCGCCGTGCCCCTGCAGGCCGTGGCCGTCGCCGATCGAGAACAGCCCGCCCTCGACGTTGACGCCCAGGTAGACGGTGACGCCGGCGCGCAGCTCCGGGGTGTCCATGTTGCCGCCGTGCGCGTCGGGGGTGATGGTCATCCGGGCCTCGTTCGCGCCCGGGGCCACGCCCACCGTGCCGTGCATCGGGTCGAGCGGCAGCGCCACGCTGAAGTCGCTGTTGCGCGCGTGGTAGACGGCCACGCCCTTGTCCACGTCGATGTCGTAGCGCCACACCCGCTCCTCCAGCGGCGGCTGGAGCGTCGCCGTGGTGTGGGTGCCGGTCAGCGCGCCGAAGTGCGGGAACGTGGTCGAGACCGCCCAGTCGCGGGCCGGCGTGATCCTGACGAAGTGCAGCGCCAGCGTGTCGCCCGGCTCGGCCCCCTCCACGTGGAAGGGACCGGTCACCGGGTTCAGGTACGGGAACTCGCAGACCCGCGACGGCAGGTCGTCCACGGTCCGCACCCGGCCGCCGAAGCAGTCCTCGGTGTACAGCTCCATCACCGTCCCGGGACGCACCCTGCCCAGGGCGGCACGGCCGCCGAAGGTGTAGCTGAGCTCCTCCGGCGAGGGGTGGTAGGAGACGACGTTCACTTGACCTCCGAGGGAAGAACGGGCCTGCGGCCGACGAGATAGCTGACACCCAGGATGACGAGCCCGACCGCCAGCCAGATCAGGCCGACCGTCTGGGTCACCAGCTTGGTGTTGTACACCACGGCGGCCAGGACGAGGAAGCCGATCGCCGGCGCGACCACGTGCGCCCACACGTTCCCGCTGCGCCTGCGGAACCAGTGGTGGACGACGACGGCCACGTGCAGGATCAGGAAGGCGGTCATCGCGCCGAAGTTCACGAGCTGGCTGAGCAGCGGGATGCCGTAGTTCTCCAGGCTGCTCATGTAGAGGCCGATGCCCAGCGACAACACGGCGACGGCCAGCGTGGCGTTCACCGGCACCTGGTGCTTGGGGTGGACCTTGGCCAGGAACGAGGGCAGCATGCGGTCGCGGGCCATCGCGAACAGCAGCCGCGAGGTGGCCGCCTGGGCGACCAGCGAGTTGGCGAAGCCCCACGCGATCGCGGTGGCGACGGCGGTCAGCACGCTCAGCCAGTGGCCGCCGGCGAACTCCGCCATGCGGTAGAAGGCGTCACCGTTCTCGTCGCCGTCGGCGATCAGTCGGGCGCGGTCCGGCATGAGCAGCGCCGCGACCCACGTCTGCGTCACGAACAGCACGGCGGCCAGGCCCAGCGCCGCCACCATCGAACGGCCGAGCCGCCTGCCGTCCTCCTTGTTCTCCTCGGCCAGCGTCGAGATGCCGTCGAAGCCGAGGAAGGACAGCACCGCCGTGGCCGCCGCGCCGAACACCAGCGTCCAGGTGAACGCCGAGGGCTCGAAGATCGGCGTGAACGCGCCCGCCTGGGCCTTGCCCTGCGCCAGGGCGATGCCGCCGATCACCAGGAAGATCGCCAGCACGGCCAGTTCGGCGACCAGCATCACGCGCGTGATGCGCGCGGTCATCTGGATGCCCATGTAGTTGACGGCCGTGTTGAGCAGCACGAAGATGATCAGCCAGCCCCAGACCGGGATGCCGGGCACGAACGAGTTCATGGCCAGGCTGGCGATGAGGTAGAGCAGCGACGGCACCAGGATGTAGTCGAGCAGGATCGCCCATCCCGCGATGAACCCGACCGGCGCCGAGATGCCGCGCCCGGCGTAGGTGTAGACGGACCCCGCCATCGGGAACGCCTGGGCCATCTGCGAGTAGGACAGCGCCGTGAACGCCATGGCGACCAGGCCGATGATGTAGGCCAGCGCGACCATGCCGCCGGACGACTGGAACACGCCGCCGAAGATGCCGAACGGCGCGATCGGCACCATGAAGATCAAGCCGTAGATCATCAGGTCGGCGAAGCCCAGAGAACGTTTGAGCTCTTGGCGGTAGCCGAACTGCTCAACGGTGCTCATATTGCACGGCTCCTTGTTGAGGTTGGGGGGCGATTGGCACCTTAGAGCCAAAGCTTTCTACTGAAAAGGTTTCTCAAGCAAGAATTCCAGGCCGTCCGCCCTGCCGAGGTGCACCGTGCGCCGCACCTGCCGGTTCAGCAGCGTGAGCGGGCCGCGCGCGCTGACGATCGTGGTGCCGTCGGCGACCGCGTCGAGGGCGGGGACGGCCAGGCTGCCCGCCCGTCCGGACAGGGCGGCCAGCATCGCGACGGCCTCGTAACAGCCCTGGCCGTGGCCGTTGAGCATGGGGGCGTGCGGGCCGAAGCGTTTGGCGTACCGCTCGGCGAAGTGGAGGCTGGCCTCGGTCGGCAGGTCGCGGAAGTAGCCCATCGACGCGTAGAGCTCGCCGGTGCCGTCGCCGCCGATGCCGAGCAGGCCGTGCTCCTCCAGCGCGCCGCACAGCCGGGCCGCGCCGAGCCCGCTCGCCGCGTAGGCCCGGTTGAAGGCCACCAGGTCGCTGCCGATCAGCGTGAGCAGGATCGCGTCGGGGCGGGCGTCGGCGATCCGGCCGAGCCAGGAGGCCGCCTGGCCGTACCGGACGAAGGTCTCGCCGACGACGGTCGCGCCGCGCGCGTGCAGCCGGCGGCGGGCGCCCGCGTGCACCAGGCGCGGCCAGACGTAGTCGTTGCCCAGCAGGTACCAGCGGCGTGCCCGGTGGGCGCGGACCAGCCATTCGATGCCGGGTTCGAGCTGCCTGCCGGGGGTCTCGCCGAGGAAGTAGACGCCCGGCGCGTGCCCCCCGCCCTCGTACGGCGGCGCGTACACGAACGGGACCCGCCCGCCGATCGCGGCGACCACGTCGACCCGGACGTCGCTCGCGTGCGTGCCCACCACGGCCTCGACCGTGCCGGACGCCACCAGTCCGGCGACCTCGGCGGCCACCTCGTGCCCCGGCCGCCCGCCGTCGACGAGCACCAGCTCGACCTGCCTGCCGAGGACGCCGCCCCGGGCGTTGACCTCCTCGGCGGCCAGCACAGCGCAGTTGACCGCGCACGGTCCCACCAGCCCGAGCACCCCGGACACGGGCACGACCAGGCCGATCCTGACCGCGTCCGAGGGGAGGAGCCGGGCCTCGAAAGGATCGACGATCGCCGCCACGCCGACGAGTATCCTCCGAACTAGCTCTCCGGTGAAAGGACCTGATCTGTCATGGCTAAACCCGGGCTGGGGTCCTCACTCGCGTACGTGCTCAGCCGTGCCGAACGCGAGGTCACGCACGGTCTGGCGGCGACCCTGGCCGGCGAGGACGTCACCGTCGAGCAGTGGCGCATCCTGCGCGCGCTGGCCGACGGGCGCGGCCACTCGATGGGGGAGCTGGCCGAGGCGGTGCTCATGCCGCACCCGACGCTCACCAAGGCGGTCGACCGGCTGATCGACCGGGCGCTGGTCCACCGGGGCGCGTCGGCGGGCGACCGGCGGCGGGTGGCGGTGTTCCTGGCCGACCGGGGGCGCGACCTGCTGGCGCGCGTGGACGGCGCGGTGGCCGAACACCACCGCGCCGTCGCCGCCGCGTTCGGCCAGGAGCGCACCGAGCGGCTGATGCGCGAGCTGGAGGACCTGGTCACGGCCCTCGACCGAGCCGCGGCCGAAGCCGTGAGCCCCGCTAGTCCAGCCAGTACGTGTCGTGGCGGATGAAGAACTCGGCCTTCTCCTCCTCGCTCTTGCCCGCCAGGTCGAGCAGCCCCTCGAAGTAGCCCTCGCGAGGGGCGCCGGGGGCGAAGTGCAGCAGCATGGTCGCGGGCTCGCCCGACTCGTTGCGGAAGGCGTGCACGCCGCCCTCGGGCACGTGCACCCAGTCGCCGGGCCGTGTGTCGATCCAGCGGCTGCCGTCGTAGATCCGCACCGATCCTTCGAGGATGTAGAACGACTCGGAGATCGACTTGTGGAAGTGGGGGCTCGGGCCGGACGGCTCGGGCCCCATCACCCAGCGGTAGAGCCCGAACTGACCGTTGGTGGTGGCTCCGGTGGCCAGGTAGTGGGCGGTGTTGCCGTTCTTGTAGGTCAGCTCGGGGGAGTGGGCGTAGGGGCGGTACGTGGCCGACAGCTCGCCGGTGTCGCCCGAATAGCGCGGTTCCGGGTAGGTCATGAGGCCATCCTGCCCGAACTCCCGATGGTCAGCTCTCGCGGTTCTTCCTGTCGTGGTCGGCCCACACCAGGAGCGCCAGGCCGGCGGCCGCGAGCCCCGGGTACGCCGCAAGGGGCAGCTCCACGAGCCGCCCCACGAACCCCCATTCCGTGTCGAACCAGACGCGCCCGACGAACCCGCCGAGCCCCTGGATGACGGCGATGATCCCGAAGAAACCCCTCATGGCCACGACAGTGGCAGAACGGGACCCGCCCCGGCGTCCGACCTTGGGCGGGTCACGTGCGACCAAAGTCGGTCAGGGGTAGAGCCCGCGCATGCTGTGCGCCTCGGCGACCCGGCCCACGCCGATCACGTGCGCCGCCTCCCGCAGCGTCAGCCCGCGTTCGGCGGACATCGACCTGACCTCGGCGAAGGCGCTCTCCATCAGGTCGCGCAGCTTCACCTCGACCTCGCGCGAGCTCCAGGAGAAGGCCTGCATGTTCTGCACCCACTCCAGGTAGGACACGATCACCCCGCCCGCGTTGGCCAGGATGTCCGGCACGACGGTGGTGCCGTTGGCGGCCAGGATCTCGTCGGCCTCCGGCGTGGTGGGGCCGTTGGCGCCCTCCACGATCAGCCGGGCGCGCACGCGGGGCGCGTTCGCCTCGGTGATCACGCCTTCGAGCGCGGCCGGGACGAGCACGTCCACGTCCAGCTCGAACAGGTCGTCGTGGGCCATCGCGTCGGCGTGCGGGTAGCCGGCCACGCCGCCGGTCTCGGCCACCCAGGCGCGGACGCGGGCGACGTCGAGGCCGCCGGGCGCATAAAGCGCGCCGGTCACGTCCGAGACGGCGACCACCTTGCAGCCCTCGTCGGACAGGTACTGCGCGGCCAGCGCGCCCACCTTGCCGAAGCCCTGGACGGCCACCGTGACACCCTCGGGCGAGCGCCCGAGCGCGGCCAGCGCCGTGATCTGCACGCCGCGCGAGGTCGAGCCGGTGCGGCCGAGCGAGCCGCCGAGCGTCATCGGCTTGCCGGTGACCACGCCGGGCACCGAGTAGCCGGCGTTGACGCTGTAGGTGTCCATGATCCAGGCCATGGTCTGCTCGTCGGTGCCGACGTCGGGGGCCGGGATGTCCTTCTCCGGGCCGATCAGCGGCAGGATCTCGTTGACGTAGCGGCGGGTGAGCCGTTCGAGCTCGATCGTGGTCAGCGCGCCCGGGTCCACGGCCACGCCGCCCTTGGCGCCGCCGTACGGGATGCCGACCAGCGCGCACTTCCACGTCATCCACATCGCCAGGGCGGTGACCTCGTGGATGTCGGTGCTGGGATGAAAGCGGATGCCGCCCTTGGCGGGGCCGCGCGAGACGTTGTGCTGGACGCGGAAGCCCTGGACGACGTCCATGCGCCCGTTCTCGCGGCGCACCGGGACCGAGACGGTCAGCGAGCGGCGTGGCGTGGCCAGCATCGTGCGGAGGCCGTCGTCGAGCCCGAGGTGGGCGGCGGCCTGATGGAGTTGGTGGAGAGCGGAGTCGAGCGCCTGTTGACCAGGTGTGATCAGCGCCGGCGTCTTTGACGGCACCATGATGCTCATGGTCGAGTTTCCTCCTGTATGCGCGCCCACTTTGCGGGAGAAGGCGCCATTGCCTTCCCTCTTGGGCGTGTTGTCTCGATCATCCTAGGCCGGGCTGTTTGACCTTGCCTAGGTTATGAAGGGATATCCAAGCCGTTGATCAACGTGCTGGGAACGTGCCACTCTGGCAGGCTGTCGAGCGAGAGTTTGCCGAATCGTCGAAAACCGGAGGGTTGGATGCCCGCACTCGTGGTTGGGCCGATGTTGCGTCACGTCGACTCGGTCAGCGCCTCGATCTGGGTGGAGACCAGCGAGCCCTGTACGGTCACCGTCGAGGCGGCAGGCGGGGCTTATCGGTCGCCCACCTTCACCGTGCACGGTCACCACTACGCGATCGTGGATCTCGTCGGCCTGTCCCAGGATATCGCCTCCTATTCCGTCAGCCTCGACGGGGACCAGGTCTGGCCCCTGGCGGGTCGCCCGGCCAGCCGGGTCCGGCTGCTGCCCCCGGAGGGGCCGCGCAGGATGGCGTTCGGCTCGTGCCGCACGAGCGTGCCGCACGACTCCGCACACGTGCGCACCCACGGCGACGACGTGCTGCGCGCGTACGGCGTGAGCCTCATGCGCGCCGACGAGCAGGAGTGGCCCGACCTGCTGCTGCTCCTCGGCGACCAGGTCTACGCCGACAGCCCCTCGCCCCAGATGCTCGACTACATCCGCGCGCGCCGCACCACCGAGCCGCAGGGCGAGATCGCCGACTTCGAGGAGTACGCCGAGCTCTACCGCCAGGCCTGGACCGACCCGGAGATCCGCTGGCTGCTGTCCACCGTGCCCACCGCCATGATCTTCGACGACCACGACCTGCGCGACGACTGGAACACCTCGCAGTCCTGGCGGGAGAAGATGGCCCTGACGAGCTGGTGGCCGCGGCGGGTGGTCGCGGGGCTGGGGGCCTACTTCGTCTACCAGCACCTCGGCAACCTGACGCCGGCCGAGCGCGCGGCCGACCCGCTGGTGCGCCAGCTAACCGAGAACGGCGGCGACGGCGGCCCCGTCCTCGACGCCTTCGCCGCCAAGGCCGACGCCGAGCCGAGCAGCAACCGCTGGAGCTACACCCGCGACCTCGGGCACACCCGGCTCATCATGATCGACACCAGGTGCGCCAGGCAGCTCACCCCCGGCGACCGGCGCATGCTCGACCCCGACGAGTGGGCCTGGCTCCAGGAACAGGCCGCCGCGCCGGCCGAGCGGCTGGTCATCGGCTCCTCCATCCCGTTCCTGCTGCCCGAGGGCGTCCATGGCGTCCAGAACTGGAACGAGGCGCTGTGCGACGGCAAGTGGGGCCGTACGGCGCAGCGGTTGTCGGAGCAGCTGCGCCAGGCCGTCGACCTGGAGCACTGGGCGGCCTTCCGGCGCTCGTTCGAGGACCTGGGCAGGATGCTGGTCCGGCTGGGCAAGCCGGCCGTGATCCTGTCCGGCGACGTGCACTACTCCTACCTGGCCAAGGCGTCGGCCGGGCAGATCTACCAGGTCGTCTGCTCGCCGATCCGCAACCCGCTCAGCCGGCTGCTGCGCTGGGCCAACGTGCTCACCCAGTTCGGGCTGGCGACGCTGGTGGGCAGCCTGCTGGCGCGGCTGGCCGGCATCCCGCGGCCGCCGTTCCGCTGGCGGGTGACCAAGGGGCCGCTGTTCCAGAACGCGCTGGCCACGCTGACCTTCCCCGACACGATCACCTGGTACGAGTCGACGGGCGACGGCGTCAGGCCCATCGACTCGGCCCGGCTGGCGTAGAAATGATCCATGAATGACGACCAGTACTCCAGGGCCGTGCCCTTCTACGACCTGTGGCACGAGGACGGGCACGTCCCCGAGATCCGCGAGTTGCTGCCGCCCCTGCTGAAGGGGGTGCGGCGCGGCGTCATAGAGATCGGCGCGGGCACCGGCCTGATCACCGAGGTGATCGTGCGCGAGACGGAGGGCGAGGTGTTCGCCGTCGAGCCGGCGCTCGCCATGCGGTCGGTGCTGCTGTCGCGGCTGGCCGGTGACGAGGAGGCGCGGCGCCGCGTCACCGTGCTGGCGTGCGGGGCGCTCGACGTCGACGTCGACGAACCGGTCGGGGCCGTCGTGATGATCTCGGTGCTCCAGGCGTTCCCGGCCGGGCGGCGGGAGGAGTTGTGGCGGGTGCTGGCCAGGCAGCTCGAACCGGGCGGGCTGCTGCTGTTCAACTGGCGCGAGCGGCCCGCGCCCACGCCGGGTGAGCTGGAGCTCATGGGGTCGTACCAGGTCGGGCGGCACGCCTACGAGGTCTGGGGCCAGGTGCTCGACGTCTCCGGCGAGACCGTGCGCTCCCGCTTCCTCTACCGGGTCAGGCAGCGCGGCGTGGTGATCGGCGAGGACGAGGTGACCAGCGAGGCCCACCGGCCGGGCGGCGAGCGGCTGGCCGCGGAGCTGGCGGCGGCCGGGTTCGTCAGGGACGAGGCCCCCGACGGCCTGGCCGCCTGGCGAAAGGCGGCATAACCGAAGAAACGTGGAACCGGGCTTCCGGGTGCGGCCAACAACAGGGTGACCGCATGAGAGAGGACCGGATGTGGTGAGTGTCGAGGACACAACCGAAACGCTGGATGACTCGACCCTGATCGGGCATTCGCTGGACGACCCTGAGCGTTTCGCCGCGCTGTTCGACCGGCACGCCGACGAGATCCACCGGTACGCCGCCCGCCGCCTGGGCGCGGAGCTGGCCGACGACGTGACGGGGGAGGTGTTCCTCGTCGCCTTCCGCGGACGGGGACGCTACGACCGCACCCTGCCCGACGCCCGGCCCTGGCTGTACGGCATCGCCACCAAGGTCGTGTCCCAGCACCGCAGGGCCGAACGGCGGCGCACCGCGGCCATGGCCAGGGTGGGCGCCGAGCGTCCCGGCGCGTTCGACGAGCGCAGCGCCGACCGGGTCACCGCAGAGCAGCTCCAGCCCCGCCTGGCCAGGGCGCTGACCAGGCTCAGCGCGAGCGAGCGCGACCTGCTGCTGCTCGTGGCATGGGCCGACCTGACCTACGAGGACGCCGCGCGCGCCCTCGGGGTGCCGGTCGGCACCGTCCGGTCCCGGCTGCACCGGCTCCGCGTCAAGGTACGCAGGGCGCTCGGCGGCATCGACCCCTTCGCAGAGGAGCCCCAGCATGGATGACGAGATCCGGACGTTCGCCGACGGCAGGCCGTCGGTGCCGCCGTACGAGCCGCGGGCCCGCGCGCGGGCCCGCGAACGGCTGCTGGCCGAGGCGCGCGGCGGGCGACGCCTGCGGCTGCCGCGGCTCGGCTGGCAGACGGCCGCCGCCTTCGGCGCCACGGTCGTCCTGGTCGGCGGCGTGGCGGTGGCGCTGTCCGGCCAGGGCGGGACGGACGTGCACCCGGCCACCTCCGTGGTGCTCTCGGCCGGAGAGCTGAACCCCCGGCCGGACCAGTTCATCCTGATCGAGTCCGACACCATGTACGGCTCGCACTCGATCGACGCCTCCGGAGGACAGAGCCGCTACCTCTACCGCCAGCACCGCAGGATCTGGAAGTCCGTGGACGGCAGCAAGGACGGCCTGCTGCAGATCGAAGGCCGCGAGCCGAGCCCCTGGCCGGGCGAGCCGCTGCCGGCGGACGCCGAGAGCCCGCGCGGCAGCGAGTGGAACCGGCTCGCCTCCTGCCCCGGCCTGCGCGGCCCCGACCGCGACGACTACGCCTACCTGAGCACGCTCCAGGCCGACGCCACGGTCATGCGCGACCGCCTCTACCGGCAGGTCCCCGACGACAAGGACGTCGATCCCGACGCCGTCGCCTTCACCCACGCCGGCGACCTCGTCAGGGAGAACTACCTGCCCAAGGCGCAGCGGGACGCCCTGTTCGAGGCGGTGAAGGCGATCCCCGGCGTCGAGGTGGTCGAGGGCGTGGCCGACTCCTCGGGACGCGTGGGCGTGGCGCTGGGCCGGGTCGCCGACTGGGGCGTGCGCGAGGAGCTGATCTTCGATCCGGCCGGGCACACGTTCCTGGGCGAGCGGCAGATCGCGGTGGACGCCAAGGCCGGGGCGCCCAAGGACAGCGTCCTGGCGCTGACGGCCCAGCTCGACGTCTCCGTGGTGGACGCCCTGCCGGACGCCCCCGACGCCGCCTCCGACTCAAGCTGCCTGATGGAGACCCAGACCCCCACGCCCATTCCCACGGACTCCGACTCGACGATGCCGGAGCTGCCGACGGCCGAGGCGAGGATCACGTTCACCCCGGAACCGGCGGCCGTCGCGCCCTCGGAGGAGCCGGCCGGGCGGCCGGAGCCCACCCGTACCGTCCAGGTCCCCCCGACCGAGGGGCCGGTCCCGGAGGGCACCGTCACGGCCACGCCCGCCGAGCCCGCTCCTACCCGCTCCTGACGCCCGACGGGCGCGCCGGTGTGCCGGCGCGCCCGTGAGACGGGGAGCGGTGAGCGAGGTCGCGCGACCCGGAGGCCTTTCAGGACGGCGAGGTCCCGGCCTGGAGGCTCCCCAGGACGGCGAGGTCGCGCGGCCTAGAGGGTTTCCAGGACGGCGGCGAGCTGGTCGACCGCCCAGACCAGGTCCTCCTCGGAGATCACGATCGGCGGCGCGAGCCGGATCGTGGACCCGTGGGTGTCCTTGGCCAGCACGCCGCGCGCCATCAGCGCCTTGGACACCTCGCGCCCGGTGCCGAGGGCCGGGTCGATGTCCACGCCCGCCCACAACCCGCGCCCGCGCACCGCGACCACGCCCTTGCCGGCCAGCTCGCGCAGCCGCGCGTGCAGCACCTCGCCGAGCCTGGCGGCCCTGGCCTGGAACTCGCCGGTGTTCAGGATGTCGATGACGGCGATGCCGACCGCGCAGGCCAGCGGGTTGCCGCCGAAGGTGGACCCGTGCTGGCCGGGCTTGATCACCCCGAGGACGTCCTCGTCCGCGGCGATGGCCGACACCGGCACCACGCCGCCGCCGAGCGCCTTGCCCAGGATGTAGACGTCGGGGACGACGTCCTCGTGGTCGCAGGCGAACGTGCGGCCGGTGCGGCCGAGCCCCGACTGGATCTCGTCGGCGATCATCAGCACGTTGTTCTCGGTGCAGATGCGCCTGACCTCGGTCAGGTAGCCGTCCGGCGGCACCAGCACGCCCGCCTCGCCCTGGATCGGCTCGACGAGGACGGCCACGGTGTTGTCGTCGATCGCCTCCCTGATCGCCTCGGCGGACCCGTAGCGGACGATCCTGAACCCGGGCGTGTACGGTCCGAACCCGTCGTGCGCGTCGGGGTCGGTCGAGAAGCTGATGATCGTGGTGGTGCGGCCGTGGAAGTTGTCCTCCATCACGATGATGTTGGCCTGCTCCGGCGCGACGCCCTTGACCTCGTAGCCCCACTTGCGGGCCACCTTGATCGCGGTCTCGACGGCCTCGGCGCCGGTGTTCATCGGCAGGATCATGTCCTTGCCGGTGAGGTCGCCGAGCCCGGCGCAGAACTGGGCGAACTGGTCGTGGTAGAAGGCCCGGCTGGTCAGCGTGAGGTTCTTCAGCTGCTCCTGGGCGGCCTCGATGATCTTCGGGTTGCCGTGGCCGAAGTTCAGTGACGAGTAGCCCGACAGGCAGTCGAGATAACGCTTGCCCTCGACGTCGGTGACCCACGCGCCGTGCGCCTCGTGGATGACCACGGGCAGCGGATGGTAGTTGTGCGCGCTGCGGCGCTCGCTTACTTCGATCAGCTCTGCGCTGGTGCTCATGTTACTTCTCCCCCCTGATCTCCAGTGTGCAGCACTTGGGACCGCCGCCCGCCTTGCGCAGCTCCGACAGCTCGACCGGGATGACCTCGTAGCCGTGCCGCTTGAGCTCCAGCTGGAGCCCGGACGCCTCGGAGTTGATCACCACGTTCCCGCCGTCGCTGACCGCGTTGAGTCCGAGCACCTCGGCGTCCTCGGCGGTCGCGATCACCGCGTCGGGGAACATCGCGCGCAGCACCTCCTGGCTGCCCTGGGAGAAGGCGCCCGGGTAGTAGGCGACGTTGCGGCCGTCGAGCGGGAACAGCGCGGTGTCCAGGTGGTAGAAGCGCGGGTCCACCAGCTTGAGCGAGACGACCGGGCGGCCCAGGTACTCCTGCGCCTCCTGGTGGGCGACCACGTCGGTGCGGAAGCCGGTGCCGGCGAGGATGACCTCGTCGAGGGTGAGGAAGTCGCCCTCGCCCTCGTTGACGTGCGCGGGCTCCAGCGTCGGGTAGCCGCGCTCGACGAACCAGCGCAGGTAGGCGGGGCCCTCGGGGCCGCGCTCGGGGAAGGTGAAGCGGGCGCCGTAGACCCGGCCGCCGACGACCAGCGCGCCGTTGGCGGCGAACACCATGTCGGGCAGGCCCTCGATCGGGTCGATCAGGCTGACCTTGTGCCCGAGCTCCTCGTACGCCGACTTCAGCCCTTCCCACTGCCGGATCGCCACCTCACGGTCGGCGCCGGCCTCGGGGTCCATCCACGGGTTGATCGCGTACTCGACCGCGAAGTAGTCCGGGCGGCACATGAGGAAGTGTTTGGGCATGCAGGGCTCCGTCGTCGTCTGTTCAGGGGAAGTTCCCGTGTCGGGGGAGACGGGGACAGCCTAAGAACGGACGTTTACGCAGGCCAAGCGGTGCGCATTGCGTGTTGCCGCCGGTCCGTTGCGTCTATCGGCCGACGACGTGCGATCCGTTGCGCGCGTCCGTCAGGGCGGCTCCCGGAGGCGTGTCGACCAGCCGCGACAGCACGATCGAGCTCTTCGTCCGCACCACGAAAGCCTCGGCCGCGATGCGCTCGATGACCCGCTCGACGTGCCGCACGTCCGTGGCCCTGATGTGCAGCAGCGCGTCGGCCTCGCCGGTGATCGTGGCCGCCGCCACCACCTCGGGGAACTTGGCCACCGCCAGCGCGATGTCCGACGGCTTGGTCTTGCCCTGGCAGAACAGCTCGACGTACGCCTCGGTGGTCCAGCCGAGCGCCTGCGGCGCCACCCGCGCGCTGAAGCCGGTGATCGCCCCGCTCTTCTGCAGCCGGTCGACCCGCCGCTTGACGGCCGACGCGCTCAGCCCCACATGGTGGCCGATGTCCGCGTAGGTCGCGCGGGCGTCGTCGACGAGTGCCGCGATGATGTCACGATCGAGCCGGTCCAGTTCCACGCGCTCTGTATACCGCCTGGCCAGGCTGGCGCGCGACGAGCGCCGCGCGGGAGACTGGGCGCTCGGTCCACTGCCGGAGGATTGACGCCACATGACTGTCGCACGTTTTCCCGAGGGTTTCGTCTGGGGGGTCTCGACGTCGGCCTTCCAGATAGAGGGCGGCACGGCCGCCGACGGCCGCGGGCCGTCCATTTGGGACGCCTTCGCCGGCGGCCCGGCCGACGCCTGCGACCATTACCACCGATATCGCGACGACGTACGGCTCATGAAAGACCTGGGAATGGCCGCCTACCGTTTCTCGGTGAGCTGGCCGCGCATTCTCCCCGAGGGCACCGGAAAGGTGAACGCGGCCGGTCTCGACTTTTACCAGCGGCTGGTCGACGCGCTGCTGGAGGCGGGCATAACGCCGTACGCCACCCTTTATCACTGGGATCTGCCGCAGGCGTTGGAGGAGCGCGGCGGATGGCCGTCCCGCGACACCGCCCGCTGCTTCGCGGACTACGCGGCGATCGTCGCCGAGCGGCTCGGCGACCGGGTCGGCACCTGGTTCACCGTGAACGAGCCGTGGGTGGCGGCCTTCGTCGGCCACGGCTCGGGGGTGCACGCGCCGGGCCGCCGGTCGGCCGCCGACGCGTTCCGGGCCGCCCACCACCTGCTGCTGGCCCACGGCCTGGGCGCCCAGGCCCTGCGCGCCGCCGGGGCCGCCGAGGTGGGGGCCGTGCTCAACTTCTCGCCCGTCCTGACGCCCGCCCAGGTCGGCGACTTCGACCGGCCGCTGTCGGAGGAGGACGCCGAGGCCGTGGCCAGGATCGACGCCCTCGTCCACCGGCAGTTCCTCGACCCGATGCTGCGCGGCGCCTACCCCGCCGACCTGCTGCCGGTCATCGAGGAGCACGCCGGGCTCGGGCACGTCCACGACGGCGACCTGGCCGACATCGCCCAGCCGCTCGACCTGCTCGGCGTCAACTACTACGCGCCCGCCGTCGTCCAGGCGCAGCCCGGCGAACCGGCCGACCCGGCCTATCCGGGAAGCGCGGGCGTGCTGTTCAGCACCATTCCCACGGCGGTCACCGCGATGGGCTGGCCGATCGTCCCGAACGCCCTCTCCCTGTTACTGCGACGGCTCACCCGGGAATATCCCGGCCTCGAACTCATGGTCACCGAGAACGGCGCCGACTTCGTCGACACGGTCACCCCCGAAGGCATTCACGACGTGGACCGCGTGCATTTCGTCGAGGAACACCTGAGGGCTCTGCGCGGCTCGGTCGAGGAGGGCGCGAACGTCCGCGGATATCTCGTCTGGACGCTGCTCGACAATCTCGAATGGGCCGACGGCTACCGGCGCAAGTTCGGCCTCGTGCACGTCGACTTCGACACCCAGAACAGGCGGCCCAAGGACAGCGCGCTGTGGTACCGCGACGTGATCAGGCGCAACGGCCTGACCGAGGCCCCGCCCAGACGGCCCACGCTGGAGACCGTGGCCGCCCGCGCCCGCGTCTCCCGGGCGACGGTCTCCCGCGTCGTCAACGGCGAGGCGTCGGTCAGCCCTGAGGTGCGCTCCACGGTCCTCCAGGCCGTCAAGGAGCTCGGCTACGTGCCCAACGCCGCCGCCCGCAGCCTGGTGACCCGGCGCACCGACTCCGTCGCGCTCGTGCTCTCGGTCCCCAGGCACGCCGCCGACCCGATGGTCCCGGCCGTCGTCCAGTACGTGACGAGCCTGCTGGAGGGCGCGGGCAAGCAGATCACCCTCATGCTCGCCGACACCGCCGAGAGCCACCGCCGCATCGTCCGGCACGCCGAGGCGCGGCTGGTGGACGGCGTCGTCCTGCTGCCGCCCGAGCGGGGCGACACCCTGGCCGAACGCCTCTCGCGCACCGGCGTGCCCCTCGTGCTGCTGGGCCGGCCGCCGGTCAGCTCGCTGGTGCCGTACGTGGACGCCGACAACGCCGCGGGCGCGGCGGCGGCCACCGAGCACCTGCTGGCCACCGGCCGCCGCCGCATCGGCATGATCTGCGGCCCGATGGACCTGGTCGCCACCCAGGACCGGCTCGCCGGCCACCGCGCGGTCCTCGAACGCGCCGGACTGCGGCCCAGGCTCGCCATCGGCGACCTGACCCGCGCCTCCGGCACGGCGGCGGCCGGGCAGCTCCTCGGCGACGCCCCCGACCTGGACGCGATCTTCGCGGCCGACGACCGGATGGCGATCGGCGCCCTGCTGGCCGCCCGCGCCGCGGGCCGGCGGGTGCCCGACGACCTGGCGATCGTGGGCTTCGACGACATCGACGCCGCCTCGGCCACCACCCCCGCCCTCACCACCGTCCGGGTGCCGGTCACCGAGCAGGCGCTGGCGCTCGCCCGGCTGCTGCTGTCGCGGCTGGAGGGCAGGAGCACCACGCCGGTCGTCCTGCCCACCCGGCTGGTGGTGCGGGAGTCGGCCTAGACGGAAACCGCGCTTCGCGAAACGGTCGCTTTCTCGGATTCGCTTGACAATTTCCAAAATGGTTGTCCCCTCATCGGCGTATTTTGAGATCGGGAAATTCTGGAAAAGTCAACGGCGCTTTTCGTTTGTCCCGTCTCCGGCGGGCGTGATAGTAAATCGGGCGTCAATCCTCGCCATTCCGGGAAGGACCACGCCATGAACGAGCCATCGGCCGACGTCGTCTGGAGCGTCGACCGTCGCTGCACCAACTGCGACACCGCCCGGCAACTGGCCCCGGAGCTCATCGCCGAGGTCGCCGGCCGCTCCACGGTCGTCCGCCAGCCGCGCACCGAGACGGAGGAGCGGGCGATGCACGCCGCGGCGTTCGCCTGCCACACCCGATCGATCCGGCGCGGCACGCGCGGACCGGACCCCGCGCTCGATCCCTTTCCGCTGCCGCTCACGGAGCACGTGTACCTGTGCGGCCACAATTCGCCGCACACCGCCGGCGCAAACGCCTATCTGCTGCGCCGGCCCGCCGGAAACCTTATGATGATCGACACGCCGCGCTGGAACGACTCCCTGGCCGCGCGGTACGCCGCGGACGGCCCGATCACCGACGTGCTGCTCACCCACCGCGACCACGCCGCGCACGGCCGCCAGTACGCCGACCGGTTCGGCGCCCGCCTGTGGATCCACGAGGGGGACCTGACCGCCGTCCCGGACGCCGACCGCGTTCTCCGGGGAGAAGAGCCGGTCGAGATCGCCGACGGCGTGACGGCCCACCCGCTGCCCGGGCACACCGAGGGCAGCGTGCTGTACGTCGCCGACGAGAGGTACTGCTTCAGCGGCGACAGCTTCTACTGGTCCAGGTCCGCCGGGGACCTCGCCGTTGCCGAGTCGGTCACCTGGTACTCCATCACCGTGCTGGCCGCGTCGCTGGCCCGTACGGCGGCGCGGATCCGCTTCGAATGGCTGCTGCCCGGCCACGGCGACCGCAGGCGGCTGCCCGCCGAGGAGTTCGCCCGCAGGATGCGCGACCTGGCCGGGCGTACCGCGGAACTCGGGCCCCGGCCGATCGACTTCTCCGCGCTGCGCTGGTGAGCCGGATCCTGGCGGCGTGCGGCTTGATGGGGGAGGATCGGCGGCAAGAGCCACATACGGCAGATGGAGCGGGAAAGTGTCCGAAGGGCCGAAAACCGGACAGGTGCCTGAGTTCGGGCGCGCCTCTTCGCACGATGCCCATGAGCACACCGTCGAGCGGATCAGAGACGTGACCCGCGGCGGCAAGGTCGTGCTGGAGGGGGGCGGCGGCGTGGACACCGCCTTCCGGCAGCTCTTTCCCACCACCTACGACCTGGTCGTGGAGCATCCCGAGGGCGAGGAGACCGGCGAGGACAAGGAGCCGCGGGTGCGGCTCTCCTAGATCCGGCGTTCGAACAGGCGTGGGAAGACCTTGGACACCTTCGACAGCAGGTACTCGCCGTAGGTGCCGGTGAAGTCGACCTGGCCGTCCCACCGCTCGCCGGCGGCGTAGGGGAGGGGCGGCACCACGCTGTCCCATCCGGGGTCGAAGAAGAACGGGTAGCTCAGGCGCTCGTTGCCGCTGCGGTTGCGCACGCGGTGCGGCGTCGAGCGGTAGCGGCCGCCCGTGAGCTTGTCGAGCATGTCGCCGATGTTGCAGACGAACGTGCCCGGCAGCGGCGGCGCCTCGATCCAGCCGTCCGCCGTCCGGACCTGGAGGCCGCCGTTGGCGTCCTGGAGGAGGAGGGTGAGCAGGCCGTAGTCGGTGTGCTCGCCCACGCCCCAGGTCTCGTCGTCGTCCGGGGGCGCGGGCGGGTAGTGGAAGATCCGGAACAGCACGGTCGGGTCGGCGGTGTAGCCGGTGCGGAAGTAGCCCTCGTCCAGGCCGAGGCTGAGCGCCACCCCGGACATGACCGCCTGCGCGACCCCCGTCATCGTGTCCAGATAGGCGAGCACGGCCGCCCGCAGCTCGGGCACCTGGACGGGGAACTGGTTGGGGCCGTGCAGCGGCAGTGGGCCGGGCGGCTGCTCGGCGCCGAAGTAGACGCCCTCCTTCAGGTCCGGCCGCCCCGAGGTCAGCTCGCCGCCCACCGGGAAGAAGCCGCGCCAGGCCGGGCCGCCGCGGTCCATCGAGATCTCGTCCTTGACCTCCTCGGGCAGCGCGAAGAAGCGCCTGGCGGCGGCGTCGAGCCGGTCGAGGAGCTCCTGCGGCACGCCGTGCCCGCGGACGTAGAAGAAGCCGCTGTCCCGGCAGGCCGCGCCGATCGCCGCGCCGACGGCCTGCCTGTCGCCGTTCGGGGTGTCGCTGAGCAGTGGGGAGATGTCGATCACCGGCAGTTCGCGCACCGTCTCATTGTTCCCCAGCCCGGCCACGGCGTACCCGGGGGCGGCGAGCCGGGCTCTGGGCACGCTCACCGCCCCCGAGGAGACCCCTGAGAGGGGTCAGGTCGTCGAGAAGGTGAACCAGTTGACGTTGACGAAGTCGGCGGGCTGGCCGCTGCTGAAGGTCAGGTAGACGGTGTGCGTGCCGGTCACCCCGCTGATGTTGGCGGGGACCGTGCGCCAGCTCTGCCAGCCGCCCGTACCGGCCAGCGCGAAGTCGCCGATCGGCGCGGCGGACGGGCTGTCCAGCCGCACCTGCACCAGCCCGCTCACACCGGCCGCCGCCCCCGACGCCACCCTGGCCTTGAACTGGAGGGCGGGCGTGGAGCCGAAGTTCACCCCGTCGTACCGCAGCCAGTCGCCGTTGGCGATCGCGCCGACGTTCTGGCCGCCGCCGGTGTCGGTGGTGGCTTCGACGATGGTGCCCGACTGGGCCTGGTAGCGCTCGGCCTGGATGGTGGAGCGCGCGTCCACGCCGCCGGGGACGGTCGGGGTCGCCGTCGGGGTGGAGACCGTGCCGCTCTGCCAGACGGCCACGTAGTCCACCAGCAGCGGGTGCCCCGGGACGGTCGCCGCCGTGGGCGTGCCCGTGCCGGCCAGGGCGTTGGGGAACGCGCCGCCCATCGCCAGGTTGAGCAGCAGGAAGTAGCCGCCGTGCCCGGTCATGTTGTTCCAGGTGGTGGCGTCGAGCTGGTTCTGGCTCACGCTGTGGAACTGCTGGCCGTCGACGTACCAGCGGAGCTGGTTGGGGCTGGCGGCGCGGTCCCACTCGAAGCGGTAGGTGTGGAAGGCCGACTGGCAGGACGAGCCGGGGCAGGCCCGGCTCGCGCCCAGGCCGGTCGTCTCGTTGCACGGCCCGCCGGGGCTGACGCCGCAGTGGAGCACACCCCACACGGAGTTGATGCCGTTGACGTTCTCCATGATGTCGAACTCGCCGATGCCCGGCCAGTTCCAGTAGTTCCCCCGGTACGGCGCCCCGAGCGCCCAGAACGCCGGCCAGTAGCCGAGCGCCGCCTGACCGGTCACGTTCGGCATCTGGATCCTGCCCTCGATCCGCAGGACGCGCCCGGCGGCCGGCTTGAAGTCGGCCCGCCTGGTCTCGATCCGGGCCGAGGTCCACTCGCCCGAGCCGCTGCGCAGGGGCGTGATGCGCAGGTTGCCGGAGCCGTCGAGGCTGACGTTGGACGTGCTGGAGGTGTAGTTCTGGATCTCGCCGGTGCCCCAGTTGCCCGGCCCGCCGGGGTAGCCGTGCCCGGTGTCGACGATCCACTCGGCGGACGAGGGCGGCGTGCCCGCCGAGCCGTTGAAGTCGTCCGACCAGACCAGCGACCAGCCGGACGGCGTGGACGGCACGGACGCCGAGGCGCTGACGGCCACTTTGACGAGCAGACCGGTGAGTGCCACGAGCACCACCGCCACGGCCACCAGGCGGCGCCTGCGCCGGATCTCTGTTGTCATCCCTGCTCCATGGGGGGTGTGGAGTCGAGCGAGAGAGCGCTCTCTTGAGGCGACGAAAACACGCCCTTGACCGCCTGTCAATATGGGAGAGCGCTCTAGAACAGATCGACGGACGACGTGCCCGATCTTCTGGGCGCGGGCGGCCGCGCCGGGCCCGGACGCGAAACGGCGGCCACCGGCGCCCTGGTCGGGAGCCCGTGACCGCCGTCGTGTCCGGAGGGGGAGGTGGCCGCTCAGCCCTTCTCCGCCTCGCCGGTGGCCTGTTCGAGCGCGTCCTCGGGCGAGGCCTCAAGGTCCTGCTCGGCGTCGGCACCGGCCTGCGCAGAGGCCTTGTCCAGGCGCACCCAGCTCGTCACGCTCTCCACCGCGAACAGCACGAACAGGTACGCCGTCAGCACCGCGAGCACCGGCGTCAGCCAGCCCAGCGCCGCGCCGACACCGATGATCAGCAGGCGCAGCTCCCAGCCGAGCCCCGCGTGGAACACCCACGCGGGCGGCCAGATGCTCTGCCGGGTGCGGTAGACGGTGTCGTAGGTGTGGTAGCCCACCACGTAGACCAGCACGAACAGCAGCCACTTCGGCGCGCCGGCGGCCAGGCCGATCGCGATCATGGCGAGGAACTCGGTGCCGCGCAGCAGCGGCGGGGTGAGCCAGTCGAAGCGGCCCAGGTGGTCGCGCGGCGCGGTCGGCAGCACGAGCAGCAGGGTGATGGCCACCGGCACGAGCAGCAGCGGCCCCTTGTCGGGCAGGCCGATGACGGTGACGGCGATGACGGCGAGCAGCGCCACGAGCGTGGCTGGCACGGGCGGCAGCCCCTTGCCCAGCTTGCCGGAGAAGGCGTGCACGAGCGGGCCGTCGTCGCGGTAGGCGAGCAGGCGGGCGGTCTGGATGCGGCGGCGTTCCTCGTCGGGATCCGGCGTGGGGGTGGCCATGGCCTGCGGTTGAGTGATCATACGAGCGACCTCATGAGGCGTCCGGTGAGGGTGTAGGCGGCGGCGACGGAGCCCCAGATCACGAGGGTGAGGAAAGTGATCCGGGCGTCGAAGAGGGCGGCGGTGATCGCGATGGCCGCGAACCGCTCGCCGATGGGGAACACGATCATCTTCCGCGCCCAGTGGACCGCGCGGAACTTGCCCGCCCTGGTCCACATCTTGAGCACACCGCGCACGCCCTGGCTGCGCTCGGCCTTGCGCCGCTCCAGCGCCCTGCGCAGGTCGCGGTCGTCGGGGGCGTCGAGCGGGAGGGTGGGGAGCTGCGCGGGCGGCTTGCGCCGGTTGGAGATGCCGAAGGAGAAGTCGAGCAGGTGGCGTACGGACTGGAGCCCGATCGCGGCCAGCGCCAGGATCCAGATGTCGTCGCCGTTGCCCGAGACGACCCAGCCGACGGCCAGGCCGGCGAAGACGACGTATTCCTTGAAGCGGTCGAAGGTGGCGTCGAGCCAGGCCCCCAGAACGCCGAACTTGCGGGCGTACCGGGCCACCTGACCGTCGACGCAGTCGAAGACGAAGGCGAAGTAGATCAGCAGGCCGCCGGCGATCATCCACGGCCGGTCGCCGGTGGCGAAGCACGCCGCGGCGGCCACGCCGAGCGCGATCGAGATCAGCGTCACCTGGTTGGGCGTCAACCCGCGCCGCGCCGCCCAGCGGGCGATGAAGCGCGAGTAGGTGGAGACGAAGTACGTGGTGAAGAAGCCGTCGGCGCCCTTGACCGCGTTGTTGAGCCGGGCGCGGTCCTCGTTCATGCCGGCCATCTCGGAGCCGGCCTCGTTGACCTCCTCCTGCGTGCTCACCCGGCGGTAGAACAGGTCGCGGCGACCACGCACGCCGACCGACACGCCGTTGCGCACCAGGCCGAACACCAGGAGCTGGACGAGGTCGTCGTCCTGGCCGAAGCGGTCGGCCATGAGGGCCAGCTCGCGGCAGGTCTGCGCGAGCACGGGGGCGTTGCGGGCGCTGAGGTGCAGCGGGCCGAGCACCACCGCGTTGGGCCTGGTCACCGCGTGGTTGGCGGTGCCGACCGACACGACGCGCGACTTGCCGACGCGGGCGCGCACCGGCAGCCCTTCCAGGCGGCCGTAGCCGATCTCCGGGTCGGCCTCGTCGATCGGTACGGTGTCCTCCTGCGCCTCCTCGGTCACCTCCAGACGCGGTTCCTTGGCCACGAGCGCCAGCGCGCCGCGCTTCGCCTTGGTGATCTGGTAGATCAGCTCGTCGTGGACGACCGAGTTCTGGGGGATGATGAAGAGGCTCTCCGTTGCCGAATCTGCGACGTCGGCCAGGGCACGCAGGGCGGCGGCCACGTCACCGGTCTCGATCGTGGCGGGCCGCGGGTCATAGGAAGCGAGCTGGCTTCGCAGCCGCTCGGCCACGGTGGGATTGCCGGGCAGCGCGGCCAGCCTCAGGCCGGTCGGAGAGGTGTCGGGGCCGGGCGAAGAGCCCAGCAGGACCACGCGGGTCATGACTCCCTTTCGAGGCAGTAGCGGGGGGTTGAACAACGGGTGATGCGGGGACAGACGTCAAAGTCTAGTGACGGCAGGGCAAAGTCGCGTCACCCCAGCATGCCCGGAACATGCCTCGCGTGCGGCCGTAAGATGGGCAAGTGAGTCTCTACCGCGACGAAGGCGTCGTCCTGCGGACGCAGAAACTCGGTGAGGCCGATCGCATCGTCACCGTTCTGGCCAAGCGCACCGGCAAGATCCGGGCGGTGGCCAGGGGCGTGCGCCGCACCAAGTCGCGCTTCGGCGCGCGGCTGGAGCCGTTCACGCACGTCGACCTCCAGCTCCACACCGGCCGCACGCTCGACGTGATCACGCAGGCGGAGACCATCAGGCCCTACGGCGAGGCGCTGGCCGTCGACTATCCCCGCTACACCGCGGGCAGCGCCATGCTGGAGACGGCCGACCGGCTGACCCACGGCGAGAAGGAGCCGGCGCTGCGGCAGTTCCTGCTGCTGGTCGGCGGCCTGCGCACGCTGTCGGAGCGCGTCCACGAGGCCAGGCTGGTCCTCGACGCGTACTTCCTGCGCTCCTTGGCGGTGGCGGGCTACGCGCCCGCGCTGGAGGCGTGCGCCAAGTGCCAGGCCCCGGCGGTCAGGGCCTTCGCCATCGTCGCGGGCGGCGTGGTGTGCGGGGCGTGCCGCCCGGCGGGCTCGGCGGTGCCGGCGGGGGAGACGATCGGGCTCATGACGGCGCTGCTGCGCGGCGACTGGGCCACCGCCGACGCCTCGGAGTCGCGTCACCGCAGCGAGTGCAGCGGTCTGGTCGCCGCGTATCTGCAATGGCATCTCGAACACGGAATACGCTCTCTGCGACACGTCGAAAGGGAGCATGCGTGAACGTCCGGCCTCCGACCCCTCATCCGTCAGGCGCGACCCCGCCGCCGATCCCGCGTGACCTCGTGCCCCGGCACGTCGCCGTGGTGATGGACGGCAACGGCCGCTGGGCCAAGGCGCGCGGCCTGCCGCGCACCGAAGGGCACAAGGCGGGCGAGGCCTCGCTGTTCGACGTCATCGAGGGGGCTCTTGAGCTGGGCGTCCCGTACCTGAGCGCCTACGCCTTCTCCACGGAGAACTGGAAGCGCTCGCCCGACGAGGTGCGCTTCCTCATGGGCTTCAACCGCGACGTCATCAGGCGGCGGCGCGACGAGCTCAACGCCATGGGCGTCCGGGTGCGCTGGGCGGGCCGTCCCGGGCGGCTGTGGAAGAGCGTGATCTCCGAGCTGCAGAGCGCCGAGCAGATGACCGAGGGCAACAGCAAGCTGACGTTGCAGTTCTGCGTCAACTACGGCGGCCAGGCGGAGATCGTCGACGCGGCGGTCAAGCTGGCGGCCGACATCGCGGCCGGGCGGGTCAAGCCGTCCAAGGTGAGCGAGAAGGTGTTCGCCCGCTACCTCGACGAGCCGGAGATCCCGTCCGTCGACCTGTTCCTGCGCTCCTCCGGGGAGCAGCGTTTCTCCAACTTCCTGCTGTGGCAGTCGGCCTACGCCGAGATGGTCTTCCTCGACCGGCTCTGGCCCGACTTCGACCGCCGCGACCTGTGGGAGGCGTGCGAGATCTACGCCAAGCGCGACCGCCGCTACGGCGGCGCGATCCCCAACCAGGTCACCGGCGCCTAGCTGATCCCGGGTTCACCCCTGCCGACCTGCCGTGCTGGACGGCGACTATACGCTGATATAGCGTCCTACTCGTTCGGGTAGTCAACTGTACGAGCGAACAGTCACGAGGCAGATCATCATGAGCGACGCCATCTCGGTGGCCGGACTCGTCAAGGCGTACGGCCGGACCAGGGCCCTCGACGGGCTCGACCTGAGCGTGCGCACCGGCGAGGTGCACGGTTTCCTGGGCCCCAACGGCGCGGGCAAGAGCACGACGATCCGGATCCTGCTCGGTCTCGCGCGGGCCGACGCGGGCAGTGCCCGCCTGCTCGGCGGCGACCCCTGGCGCGAGGCCGCCGAGCTCCACCGCCGCCTGGCGTACGTGCCGGGCGACGTCACGTTGTGGCCCGACCTGTCCGGCGGCGAGGTGATCGACCTGCTGGGCCGGCTGCGCGGCGGCCTCGACCGCGGGCGCAGGAAGGACCTGCTCGACCGCTTCGGCCTCGACCCGCGCAAGAAGGGCCGGGCCTACTCCAAGGGCAACAGGCAGAAGGTCGCGCTGGTCGCGGCGCTCGCCTCCGACGCCGAGCTGCTGCTGCTCGACGAGCCGACCTCCGGGCTCGACCCGCTCATGGAGGAGACGTTCCGGGAGGTCGTCAGGCAGGAGCGGCGGCGCGGCGACCGTACCGTGCTGCTGTCCAGCCACGTCCTGTCCGAGGTCGAGGCCCTGTGCGACCGCGTCACGATCGTCCGCGACGGGCGCGCGGTGGAGAGCGGCACCCTGGCCGGCCTGCGCCACCTGACCCGCACCACCGTCCACGCCGAGCTCGACCGGCCCGCCGAAGGGCTGGCCGGGCTGCCCGGCGTGCACGACCTGCGCGAGGAGGGCGGCCGGGTGCGGTTCGACGTGGATGCGGACGCGCTCGGCCCGGCCCTGCGCAGCCTGACCGCGGCGGGCGTGCGCACCCTGGACAGCCGGCCGCCCACGCTGGAGGAGCTGTTCCTGCGCCACTACGAGGGCGCGGGCGTCCGGCGGGCGGAGGCCGTGCGATGAGCCCCGGCACAGGCGCGCTCGTCCGTCTGGCGCTGCGCCGCGAGCGTGCCGTCGCCCCCTGGTGGTTCCTGCTGCTCGTGGCCATGAGCCTGGCGATGGTCGGCTACATCAACCGGAACATGGGCACCTACGAGCTGAAGCTCGCCTACACCGAGGTCGTCCGCCGCTACGCCTTCTTCCGGGCGCTCGGCGGCGGGGTCGTCGAGCCGCGCCTGGACGTGCTGGCGACCTGGCGCAGCGGCGGCTTCCTCTACGTGATCAACGCGTTCGCCGCCCTGATGACCGTCGTCAGGCACACCCGCAGGGAGGAGGACGCGGGCCGGACCGAGCTGCTGCGCGCGGGCGTGGTGGGCCGCCGCGCGCCGCTCGGCGCGGCCCTGCTGGTCGCCGGGGCGACCAGCCTGACCGGCGGGGCGCTGACCGCCGCCGCCCTGCTGGCCGCCGGCCTCGAACCCGTCGGCACGCTCGCCTACGGTGCCGCCGTCGTGGTGGCGGGCTGGGTGTTCGCGGGCGTCGCCGCCGTCGCCGCGCAACTGGCGCGCGACGCCCGCACCGCCACGGTCATCGGCCTGTACGCCCTCGGCCTGGCCTACGTCCTGCGCTACGCCGCCGACGCGAGCGACCTGCCCTGGCTCAAGGCCCTGTCACCGCTCGGCTGGAGCCACCTGGTGGACGCCTACCGGGACGAACGGTGGTGGCTGCTCGGCGTGTCCGTGTCGGCCGCCGGGGCGCTGTGCGCGGTGGCGTACGCGCTGCTCGGCCGCCGCGACCTCGGCTCGGGCCTGCTGCCGGAACGTCCGGGCAAGGAGGAGGCCCCCGGGTTGCGCGGCCCGGTCGCCCTGGCCTGGCGGCTGCACCGCGGCCTGCTGCTGAAGTGGGCGGCAGGGACGGCGGCGTGCGCGGCGGTGGGCGGCGCGATGGGCCCGCTGGCCAAGGACGTCCTGGCCCGCCCGAGCATCGTGGTCACCGACATCACGACCCTGCTCGGCGTCCCGGCGGCCGACGCCCTCGACGGGTACATGTGGTACTACCTGCTGATCCTGGCCTACGGCATCGCGCTCTACCCGGCGCTCATGATCATGCGGCTGCGCTCGGAGGAGACCTCGGGCCGCGCCGACCAGGTGCAGGCCACGCCGCTGACCCGGGTCCGCTGGGCGGCCGGGCACCTGGCGGTGGCCGCGCTCGGCACGGTCGCGCTGCTGGCGCTGGCCGCCCTCGTCTTCGGCGCCGTGTACGCCGCCCTCCTCGGCGACTTCGCCGGCACCGCGCCGCGCTTCCTGGCCGCCGCGCTGAGCCAGGCTCCGGCGGCGTGGTGCGTCGGCGCGGTCTGCCTGGCGGTCTACGGGCTGCTGCCCAGGGCGAGCGTGCCGCTGTGCTGGGCGGCCTGGATCCTGACCGCCCTGCTCGGACAGGTCGTCGCCCCCTTCTACGGGGTGTGGGGCGGCACGCCGTTCGAGCCGTTCCACTACCTGCCGAACATCATGGCGGGCCGGGCGTTCGGCACGGTGCCGGAGCTGACGCTGCTCGCCCTGACGGCCGTGCTCACGGCCGGCGGGCTGCTCGCCCTGCGGCGGCGCGACGTCGGCTGAGGAACCTGGCCTCGCGGCGGGATCCGGAATTCTGGCACGAGGGTCAGGCTGAGAGCGGGTGAAGGCGGGTACAACCCGTTCCCCCACGATGAAGGAGGGCCGATGATCCCAGGTTGCGGCTCGTGCAACTGTTCCGACGTCTTCGCCACCGCCAAGCCGCCGTGGTGGCAGACGTCCAGCGAAGCACCCTGAATCTCGCGCACCTGCCGCCCGTCCCCCGGTCATCGCGGGGGCGGGCGGTTCGTGTGACCGGGAACGGTCAGGCGCGGCGGCGGGCGCGGTAGGCGGCGACGTGCATGCGGTTGCCGCAGGTGCGGCTGTCGCAGTAGACCCGGGAGCGGTTGCGGGACTCGTCCACGAACACGCGGTCGCAGTCGGGGGCCGAGCAGGTGCGCAGGCGTTCCATCTCGCCCTCCACCAGCAGGTGCGCCAGCGCCACGCCGCAGTCGGCGGCCACGTGCTCGGCCAGCGAGGCGTCGGTGGCGAAGTAGTGGACGTGCAGCGGATGGCCGTCGTGCTCGGTCAGCCTGGGCGTTATGCGCGTCTCGGCGAGCAGCGCGTTGAGCGTGCGCACGGCGCTCGCCACGTCGGAGGCCGTGAACACCCGGTGGAACGCCTCGCGCACCATGCGGACCTGGCCGAGGTCGCGGGCCGTCAGTGCGCCGATGCCGCTGACCTGCCGGGACTCCACGAAGGCCTGCAGCTCGGCCAGGCTGGCCAGACCGTCGTCGCCGCCGGTGGACGGCGAGGTGTTGACCAGGTCGACAACGGTCGCCAAAGAATGCACCATGTCATGGCCAAACGGCATGTTGACTCCTGTCGGGGCCGGTTCTAGCGTGGTCGCAGCGTATCTCTCCCATGGGACTCCGGGGGTTTCCGTGAGTGCATATCGGCGTATCGTGCTGATCGCGATCGCCGGAGCACTCATCATCTCCACCTCCGCGCCCCTGGTGCGCCTGTCCGGGGCCTCGCCCGCGACGTCGGCGTTGTTCCGCTGCGCGTACGCGGTGCCGCCCATGCTCCTGCTCGCCTGGCTCGAACGGCGAAAGCTGGGGCCCCTGCCCTGGAGGAGCGCGCTGCCGGCCTGGGCGGCGGGCGCGCTGTTCTCGCTCGACCTGCTGTTCTGGCACCAGTCGATCAAGCTGGTCGGCGCGGGCCTGGCGACCGTGCTCGGCAATCTGCAGGTGTTCATCGTGGCCTTCGCCGCCTGGGGCATCTTCCGCGAGCGCCCCTCCAACCGGCTCGTGGCGAGCACGCCGATCGTCTTCGGCGGGGTCGTGCTGATCTCCGGGGTGTTCGACGGCGCCGCGTACGGGCTCGACCCCGCCATGGGCGCGCTCACCGGGATGGCGACCTCGGTCGTGTACGCGGCGTACCTGCTGATCATGAAGGCCGGGCAGGGACGGACGGCGGGGCCGCTGGCGCAGGCGACCGTCGTGGCCACCGTGCTGATCGCGGCGCTCAGCCCGCTGTTCGGCGGGGCCGACCTGGCGCCGGAATGGCCGGCGCACGGGTGGCTGCTGCTGCTCGCCCTGGGGCCGCAGGTGGCCGGGTGGTTGCTGATCACGTACTCGCTGCCCAGGCAGCCCGCGGCGCTCACCGCGCTGCTGCTGCTCGTGCAGCCGATGACCACCGTCGCCATCTCCACCCTCACGCTGGGGGAGCGGCCCTCGGCGCTGCAACTCGCCGGGTGCGCCGCGGTCGTGCTCGGCGTCCTGTACGGCTCCCGCGGCCCTCAGCCCACCCGGGCCGGCGCCGAGCAGGACGAGCAGGTGCCGAAGACCTCGACCGTGTGAGTGATCTCGGTGAAGCCGTGGTCGCTGCCGACCGCCTCGGCCCAGCGCTCGACGGCGGGCCCGGCCACCTCGACCGTGTGGCCGCAGCGACGGCACACCAGGTGGTGGTGATGGTCGTCGCTGGCGCACGCGCGGTAGACCGACTCGCCCTCGTCGGTGCGCAGCACGTCGACCTGGCCGCAGTCGGCCAGCGCCTGCAGCGCCCGGTAGACCGTGGTCAACCCGATCTTGGCGCCGTGCAGGCGCATCTCGGCATAGACGTCCTGGGCGCTGCGGAACCCCTCGCTGCGGCGAAGGGTGTCGTGCACGGCATCGCGCCTCGTCGTCATGCGACCTCCTCGACACGGACATGTGGTCGCCGGCTCACTGGGGACTCCTGGATACGGCCTCGCCGTACGAATTTACCGACAGCGAGGGCCAGGACGAAGCCGGCGAGGGCCAGAAGCACGATCGCCGCGCCCGGAGGCACCCGCGACGACATCGTCGAGGCCAGCAGCCCGCCCACCGAGGCGAGCACGCCGAACAGCATCGCCAGCCCTATCGTGGCCCGGAACCCCCTGGTGAGCTGCTGGCTCGTGGCCACCGGGATCACCATCAGGGCGCTGACCAGCAGCAGGCCGACCACGCGCATGGCGATGACCACGGTGAGCGCGGCGGTGACCGCGATCAGCAGGCTGAGGAAGCGCACCGGCAGGCCGCTGGCCCTGGCCATCTCCTCGTCCTGGCAGAGCACGAACAGCTCCCTGCCGAAGACGACGACCACGCCGATCACCGCCACGGCCAGCGCACCGATGATCCAGATGTCCTGTTGTGTGACGCTGGCGATGGCGCCGAACAGGTAGGAGTTCAGCTTGGCGTTGCTGCCTCCGGGGGCGATGCCCATGAGCATGACGCCGCCCGCGATGCCGCCGTAGAACAGCAGGGCGAGCGCGACGTCCCCGCTGGTCCGGCCCCGGGCCCTGACCAGCTCGATCGCCACCGCGCCCAGCACGGAGACGATCACGGCCGTCAGCACCGGCGCCGTGCCGGTCAGGAAGCCCAGCGCCACGCCGGTCAGCGCGACGTGCCCGATGCCGTCGCCGAGCAGCGACAGCCTGCGCTGCACGATGAACGTGCCCACCGCGGGCGCGCACAGCCCCACCAGCAGCGCGGCGATCAGCGCGAGCTGGAAGAGGTTCTCCTGCAGAAGCTCGATCATCGTGGTTCTCCCTGCCAGCCGGTCAGCGGGCCGGCGGCCGGCTCCGCGGCGTGCGGATGCTGGTGCTCGTGTCCCGGCCTGGCGCACTCGCCCTCGGGCCGCGGCGGCTCGCCGTCGTGCGCGACGCGGCCCTCGCGGACCACGACGCCGCGCGTGATCAGCGGCTCCAGCGGGCCCAGCTCGTGGGCGACCAGGACGATCGTCTTGCCGTCGCGGACCAGGTCGCCCAGCGTGTCGGCCAGGAGCCGCTGGGTCTCGGCGTCCACGCCCGCGGTGGGCTCGTCCATCACGTACGTGTCGGGCTCCCCGGCCAGGGCGCGGGCGATGAGCACGCGCTGCTGCTGGCCGCCCGAGAGCGACTGCACGGGGTCGCCGGCCCGGCCGGTCAGGTCGACCGCGTCCAGGGCGTGCGCGACCGCCGCCCGGTCGGCCGCGCTGGTCCTGCGCAGCCGGCTCTGCCTGGCGACGCGGCCCGAGGCCACGACCTCGCGGACCGTGGCGGGCACGCCGCCGCCGACCTGGAGGCGCTGGGGCACGTAGCCGATGCGCCACCAGTCGCGGAACCTGGCGGGCGGGGACCCGTACAGGAGGGTCTGGCCGCCGGACAGCGGGGTGAGGCCGAGCAGCGCGCGGACCAGGGTGGACTTGCCCGAGCCGTTGGCGCCCAGGAGGGCCACGACCTCGCCGGGGCGCACGGTCAGGTCGACGCCGCGCAGGATCTGCCGGCCGTCGAAGCTGACCCGGCCGCCGGTCATCGCGAAGGCCGTCTCGCTCATGCCGTACACCCCAGTGCTGTCCGGAGGGTCTTGAGGTTGTCGCGCATGGCCGTCAGGTAGTCGCCGGCGGGCTTGCTCTCCAGCGGGTCGAGCACGGCCGTCTTCGCGCCGACCTCGCCGGCCAGCACCTCGGCCACCTTGGGGCTCACCAGGGACTCGGTGAAGATCGTGGTCGCGCCCTCGGACCTGGCCAGCGCGGCCACCTCCGACAGGCGCTTCGGCGACGGCTCGGTCTCGGGGTCGAGCGTGATGCCCACCTGCTTGAGCTTGTAGCGGTCGGCCAGGTAGCCGAACGCCTCGTGCGCGGTGATCAGGGTCTTGCCGGCGCAGGCGGCCAGGCCCTTGGCGAACTCCTGGTCGAGGCCGCCCAGCACGCCCGCCGCCTTGGCGGCGCGGTCCTTGTACGCCTGGGCGTGCGCGGGATCGGCGGCGGCCAGGCGCTCGCCCAGCTTGCCGGCGACCGTGGCCAGGCGGGAGGGGTCGAGCCAGATGTGCGGGTCGTAGGAGACGCCGTGTTCCTCCGCGTGCTCCTCCTCGCCGGCGTGCCCGCCGGCCGGGATCGTCGTGACGACGGAGGCGGCGTCGAAGGCCGTGTCGCCGGAGACGGCGTCGTCGACGGCAGGCTGCACGCCCTTGACGTAGACCGTGAGCGCGGCGTCCTGGAGCTTGGTCATCTGCTGGATGCCCAGCTCCAGGTCGTGCGGCTCGACGCCGGGCGCGGTCAGGACGGTCACGTTCGCGTCGGGCCCGGCCACCTGCTCCGTGAGCCACTGGAGCGGGTAGAAGGCGGCGATCACCTCGGGCCTGCCGCCCGCGGCGGTCTCCGCGGACCCGGCGCCACAGGCGGACGTGGCCAGCAGGGCTGCTCCGGCGAGGAAGGTTACGGCGCGCATTGGGGGCGTACGGGACATCACGCCCTCAAGTATGGAGAAAATGAAAATGATTGTCAAAATCTCCGACGGGCCGGACTAGAACGCCCCAAACCGGTCAGCCGCCAGGATCGCCAGGAAGACCAGCACCGCCACCCGCAGCAGCCGCCCGCCGATCCCCAGCGACGGCCACGACAGGTACGCCAGCCAGCCGACGAACGCCGCCACCACCAGCGCCGCCACGCCGCCCAGCCAGTTGGCCACCGCGAAGGCGGCCAGCAGCAGGATCACCAGCACGGCGGGGGTCGCCCACCTGGGCACCTGCGTGAACAGGAACGTCATCGGGAGCGCGCTGCGCCGCTCGACGGCCTTGCGGGCGCCGCTCGCGCCCGGCGTGAAGAACTGCTCGCCCTGGGGCAGCGGGCGCTTGTTTTTGGAGGCCACGTCGAGAGCCTATGGGAGTTCGCGTGACAGCAGGGTGCGCACCTCTAGGCTGGGCTGGTGCTCGCCGTGATCCGATACACCGTGCCAGAGTCCCAGTCTCAGGACTTCCTCAAGCAGGGCCACGCCATCCTCGACACCTTCGCCGCCCAGCCGGGTTACCACCGCGGGCGGCTGGCCCGTTCGGTCGACGAGCCCAACCTGTGGGCGCTGGTCAGCGAATGGGAGGGCGCGGGGTTCTACCGAAGGGCGCTGTCGGCCTCCAGGATGGTCATGTACCCGTTGATGATCCTCATGGTCAACGAACCCAGCGCGTACGAGGACGTGTACACGCAAGAGGGTGCGTAGCGTTACTCGCGCGCGAGACCGGGTGAGCGTCCCCTAAGCTGGGATCTCACCGAATTCACTCGCCGACCTCCAGCCGGAAAGAGACGCAACCAAAATGGCACGACGCATCGACGTCATGGACACCATCGTCAGCCTCGCCAAGCGCCGCGGGCTCGTTTACCCGTCGAGCGAGATCTACGGCGGACTTCGCGCGTCGTGGGACTACGGTCCTCTGGGTGTCGAGCTGAAGAACAACGTCAAGCGGCAGTGGTGGCTGTCGATGGTCCAGTCGCGCGACGACGTGGTGGGCCTCGACTCCTGCGTCATCCTGGCCCCCGAGGTCTGGCGGGCCAGCGGCCACGTCGAGACCTTCACCGACCCGCTGACCGAGTGCCAGTCGTGCCACAAGCGCTTCCGCGCCGACCACCTCGTCGAGGCGTACGAGGAGAAGAACGGCAAGGAGCCCGAGAACGGCCTGGCCGACATCACCTGCCCCAACTGCGGCAACAAGGGCACCTTCACCGAGCCCCGGCAGTTCAGCGGCCTGCTCAAGACCTTCCTCGGCCCGGTCGAGGACGAGTCGGGCCTGGCCTACCTCCGTCCGGAGACCGCGCAGGGCATCTTCATCAACTACCTCAACGTGCAGCAGTCGGCGCGCAAGAAGATCCCGTTCGGCATCGGCCAGGTCGGCAAGTCCTTCCGCAACGAGATCACGCCGGGCAACTTCATCTTCCGCACCCGCGAGTTCGAGCAGATGGAGATGGAGTTCTTCGTCAAGCCCGGCACCGACGAGGAGTGGCACCAGTACTGGATCGACGAGCGTTTCCGCTGGTACTCCGACCTGGGCATCAACAAGGACAACCTGCGCCTCTACGAGCACCCGCAGGAGAAGCTGTCCCACTACGCCAAGCGGACCGTCGACGTCGAGTACCGCTTCAACTTCCAGGGCTCGGAGTGGGGCGAGCTGGAGGGCATCGCCAACCGCACCGACTTCGACCTCACCGCCCACTCCAAGGCGTCGGGCGTCGACCTGAGCTTCTTCGAGCAGGACACCGGTGAGCGTTACGTCCCCTACGTCATCGAGCCGGCCGCCGGCGTCGACCGGGCCACGCTGACCTTCCTGCTCGACGCCTACACCGAGGACGAGGCGCCCAACGCCAAGGGCGTCCTGGAGAAGCGCACGGTGCTGCGGCTCGACCACCGGCTCGCGCCGGTCAAGGCCGCGGTGCTGCCGCTGTCGCGCAACGCCGACCTGTCGCCGAAGGCCCGCGACCTGGCCGCGCAGCTGCGCAGGCGGTGGAACGTCGAGTTCGACGACGCGGGCGCGATCGGCCGCCGTTACCGCCGCCAGGACGAGATCGGCACCCCGTTCTGCATCACCGTCGACTTCGACACCCTCGAAGACCACGCGGTGACGATCCGCGAGCGTGACAGCATGGCCCAGGAGCGCATCGCGATCGACCAGGTCGACTCCTACCTGCGCCAGCGCCTCAACGACTGACCCCGGCACCACCTGGCCAGCGCCGCCCCGGCCTCCGCCGCGGGCGGCGTTCGCCTTTTCCGGCCCGGCCGGTCAGGACAGGTGGCGGCCGAACCAGGTCAGCGCGTAGTCGTAGGCCTGCGCGGCGGCCCGCGCGTCGTACCGGGCGCCGGTGTCGTTGAAGAAGGCGTGGCCGACGCCCGGGACGGTCACCAGCTCGTGGGTGAGCCCGGCCTTCGTCAGCGCCTCCTCGGCCGCGTCCCGGGTGGCGTTGACGCGGTCGTCCTGCTCGGCGTAGATCGCCAGGACGGACGCCCGGGCGCCGGTCAGGTCGGCGTCGTCGGGGAGGGGGCCGTAGAAGGGCGCGGCGGCGTCCAGCCGGTCTTCCCCGGACGACAGCAGCAGCCACGTCATGCCGCCGCCGAAGCAGAACCCGATCATGCCCAGCCGGGCGCCCTCGGCCCGGTTCCGCAGCTCGCCGACGGCCGCCTTCATGTCGGCCACGAACCGTTCCTGGGGGATCTCGCCCAGCCTGGCCGTGACTCGCGCGGTGTCGGCGAACGCGGCCGTGCCGCCCTCGCGGGAGAGCAGGTCGGGCGCGAGGGCCGAGTAGCCGCTCGCGGCCAGGCGGCCGGCGACCGAGCGGATGTGGTCGGTCAGGCCGCGGTTCTCGTGCATGACCAGCACCGCGCCCCTGGGGGCGGCGGCGGGGGCCCAGGCGGCCCGCAAGGTGGTCCCGTCCGGGCCGGGGAACGTGATCGCCTGCGTGGGGAGCGGCGGCGGGCCCGCGGGGGAGGCCGCGCCGGGCGGCGAGGCCGCCTGCGGCCCCTGAGTGCTCGCCGGGTCGGTTTCCGGGGTGGCGCCGCAGGCGGCGAGGAGAGCAGTGGCGGCGGGGAGGGCGAGCCCGAGAAGGCCCAGGCGGCGCAGGGCCTCGCGCCGTGAGATCAGGCCCTCTACGTGATCGAGTGCCACTTCTTCTGCCAAATATCGCTGGAAGGGCGTCATGGTCGAAAGATTTAACGGTCACCACCGAAAAATCGTGTAAAGGCGATAGTTATGTGGTTTTTCGCGGGTGTTTGGTGCAGTGGGCTGGGCCGGGAAGGCCGCTCCGGACCCATGGTGTGACACGTCATCCGGAACTAGGGTCAAGATCATGCGACTGCTGGTGGTCGAGGACGAGGAAGACCTGGTCGACGCGTTACGGGTGGGTCTGGTCCGGGCGGGCTACGCGGTGGACGTGGCCTACGACGCGCCGTCGGCGCACGAGAAGCTGGAGGTCAACACCTACGACCTGGTCCTGCTCGACCTGAACCTGCCCGGCGGCGACGGGTTCCAGCTCTGCCGCTCGGTACGTGCCGCCGGCCGCGGCGTGCGGATCATCATGGTGACCGCCCGCGACCGCCTCGACGACCGGGTACGCGGCCTCGACGAGGGCGCCGACGACTACCTGGTCAAGCCGTTCGCCTTCCCCGAGCTGCTGGCCAGGGTGCGGGCACTGCTGCGCAGGGACACCGGCGGCACCGCCGTGCTCCAGGTGGGCGGCCTGCGCATCGACACCGCCCGCATGGAGGTCTCCCTCGACGGCCGCTCCCTGGCCCTGACCCCCAAGGAGTACGGCGTGCTGCACTACCTGATGACCCGTCCCGGCCACGTCGTCTCCACCGAGGAACTGCTCGAACACGTCTGGGACGAGCACGCCGACCCGTTCACCAACACCGTCCGGGTCACCGTCGGCAACCTGCGCCGCAAGCTCCAGGAGGACGGCCTCATCGAGACGGTGATCAGCCGCGGCTACCGGCTCAGGGAGCCGGTGTGATCCACACCATCCGCTTCCGGCTCACCGTGCTCTACTCGGGGCTGCTGTTCGTGCTGGCCGCGCTGGTGCTGGGCGGCATCTACCTGGCCGTCTCCAAGACCACCGAGGAACGCCCGTACTCGACCGAGTACGCCAAGGCGTACCGCGGCAACCAGTACGTGGGCAAGCAGGAGGTCGTCTTCATCGAGGAGGTCGAGAACGAGGTCAACATCAGGACGCTGGCCACGCTGCGCGACTACTCGCTGGCCACCCTGGCCGGGCTCTACCTGGCGTCCCTGGGCATCGGATGGGTGTTGTCGGGGCGGGTGCTGCGTCCGGTGCGGTCGATCACGCGTACGACGGAGGAGATCCAGGCGACCGACCTGACCCGGCGGATCAGGCTGGGCGGCTCGCGCGACGAGCTCAAGGACCTGGCCGACACCATCGACACCATGCTCGACCGGCTGGAGGAGGCGTTCAGCGCGCAGCGCCGGCTCATCGACGACGCCTCCCACGAGCTGCGCAGCCCCCTGACGATCATCCGGGCCAACGTGGACGCCGTGCTCGCCTCGCCCGAGGCCAGCGACGAGGAGCGGGCCAGGGCCGTGCAGATCGTGGACCGGGCGACCACCCGCATGACCAGGCTCGTGGAGGACCTGCTGGCCAGCGCCCGCCGGCAGGCGACCGCGTTCGCCGACACCGACCTCGACCTGAGCAGGGTGGCGCGGGAGGCGTGCGAGGAGTACGCGGCGCCGGCCGCCGCCCGCGGCCTGACGATCACCCGCGGCCTGGACCGGAACCTGGAGATGACCGGCGACCAGGACGCGCTGCGCCGCGCCGTGGCCAACCTGCTGTCCAACGCGGTGCGCCTGACCCCGCCCGGTGGCCGCGTCCGGGTCGAGGCCGGCCGGTCGGAGGGCTGGTTGTGGGTCGCGGTCAGGGACGACGGCCCCGGGCTCGGCGCGGCGGAGCAGGAGCGGGTGTTCGACCGGTTCTGGCGCGGCGAGGCCAGCCGGCGCGACCGGCACACGGGGCTCGGCCTGGCCATCGTCCGGCAGATCGTGGAGTCGCACGCGGGGCGGGTGGCGGTGTTCTCCACGCTCGGGCAGGGAGCCACGTTCGTGTTGTGGCTGCCGCCGCGCGACGGCGTGCCCGGCCCGGCGCCCGAGAGCAACCCGATCACCAGGTGACCCGGGCCGCGCCCGCCCCTACTCCAGGACGCGCCCGACGAGCTGCCCCTGCCGGGCCACCGCCACGCAGTACGCCGTGCGGTGACGCGGCCACTCCTCCTCGATCGGCGGCAGCGCGCTCACCTCGATCTCGTGGCGCCTGTCCGCCTTGACCCGCAGCCGCGGCGCGCAGAAGCTCTTGGCCTCCCGCGTGGCCCGCTCGGTGCCCGGCCACGGGCCCTCCGGCACGACGTAGATCATGCCGAACTCGGCCGCGTGCGGGTTGCCGCACGGCACGAGCGTCGCGATCAGGTCGCCGGGGATCGACACGAGGCAGTCACCGGGCCTGAGCTGGGTCGCGTGTCGCTGCTCCGCCCCAGGCACCAGCGACCCTGCGGCCGGCTCGGGGGTTCCCGAGCCGCACGCGGACAGCGCCAGGACCAGGCAGGCGGCCATCAGGCCTCGTGGCGTCGTGCGGGGCATGCGAGCAGAGTGTCATGTCCCGATCACGTCCATATCGCGGAACGAGCCGAGCTGGGTCACGTTGAGCGATCGTGCCCCCGGGCCCTGAACCCGGCGGCGACGCGGGCTGAGCGTCGGCCGGCCGTCCAGGTAGATCACCATGTCGGCGGGTTGCGCGACGAAGCGTGCACGACGCTTGGGTTTGGCGGGGGCCGGCCATGGCCGCCCCCTGGCGCAGGTTCGATGCGATTCTGCGGCTGCGCTCCTCTTTCCCAAGAATTGGTGTAAACCAATTGGTATAAACCAATTTATCGGTCAGCGGTCCTATAATTGGATTAGACCTCTCGCAGGCCGTTGACCAGCAAAAACGATGACTTAACCGAGGAGTGCAGTTTCATCATGAATTTCGCCGGTAGAGTCCGGGGCAGAAGCGTTGGATTGGAGCTGTGGTGGCCAAGTACGTTTACGACTTCACCGAGGGCAACAGGAATCTCAAGGATCTTCTCGGTGGAAAGGGCGCGAATCTCGCCGAGATGACGAATCTCGGGCTGCCCGTCCCCCCCGGATTCACGATCACCACTGAAGCCTGCCGTCACTACCTGACGGAAGGCGCTCTTCCCGACGGCCTGGAGCGCGAGGTCGCCGAGCACCTGGACGCCCTGGAGGCCCAGATGGGCCGCCGCCTCGGGCAGGCCGACGACCCCCTCCTGGTCAGCGTACGGTCGGGCGCGAAGTTCTCCATGCCGGGCATGATGGAGACGGTCCTCAACATCGGGCTCAACGACGAGTCGGTCCACGGCCTGGCCAAGCAGGCGGGCGGCAACGACCGCTTCGCCTGGGACTCCTACCGGCGGCTGATCCAGATGTTCGGCAAGACCGTGCTCGGCCTCGACGGCGACCTGTTCGAGCACGCGCTCGACGAGCTGAAGGGCCGCCGCCAGGACACCGATCTCGACGCGGGCGAGCTCCAGGGTCTCGTGGAGACCTACAAGGACATCGTCCGGGAGCAGACCGGCAAGGACTTCCCCGCCGACCCCCGCGAACAGATGCGGCTGGCCGTCATGGCGGTCTTCGACTCCTGGAACGCCCCGCGCGCCGTCCTCTACCGCCGCCAGGAGCGCATCCCCGCCGACCTCGGCACCGCCGTCAACATCGTGGCCATGGTCTTCGGCAACGTCGGCAACGACTCCGGCACCGGCGTCGCCTTCACCCGCGACCCCGGCTCCGGCCAGCAGGGCATCTACGGCGACTACCTGCAGAACGCCCAGGGCGAGGACGTCGTCGCCGGCATCCGCAACACCATCCCCCTCCAGGAGCTCGAACGCCTCGACAAGCGCTCCTACGACGAGCTGCTGCAGATCATGGAGACGCTGGAGAACCACTACAAGGACCTGTGCGACATCGAGTTCACGATCGAGCGCGGCAAGTTGTGGATGCTCCAGACCCGCGTCGGCAAGCGCACCGCCGCGGCCGCCTTCTGCATCGCCACCCAGCTCGTCGACCAGGGCCTGATCACCCTCGACGAGGCCGTCACCCGCGTCACGGGCGACCAGCTCGCCCAGCTCATGTTCCCCCGCTTCGACGGCGGCGCCGAGAAGAAGAAGATCGCCAAGGGCATGAACGCCTCGCCGGGCGCGGCCGTCGGCAAGGTCGTCTTCTCCTCCGAGCGCGCCGTCGAGCTGGCCGGACGGGGTGAGGACGTCATCCTCGTCCGCCGCGAGACCAACCCCGACGACCTGGCCGGCATGATCGCCGCCAAGGGCATCCTGACCAGCCGCGGCGGCAAGACCTCGCACGCGGCCGTGGTCGCCCGCGGCATGGGCAAGACGTGCGTGTGCGGCGCCGAGGAGCTGGAGGTCTCCACCGGCGAGCGCCGGTTCACCGCGCCCGGCGGCGAGGTCGTCTCCGAGGGGGAGGTCATCTCCATCGACGGCACCACCGGCGAGGTCTACCTCGGCGAGGTCCCGGTCGTGGACTCGGCCGTGGTCGAGTACTTCGAAGGCGCGCGGCCGGACGACGACCTGGTCAGGGCCGTGGACCGGATCATGGGCCACGCCGACTCCGTGCGCCGGCTGCGGGTGCGCGCCAACGCCGACACCCCCGAGGACGCCGCGCGGGCCCGCCGCTTCGGCGCCCAGGGCATCGGCCTGTGCCGCACCGAGCACATGTTCCTCGGCGAGCGCCGCCAGCTCGTGGAGGACCTCGTCCTGGCCGACGGCGAGGAGGAGCGGCAGACCGCGCTCGACGCCCTCGAACCCCTCCAGAAGGCCGACTTCATCGGCATCTTCAAGGCCATGGGCGGCGACCCCGTCACCATCCGGCTCATCGACCCGCCCTTGCACGAATTCCTGCCCGACCTCGTGGACCTGTCGGTCAAGGTCGCCACCTCGCCCGACGTGACGGACAAGGACCGCAGGCTGCTGGCCGCCGTCAAGAGGCTGCACGAGCAGAACCCCATGCTGGGCCTGCGCGGCGTCCGCCTCGGCCTGGTGATCCCCGGGCTGTTCGCCATGCAGGTGCGGGCGATCGCCCAGGCCGCGGCCGAGGTCCCGGGCGCGCGTCCGGAGATCATGATCCCGCTGGTGGCGGCCGTCCAGGAGCTGGAGTCCGTACGCGAGGAGGCGTCCAGGATCCTCGCGGAGACCGGCGTCGAGGCGCTGATCGGCACCATGATCGAGGTGCCGAGGGCGGCGCTGACGGCGGCCCAGATCGCCGAGGCCGCCGAGTTCTTCTCCTTCGGCACGAACGACCTGACCCAGATGACCTGGGGCTTCAGCCGCGACGACGTGGAGGCCGCCTTCTTCTCGCGCTACCTGGAGCTCGGCATCTTCGGCGTCAGCCCGTTCGAGACCCTCGACCGCGACGGCGTCGGCCGGCTGGTCAGGATCGCCGTCGAGGAGGGCCGCGCCGCCCGTCCCGACCTGCACGTGGGCATCTGCGGCGAGCACGGCGGCGACCCCGACTCGGTGCACTTCTGCCACGAGGTCGGCCTCGACTACGTCTCCTGCTCCCCGTTCCGCATCCCGGTGGCCCGGCTGGAGGCCGGTCGCGCCGCCCTGACCGGCACCGACTCCGACACCCGCTGACCGCCCGGCGGCCGGGGTCACCCCCCGGCCGCCTCCTGTGCGCTACCCGCGCCGCCGGTTGGCCAGCACCACGGCGGTGAACACCACGATCCCGATCAGGAGGAAGAAGAGCACGAATCCGATGATGATCTCCGGGACGCCTAGGTTCACGACGGGTTCCCTCCTCTGTCGGCGCCCCCTGGAGGAGCGCTCCTTGGGGACGGATCCTAGGATCGGCCGGTTGAAGATCTGTTGACTTCTTGTGTACAGCCCCGGAGATCCCCTCAAAACCGGTCATTGCGATACTTTCCGCCATGGAAAATCTCGTGGATTGGGAGCTGCGCCCCGCCGGGCCGGACGAGGTGGAGGCGATCGCGGAGCTGCGGGCGAGGGTGATGCGCCCTGACCTGGAGCGGCTGGGCCGCTTCGACGAGCACCGGGTACGGCAGCGGTTCCGTGACTCCTTCTCTCCCGGCCACACCTCCGTCATCCTGGCCGGCGGCGCCTTCGCGGGCTGCGTCACCCTGCGCCCCGCCGAGGACGGACGCCGGCTGGAGCACTTCTACCTCGACCCCGCCCTCCAGGGACGCGGGCTCGGCTCGGCCGTCCTGCGGACGCTGCTGGACCGCGCGGACGCCGAGGACGCGGCCGTACGCCTGGTCGTGCTGCGGGGCAGCGCCGCCCAGCGGCTCTACGAGCGGCACGGCTTCACCGTCGAGGGCGAGGACCAGGTGGACGTCCTCATGGTCCGCCCGCCGGCCCCCCGGAGCCTTCCCGCGCCCGGCTAGCGGGGCAGAGCCTCCTCCGCCGGCACGTAGTCGTGCCGCATCCCGTGGTCGCCCAGCCACTGCCGCAGCCCGGCCACCGCCCCCGGATCGCCGGCGACCCGGGCCGCGTACTCGGCCAGGGCCACCTCCTCGCCGTCGTCGTACAGCAGCCGGGCGGGGCCCGACCAGGACAGCGTCCACCGGGCCTCGCCGAGCTGGATCAGCACCGCCTCCAGCGCCTGGCCCAGCACCCCGGCGAGCAGCGTCTCCGACGGCGTCCAGCCCAGCTCGCGCAGCTGCCCGGCCAGCTCGGCCTGCCGCCCCCTGGCGATCGCCTCGAAGGCCGCGTCGAGGTAGGGGCGCGTGGCCCCCATCACCCGCTGCCCCGCCACCGCCAGGTCGCGCAGCGCGTCGGCGTTGCGCCCGGCGTACATGCCCTGGGCCACCAGCTCGTCCCACGGCACCGGACGGAGCCCGGCCAGCGCCTCCGGCGTCCACATCGACCGCTCCACCGCCGCGGCCGCGACGTCGGGGTCGCGCAGCAGCGTCAGCGCCGGGCGCGGATCGGGGACGTGCTCCGGCTCGGGCAGCGTCGCGATGGCGGCCAGGCGGTCGGCCAGACCGGGATGGGAGTCGTACGGCGAGACGTCCTCGGGCCGCTCGCCCAGCCGGGCGACCTCGGCCTGCCGGCCCGGGTCGTTCAGCAGCGCGTGGAAGCCGCCGAACACCGAGGCGGGCCGGGTGCCGCCCACGCCGGTCAGCGACAGGTAGTCCCTCGTGTACAGGTCCCAGGCCAGGGCGGTGTCGTGGATCTTGCGGAGCGCGCCCGACATGGCCTGGCGCCCGCCGATCGCCACCGCGAACTCGTCGGCCTCGTGCTCCTGCCGGCGCGACACGGCCTGGGAGACCCGCAGGTAGAGCTTGGCGTACCCGGCGAAGAGCCGCTGGATGAGCGGATGGTCGCCGAGCTCCCGCACGGTCGCGATCAGCGAGACCCGCCCCCGGTAGACGGGCGCGCCCAGCCGCGTGTGGGCCCCGCTGTAGTGGCCCAGCTCGTGCCCCAGCACCGCGCGCATCTCGTCGACGGTGAGGGTCTGCAGCAGCGGCAGCCCGACGAACATCCGCCGCCGCGTCGCGCGCAACCCCAGGAACCGGGTGTCCTCCGAGACCGCCGCGTTCACCTCGGGGACGAGCCGGATCTCGTCGGGCGGCGCGGTGCGCACCCGCCGGGCCAGGTCCTCCACCACCTGCCAGAGCGCGGGCTCGTGCTCGCGCCCCACCGGCACGCCCGGCTGCTCGCCTGCCTGGCGGCGGCCGACCATGAACAGCGCCCGCACCACCGCGCCCGCCGCCAGCGTGAGCGCGATCGCGGCCGTCAGACCCCTGGGGTGGAAGTCGGCCAGCAGCAGGACGTCGAAGAGCACGGCGGCCACCAGGATGACGCCGACCAGCACGTAGAAACCGGCGAGCAGGCTGAAGGCCAGCACAGCTCGGAACGCTGTCGTCATGGGGGAGGGCTCCCGGGGAAGGGGTTCTCGCGAGGCTTGACACTAGCGGAGACGGGAAACCGGATAAAATCACTGCACCAATGTCGTACTACGACGAGCACGACCAGGAACGATGGGTCCCGGAACCACCCGGCAACCCCGGACGCGCCGCGTTCGAACGCGACCGCGCCCGCGTCCTGCACAGCGCCGCGCTGCGCAGGCTGGCGGCCAAGACGCAGGTCGTGGGCCCCGGCGAGACGCTCGGCGGCGGCCAGCACATCCCGCGCACCCGGCTGACGCACTCGCTCGAATGCGCCCAGGTCGGCAGGGAGATGGGCGCCACGCTCGGCGTCGACCCCGACCTGGTCGAGACCGCCTGCCTGGCCCACGACCTCGGCCACCCGCCGTTCGGGCACAACGGGGAGGTCGCGCTCAACGCGCTGGCCACCTCCTGCGGCGGCTTCGAGGGCAACGCCCAGAGCCTGCGCCTGCTCACCAGGCTGGAGGCCAAGGTCCTCACCGAGGACGGCCGCAGCGCCGGCCTCAACCTCACCAGGGCCGCGCTCGACGCCTCCGTCAAATACCCCTGGACGTGCGAGAAGTCCCCGAAGTTCGGCGTCTACCACGACGACCTGCCGGTCTTCGAGTGGATCAGGGACGGCGCCCCGCAAGGCCGCGTGAGCTTCGAGGCCCAGATCATGGACTGGGCCGACGACGTGGCCTACTCCGTCCACGACCTGGAGGACGCCCTCCACTCCGGCCACGTCACGCCAGAGGCGCTCCAGTCGTCCGTGGAGCGCGGCGCGGTGGCCCGCATCACCCGCACCTGGTACGCGCCCGGCGCCGACCTCAACGAGCTGGAGGAGGTCTTCGCCGAGCTGATCGCCGACCCGCTGTGGCCGCGCCGCTTCGAGGCCACGCTCGCCGACCTGGCCGGTCTCAAGGCGCTCACCAGCGGCCTGATCGGCCGGTTCTGCCGCTCGGCCCAGACCGCCACCAAGGAGGTCCACGGCGCCCGCCACCGCGCCGACCTCGTCGTGCCGCGCGCCACGCTGCTGGAGTGCGCCCTGCTCAAGGGCGTCACCGCCCATTACGTGATGACCACCGAGGGCCACCACGCCAACCAGGCCAGGCAGCGCGAGCTGATCACCGAGCTCGCCTCGCTGATCACGCTCGGCGCCCCCGGCACGCTCGAACCCGCCTTCCGGCCCGCCTTCCTGGAGGCCCCCGACGACGCGGCCCGGGTGCGCGTCGTGATCGACCAGATCGCCTCGCTCACCGACACCTCGGCCGTGGCCTGGCACCGCCGCCTGTCGAAGTGACGACACTCCGCCGACGCGGGTGAAACCGCTCCCACGAGCGGCTTTGCGGACCTGCCCCGTCGGCGGATACTGCGCGCATGGCTACATATGTCATCGTCGGCGCGGGCCTTGCGGGCGCCAAGGCCGCGCAGACGTTGCGCGAGGAGGGCTTCGACGGCGAGGTCGTGCTCGCCGGCGCGGAGACCGAACGCCCGTACGAACGGCCGCCCCTGTCCAAGGAGTACCTGCGGGGCGGGAGCGCGCGGGAGAAGATCTACGTCCACGCCCCGGACTGGTACGCCGACAACGACGTGGAGCTGCGGCTCGGCCTGCCCGTCACCCGCATCGAGCCCCGCAACCACGTCGTCAGGTTCGCCAACGGGTCCCGGCGGGCCTACGACAAGCTGCTGATCGCGACCGGCGCGACGCCGAGACGCCTGCCGGGCCCGGCCTACTACCTGCGTACCGTCGAGGACTGCGAGGCGCTCAGGCGGCGCTTCGCCGAGGGCGGCAGCGTGATCGTGGTCGGGGCGTCCTGGATCGGGCTGGAGAGCACGGCGGCGGCCCGCGCGGCGGGCTGCCGGGTCACCGTCGTCGAGCCCGAGCCCACCGCGCTCAACCGGGCGCTCGGCCCCGAACTGGGCGAGGTGTTCGCCCGCCTGCACGCCCGCCACGGCGTGGACCTGCGCTTCGGCATCGCGGTCGCCGAGGTCACCGGGACCGGCGTGCGGCTCAGCTCGGGGGAGCGGCTGACGGCCGACCTCGTGGTGGCCGGCATCGGCGTCGCGCCCGAGGTGGAGCTGGCCCGCGACGCGGGACTGGAGGTCCGGCACGGCATCCGCACCGACGCCTCCCTGCGCACCTCGCACCCCGACGTGTACGCCGCCGGCGACGCCGCCGAGCCCTTCCACCCCCTGTACGGCAAGCACGTCCGCGTAGAGCACCGGTCCGGCGCGCTCAAGGGCGGCCCGGCCGCCGCCCGCGCCATGCTCGGCCAGGAGGTCGTCCACGACGAGATCCCGTACTTCCGCACCGACCAGTACGACCTGAGCATGGAGTTCTCCGGCGACGTCGGCGGCTACGACGAGGTCGTCTGCCGGGGGTCGGTGGAGGACCTGCGGTTCGTCGCCTTCTGGCGGCGCGAGGGCCGGGTGATCGCCGGCATGAACGTCAACACCGGGGACGTCGTGCCGGAGATCCAGGAGCTGATCAGGTCGGGCGTCGTCACTGACCGAAAGGAGTTGACGACGGGTCCGCCGTGATCGGGTTCTCGTCCTTGGTGTCGTCGTTCCGCGGCTGCCTGGGCTTCTTGCTGGCCTGGGGCACCTTCTTGGACTTGCACTGGACCGCGCAGCGCGGCGTCTCGCCGAGCCTGCCGCGCAGCGCCAGCGTCTCCTGGCGGGGGGAGAGCGTGCGGTTGCCGGACCGCCAGGCGTCCAGGTAGTCCCACGGCTCGACCATGCCCCGGCGTACCCACCAGTAGGCCGGGCCGGTCTTCCAGGAGATCGCGAAGTAGAGGTTCGAGCCGGCGTCGCGGGCGTTCCCCGACCTGCCCACCCGGCCCAGGAGCTGCCCGGCCTTGACGCGTACGCCCGGCCGGATGCCGTTGGCGACGGAGTCGAGGTGGCCGCCGAGGTAGCGCACGCCGTCGTCGCCGACGATCGTGACGAACCTGCCCTCGCGGTCGGCGCCCTTGTCGGTGGAGGGCGCCCACCGGTTCTTGATGTTGACCTCGTCCACGACGCCGCCCACGGGCGCGACGAACGAGCAGCCCTGCGCGGCCCAGATCGTCGTCTTGGGCAGCACGAGCAGGGCCCGCTGGTAGGTGCTGCCGCAGCCCTTGACCGGGAACGTGTAGGTGAACTTCGACAGCTTGGGCGGCGGCACTCTGACCGGGTCGTCCCCCTTTGGGGGCTGCTCGGCGTCCTGGTCGGACGGGCCGGGCGAGGGGATGGTGGCGGTGACCTCGGGGGTGGGGGTGGACGCGCTCGTGGCCGGGGCCGTGGAGGGCGACTGGGCGCTGACGCCCGCCACCCCGGTCGCCTGGGCGCAGGCGCCGGTGAGCAGCACGGCGGCGACGGCCACCCACCGTGCGATATGCCCGGAATGCATAGTCTTCCTCACCCGTGTCACCGTTTCCACCGACAACCCTCACCTTTGTAGCCGACCACGGGACTCCGCATCACCAGTTTCCCTCTTTAGCAACCCAGAGGTGACGCGCGTCTTCCCCGGCCGTCCACCGCCCGTGCCTCGCCGTTCACCCGCCGCGGCACACCCGGTGAGGGGCGGAACCGTCGGTCGGGCGGAATAGACTCACCGGCGTGGCTGGCCGGATCCGTGATGTCGACATCGCGCTCGTACGTGAGCGTTCACCCATCGCCGACGTGATCGGCGAGCACATCCAGTTGCGCAACGCCGGAGGGGGCAACCTCAAGGGCCTGTGCCCCTTCCACGACGAGAAGAGCCCGTCCTTCAACGTCACCCCCGAGCGCGGAATGTACTTCTGTTTCGGTTGCGGGGAAGGCGGCGACGTGATCACGTTCGTCGAGAAGATCGAGCACCTGCCGTTCGGTGAGGCGGTCGAGCGGCTGGCCCAGCGGGCCGGCATCCAGCTCCAGTACGAGCAGGGCGGCTACGTCCCCAAGCGCGACCACGGTGAGCGGGCCCGGCTGATCGAGGCCCACCGGGTGGCCGCCGAGTTCTACGCCGAGAAGTTGTTCGGGCCCGACGCGGCCCCGGGGCGCCGGTTCCTGTCCGAGCGCGGGTTCGAGCGCGCCGACGCCGAGACGTTCGGCGTCGGCTACGCGCCGGCCGAGTGGGAGGCGCTGGCGCGCCATCTGATGGGGCGTGGGTTCTCCGCCGACGAGCTGGTCAAGGGCGGCCTGGCCAAGGAGGGCAGGCGCGGGCCGATCGACCGGTTCAGGGGGCGGCTGATCTGGCCGATCAGGGACGCCACGGGTGACGTGATCGGTTTCGGCGCCCGCAAGTTGCTCGATTCCGACGATGGTCCGAAATATCTGAATACGCCTGACTCGCCGCTTTACAAGAAGAGCCAGGTCCTTTATGGCATTGATCTCGCCAAACGAGAGATCAGCAAGCGCGCCCAGGCGGTGATCGTCGAGGGATACACCGACGTGATGGCCTGCCATCTGGCCGGAGTGCCGACCGCGGTGGCCACCTGCGGCACGTCGTTCGGCGAGGAGCACATCAAGATCCTGCGCCGGTTCCTGCTCGACCAGGCCGAGTTCCGCGGCGAGGTCATCTTCACCTTCGACGGCGACGCGGCCGGCCAGAAGGCGGCGCTGCGGGCCTTCGCCGACGAGCAGAAGTTCGTCACGCAGACCTACGTCGCGGTGCAGAGCGACGGGCTCGACCCGTGCGACCTGCGGATCAAGCAGGGCGACGCGGCGGTGCGCGACCTGATCGCGAGCCGCGAGCCGCTGTTCCAGTTCGCCATCAGGAGCACCATCTCCCGCTACGACCTGCGCAGCAACGAGGGCAAGATCGCCGCCCTCGACGCGGCGGCGCCCATCGTGGCCGGGATCAAGGACGTCGGCCTGCGCAAGCGCTACGCCATCGACCTCGACCGCTGGCTCGGGTTCATGGACGAGCGCTTCGTCATGCAGCGCATCGGCGAGGTCGCCAACACCCAGCAGGGCCGCCCCCGGCGCGCCCCCAAGGCGGCCCCCGTCGATCCGGGCGTGCGGGTGGAGGGCGAGCTGCTCAAGCTGGCCGTCCAGCGGCCCGCGCTGCTCGGGCCGCGCTTCGACGCCCTCGACCCGCAGGCGTTCACCGCGCCCGACCACGTCACGCTGCACAAGGTCATCGAGGCCGCCGGAGGCGCCGGCTCGGCCGGTCACGGCGGCCGTGAGTGGGTCGACCGGCTGCTGGAGAACGCCCACGACGAGGGCTCCAGGGGGCTCGTGACGAGGTTCGCGGTGGAGCCCATCCAGGCCGACGCGCACGCCGAGGAGCGTTACGCGGGGGCCATGCTGGCGGCCATCGAGGCGATCGCGGTCGACCGGGCCATCGCCCAGGTCAAGTCCCGCATGCAGCGCCTCAACCCGGTGGAGGAGCAGCAGGAGTACAACAAGCTGTTCGGCGAGCTGGTGGCGCTGGAGCAGCAGCGCCGGGTGCTGCGCGACCGCGCCGCGGGAAGCTGAGCGCCGGGGCTTTTGATAACAGTTCGGCAGCGGGGGCCGGCGGTGAACCAGGGTGGTTCATGGGGGAATGGCGGCCGGTCCGCGCTGCCGTGATGGGGTATCCGGGACATCTGCGGGCAGCAAAAAAGATACGTCCGGCCGGCGGGCGTCGCCGGACGTGGGATTCCGGACCGCGTAATTGACTTTTCTTTCCTGATCAAACTCGGGCCAAACCTTTACTCGATCTCAATTCGGTAATGCTGATCGTCTTACCTTCCGCAACAAAAATGGGTCTGCCATTTGATGGAACCAATACTGCAGACTGTCTCCCGTGGGTGCATCGGTGCTGCCAAGCGGGCCGCCATCGGTAGATCAGGTGGCGGACCTCGTCGCGAAGGGAAGGGAGCGCGGAAGCGTAACCGTCGATGACGTCGCCGCCGCGCTTGACCGATCCGAGCTGCCGTCCGACGCGCTGGAACGCGTCGTGCGGATGCTCGCAGAGAACGGCGTGGAGGTCCTTGAGCCCCAGGGCGACGAGGAGTCCACCCGCGCCGATGAGGAGGACGTAGGCAAGCGGGCGCCGACCAGCGATCTCGTCCGTATCTATCTGCGGGAGATCGGCCGCGTCCCCCTGCTGACCGCCGAGGAGGAGGTGGAGCTCGCCAAGTCGATCGAAGCCGGCCTGTTCGCCGAGGACAAGCTGGCCAACGGGGTCTCGCGTCTGGCCTTCCCCGAGTTCAGGGAGCTCGTCTGGCAGGGCACCAGGGCCAAACAGCGGCTCATCGAGGCCAACCTCAGGCTCGTGGTGTCGATCGCCAAGCGCTACGTGGGCCGCGGCATGCTCTTCCTCGACCTGATCCAGGAAGGCAACCTCGGGCTCATCCGGGCGGTCGAGAAATTCGACTACACGAAGGGGTACAAGTTCTCCACCTACGCCACCTGGTGGATCAGACAGGCGATCACCCGGGCGATCGCCGACCAGGCGCGCACCATCCGCATTCCGGTGCACATGGTGGAGACCATCAACAAGCTCGTCAGAGTGCAGCGTCAGCTCCACCAGGATCTCGGCCGCGAGCCCATCCCCGAGGAGATCGCCAAGGAGATGGACCTCCCGGTCGACCGCGTGGTGGAGATCCAGCGCATCGCCCAGGAGCCGGTGTCCCTGCAGTCGCCGATCGGCGAGGAGGACTCCGACCTCGGTGACTTCATCGAGGACGCCGACGCCGTCGTGCCCATGGAGGCCGCCGCCTTCATCATGCTGCAGGACCAGCTCGACGACATCCTGGCCACGCTGTCCGACCGCGAGCAGCGCATCATCCAGCTCCGCTTCGGCCTGGCCGACGGGCATCCGCGCACGCTGGAGGAGGTGGGCAGGGAGTTCGGCGTGACGCGGGAGCGCATCCGGCAGATCGAGTCGAAGACCCTGGCCAAGCTCCGCCACCCGACGCGCGCGCAGATGCTCAAGGACTACCTGGACTGACCCTTCGACCCCGCGACGGGCCCGGCGAGCGTGCCGGGCCCGTCCGCATGCCGGGCGCCGGTCTCAGGAGCAGCCCTCGAACTGCGGTACGGCGATGTTGGCCAGGTTCAGGCCCGCCTTGCCGAACCACTTGTGCAGCAGCTTGCTCGCGGTCCCGTCCTGGTACATGTCGGTGATCGCCCGGTTCACCGCCTCGCAGCCCGGCACGTCGTCCTTGTGCAGGCCCACCCCGGTGCGCTGCTCGTTGAACTGCGCGTTGGCCAGCCGCAGCCCCGAGCCGTCCTGGTTGGCCAGGCCGGCCAGGATCACGTCGTTGGTGGTCACCGCGTCCACCTGCCTGCTCTTCAAAGCGTTCAGGCACGTCGCGTAGTCCTTGAACGGCACCAGCTTGGCCGCCACGCTGCGTTCCTCCACGACCCGCTCGGCCGCGTTCGAGCCCTCCACCGCGCAGATCCGGCGGCCCTTCAGCTCCCGCACGTTGCGGACCGTGTCGTCCGGCCGCGTCAGGATGTCCTGGTAGGAGATGTGGTACGGCCCCGCGAACAGCACCTTCGCCTTACGGTCCATGCTGATCGTGTACGTCGCCAGCACCATGTCGGCCCGCCCCTGGAGCAGCACCTTCTCGCGGTCGCCCGCCAGCACGGGGATCAGCTTGAAGTCCTTGCCCAGCCGCTTGGCCACATAGCGGGCGACGTCGACGTCGAAGCCCTCGAAGCTGCCGTCCGGCTTGCGGAAGCCCACCGACGGCAGGTCGGGACGGACCGCGATGACGAGGGAGTCCTTGTCGAGGATCGACTCCCGGCCGCCGGTACCGCAGGCCGCGGTGGCCACCGCGGTCAGGGCCAGCGCCGCTACCAGTGCCCGCTTCAACGGTACTCCTTGAGTCTCGGCCACACCCCGGCGATCATCAGCAGCCCGATCCCGGCGATCGCGAACGGCAGGAGCCGCCACAGGTTGTCCAGCGCGTTCTCGCCGGCGTCGATGGCCCGGTCGAAGGTGCGCTCGTGCCGGTCGGCCAGCGCCACCAGGGACCGGTCGTAGGCGTCGAACGCGGCGGTGACCGGCCCGAGCTTGGCGGTCACGGCCTCGGCCGTCCTGCCGGCCAGCGCCAGCTCCCGGAAGGAGGTGTCGGCCTGCTGGAAGGCCCGGTAGGCGTCCAGCACGCGCCCGCCCTCCACACCGGTGAGCTCGGGCCCCAGCATGCCCAGGGCGCCCTTGGAGTCGCCGGCCACCTTCGCGTGGTACTGGGTCAGGTTGCCCGACTCGAAGTAGACGACCGACTGCGACTTGTCCAGGAACGTGTGCTCGTAGGTGTCGGCGCGGTCCTTGTCCAGCAGGTAACGGCTCTGGTCGCCCTGCATGCTGTTGCTGATCGCGCGGGCCTTGGCCAGCGTCAGCACCGAGTCGAAGCCCTGTGCCTTGGCGGTGCGCAGGTCGTCCTGGTCCTGGCCGAGCACGTTCGCGCCGAGGATCAGCGAGACCGCCGTGGCCAGCGTGGCGGCCAGCAGCGCCGGGCCGAACACCCGGCGGAAGCGCCGGGCCAGGAAGATCTGGAGCCAGATCAGGCAGCCCAGCGCGAGCAGTCCGGCCAGCAGCACCGCGGTCCGCAGCAGCGGGACCAGGGCGTTCTTCTCGTCGTAGGTGCGGCGGACGATCGTGCCGCTCTCCAGGGTCAGGTTGTAGGCCTGCGGCAGCAGCACCAGCCGCATCAGGTCGGTGGCCTGCCGGTAGGTGCCCACCACGTTGTCCGGCGGCGCGCCGGGCGCGTGCCCGGCCTGCTCGTTCAGCAGGAGCGCCTGCCCGGCGAGCCGTTCGTAGCGGCCGAGACCGTCGAGCACCGACTGCACGGTCCGCCGCTCGGCCGCGTTGTCGCCGGCCAGCTCGAACGCCTTCAGCAGCGCCTGGTTGGCCTCCGAACGCCGCCGCTCGTACCGGTCGACGGCGTCGCGGCGCTGCCGGCCGTACTGGTCGCCCATGACCAGCGCGTTGGCGACCTGGGCGTCCATGTCGCTGAGCGCCAGGTAGAGCCCGGCGGTGGCGACGACCTGCGGTCCGGCGTCGCGGCCGATGACCCGCAGTCCGTCGCCAGCGGTCAGGCTGCCGACCCCGAGCGCCGCGAACAGCAGCGCCAGCGCCGCCACGGTCACGCCGGAGATGACGCGGATCCGGCCGGGCACGCTGTGGCGGGGCGGGGGAGCGGCCCCCGTCTGCACGAGGGGGCCGTGGTTCTGCACCAGGGTCACGGCGTCCCCTCCCTGATGGTGATGACGGTCCAGGCGCCCAGGTGGATCCGGTCGCCAGGACCGACCCTGACGGGCGTGTTGATCTCGACCGTCCTGCCGTTGACCTGGGTGCCGTTGGCCGAGCCCGGATCCACCAGCGTCCACGTGCCGTCGGGCTGGGCCAGCAGCACGGCGTGCAGGTGCGACACGCCAGGGTCCTCGGGCGGGCCGGTCAGGTCGATCTCCGGGGCCAGGTTCTTGGCCTTGCTGCGCCGTCCGATGCGCACCTGCTCGCCGACCAGCCCGAACGAGCGCTCGGGACAGTACGGCGGGAAGGCCATGCGCGCCGCGTCGGGCCCGCCCTCGGCGATCACCTTCTCGTAGTAGCCGCGGTCGGCGGCCGTGACGGCCTCCCACCGCGCCCCCCGCACGGGGATCGGGACGCCGCCCCCGCCGCCGGTGAAGTCGTGGCCGCACACCTCGCAGAACTGCCCGGCGCGCGGCGTCTGGCAGATCGGGCAGGCGTCGTCACCTCCGCCGCCGGCGTCCGCCGCCGGCTGGGGCCGGGACGCGGCGGCGGGCCCGCCCATCTGCGCGCCGCAGACGTCGCAGTAGTCGTCGGAGCCGGAGGCGTGCCCCTGGGGACAGGTCGCCATCAGCCTTCGTCCTTACGCAGCCGGCTGGTGCGGACGGAACCGGTGTCCAGCTCGATCTCGTCGGCCTTGTCCACGTTCCTGCGCAGCCGTGCCGTGCCGGTGGCGGGATCGACCTCCACGACCTTCTCCAGCAGCCGGGCGGTGTCCTCGCGGCCCGACTCCGTGGCCAGCTCCCTGGCCTTGGCCAGGCGCGCGGTCGCGGTGTGCACGTCCCCGGCGGCGCGGGCGCTCAGGCCGTCCTGGATGAGTTCGTGCAGTTCGGCCTGGCCGGTGTAGTGGGCGACCTTCCGGTTGATCTGCGTGGACTGCGCCAGATCGTCGGTCCACTGGGCCAGCACGTTGCCGCTGGCCACGACGTCCTGGGTGTCGGGGCGTACCAGCTTGACCCAGCCCGCCCTGATCTCCTGGCCGATCTGGCCCGGCGGCACCTCCACGCACAGGTGGTACTCGCGTTCCTCCTGGCCCCACGAGCCGGTCGGGTAGTCGCCGGTCAGCGGGTTGACGTCGGTGCGCTTGCCGGTCAGGTCGAGCAGCGTGGGGGAGACCTGCTTGACGAACTTCAGCTTGGCCGTCTGCGGCACCCACACCCGCAGCGACAGGTCCGCCACGGTCTTGCTCATCGACGTCTGCGTCACCCGGCGGAAGAACTCGGCCAGATCACTCTGGTTCCGTACGAACTCGAACGAGCCGAGCATCGCCTCGGCGACCTTCCGCAGCTCGGCGGGCACCCAGTCGTCGCCCACGCCCAGGCTGTCGCAGACGAACTTGCCGCTCCAGCCCTGCAGCACGGCCCCGAACACCTCGGGACGCTCGTTGTTCTGCCCGTCGGTCATCAGCAGCGCGTGCCTGATCGCGTTCGGGTACGCGCTCAGCAGGTGCCCGGCCAGCTTCAGCCACTCGCCGATGGCCGTGCCGCCGTGCGCGAGCAGCCGGCTGATCGCCCGCTCGGCCTCGGCGCGGGTGGCCGGCGTGGCCCTGACCAGGTTGGCGTTGCCGCCGGGGTAGACGACCTTGGCCTTCTCGGTCCCGGCGATCACCGCGAAGTACACGCCGTCGCGCAGCGCGTGCACGGCCGCCGCCGCGGCCTGACGGGCCTCGCGGATCTTGCCGCCGCTCATCGAGCCGGAGGTGTCGACGATGATGACCTCGGCCGCCTCGGTGGGCGCGGCCTGGGCGAAGCCGCCGCCGGAGGAGGCCACGGTGAGGACCGCGTGCACCTCGCGGGCGTCGGTGGACAGGTACTTGTTCTGGTCGATGTTCAGCGTGAACGTGGGCTGGTCACCCATGCGTTTCTCCTAGGGGGATGAGAACGATCGTCACGTTGTCCTGGCCGCCGGAGGCCAGTGCGTGGCGCAGCATCTCGCGGGCCATGTCGAGAGGGGTTCCCGTCCGCGGGAACCGGTAGCCGTCCAGGTAGCGCCACAGGCCGTCGCTGCACACCAGCAGCAGGCCGGGCGCCCCCGGGGCGAGCGTGCGCACATGCAGCGACACCTCGCCGGAATCCGCGCCGAGCCACGCGGTGATCTCGCCGGTCGGGACCACGTCGTCCTCGGTCAGCAGCACGCCCTGCCCGGGGTCCTCGCCGGGCAGCCAGTACGCCCGCGTGTCGCCGGCCCAGCTCAGCGTGATCCCGCCGGGGCCGGCGACCGCGGCGACGTACGTGCAGGCGGGGGCGTCGTCCACGGAGGTCGCCAGCGCGGTCACGGCCTTGCCGGCCAGCTCGAACGCCTCCTGCGCGGACATGCCCCTGACCAGGGCGGCGCCCGCGGTCTCCACCGCCGCGGCCGAGGCCTGGTCGGCCCGCGGCGAGCTGCCGACGCCGTCGCACACGACCGTCACCACGGCGTCGCCGGTCGTCAGCAGCGCCACGGCGTCCTCGTTGCGGGCGCGTCGCAGCCCCCTGTCGGTCACGGCGGCGGCCCCGCCGTCGAGCACGGTCTCGGCGTGGTCCCGGCCGGTGGGCTGGCGGGCGCCGCAACGTTCGCAGTAGCCCTCCTGGTCCACCGCGGCCGCGCCGCAGGAGGTGCAGACCGGCGCGCCGAGGGCGTGCCCGCACCGCTCGCAGTAGACGTCCCCCTGGAGGACGGGGGAGGCGCACATCGGGCAGCTCTGGGCGCTCGGTACGGGTTCCATCACAGCCACGTCCTCGGTCGTACGGCGTTCGCCTCGTCGATGAGCGCGTGGCGTTCATGGCGGGAGCCGGCCGCCACCGCGAGCTTCCTGAAGATCGACTCCAGCCGCCTGCGCAGCCCCGGTCGGGTGAAGTCGGCCTCGGCCAGCTTCGTCCCGGGTGGTGCGGGGTTGTTCTCCAGCCAGGCCAGCGCGCAGCGCAGCAGCTCGGCGGTGAGCAGGTCGCGGCGGCGCGGGTCGAGGTCGACCAGGTTGGCCAGCCGTCCGGCGGCGCCGACCAGGTCGGGCGCGGACAGCGTGGTCAGGTCGGTCCGGCGGAACACCGAGGCGGCCAGCGCCACCTGCGCCGCGATCCGGTAGCTGGAGGTGGGCGGCACCTCGTCCAGCACGTCGATGCGGCCCGTCCTGGCCAGCCCGAACGCGGCGCTGACGTAGGAGTGGTCGGTCCGCCAGACGGCGTTGTACCAGTGGGTCGCCTGCCGGCCCGCGCACTCCAGCGCGAACGCCAGCGCCAGCTTGGGCGCGAGCTCGCCGGGCAGCGCCGACACGCACGCGTCGAACATCGTCACCGCGGTGTCCGCCTGGCGCGTGGCCAGCGCGAGCACCCCGCGGTACCAGGTCGTCCGCCAGTCGCCGGGGAGCTGCCGTTCCAGCTCGGACAGCGCCGCCGGCGTCTCGGCCGCGCCCGCCTCGGCCAGCAGCCTGGTCCGCATGAGCCGGGTCTCGGGCGTCGGCGGCATCGCCGAGAGCTGGTCGAACAGCTCCTTGCCGTCGAAGCCGAGCAGGCCCGCCAGCGCGCCCGCCGCCGGGTCGAGCGGATCGACGTGCGGCACCGGCAGCTCGACCGCGACCACGGCCGGGTCGAGCGGGCCGAACACCTCGTCGCGCGACTCCGACAGCGCCGTCCACACGGCCGAGCGCTCGGGCCCGAACAGGGTCGAGGGCGCGGGGAAGGGCACGCCCTCCTCGGCCGCGCTGATCTCCCGCAGCACCCCGACGAGCTGCTCCTCCATCTCCCAGGCGCTCTGGAACCTGTCGGCGGGGTTGGGCGCGGTGGCCTTGCGCAGCAGCCGGGCGAACGACTCGTGCCCGCAGTCCTGCGGCAGCGGACTGGCCACGCCGCCCTTGGCCGGGCTCCAGGACGGGATCGTCAGCACCGCCAGCGTCCTGGCCACGGTGTAGAGGTCGGAGGACACCGAGGAGGGCTGGGTGTCCAGCTCGGGCGCGTGGTAACCGACCGTCGCCCAGGACGTGCCGGGCGGGGAGCCGATCGGCTGGACGGCGCCCAGGTCGATCAGCCTGAGCCGCCTGCCGACCCTGATCACGTTGGCCGGCTTGAGGTCGCAGTAGACCAGGCCGTTCTCGTGCAGGTAGCCGAACGCGTGCAGGATCTCCCGGCCGTAGATCAGGGCCTCGCGCAGCGGCAGCGGGCCCTGGCGGCGCAGCTCGTGCAGGGACTGGCCGCCGACGTACTCCATGACGATGTAGCCGAGGCCGCCGGAGAGCTGGAAGTTGAGGATCTTGACGATGTTCGGGTGGTCGACCGTGGTGAGGAACTTGCGCTCGGCCTCGGCCGCCGCCAGCGCCTCGGCGTCGTTGGTGTTGAGCAGGCCCTTGAGGACGACCCAGCGGCCGTCCAGGTTCTCGTCGGCGGCCAGGTAGATCCAGCCGAGCCCGCCGTGGGCCAGGCAGCCGAGCACCCGGTACTGCCCGGCCACCATGTCGCCCTTGCCCAGCTTCGGGGTGAACGAGTACGACATGCGGCAGTGCGGGCAGAACCCCTCCGTCAGCCCCGGACGGCCCTGCCGGGACCGGCCCACCGGCTCCCCGCAGGCCGGGTTGGCGCAGAACCGCTTCTCCTCCGGCACCTGCGGATCGGCCATCACGGCCGTCGCCGGATCCCGGTACGGCACGGACGGCAGGTCCGCGATGCCGCCCAGCACCCCGGCCCGCGACCTGCCGCTGCTGCTCACCGGCGAGGTCAGCGACCGGCTCACCGGCTGGGTGTTCACCGGTCCGGAGAGCGGTCCCGAGGCCGGCCCCGACATCTGCTGGGGGACGGACACCGGCGCCGGGGGCGGCGCGCTCGCCGCGTTGCCGCACAGGTCGCAGTAGCCGTCCTCGATGGTGCCGGTGCAGCCCGGCTGCGCGCAGCGGGTCATGGCTTACCTCCGTGTATCGCGCGCTGGTAGGTGTCGACCGCGGTGGCGGCCTCGGTCAGGTCGCAGGGAGCGGTCCACAACAGGGATCGTGCCCGCTCGAAGCACGCGGTGGCGCCGGGATCCTCGGCCATGCCCTTGCGCACCGCCATGGCCTGGCAGGCGCCGAGCCGGCCGCGTAACTCGTCACGCCTGCCGACCAGCCCGTACAGGGCCTTGGCGGTGGCCTGGGCCCGGTCGGCCGCCTTGGCCGCCTCGCTCTCCACGTTCGCCAGCCGCCTGGCGCGTACCACCCAGGTGTCGGCGGAGGCGTCGAGCGCGTCCAGTTCGCCGGTCAGCTCCTCGACCCGGCTGCGCGGCCGGGCCTGCGGCGGCAGGGCGATCTTGACCACGACCGCGCCGTGGGCCAGCCTGGCCTCGCTCTCGGCCGCGCGTACCCGGTCGAGGGCCGCGACCAGGTCCTCGCGGCGCCTGGCGTACTCGCGCTTGACCACGATCGCCTGGTCGACCTCCGCGCGGGCCTCGGCCAGCGCGCGGGCGACCCCGCCCAGGTCGGGGCCGACGCCGGCGCCGAGCGGGTCGGCGAGCAGGGCCGCGCGCATCCGCCGCAGCTCAGACTCCTGCGCGTCCAGGTCGACGCGCTCGCCCAGCTCGCGTTCCAGGTCGCGGATCTCGCGCAGGGCGCGGTCGGCGTCGTCGATCCGGGGCAGGACGGCGTTCCAGACGGCGTCGATGTCGTTGAGCGCCGAGGTGACCTCGCGGAAGGCGCCGTCCATGCGGGCCACGGTCTCGTCGAGGGTCAGCCGCTCGTCGGCCTCGGGCAGCAGCGAGCGCTGCTCGACGGGCTTGGCCGCGGCCCGCAGCACCACGGACGGGCCCGACAGCAGCCGGGTGAGCTCGTCGAGCTGCTCCGCGCCCGGCTTCGCCCGCGCCGCTCTGACCTGCTCGGCGTCGCGCAGCACGGCCCGGTAGGCGTCGTTCAGCAGCCACAGCCGGGCCAGCGCGGCCTGTACGGCGGACCAGCGCTGCCGCGTCATCCCGTCCAGTGCCGCGCCCTTGAGCAGCTGGTAGGTGGTGTGGGATTCGAGATCGAGCAGGTCGCCGGAGATCCGGTCGCGTTCGTCGGCCCGAGCGCGCAGCGCGTACTCGGCGCCCTCCCTGCTCATGGGTGGTCCCAGACTCATCACGCTCCCCGTGAAGAGGGCCCCCGATGCCCCGTGGTTCTACCGGCTCAACGGGAAGCTTGACCGGTTGGTTCCTAAGGGTAGGGGTGACCCTGACTTGTCCCTGATTCAACCCTCGGTCACCTGCAAACGGCTTAAAGGATCTCCTACCGTGGAGACATGGCACGCATCCTTCTGATCATCGCCGCGATCATCGTCGCACTGCTTCTCGTCGGCCCGCTCGTGGGCTTCGTCTTCACGCTTCTCAAGTGGGCTCTCATCATCGGCGCCGTCGTCCTCGGTGTCACGTTCGTCTCGAAGTGGGCCCAGAGGCCGTAGCTTCCGCCCGCTTCCCAAGGCATAGTGAGTGAATGGAGGCGCGGCCGGCGGTTGACGATGCCGCGCTCGGGCGCGAGGCGCTGGCCGTGCTCGAGGCGAACTGGACGGGCAGCGGCACCGTGCCCGCGCCCGGCCTGTACCCGCACCAGTGGAGCTGGGACTCCGCCTTCGTCGTCATCGGCCTGGCCAGGCACCGCCCGGAGCGCGCCCGGGAGGAGCTGCTCAGCCTGCTGAGCGGCCAGTGGGCGACCGGCATGGTGCCCCACATCGTCTTCCACACGCGCGAGGCGTACTTCCCCGGGCCGTCCGTCTGGCGCTCGCAGGAGCACGAGTCCGCGCCCCGGGTCTGCACCTCCGGGCTCACCTCCCCGCCGCTGCAGGCGCTGGCGCTGCGGTGGCTCTACCGGTACACCGGCGACGTGGAGTTCGTCAGGCGGACCTTCCCGCTGCTCGTCGCCCAGCACGGCTACCTCGCCTCGGCCCGCGACCTCGGGGGCGCGGGGCTGGCGGCGATCGTCCACCCCTGGGAGTCGGGCATGGACGACAGCCCGGCCTGGGACCAGCCGCTCGCCGCGCTGCCCGCCATCGGTTACGGGTACCGCACCGTGGAGCTGGCGGACCGCCACCCCGACAGCGACCACGACCGCTACGTCTGGCTGGCCATGCGCTACCGTGACGCCGGCTACCGCGCCGAGTACCTGCGCGACGAGCATCCGTTCGCGGTCGAGGACCCGATGTTCAACGGCATCTGGCTCGCCTCCTGCCAGGCGCTGGCCGAGCTCGCGCCGGTGGCCGGCGCCGATCCCGCACCCCACGCAGAACAGGCCGAACGCATCAGGCAGGCCATGCTCGACCGGCTCTGGGACGGCTGCTTCTACCCCCGCGACCTGCGCTCCGGCCGGCTGATCAAGGTCTGCACGGTGGGCGCGTTCGGGCCGCTGCTCGATCCCGGCCTGCCCAGCGCCCACCTGCACGCCTGCGTCGAGATGCTGGAGTCGGCCCGGTTCATGGGCGCTACCGGCTACCCGGTGCCGAGCTGCGAGATCCGGGCCGCCCAGTTCGACCGCACCCGCTACTGGCGCGGGCCGTCCTGGGTGAACACCAACTGGTTGTTACGCCGGGCCGCCGCCGTCCACTCGCTCGACCAGCTCGGCCGGCAGCTCACCAACGGCACCCTGCGGCTCGTCCGGCAGGCCGGGTTCCGCGAGTGCTTCGATCCCTTCGACGGCAGCGGGCGCGGGTGCAGGGACTTCTCGTGGAGCGCGGCGCTCACCCTCGACCTGCTCGCCGATACCGTGGAGGTATGAGCATTTTTCGCCGCCTGCCCGCCGACGTGCGCCGATCGCTGGACATCCGGCCGGGGGAGCGGGTGCTGACGTTCACCGAGACGGGCGACGGTCACCTGGTGGCCACCAACCTGGCCCTGTTCCTGTCGGACGGGACGCGGGTGCCGTACGAGGAGGTCGACAAGGCGTCGTGGGACGACGAGGGCCTGCGGGTCGTCACCACCGGCGGCGAACGGCACTTCGAGCGGGTCGCCGAGCCGCGGATGGTGCCGGAGACCGTGCGCGAGCGGGTGAACTCCACCATCGTGGTCAACAAGCGCGTCAGCCTGCCGGGGCGCGGCGGCGTACGGCTGGTGGCCAGGCGGCCACCGGGCGGCGAGGTGCTGGGCTGGACCCTGGTCTTCGACGAGGGGCTCGATCCGGCGGACCCGGGGCTGCGCGCGCAGGCCGAACAGGCTCTGGAAGGCGTCCGGCGCAGCATGGGCGTGTGAGGGGTCACACGTCCATGCCGCGCCGGATCTCGGGGTGGCCTCAGTAGGGAATGCCGGTCTCGCGGGACTTCCGTTCCGCGAGATCCTCCTCCTCGGGCCAGCCGCTGCCGGACTTGTGATGGCCGTCGGAGCCGAGGAACGGGATCTTCTCCTGAAGCGTCCCGCCCACCTTCTCCCTGGCCGCTCCGGCCAGCTTCGACGCCTGCGCGCCGACCACACCCGCGGCCTCCTGGACCCTCGGGCTGTCGGCCACGCGCTGGGCCGCCCGCTTGATCTGTTCGTACCGCTCGCGGCCGGCCCGGCTGCCGAGCACGTAGCCGACTGCCAAACCGACCGCAAATGTCATCCGATAACGCATGTTGCACCTCCGCTGTCTCCCGGCCTACCCCAGTTGCGATGCGACACGCACTCCCGGAGTGCGCTAATCTATTCCTGCGCACGACGGAAGGGCCCAACAAGCCCGACCAGCAGGGCGAACGTTCGATCCCGCGTAGCTCAACGGCAGAGCAGCCGGCTGTTAACCGGCAGGTTATAGGTTCGAGTCCTATCGCGGGAGCCAGCAGAAGAGCCCCTTCCGGGTAACCGGGAGGGGCTTTTTCGTGTCCTGGGGCCGGGCATTCCTGAGGGTCACTGAGCGACGTACCGCCGTCGTCGGCACGGCCGCGCTGCTCGGGCATGGCGGGCATGGGCGGGCATGGCGGGGGCGGTCCTGGCCGGCGACGGCGGGGCCGGATGGAGCCCCACGCGCCATGGCCATGGGGGGCGGGAAGGGGCTTCAGGGGGGTTACGGGCGGGTGGTTGGGGGTTGTGGGGTTTTGGGTTTGGGGGACAAGAGGGGGGTTGGGGCGGAAGATGGGGGAGTCGGCCGGGTGTGGCCGGCAGCCGCGGGTAGTCGTGACGGTGGCGGGAAGAGGGCGCCGCCGGGCAGGACGTGCCGCCGACCCGGAATCGGTGGGGCGCTCCGGTGAGCGAAATGTGTTGGTTGCCGCGTGCGTACCTGGATCAGGTCCCTGCGTCCCTTCGATGTCCATGCCGTGCACGCGCTGTTCGAGCGCACCACGGACGTCCGCGAGGCGGAGCGCTTCATCAGGCTCTTCCACGCCGAGAACCCCTCCGCCGGCGGCCTGGCCGCCCGGCTGCGTGACGTCGCCAGAGACGTCGCCCGCCACGGCACGTACGCCCACACCTTCGAGGAGCTGGAGTTCGGCGCCCGGGTCGCCTGGCGCAACAGCGGCCGGTGCATCGGACGCCTGTACTGGCGCTCGCTGAAGGTGCGCGACCGGCGGGAGGTGGCGACCGCGGAGGGCGTGGCGGTGGAGTGCGTGGCGCACCTGCGGGAGGCGACGGGGGAGGGGCGCATCAGGCCCACCATCACCGTCTTCGCCCCGGACACCCCGGCCATGCCCGGCCCGCGGGTGCTCAACGACCAGCTCGTCCGCTACGCCGGGCACCGCCTGGACGGCGGCGGCGTCCTCGGCGACCCGCGCAACGCCGAGCTCACCGACGCGGCCAAGGAGCTCGGGTGGCGCGGCGGGCCGGGCCGGTTCGACGTGCTGCCGCTGATCGTGCGGGCCGGGCTCGGCGACCCGCTGCTGTGCAACCTGCCGGGCGACGCCGTGCTGGAGGTGCCGCTGCTGCATCCCGAGTACGCGTGGTTCGCGGAGCTGGGCCTGCGCTGGCACGCCGTGCCGGTCATCTCGGACATGTGCCTGGAGATCGGGGGCGTCTGCTACCCGTGCGCGCCGTTCAACGGCTGGTACATGGGGACCGAGATCGGGGCGCGCAACCTGGCCGACGCCGACCGGTACGACCTGCTCCCCGAAGTGGCCAAGCACCTCGGGCTGGACACCTCCACCGAGCGCTCGCTGTGGCGCGACCACGCGCTGGTGGAGCTCAACGTGGCGGTGCTGCACTCGTTCGAACGGGCGGGGGTGACGATCACCGACCACCACACCGAGTCCCGGCGCTTCCTGACCCACCTGGAACGCGAGGAACGCGCCGGACGCCGCTGCCCGGCCGACTGGTCGTGGATCGTGCCGCCGCTGTCGGGCGGCGCGACCCCGGTCTTCCACCGGTACTACGACACCTGCGAGCTGACCCCCGCGTACGTGCACCGCCACCCTGCCCGCTGATGCGCTTGCCAGTCCGGGCCAGAACATGGTTCGGTTAGCGCATGGCGGAACTCGTGCTCTCATCGTCGGACCGGGGCGTGCTCACGCTGACCTTCAACCGTCCCGACACGCTCAACGCCTGGACGGACGCCATGGGCCGGCGCTACTTCGACCTGCTGGCCGAGGCCGAGAAGGACCCCGACGTCCGGGCCGTCGTGGTGACCGGCGCGGGCAAGGGCTTCTGCGCCGGGGCCGACTTCAAGACGCTCGCCGCCATCCAGACCGGCTCGTACGACGAGACCCCCGACCCGCGGCCCAACACCTTCCCCACGACCATCGGCAAGCCGATCATCGCCGCGGTCAACGGGGCCTGCGCCGGGCTCGGCATGGTGCACGCGCTCGTCTGCGACCTGGTCTTCACGGCCGAGGAGGCCAAGTGGACGACGGCGTTCCCGCGCCGCGGCCTGGTCGCCGAGTACGGCCTGTCCTGGGTGCTGCCGCGGGTCATGGGCCAGCAGCGGGCCATGGACGTCCTGCTGTCGGGCCGGGTGTTCAGCGGGCGGGAGGCGTACGAGCTGGGCCTGGCCAACCGGGCGGTGCCGGGGGAGTCGCTGCTGGAGCAGGCCCAGGAGTACGCCAGGGAGCTGGCCGTGCACAGCTCGCCGGCGTCCATGGCGGTGATCAAGCGGCAGGTGTGGCACGACTGGGACACCACCCTGGAGGAGTCGGCCAGGAAGGCCGTCCACGAGATGGTGGCCTCCTTCGGGCGGCCCGACTTCGCCGAGGGCGTCGCCAGCTTCCTGGAGCGGCGCGCGCCGAACTTCCCGGCGCTGTGAAACCGCAGGCCGGAGGGCCTCCGGCCGGAACGCGCCGAGGTTAGACGGCGAGCCCGGCAGGGTAGGGCAAGGCGTGTCCGGGACGCGGGGGCGCCGGGGCACGGTGAGACAGGGGCACGGGGACACAGGGGGCACGTCGGCGACGTGTTCACGGTCACGCCGGAGCGTGGGGGCAGGTTCGGGGGGCGCGATGCAGGCTTTCGTCATGAAGGAGATCGGCCGGGTCGGCTTCATGGACAAACCCGTGCCGCGACCGGGCCCGCGCGACGCCGTCGTCCGCACCACCACCGCCCTCATCTGCACCTCCGACTCCCACACCGTCCAGGGCGGCATCGGGCCGCGTACGGACCTCACGCTCGGGCACGAGGCCGTCGGCGTGGTGCACGAGGTGGGCGGCGAGGTGCGGGAGTTCCGGCCGGGCGACCGCGTCCTGGTGGGGGCCATCACGCCCGACTGGGGCGATCTGTCCTGCCAGAACGGCCATCCGTCGCAGTCCGGCGGCCCGCTCGGCGGCTTCAAGTTCGCCAACTCCAAGGACGGCGTCTTCGCCGAGTTCTTCCACGTCAACGAGGCCGACGCCAACATGGCGAAGATCCCGGACGGCGTGCCTGACGACAGGGCCGTCTACTGCGCCGACATGCTCTCGACCGGGTTCATGGGCGCCGAGAACGGCGACATCCCCATGGGCGGGACGGTCGCCGTGCTGGCCCAGGGCCCGGTCGGCCTCATGGCCACCGCCGGTGCCCGGCTGCGCGGCGCCGGCCTGGTCATCGGGGTCGAATCGGTGCCCCGCCGCAAGCGGCTCGCCCGCGACTACGGCGCCGACGAGATCGTCGACTTCACCACCGAGGACGTCGTCGAGCGCGTCCTCGGCCTGACCGGGGGGCAGGGCGTGGACACCGCCATCGAGGCGCTCGGCGCGGACGCCACCTTCCAGACCGCGATCAAGATCACCAAGCCGGGCGGGACGGTGTCCAACACCGGCTACTACGGCCAGGGCGAGTTCGTCCGCATCCCGCGCGTCGAGTGGGGCGTCGGCATGGCCGAGAAGAAGATCACGACCGGCCTGTGCCCGGGCGGGCGGCTGCGCATGGAACGCCTGCTGCGCGTCCTGGAGGGCGACCGGCTCGATCCCACGCCCCTGACCACGCACACGTTCGGTTTCGAGGAGATGGAACGCGCCTTCGAGGTCTCGGACAAGAAGCTCGACGACGTGGTGAAGGTGATGATCACCTTCCAGTGACGGCAAGCGGCGACGTTCGCCGGCCAGGAGCGTCCCCCTCTCCGCAAGGCGCGCGTCGGCACGGAGGAGAACGCCAGCCATGCTCGATCTCGATCCACCCTTCCGCCCGGTGCGCCGCCGGGAGGGCTACCTGGCGCTGGAGGACCTGGGGCTCATCGGCGACGGCACGACGGCGGCGCTGGTCGGCCTCGACGGCTCGATCCCATGGTTGTGCCTGCCCGACTTCGACAGCGATCCCCTGCTGTGCGGCCTGCTGGACCACGAGCGCGGCGGCCACTTCACGCTGACGGCCGACGACCTGCGCGAGGCCAGGCAGTTCTACGAGCCGGACACCGCCGTGCTGGTCACCGAGCTGCGCGGGCCGTCCGGTGTGGTCCGGATCACCGACGCGCTGGTCCTGCGCGCCGGCGCCGACCTCAGCGACGACGCGGGCGGCGGCAGGGGCGAGCTGGTCCGGTCCGCCGTCGTCCTGGCGGGGGACGTGCGCCTGCGGGCGGAGCTGGAGCCGCGCGGCGGCGGGCAGGTCCGGGTGCTCGGCAGCGGCCTGGAGGTGCGCGCGTCCCGGCGGCCCGACCTGCGGCTGCATCTGCGGTCCGACCGGCCGCTGACCGGGCTGCGCGCCGTGCACGACCTGCACGAGGGCGACCGCCTCGACCTGGTGCTGTCGTGGGGACGCATCCACCGCCACCACCGGTTCGACCCCGAGGCGATGTTGCGGCAGACCGCCGACGCCTGGCGGCGCTGGATGGGCGCGTGCAGTTACCGGGGCCCGCAGGAGGCGCTGGTCCGGCGTTCGGTGATCACGTTGAAGCTGTGCGACGACTGGGTCAACGGCTCGCTGGTGGCGGCGCCGACGTCCTCGCTGCCCGCGCCCGTCGGCGGGGTGCGCAACTGGGACTACCGCTACACGTGGATCCGCGACGCCGCCTACGCCGTCTTCGCGCTGCGCCGCGTCGGCTTCGAGGAGGAGGCCGACGGGTTCCTCGGCTGGGTCCTCGACGCCTTCGAGCAGAGCGGCGATCCACGGATCATGTACACGTTGCGCGGCGAACCCGTACCGGAGGAGGTCGTGGACGCCGGCCTGGAGGGCTACCGGCGCTCGGCGCCGGTGCGGTGGGGCAACGGCGCGGCCGACCAGCGCCAGCACGACGTCTACGGCGAGGTGCTGGACTGCGCCGACCAGTGGCTGCTGCCCGGCCGCGACCTCCAGCCCGCGCTGTGGTCGGGGCTGTCGGAGCTGGCCGAGGCCGCCGCGCGCACCTGGCGGCAGCCCGACCAGGGCATCTGGGAGGTACGCAGCCAGGGCCGGGTCTTCACCTACTCGGCCGGCATGTGCCAGGTGGCGCTCGACCGGGCCGCGGCCATCGGCGAGCGGCTGGGCCTGGCCGGTCCGATCGCCGGGTGGCGGTCCACCGCCGAGGAGCTGCGCCGGCTCATCCTGGAGCAGGCGTGGAACGAGGAGGCGCAGTGCCTGGGCGAGCACCTCGACGGCGGCGGCGGCCTGGACGCCAGCCTGCTCGCGCTGCCGCTGCGCAAGGTCGTGCCGGCCAACGATCCGCGGATGGCGGCGACCACCGCGGCCGTCGCCGAACGCCTGTCCGCCGGCGACGGCCTGCTCCACCGGTACCTGCACGAGCGGTCGCCGGACGGCCTGCCCGGCGACGAGGGCGCCTTCCTGCTGTGCAGCTTCTGGCTGGTGGACAACCTCGTCCTCCAGGGCCACCGGGCCCGCGCCGAGGAGCTGTACGCCTCCCTGTGCGCCCGCGCCAGCCCGCTCGGCCTGCTCCCGGAGCAGATCGACCCGGCCACGGGCGCGTTCGCGGGCAACTTCCCGCAGGCGTTCAGCCACATCGGGGTGATCGCCAGCGGGGTCAACCTGGCACGGGCGGGAGCGGCCCGCACGCCCTGACCGGCTCAGGCGAGGCGGTGGGCGCCCTTGGCCGCGGTGGCCGACAGGAAGCGCGGCGCCTGGAAGCCGCGCTCGGCGTAGGCGGCCGAGACCGACTCGCGCACGTCGTCCAGGCGGTCGTCGGGGACCAGGGCGATGGCCGAGCCGCCGAAGCCGCCGCCCGTCATCCTGGCGCCGCGGGCCCCGCCGCGGAAGGCGGCCTCGACGGCCACGTCGAGCTCGGGCGAGGAGACCTCGTACTGGTCGCGCAGCGACAGGTGGGAGGCGTTGAGCAGGGCGCCGATCTCGGTGACCTTGCCCGCGCGCAGCAGGCCGATCAGGGCCTCGACGCGGTGGTTCTCGGTGACGACGTGCATGACGCGCCTGCGCTCGGCCCCCTGGAGCAGGTCGAGGGCCGCGGCCAGGTCGGTGACGTCGCGCAGGGACGCCACGCCCAGCTTGCGGGCGGCGGACTCGCACTCGGCGCGGCGCTTGGCGTACTCGCCGCCGGCGTGCTCGTGGTGGACCTGGGTGTCGATGATGAGGATGCTCAGGCCCTCGGCGGCCAGGTCGAGGGGGATGTTCCTGGAGCCGAGCGAGCGGCAGTCGAGGAACAGCGCGTGGCCCTCCTGGCACAGCGCCGAGGCGGCCTGGTCCATGATGCCGCACGGCATGCCGACGAAGTCGTTCTCGGCCCGCTGGCTGAGCAGGGCGATCTCCATCGGCGTCAGGCCCAGCCCGTGGACGTCGTTCAGCGCGGAGGCGACGGCCACCTCCAGCGCGGCGCTGGAGCTGAGCCCGGCGCCCTGGGGCACGTCGCCGTCGATCGCGATGTCGGCGCCCGCGACCCGGTCGCCGAGCATGGCCGGCACGCCCACGGCGTAGCGGGCCCAGCCGGTCGCCTCCTCCCTGGCCGACAGCTCGATCGGGCCGCCGGAGGACTGGAGGGACAGCAGGCGGATGGTCTGGTCGGCACGCGGGGTGACGGCGGCGCTCACGCCCCACGGCACCGCGAAGGGCAGGACGAAACCGTCGTTGTAGTCGGTGTGCTCGCCGATCAGGTTGACCCTGCCGGGCGCGCGCCAGACCGTGCGGGGATCGGCACCGAAGGCGGCACGAAAAGCTTCAGCAACGCGCATAATCCAACACTCCTCAACAAAGGCCCGACCGTAGACTAGCGCCATGGAGGAGCTCCTGGATCCAGCGCTCGGCGAGGTCCGGGTGTTCCTGATGCACGACGACAACAAGCGGCGCAAGCTCAAGTACAACCTGGGCCACCGGCGGCTGCTCACGTTCGGCGGGGCGTACTCCCATCACATCAGAGCCGTGGCCCGGGCGGGGAGGCTGCACGGCATCGAGACGATCGGGGTGATCAGGGGCGAGGAGAACCTGCCGCTCAACCCGACGCTCGCCTTCGCCGCCTCCTGCGGGATGACCCTGACCTACCTCGACCGCGCCTCCTACCGGCTCAAGCACACGCCCGAGGTGCAGGCACGACTGAGGGAGCGGTGGGGGGACGTCGCGATCCTGCCGGAGGGCGGCAGCAACGCGGCGGCCGTGCGCGGCTGCGCCGAGCTCCCGCCGGAGATCGGCGTCGACTACGACGTGGTCTGCTGCCCGGTGGGCACCGGCGGTACCCTCGCCGGCATCGCGGCCGGGCTGCCCGAGGGCAGGCGGGCGCTGGGCTTCGCGGTGCTCAAGGGAGCCGCCTTCCTTACGGACGAGGTCGCCCGGCTCCAGCGCGAGGCGTACGGCCGGACCTGGACGAACTGGTCGGTCAACCTCGACTACCACTTCGGCGGCTACGCCCGTTCGACCCCCGCCCTCGACCGGTTCGCCGCCGAGCACCGGGTCGAGGGCGTCTACGTGGCCAAGATGCTCTACGGCGTCCTCGACCTGGCCCGGCGGGGGGCCTTCGCGCCGGGCACCCGCGTCGTCGCCGTGCTGACCGGTCAGCCCTCGACGTCCGTGGCCGCGTGCGGGGCGCCGACCGGCTTCGACTCGGGCGAGCCGCGCTGACGCAGGTAGACCGACAGCACCACCATCGACAACACGGCCAGCAGCTCCGACTGCCAGTTCTGCAGGCTGCGGTTCCAGAACTCGGCGGAGGTCACGTACTGGCCCCACGAGACGGGGTCGCGCAGGTCGCCGAGCCGTCCGGCGTTGTAGGCGGCCTGGCCCGCCACCGACTGGGCCAGCCACGACAGCACGAAGATGACGCCCATCACCAGCCCGAGCGAGTTGCTGAACAGCCACAGCCGGGCCCCGCGCACCTTGGCCCAGGCGGGGGAGTACGTGGTGGCGTACGGGCCGATCTGCTGCTGCTCGTCCGACTCGGCCCCGGCGTCCTCCACCTTCTTCGACTCCGGGGAGCCCTTCTGCACGAGCCAGACGGTCAGCGTGATGTACAGGAAGAACTGCAGGTACTCCGACTGCCAGTTCTCGGCCACGTCCACGGCGAAGTCGGAGGAGGTCACGTACTCGGCGAACGACACCGGGTCGGCGCCCTGGACCATCTGCAGGTCGTTGAACTGCAGCATGCCGGCCACCGCCTGCCCGCCGAGCGCCAGCAGGAACATGACCAGGAAGGCCAGCGACAGGGAGTTCTCCTTCAGCCACCTCACAACCGCGCCCACCCGATGGCGAAGAACCAGGCCAGCCCCGCCGCGATGACGAGCAGGGTCAGCGTGAACATCACCCGCATCAGTCCTCCACCTCGCATTCGTAGGGCAGGTCGTGCACGGGCCGGCAGCCCGCGGCCTTCACCCGCCAGCCGTCGGCGAAGCGGTGGAGGAACATCGTGTCGCCGGCCAGCCGCACCTGGGCCTCGTCCCCCCACACGTTCACCTCGGTGACCCGGCCGCCGGGGCCCAGCTTGACGTCGCTCAGCGCCTGCGCGCAGGTCTGGCCGGGGTCGGGGAGCTTGTCGGCGGTGGTGCGGGCCAGCAGCCCGCACGCGGCGTCCTCCTGGTGAGCCTGCACGGCCGCGTGGAAGCGTTCGGCGGCGTGCGCGGGGGACGTCGTGTCCACGGCGCAGCCGACGGCCGCCAGGAGGAGCGCCGGCACGACGAACGGGAATCTCATGAGCCACCCGCTACCCGCGAGGGCATCGGGCATTCCGCCCGGCGCGCCGGCTAGCCGAGCTGGTCGAGCACCGGGGTGACCAGAGAGTTGAGCTCGCGGGCCAGCACGACCACGGCCCGGTGGGCGCGCTGCTCGACCTCGTCGTGCGGCCCCTCGGGCTCCGGCGGGAGGTCGTCGAGCGGCACGGGCGCCTCGACGAGCAGCGTGGCGCGCAGGAACGGGATGCGCGCCAGGTCCTGCTGGCTCGGCTCGACGTACTGGCCGAAGGTCTCCTGCCAGCCCAGCCAGCCGCGGTCGCGCCACCAGGCCCGCGACCTGGTCAGCTCCTCGGGGAGCGGCGAGACGATCCGGACGCGGGCGTAGAGGGTGCCGTCCCAGGTGTTGCGGTGGCACGTGGCCTCCAGGACGCGGCGGTCCCAGCGCACGTAGCCGGGGGTGAGCGAGGGCGAGACGGCCAGCCGCCAGGCCGCGCAGGCGAACCTGACCGGCGCGATGTCACCCCACTCGAACTCGTCGAGGTTCTTGCGCACGTGCACGGCGTAGCGCCCGTCACGGTCCCTGTCGAACTCCTGGTCGATCCAGAACGCCTTGCCCATGCCCCCTACGCTACGGCCCGGCGGCGCCGATCCGGCGGTGTACGGGAGATCTGGGGCTTGCCGTTAATTTGGTGACCGTTTAAGCTCATCTGGTCAAACAATGGAAGGACGATGCATGGCCAGAGCGGGCAGGCCGCCGCAGGACCCCGCGCGGCAGGCCGAGCGCGCCCACCGGATCCTCGACGCCGCCGCCGAGCTGATCCTGCGCTGGGGCTACGACAAGACCACCGTGGATGACGTGGCCAGGCGCGCGGAAGTCGCCAAGGGCACGATCTACCTGCACTGGAAGACGCGCGACGAGCTGTTCGCCGCGCTGCTGCGACGCGAGCGGGTGCTCATGCTGGACCGGGTGCGCGAGGGCGCGCCCGCCACCCTCGGCGAGCTGTTCCGGAGCCTGGCCTCGGCGCTGCTGCACCGGCCGCTGCTCCACGCGGTCCTGCTGGACGACTCCGAGGTGCTCGGCAAGCTCACCCGGCTCAAGCGGCAGGGCCCGGCGACCGGCGGCCTCGAACTCGGCGGCCCCTTCGACGCCTACCTGCGCGAGCTGGTCAAGCTGGGCGCCGTGCGCGAGGAGCCGGCCGAGCAGGTCATGGTGATCGGTTCGATCTTCTACGGCTTCATGTTCCTGCCCGGCGCGCGTCCGGAGTCCGAGCGGCTGCCCGACGACCGCATCGCCGAGCTGCTGGCCGAGACCGTCGAGCGCGCGGTGGGCACCGGACGCGCGCTGCCGCCCGCCGACACCGCGGCCGTCGCGCGGGCCACCCTCGACCTCCTCGACGCCCTCGCCGACGTCGCCCGGCGCAAACTGGCGACATCCATGAGCCCTGCTAAGGAGCGCACGCAGTGAAGGCAGTCATCCCCCTCGACGACGAAGCCGCCGCAGACCTCGGCACCGCGGGCGGCAAGGGCGCCTCGCTGGCCCGGCTGGCCAGGGCGGGGCTGCCGGTGCCCGGCGGGTTCGTCGTCACGACCGAGGCGTACCGGTCGTTCGTGTCGGCGTTCGGCGACGAGGTCGCCGCCTCCGGCGATCCCGGCGCGCTGTTCGCCGCGCACGAGATCCCGGCCGGCCTGGCCACGCTGATCAAGGCCGCGCACGCCGCGCTCGGCGACGACGTCGCGGTGGCCGTGCGCTCGTCGGCCACCGCCGAGGACCTGCCCGAGCTGTCGTTCGCCGGGCAGCAGGACACCTTTCTCAACATCCGGGCCGACGGCCTGCTGGAGGCGGTGCGCCGCTGCTGGGCCTCGCTGTGGAACCCGCGCGCCGTCGCCTACCGCGAGCGCAACGGCGTCCCGCACGACGACGTGGCCCTGGCCGTGGTCGTCCAGGAGCTGGTGGACGCCGACGCGGCCGGGATCATGTTCACCGCCGACCCGGTCACCGGCGCGCGCGACGAGATCGTGGTCAACGCCTCCTGGGGGCTCGGCGAGGCCGTCGTCGGCGGGCAGGTCACGCCGGACACGATCACCCTGTCGGGCGGCCGGGTCACCGGGTCGCGGGTGGCCGACAAGACCGTCATGACCGTGCGCACCGCGAGCGGCACCCGTGAGGAGCCCGTGCCCGAGGAACTGCGCCGCCGTCCCGTGCTCGACCCGCCGCAGGCGGTGGAGCTGGCCGCGCTCGGCGAACGCGTTCAGGCCCTGTACGGCATGCCCATGGACGTCGAGTGGGCCAGGCGCGACGGCACGTTCGCGATCCTCCAGGCCCGCCCGATCACCAACCTGAAGCCGCAGGTCGAGGAGTGGAACGACAGCCTCAAGGGCGACTACCTGTGGACCGCGGGCAACCTGGGCGAGGCCATCCCCGACGTGATGACCCCGGCGACCTGGTCGTTCGTCCGGCTGTTCATCCACGAGGCCATGTCGGCCTCGGCGCTGCCCGGCTTCGACCTGGTGGGCAACATCGGCGGCCGCTTCTACATGAACCTCAGCGTCGTCCACTCCATCGCCGCCGCCCTGGGCATGCAGGGCAGGCTGGGCGCGGTCGAGCAGGTCTTCGGCAAGCTGCCGCCCGGCCTGGAGGTGCCCCCGGTGGGCCTGTCCCGCTGGGAGATCATCAGGCGCGTCCTGCCGATGGCCGTGCACCTCCAGCGGCGGGTGCGCCGGCACCTCAAGGAGATGCCGGCCTTCCTCGCCGCCTCCCGGCGGCGCTGCGAGGAGCTGCGCGAACGCGTCGCCGCCACCTCCTCCGGCCCCGAGCTGGCCGACCTGTGGACGGCCGAGATCGAGCCCCACGTGGTCACCTCCAGCCGCATGCTGGAGGCCGCGGGACGCCAGGGCGGCGCCACGCTCGTCTGGACCCGCGACCGGCTGCGCCGGCTGATGGGCGAGGTGGACGCCGAGGCCATGCTCACCGGCGTGAACGCCGACGGCGAACTGGCCAGCCTCGGACCCGTCCTGGGCCTGGGCAGGCTGGCCAGGGGCGAGATCGACAGGGAGGAGTTCGCGCTGGCCTACGGGCATCGCGGCCCCCACGAGTTCGAGGTCTCCAGGCCCCGGCCCGGCGAGGACCCGGCCTGGATCGACGCTCAGCTCGCCGGCCTGCGCGACCTGCGGGCCGGCACCGAGGCGCTGCTCGCCCGCCAGGAGAAGGCCAGGCAGGAGGCGTGGGCCAGGTTCGCCGCCCGCCACCCCCGCAAGGAGGCCAGGATGCGCGCCCGGGTACGGCGGTGGAACGCGGTCGTCCGCGACCGGGAGACCGCCCGCTCGGAGAACATGCGGGCCTTCTGGGTGCTGCGGGCGTTCGTGGTGCGCGCCGGGGAGCTGACCGGGCACGGCGACGACCTGTTCCACCTCTATCTGGAGGAGATCCTCGACGTGCTGCGCGGCGACGCCTCGGCCCTCGACCTGGTGCCGGTACGGCGGGCGACCCACGACCTGTACGCCGCGCTGCCGCCGTACCCGACGGTGATCGTCGGCCGGTTCGACCCCGTCCGGTGGGCCGCCGATCCAGGCCGCCGGGCCGACGTGTACGACGCCCGCGGCTTCGACGTCCCGGTCAGCGACACCGTGACCGGGTTCCCCGGCGCGCCCGGCGTGGTCGAGGGCGTGGCCAGGGTCATCGCCGGCCCGGAGGACGGCGACCGGCTGCGGCCCGGCGAGATCCTGGTGACGACCCTGACGAACGTCGGCTGGACCCCCATGTTCCCGCGCGCCGCCGCCGTCGTGACCGACATGGGCGCGCCGCTGTCGCACGCCTCGATCGTGGCCCGCGAGCTGGGCATCCCGGCCGTGGTCGGCACCGGCAACGCCACCATGCGGCTGCGCGACGGCGACCGCGTCCGCGTGGACGGCGAGCGCGGCACGGTCGAGTTGCTCCAGTGAAAAGTCTGCGCCAAGTCGGCCGTCCCCCGGCGGCCGGTGTGGTCTCTGGATGACCATGATCGAACAGTGGATCCTCGACGACGAGCGCGAGCTCGAAGCACGCTGCGCCCGCTTCCGCCTGGCCCTGCTGGGCCTCGACCGCGACGGCCCGCAGCCCGACCTCCAGAAGGAGCCCCGGCAACCGGATGACACCGCCTGACCAGCCGTACGGATGGCACGACCTGCCCGGCGCTCTCGTCCGGGAGGTCGAGCGGCGGCTCGGCCGGGCGGCGGCGGATTTCCACGAGCGGCACGGCGGCTTCACCGGCGGCGTGCGCGGCGTGCTCACCACGCACCCGCTTGGCGGCCGGGCGCCCGCCGGCCAGGTGGACGCGCTCCTCGTCGCCCTGCTCGGCTACTGGACGCGCTCGGCCGCCCTGGACGCGCCGCCGCCGCTGCGCGACCGGTGCGAACGCTCCCGCCGCGCCACCCTCGCCTGGCCGCGCACCCGCTGGCCCTGAACCGACCGCCGCCGGTCAGCCGCCGACGTGGATGCCGGGCCGCCGCTGCGGATCGGGCTCGATCTTGCGGATGATCTCGCGGACGACCGGGGCGGTGTCGCCGCGTCCCAGGATGAGGTAGCGCAGCAGGTGGACCATCGGCGAGCCCTCGGCCCACTCGAAGTAGCAGTGGGGGCGCACCCCGGTGGCGTCGCGCAGCGCGAGCAGGACGGCCGCGATGGCGTTGGGCGCGGCCGGGCTCTCCGCCCGCAGCACCCGGTGGCCGCCGACCTCGACGCCGCGCAACCGCAGCACGTCGCTGAAGCTGGACGGGTCGATGACGTCGATCTCCAGGAACAGCACGTCGGCCCGGCCCGGCACCGGGTTCATCGAACGCTGCTCGCTCTCCTTGGCCAGGTACTCGGCCGCGTCGCCGGGGCCGCGCCGGTTGGCGATGATGTTGAGCGCGCCGTCGTGGTTGAGCGAGTCGGTGACGAACCGGCGCGCCGCCTCGTCGAACTCGATCCGGTCGGCCCGCAGCTCGGTCGTGCGCGACACCCGCGAGATCAGCGAGATCGCGACGATGCCGAGGATGAAGAACGCCGAGATGGTGATGCCGTCCGGCTTCTCCCTGATGTTCTCCACCAGCGCGTAGACCAGCACCAGGGTCAGCACGGTGAACCCGATGACGGCCGGGGTCTGGCGGTGCCGGACGGCCGAGATGGTCACCGCGACCGCGCCGGAGACCATCATGGCCAGGATGCCGGTGGCGTACGCGCCGGCCTGGGCGTCGACGTCGGCGTCGAAGGCCAGGGTGAGCAGGACGCAGATCGCCGTGTAGACCAGCACGACGGGCCGGACGGCCTTGCCCCACTCGGGTGCCATGCCGTACGAGGGCAGGTAACGCGGCACGATGTTGATCAGGCCCGCCATGGCCGAGGCGCCGGCGAACCAGAGGATGAGGATGGTGCTGACGTCGTAGACCGTGCCGAAGCCCTCGCCGAGGCGTTCGTGCGCCAGGTACGCCAGCGCCCTGCCGTTGGCCTGCCCGCCGGGCGCGAACTGGTCGGCCGGGATGAGGACGGTGGTGACGAAGCTGGTGGCGATCAGGTAGACGCTCATGATGAGCGCGGCCACGGTCAGCAGCTTGCGGGTGTTGCCGATGCGCGAGCGCAGCCGCTGCTCGGGATCGTCGCCCTGGGCGGCCACGAGGGGCATCATGCTGACGCCCGTCTCGAACCCGGACAGGCCCAGCACCAGCAGCGGGAAGGCCAGCACCGCCGGGCCGACCAGCCCGGTGAAGCCGCCGCGCCCGTTCAGCAGCGCGTCCGTCCAGCGTGACAGCGCCTCGGGCTCGGCCGCCACGTCGGCGAACCCGACGGCCACGACGACCGCGTTGAGCAGCAGGAACAGCGCCACCAGCGGGATCGCGACGCCGACCGCCTCGGTGAAGCCCATCAGGAACACCCCGCCGAGCACCAGCAGCAGCACCACGGTGATGATCACCGCGTGCCCGTGCAGGAAGCTCGGGAAGTACGGGTTCTCCAGGATGTGCACCGAGGCGTCGGCGGCCGACAGCGTGATCGTGATGATCCACGACGTGGCCACGAACCCCAGCAGGACCAGCACGAACAGCTTGCCCCGCCAGAACGGCAGCAGACGTTCGAGCATGGCGACCGACCCCTGGCCGTGCGGGCTCTCCTTGGCCACCCGCCGGTACATCGGCAGCATGCCCAGCAGCGTCAGCCCCACGATGAGCAGCGTGGCCAGGGGCGACAGCGCCCCGGCCGCCAGCGCGGCGATGCCGGGCAGGTAGGCGAGGGTGGAGAAGTAGTCGACGCCGGTCAGGCACATGACCTTCCACCAGGGCTGCGGCTCACCGTGGCCCTCGGCGGACTCCGGCCCGACGGGCTGGACCTGATGCCGCAGCAACCACCGCGCCAGACCACCGGAAGGCGGCCCGGTACGGCCCGCGCTCTCGACCGACTCGGGCACGGCAAGCTCACCGGTACCGCTCACCGGAAATTCCTCTCAGGGGACGCCGCCAACGAACGTCCCCACACTAGGGGGTCGGCCGCCGCGGCCCTCCCCCCGAGGGGAAGTCGCTCCAGAGCCTGGGCCGGACGATCACCGGCCGAACGGCTCAAGGGGCACCCGGTCCCACAGCTCCCGCTCGCGCCCCCGGAGGTCGTTGACGACCTTGGGGGGCAGGTCCCAGATCATCGTGGCCCGCGAGGCCCGGTAGGCGGGCCAGGCCGGTCTGGCCACGGTGCGGCGGGCGTCCGGGTCGCCGGACGCGGCGAACGACGTCCACGCGTCGATCATCTGGTCCGACAGCGTGGTCAGCCGCTCGCGGTCGGCCCGCAGCGCCTCGGCCCCGCCGGGGATGCCGGTGAAGCTGAGCGAGCCGAACATGAAGGGCAACTCGATCGTGTGGATCGCGCCGATCCCCTCGGGCGGGCGCCAGCCGAACTCGAAGACGTAGGAGGGCCGCCATCGGCTCTGCTCCCCGGCCAGCCTGGTCGCGGGGACGCGCAGCGCCTGGTCGGTGAACATGGCCAGGGTGGCCTCCTGCTTCGTCCTGCCCTTGCGGTAGGTCGCGACCATGTGCTCGCGCACGGGCTTGAGCGGGGCGGGGAAGAAGCTCTTCCAGTACTGGCCGGCCACGTCCGCCGTCCCTCCCGGCCCGAACTGCCCGAAGAAGTTGACCTCGTCGCGGGTCGTGCCGACCATGATGTCCACCTTGCGGGCGTTCCCCTTGCGCACCTGGTCGGCCACCGGGCCCTTGACCAGCTCACCGTCCACGTACGGGCCGAAGTAGACGGCGCCGTGCACACCGGGAGCCTGGGACCGGATGGTCTTCTCCTGGAGCCCGAGCAGCTCGGTCGTGGACATCGACCTGAGTCCGGCGACATCCTGGACCGGAAAGCGCTCGCTGATCCCGCGCTTGTACGACGCCTGCTGGACGAGCGACCCGCTGCCGCTCTGCAGGATCACCCTGCGGAACAGTCGCTCGGGACGGTCGGTCGCGAGCATCGCGCTGATCGAGAAGGCGCCCTCGGACTCGCCGACGGCGGTGACGTTGCGCGGGTCGCCGCCGAACCCGGCGATGTGCTCGCGGACCCAGGTGAGCGCCATCATCTGATCGCGCAGCCCGTTGTTGCCCGAGCCGGCGTACGCCTTGTCCATGCCGCCCAGCTCGGTCCAGCCGAACACGCCCAGCCGGTAGTTGACGGTGACCACGACCGCGTCGCCCTTGCTCGCGAGCCGGTCACCGGCGTACCTGGGCTCGTTCGCGGTGCCGAACCTGGCGGCGCCGCCGTGGATGAAGACGATCACCGGCCGCTGGTGCCCGTCCTTCCGGGGGGCCCAGATGTTGAGTGTCAGGCAATCCTCGTCGGTGTACACCTCGCGCTTGTCGGGGTACTCCTCGGAACTGTCGTCGCGGAACTGCGGGCAGACACGGCTCCCGTCGTCGGCCTTCAGCGTGCCCGTCCGGCGTGCGACCGGCTGCGGAGGGCGGAAGCGCAGGTCACCGACCGGTGGCGCGGCGTAGGGGATGCCCTTGAACACGCAGAGGCCGTGCTCAGCGGTCCCCTCTGTCTGAGGCGCGGTGCAGGTGGCGGCGGTGGCGGGCCTGGCCGTCGCGCAGGACGTCATGGCGAGCAGGAAGGCCGCGGGCAGGGCCAGTGAGCGAGCGAATGTGACCATGTGGCCAAGGTTGCCGCCGGTCCGCGCCGCTCCGGATCGCCCTGGCGGGTGAACCGCCCCTCACTCTCCGGTGCCCGCCACGATCAGGCCGGACTCGTACGCGAAGACCACGGCCTGGGCGCGGTCACGCAGGCCCAGCTTGGCCAGCACGTTGCTCACGTGGGTCTTGACCGTGTGTTCGCTGACGACCAGAGTGGCGGCGATCTCGGCGTTCGACAGTCCGCGCGCGACCTGTCGCAGCGTGTCGGTCTCGCGCTCGGTCAGCTCACCGAGCCGCCTTTCGAGCCGCGGCCTGGCGGTGCCCCGCTTCAGCAGGTCCGCCACCAGCCGCCGGGTGACCGAGGGCGCGAGCAGCGACTCGCCCTCGTGCACCACGCGCACGGCATGCAACAGGTCGTCCCTGCGGGCGTCCTTGAGCAGGAAGCCGCTCGCTCCTGCGCGCAGGGAGTCGTAGACGTGTTCGTCCAGGTCGTACATGGTCAGGACGAGCACCTTCGCCGAGGTGCGGCGGCAGATCTCGGCGGTGGCCTCGACGCCGTCCATGCGCGGCATCCTGATGTCCATCAAGACCACGTCGGGCGCCAGCTCGACGGCCTTGCGAACGGCCTCCGCGCCGTCGGACGCCTCGCCGACGACGACCATGTCGTCGCAGGAGTCGAGGATCATCGCGAAACCGCTGCGGAACAGCTCCTGGTCATCGGCCACGAGGACCCGCAGCATCGTCATCCGGTCGGCAGGGTGGCGGTGACGGTGAAGCCGCCCGGGTCGATGCGCAGGCTTCCGCCGCAGGCCGCGGCGCGCTCGCGCATGCCCAGGATGCCGTGCCCCTCACGGACGCGCCGCGTGCTCGCGCCGCCGCCGCCGGCGATCTGCACGGTCAGCGTGTCGTCGGCCCACTCCAGCAGCACGCGCACGCCGCCGCGCGAGTGCCTGAGCGCGTTGGTCAGCGACTCCTGGACGATCCGGTAGGCCGCCACCTCTGCGGCGGACGTCAGCGCCCGTGCGGTGCCGTGTTCCTCCAGTGCCACGTCCAGGCCGGCCTGCCTGGCCTGCGTGACCAGGGCGGGTACGGCGTCGAGTCCCGGCTGTGGCTCACGGGTGACCGGCCCGCGCAGCGTGCCCAGGATGAGCCTGAGCTGGGTGACGGCGTCACGACCCGTGGCGGCGATGGTCTCGAACACGGCCCCGGCCCTGACCGGGTCGCGCTGCACGACCGACGCGCCGGCCTCGGCCTGCACCACGATGAGCCCGACGGAATGGGTGACGATGTCGTGCATGTCGCGGGCGATCCTGGTGCGCTCGTGCGTGATCGCGGCGGCCCGTTCCTCCTCCAGCCGCCAGGCCCGCTCCCGCTCCGCCGCGCGTTGCGCGTCGCGGGCGCGGGTGCCGACGCCGGCCGCGTACGCGGCGACGAAGGCCGTGACGACGTAGCGAAAGGTGTCCAGGTTCTCGCCGGGCAGGACGAGCGACAGCATCACCGCCGTGCCCTGGACGACGATGATCGTGACGCGCAGCGGCGGTGGGATCGCCGCCGCCGCGAACGTGTAGGTCCACACCAGCGCGCCGAGGGGGAGGAACAGCAGCACGATCGAGTGCGGCAGTGCCGGATAGCTGATCGTCAGCAGCGTCGTGGCGGTGCCGACGACCAGCCCCGAGGTCAGCAGCGCGGCCCGCCGCCACAGGACCGGGACCGAGGCCAGGACCGCGAGCGACACGCCCCACCAGGGCTGCACGTACGGCACCAGCGTCGGCCCGACCATGGCGACGCTCACGACGCCGGCCAGCACCGCGTCGACCGGCGGAACCTCGAAGACCCTGCGGATCCTGTCTCGCACACCGCCCCCAGAACCAGAAATCACCGCACGCTACCGCGCGCTGCCCGGCCGGGACCTCACTCCGCCGGGTGAAGCCGCCCTCACTCCCGAGACCGAGCGCGGGCGGCGCCGGCCTGACCCTCTACAAGGTCATCCGCGAGTTACAACTGCTGCTCGCGACCTGGACCGGCGCATGCCCTACCTGTCATCGAAGGCTGAAACCGTCACGCCGCGACAGCCATCAACAGACCTAACAAAGCACTACTAGCGCGAGATGGGCACGTTTCTGACCGTCCCGAGATCCTTCACGTCGAAGGTCATCGACGTGGTGCCCTCCGGCGGCGCGGGGAAGTAGATGTAACCGCGCTGCGTGGAGCCGGCGGGAATCGTCGTGACCCCGTTCTGCAGGAAGTGCGACTCGCTCGTCCGCGTGCCGAAGTACCGCGCCTTGGTGGCCTCGTCCACGAGCGTGATCGCACTGAACGGCGACATCGCCACGTACTCGTGCGCGAACACCGCGCTGAACGGCTGGGGCACGGGCACGACGAACGTCTCCTTGTTCGTGTTCTCGATCTCGAAGGGCGCGACCAGGAGCGCCCCGTCCCGGTAGAGGGGATGCACATCCAGCCGCAGCTCTCCCCGGGTCAGCGACCCGACCACGGGCCCCAGGTCATCCCCCCTGAACGGCGCTGGCTCGGCGGCCACCGTCGCACCCGTCGTCGCCGAGGGCGACAGGGTGACCGTCATGTCCGGGGTGCGGTTCTTCACCTTGTAGGAGATCTCCACCCGGCGGTTGCGCGCCCTGCCCTCGGGGTTGTCGCCGCCGTCCGGTCTTTCGTTCTTGGCGATCGGCTCGTGCTCGCCCTTGCCCGTGGCCCGGTACGTGTAGTCGACCCCCAGCATGCGTGCCAGGTAGTCCCGGACGGCCTTCGCCCGCCGTTCCGACAGCCGCTGATTGTAGGCGTCCTCGCCCTTGCTGTCGGTGTGTCCCTCGATCTCGACGGGCGGCCTGGCGGGATCGGCGCGCTCCCGCGTCTCCTGGGCCACCTCCCGCAGGATGGACGCCGCCTTCGGCGAGAGAGTGGCCTGGTCGAAGGCGAACAGCACGTCAGTGCGCAGGGCGAGGGTCTCGTCCTCACCCTGCTGCGTGACCGACCTCTCGGGCGTCTCCACGTACTCCTGCACGTCGGCCACATAGGACCAGGCGTCGGCGGTCGGCGGCGTCACCGGCCACTGGAACACGCCTCCCGGCTCGGCCTGGCCCTCCTCTCCGGGCTTGGCGACGGGCGGTGGCGCGCCGTCGGTCACGGGGATGCCGGTCAGCTCGCCCAGCCCTGCCATGGCGAGCACCGTCACCTGCTTCACCCCCGCGGGCAGCGGTGGGAAATAGACCTCCACCGGGTAGCGGGTGCCCTTCCTGAAGGAGTCCACGGTGGAGTTCTTCCTGGTGCCGAACGCCTTCTTCCCGTCCTGCTCGCGCAGCGTGAAGTACAGCTTCCTGCCGACCGGGTCCAGCAGCCAGAACTGGGCGAAGTCGGTGGTGAGCGGGCCGAGGCCGAAGTCGGCTCCGTGGAAGTCGGCGGTGTTGACGGAGAGCTCCATCTTCAGAGCGGTGAGGTCGCGATGCCGTTCGACGGCCTTGATCTCCAGATCCACCGGCGCGCCCGCGCTGACCACGCCTCGGCGGGCGAACCCCTTGCCTTGCGCGGCGGTCGAGGGGACCAGCTGCGGCGACGGCGTCTGCCGTGTTGTCTCCTTCTGCTCACCGGGCGTCTGCCGCACCTCACCCGGCGAGGGCGCCGGCGCGGAACACCCCCCGAGTACGACCATGACAGCGACGGACACGGTCAGGGCGGTGCCACGCACAACAAACTCTCCCTTCAACGAGATCATTCGCGACTGAGATCGGCCGTCAAGTTGATACTCCCGACTGTGGCAGGGCGTCAGAACTCCCAGGCGTCGTCGCGCAGGAGCACCACCTTCCCGCCGGGCCCCAGCCCGGTGACCGTGACGTCCGGGCCGCCGACCATGAAGTCGACGTGCACGCGCGAGGTGTTCACACCCGCCGCGTCGAGCCGTGCGGGATCGTCGGTACGCAGGTGGGCGGGCACGCCCGGAGGCAGCCCGGCGCCCCAGGCCAGGTGGCAGGTGGCGTTCTCGTCCAGAAGGGTCTCCATGAAGGTGAGGCCGCTCTCGCCCACCCGCGAGGAGCTGTCGACCAGAGCGAGCTCGCCCAGCCGGGCCGCTCCCGCGTCGGTGGCCTGGTGCGCGCGGACGACGTCGGCTCCGGCGCTCGCCCTGACACCGGTCACGACGCCGTCGGCGAAGGTCAGTTCCAGATCGCGGATGACCGTGCCGTCGAGGGACAGCGGCCGGGTGGCGCGGACCGTGCCGTCGACGCGCCGGTAGTCGGGAGTCGTGAACACCTCCTCGGTCGGCAGGTTGGCCTGGAACGGGCGGCCCTGGACGTCCTCCAGGCGGGCGGCGGTCCAGTGGGCGTCCGGGAGCAGGCCGATGCTCAGGTCGGTGCCGGGGCCCTCGAACCGCACGGCGTCCAGGCGCATCTCGGTGAGCCGTCGAGCGCGATCGAGCAGTTCGGCGATGCGCTGCCGCCACGCCGCGCGCGGATCGGGCTCGTCGAGACGGAGGATGCGGCGCAGGTGCCGCCACAGCCTGGCCTGGTCGGGTTCGCCGAAGACGGCACGGGCCCACTCGGGTGTCGGGCAGGGGACGATCGTCCAGCGGACCAGGTTGTCGAGCTGGAGCCGCTGCCGTGAGGTCAGGGCCGGCATGCGGTCCAGCCCGACGCGCACCGGGTCCAGCCCGGCCAGGAGGTCGGGGGCGGCGGCGCCGCGGACGTTGACGATGATGCCGCCGTTCCGCCCCAGTTCGTCGTTGCGGGCGTCGAGCCACGAGGGCACCTCGGCCAGGCTCGCGGTGTCGGCGTGCCGGAGTCGGGATCGTTTGGCGTGCGGATCGAAGTACCAGATGTCGGCGTAGCGGGCGCCTCTGGCGTACGCAGCCTCGGCCAGGGCGCGGGCGAGCGGGGCATGCTCGATCTCGGCGTTGATCAGCACCCGGTCGTCCGCCAGCAGGGGCACGGCCACGTCGAACACGACGTCGGCATAGCCGGACAGGTCAGCGGGGGGAACGGTCAAGGGGGGCTCCTTCGTGTTCGTGGTGACGTACGGGCAGGAACAGCAGCGCTCCGGCGGCGGACACGACGCCCGCGAGGGCGAAGCCGCCGGCCAGGCCGAACCGGTCGGCGAGGGCGCCGAGGGCCAGGGCGGCGGTGAGGAATCCGATGTCGAAGAAGGCCGTCGTGGTGGCGACGGCGGATCCGCGTTCGCGGGCGGGCAGGCCGTGCACCGCCATCCTGAGGAAGGCGGGCAGCCCGAGGCCCTGCCCGGCGCCGATCAGCGCGATCGCGCACCAGGTCCCGGCCGGAGAGGGCCAGGCGGCGAGCAGGATCGATCCCGTCCCGGTCAGCAGGAGGGAGGTGACGGCCAGGCGCGTCGGGGCGGCCGTGGCGAGCAGGCGATGTCCGGCCAGTCGGATGGCGACGAGGACGCCGCCGTAGACCAGGAAATGGAGGCCGCCGGAACCGCCGAGCGCGGCGAGGTGCAGCGGCAGGAAGGCGCTGATGGCGGTGTAGCCCCACACGGAGGCCAGGTAGCCGAAGCCGGGTCGTAGAGCGGACGTGTGGTACAGCCGGGCCCGCCGGGTTCCCGGATCCGGGCTCGCGCTCTCCGTGTCCGGGCTCATCGTCTTCGGCAGGGCGAGGCCGAGCGCCGCCGACCCCAGCGCCACGGCCGCGGCCGTGACCCAGACTGCGGCGAACCCGGACGCGGCGTACAGCGTCTCGGCGATGACGGGCCCCGTGAGCAGGCCGGCGTTGACGGCGACGGAGAAGTGGTTGATCGCCGCGCCGGGCCGCCGGTGGTCGCTGGCCAGAGTTGCGAGGCCGACGTAGGCGAGCGCCTCACCGACGCCGGCGACGCCGCGCAGGACGAGGAAGAGCGGTAACTGCCCGACGGCGAGCAGCGCGAGGGACGTGCCGGACAGCAGCAGCGCGCCCGCGCACAGGGCCGTGCGGCGTCCGGCCCTGTCGGCCACCCGTCCGGCCAGCGGGCGTGCGAGCACCCCGGCCACCGCGGTGACGGCCAGCGAGACGCCCACCATGCCCGCCTGCTGCCCCAGCGGGCCGGTGACGTATCGCGGAACCGCCGGGATGAGCAGTCCGATCGACAGGAACGCGCCAGCCGCGCAGACGAGCAGACGGCCGATCACCGCTCGTCACGCAGTTCTGGCAGGCGGCCGATCACCGTTCGTCACGCAGTTCGAGCAGGAGCGCGGTCATGCTGACCTTGACGCCGTCGTGCGGCGGGCCGGCCTTGTCGTGCAGGAGCGCCACGGCCTGGTCGATCAGGCCGACGATCTCCTCCCAGACGGGCCTGGCCAGCCATACCTCGGCGTCCATCGACGTGCGCTGGCGATCAGTCTCAGCCAGGCGCCTGGCCAGGTCAGTGCTCATCGCCCGGTGGACGAGTTGCCGTCCCTCGGACCGGTCGAGGCGCTCGCCGCTGGACGGATCGTACCGGTACCGCAGTTGCGGACGGCCCTTGCCTGCCCGCGGACGCTCGTCCGTCTGCTGGAGGAAGCCCGCTTTGGCCAACTGGCGCAGGTGGTAGCTGGCTGAGGCGTGCGCGATGCCGAGTTCGTCGGCGACCTCGGTGGCCGACATCGTCGCGCCGGTGAGCAGCGACACGATGCGGATGCGCAGCGGGTTGGCCAGGGCGCGCAGGGGAACCAGGTCATCCTGATTTTCCAAAGACACCTTGGGATTATAATTTATCCAACAGCTCTTGGGAAAGAGGTGGCTCTGCGACGCGCCCTCAGGGCTGGACGGCAGTGCCGGACGATCGCGGCGTTCATCCCGGAGAGCGAGGATGAGGCGGGGCCGCGGCGTGGCGGGCCGAATCGCCCAAGCGGTAACGAACGGCGCAGACTTCATCGAGCCGCTGCTGGAGGTCCTCGACCTTCCACCGCCGCAGCGAGCAGCTCACGCGGTACGACCTGTTCGATCGCGTTCCACACCTGCGACGGCCCGACGAGAAGGCCTTGCACCTCCTTCGGCCTCCAGCGCCTCACGGCGGACCGGGACTTCGTGTCGATCACTGAGCACGAGCGACATCCGTTAGGGTTCACGGATGCTGCTGACGATCCTTGGCGGATGCGGTGCGTGGCCGGCGGCGGGCCAGGCCTGCAGTGGTTACCTCGTGGAGCACGACGGGTTCAGGCTGCTCGTCGACCTTGGACACGCGACGGTGCCGCGGCTGCTGGAACGGGTCGACGCCGATCAGATCGATGCGGTGTTCATCAGCCACGGACATCCCGACCACTGCGCCGACCTGAACCCGCTGTTGCGGGCGCGCACCATGCGTGATGACCCGCCGGCGCCGTTGCCGGTGTACTCGCTGCCCGGCGCCCTGGACGCGGTGCTCGCGCTGGACCGCCCAGGAGTGCTGACCGACGCCTACGTCCTGCACGAGTTCACCGCCGGCAGCGGATTCGACATCGGCCCGTTTCGCGCACGGACTCGCCTGCTGCCGCACTCGGTGCCCAATGCCGGCATACGGCTGACAGCGGGCGGACGGGTGCTCGCGTACACGGGCGACAGCGGCCCGAGTCCCGACAGGGTGGAACTGGCGCGTGACGCTGACCTGCTCCTGGCCGAGGCCACCTTTGTGAACCAGGTCCCGGAGGATTCCCGACGTCACCTGACGAGCGCTCGTCAGGCAGGCCGGCAAGCCCTGGAGGCCGATGTCCGGCGCCTGGTGCTGACGCACCTGCAGCCAGGCACGGACGCCCCGGCCGCGCGAGCCGCCGCCGGGGCCGGCTACGACGGTGAGATCGGCATCGCCACGTCCGGTCTCACCTTCGACCTTTCGTGAGCCAAGGTTTCGGGGATCGAAGAACGTTCACCGGACGCGGGCTTGGACAGGACTCCACCCGTCATCGCTGTCTCGGTTCACCGCGCTGCTGGTCGCGCCGATGACCGATCCGGGTGTTCGGGCAGCAAGCCGGCGAGCACAGCGTCGGCGTGGAACTCGGCCACGAAGACGGTCGCGGCGAACGGCGCGAAACCCGCTGGCTGATCGGCGCCTACGGCGCCCACAGCACCGTGCGTGAGACGGCGGGCATCACCCGGCAGAGAGCCGACCTGAAGCGGGGGTTCATCCTGGGTGACGTCGCCGTGGACTGGCCGCTCACGCGGGACCGCTTCCATGTCTACTTCGGCAAGTCCGGCCTCGTGGCCGTCTTCCCCATGATCGGGGGATACTGGCGAATCCTGGCCAGCACGCCGACGACCGGCCGCCGCAGACCCCAGGGCTGGACGACTTCGCCGCCTACGTCGCCGAACGCACACCCCTGGACTCTCGCGTACGCGATCTGCAGTGGAGTTCGTCGTTCGTGGCCCGCGAGAGCCTGGCCGACCGGCTTCGCCAGGGCCGGATCCTCCTGGCCGGCGACGCCGCGCACAGCCACAGCCCGGTGGGCGGCCAGGGCATGAACACCGGCATGCAGGACGCCTACAACCTGGGCTGGAAACTCGCGCTCGTCGTCACCGGGCGCGCCGAGGAGTCTCTCCTGGACAGCTACGAGGCCGAACGCCGGCCCGTGGTCAAGGCCGTGGTCGAGGCGACCTCGGCCACCACGAAGGCCGCCACCGGCAGCACACTGGACGCCGCAGTGGCGCGCAAGAAGCCCGAGAACTCGACGGATGGGGAGCTGGCGGCCAGCTAGGAGCCGTCGTTACGGGAGTCCGCCGGGAAGACGGCGACGCCCGGAGCGGCCGGTACGGGTCCAGGGACGGGCTCGACCGGGTTCGGTGCGGGCACCGGCTGCGCCAGCACCAGCGTCAGGTCGTCGCGCAGGTCGCCGGCGTGCTCGTCGAGCAGATCGAGCAGGTTGGGCAGCGCGTGGTCGAGGCCCGGCGCGGCCAGGGCGTACCGGACCTGCTGGTCGAGCGGGAACTCCACGCCGTCGGCGTCCCTGGCCTCGCTCAGGCCGTCGGTGTAGAGCAGCAGCCGCTGGGAGAGGCCGAGACCGGCGCGCCGCATCCGCGGCGTGGGGCCCAGGCCCAGCGGCGGCGAGGGCTCGGGCGGCTCCAGCGGCTCCAGGCGGTGGCCGATGCGCAGGGGCGCCGGGTGGCCGCAGTTGACCAGCCGCACCTCGCCGGGCACGAACTCGGCCAGCAGGACGGTCACGAAGTCCTCCTCGCCCAGGTGCGGCGCGAGGTCGGCGTCGAGCGTCGCGGCCAGCGCCACCAGGTCGGGCTCGGCGGGCGCGTGCCGGCGGAAGGAGGCCAGCACGACGGCGCTCAGGCGGACGGCCTCCATGCCCTTGCCCTTGACGTCACCGACGATCAGCCGCACCCCCGTGGGCGCGACCAGCGCGTCGTGCAGGTCGCCGCCGATGAGCGCCTGGTCGGTCGCCGAACGGGTGTGGACGGCCAGGCTCATGCCGCCGAGCCGGGGCGGCATCGGCCGGACGATCGCCTGCTGGGCGAGCTCGGCGATCTGGCGCACCCGGGCGAGCTCACGCTCCTGGCCGCGCTGGATCCGGAGGCTCACGACCATCCAGCCGGCCGCGGCGGCGAGGACGAGCAGGCCCGTCAGAGGGTCGAAACCGCCGCCCCGGAAGGTGACGAACAGCGCGACAACCACTTCGACCAGCAGGAACAGCAGGAACCAGCCTCGCTGTGAACGCATGGTATGTCTCCGGTTATCGGCTTCTTCTTTCCGGATGCGGCGAACAGGGTGAGTAGCTACTTTCTCACTTTTAGTCACGCAGTGCATCAGGTTCCGGCAAGCTGCTTTCATAACTTCATCCGATTGGTGGCGATCACGATGGCAGGTAAGTGGCAGGCGGGCAACCTTCCAGCGGAACTCACGAGCCTGATCGGCCGCGGCAACGAGCTGGAGCAGGTGCGGAGGGCGTGCCGGCGGTCGCGGCTGGTGACCCTGACCGGGGTGGGCGGTGTGGGCAAGACCCGCCTGGCCCTGCGGGCCGCCGCCGACCTGCGGCCCGCCTACGCCGGCGGCTCCTGGCTGGTCGAGCTGTCGCCGCTGGACGACGGGACCCTGCTGCCGCACGCCATCGCCGAGGCGCTCCGGCTCACCGACCAGACCACCAGGCCCATGGCCGAGGTGCTGGCCGAGCACCTGTTCGGCCGGGAGCTGCTGCTCGTGCTCGACACCTGCGAGCACCTGGTCGGCGCCTGCGCGGCGACCGTCGAGGCGCTGCTCGCCGCGGTGCCGGGGCTGCACGTCCTGGCCACCAGCCGCCGTCCGCTGGAGGTGGACCCCGAGCTGGTGATCGTGGTCGAGCCGCTGCCGGTGCCGGCCGCGGGCGCCACCGCGCTGCTCGACCAGGACGCGGTGACCCTGCTCGTCGAGCGCGCCGCGGAGACGATGCCGACCTTCGAGGTCACCGACACCAACCGGGACGACGTCGTCCGGCTGTGCCGCAGGCTCGAAGGCATCCCGCTGGCGATCGAGCTGGCCGCCGCCCGGCTGCGCGACCTGCCCCTGGGCCATCTGGCCGACCGGCTGGAGGACCGCTTCGCCACGCTGGAGGACGACCTCGCGCTCGTCCAGGAGGCCGACCCGCCCTGGCACCAGGCGCTGCGTACCGCGGTCGGGTGGAGCCACGAGCTGTGCGAGCCCGCCGAGCGCCTGCTGTGGGCGCGGGTGTCGGTGTTCTCCGGCGACTTCGACGCCGAGGCGGCCCGCCGGGTGTGCGCCGACGAACGGCTGCCCGAGGCCGACATCGGGCTGCTGCTCGACGCCCTGGCCGACGAGTCGATCCTGACCTGGCTGCCGACCGGGTCGGGGGAGCGCTACCGCATGCTCGACACGCTGCGCGAGTACGGCGCCGGCTGGCTGCGCGGCCTCGGCGAGGAGGAGGAGCTGCGCCGCCGGCACCGCGCCCACTACCAGGACCTGGCCGTACGCGGCGCGGCCGGCTGGCTCGGCTCCGGCCAGCCCACCTGGTACGACCGGATGGTCGGCGAGCACGACAACCTGCGCGCCGCGCTGGAGACCGCGCTCGGCGAGCGGGACGGCGCCGCCGCCCTGGACCTGGCCGGCACGCTGGCCTTCTTCTGGTACGGCTGCGGCTACGCCAAGGAGGGCCGCCACTACCTCCGCCAGGCCCTCGACCTGGCCTCCGAGCAGACCCCCGGCAAGATCCGCGCCCGCGCCCTGTGGGCCGACGGCCTGCTCGCCGCCACCCAGGGGGACGCCGCCGCCGCCGAGGCGCGGGCCGAGGAGTGCGAGGCCGCCGCGGACGACGACGACGCCTTCGCCGCGCTGTGCGTCAAGGCGCTGCGCTCGTCGGCCGGCGTGATCCGCGGCGACCTGGAGCAGGCCATGACGGAGTCGGAGCCGGCGTACGCCATGCGCTGGAGCGACGACGACCTGACGATCGCGGGGCTGCTGGCGTTGATGTGCCGGGCGGTCGCGCACACCGTCGGCGGCCGGATCGAGGAGGCGATCTCGGTGCTGGAGGACCTGCGCGCCCTGTGCGACCAGCGTGGCGAGCAGGCCATGCGCTCCCACGGCGACCTGCTGCGCGGCCAGGCCGAGCTGGCCCGCGGGCGGGTGGGGGCGGCCGTCGCCTACGGGCAGGCGGCGCTGCGCACCAAGCGCCGGATGCACGACGACTTCGGCATCGGCCTGACCGTCGACCTGCTGGCGCTCGGCGCGGGCGCGGCGGGCCGGGCGGAGCGGGCGGCCCGGCTGCTGGGGCTGGCGCAGCGGATCTGGAGCACCCATGGGCAGGCGCAGGCCAGCGTCCCGGCCTGGGTGGCGGCCCGGCAGGAGTGCGAGCGGCAGGCGCGCGAGGCCCTGGGGGACGACGCGTACGGGTCGGCGTTCCGCGCCGGGTACGACGGCGAGGTCGAGGCGGGCATCGCTTACGCGCTCGAACCCGAGGGGGAGGGGCTGCCGAACGTGTGAGACGGCCGATCCTGGGACTCCGACGTGGCGGAGGAGGCAGATGTCGCCTGCCTGACGGTGACAGCCTCACCTCTTGGATCCATCGGCGTTACCACGGAGAGTAGGGAGACATCCGTACATGGGAGGCTGCATTGGACACCCGTCCACTTTCGTTCCCGGTTCCCGGCGAGCGGACGTCCGAGACGATCCGCCGGCTGCGGGACGAGCACGGCCCCGTCCTGCCCGTCCTGCTCCCCGGGGGGGTGAACGGCTGGCTGGTGACCTCCTACGAGGCGACGGACGAGGTGCTGGCCAACGACGACACGCTCTACAGCAAGGACGCCAGGAACTTCACGGGCCTGCATGACGGCACGGTCCCCGCCGACTGGCCGCTGCGCCAGGTCATCCAGGGCGACCACCTGCTGACCAAGGACGGCGCCGACCACCGGCGGCTGCGCAGCCTCGTCAACCGGGCCTTCACCCCGGCCCGGGTGGCCGCGCTCGCGCCGCGCGTCCAGGAGATGACCGACGAGCTGCTCGACCGCCTGGCCGAGCGCGACGGCGAGGTCGATCTCGTGCACGCCTTCAGCGAGCCGCTGCCCGTCGCCGTGATCTGCGAGCTGTTCGGCGTCCCCGGGGAGGAGCGGGCGCAGATCCGCGAGTGGACCGGGGTGATGTTGTCGCACGCCGCCACCCCCGACGAGGTGAACGCGGCGGCCGGGGCGTTGCTCGGCTACCTGGCGGCCTTCATCGCGCGCCGCCGCGGCGAGCCGGGCGACGACCTGACCACCGGCCTCATCCGCGCCAACGAGGACGACGGCGACCGCCTGTCCGACAACGAGCTGCTGTGGATCCTGTGGGTCGTGCTCGTCGCCGGTCACGAGACGACCGTGCACCTGATCGCCAAGGCGGTCTTGGCCCTGTGCGCCGACCCCGCCCAGCTCGAACGCGCCCGTACGGAGGACGCGTGGGAGCAGGTGGTCGAGGAGGCGCTGCGCAGCCGCAACTCGGTCGTCGGCCTGGTGTTCCGCTACGCCCTCAAGGACGTCACGGTCGCCGGGACGACCATCCGGGCAGGCCAGCCCATCGTCGTCGGGCTCACCGGCGCGGGCACCGACCCGGCCCGCTACGGCCCGGACGCCGGCCACTTCGACCTGGGCAAGGCCAAGGACGGGCATCTGGGCTTCGGCCGGGGCCCGCACTTCTGCCTGGGGGCGCCGCTGGCCCGGCTGGAGGCCAGGATCGCGTTGTCGTCGCTGTTCGCCAGGTTCCCCGGGCTGCGCCTGGCGGTCGAGCCGGGCGAGATCGCCTACACGTCGTCGATCATCACCGAGGGGCCGCTGGCGTTGCCCGTACTGCTGCGCTGATTCTGCCTGCCAAACCGGCTTTCCGTGATCCGGAACAGGGTGGCCGGGCCGAGGGGCGATAGTCCGTGGACGCCGCCCGGCCCGGCCGCTTTCGTCTTCTCGGCCGGGCCGTGGCCTGACGGATCAGGGCGCCGGCACGCCGCCGTCGAGGTCGAGGGCGAGGTCCAGGGCGGCCAGGCGGGCGGGGTCGGAGACGATGTCGATCTCGGTGATGCGCTCGCCGTCCGTCGTGACCCGCAGCACCAGGAACAGCCTGCCGCCGCGCAGGACGCCGATGCCCGGCACGCCGTCGACGAGCACGAGGCCGGCGAACCGCGCGCCGCCCGCGCCGGTGAGCGTGCCCTGCGCCACCGGACGGGCCCCGCGCCGCTCGCCGCCCGACCCCGGCAGGTCCGACCGGTGCAGGACGTCGGGATCGAGCACCGCGAGCAGCGCGTGCAGGTCGCCGGCGCGGGCCGCGGCCAGGAAGGCGGCCACGAGCCTGTGCTGCCTGGCGTGGTCGGGGGCGGGCAGGACGGGCGTGCCGTGCACCCGCTGCCGCGCCCGGCTGGCCAGCTTCTTGGCCGTGGCGGGGGAGCGCGCGACGATCTCCGCGATCTCCCCGAACGGCACCGCGAACAGGTCGTGCAGCACGAACGCGACCCGCTCGGCCGGGCTCAGCGTGTCGAGGACCACGAGCAGGGCGAGCCCGACCGAGTCGGCCAGCACCGCCGCGTCGGCCGGATCGCCGTCATGGACGCTCACCTGGTCGAACCGCTCCGCCTCGACGAGGTGCTCGCCCCTGCGCCCGCGGACGCGCAACATGTCGAGGCAGACCCGGCCGACGATCGTGGTCAGCCAGCCGGGCACGTTCGCGACCTCGTCCGCGCCGGCGCGGGCGGCACGCAGCCAGGTCTCCTGGACGGCGTCGTCGGCCTCGTCGGCCGAGCCGAGCATGCGGTAGGCCACCGCCCGCAGATGGCTCCTGGTCAGGTCGAAGTGCTCGGCCAGGTGGGCTTGCGCGTTCATCGGTCACCTTTCGTCGCGCCGGGTCGTCATACAGGCGGCTGAGCGACGACGGGGGGCGACCATGGCGGCATCCTAAGGCCCGTCCGGGGGTGGTGAAGGGCTCCGGTGCGCGTGCGCGCCGGGGCCCGCAGGCATGTCCCGGGGGTGATCGTGCTCCTTCTGATCGGCGGTCACCTTTCCCGGGCCCCCGTCGTCAGGGTGGTGAGTCTTCACGAAGGAGTGACCGATGACGTACGACAACCTGCGCACCGCGGTCGAGGGGCGTGTGTGGCTGCCCGGCGACGAGGGTTTCGAGGAGGCCGCCAGGGCGTGGAACCTGACGGTGGCCCAGCCGGTGGCCGCCGTGGTCGAGGCGGCGGACGCCGGCGACGTGGCCGCCCTGGTCCGCCATGCCCGCCAGGAGGGGCTGACCGTCTCCGCCCAGCCGCGCGGGCACGGCGCGAGCGGCGCCTGCGACGGCGTGATCCTGCTGCGCACCAACCGGCTGGACGAGCTGGAGATCCACCCCGGCGAGCGGCGCGCCCGCGCCGGCGCCGGCGTGAACTGGGGCGCGGTGCAGGCCGAGGCGGGCAGGCACGGCCTGACCGGGCTCGCCGGCAGCAGCCCCACCGTGACGGTCACCGGCTACACCCTCGGCGGCGGCCTGAGCTGGTTCGGCCGCAGGTACGGCTGGGCGGCCGACGCCGTGCGCGCCTTCGACGTCGTGGACGCCGAGGGCCGGCCCGCGCGGGTGACCGAGGAGAGCGACCCCGACCTGTTCTGGGCGCTGCGCGGCGGCGGCGGCGACTTCGCGCTGGTGACCGCCGTCGAGTTCGACCTGTACGCCGAGCGCGCCCTGTACGGCGGCCGCCTCATGTGGCCCGGCCAGAAGGCGGCCGAGGTGTTCGCGGCCTTCCGGGAGCTGACCGCCGACGCGCCGCCCGAGCTGTCGTTGTGGCTGAACCGGGTGCAGCACCCCAAGGCGCCCCCGATGGTGACCGTGGACCTGGCCTACCTGGGTGAGGCGGCCGAGGCCGAGGACCTGCTGAGCCGCCTGACCAAGATCGACGGCGTGCTGGCCGACACGCGGGCCGCCATGGCCACGGCCGACCTCGGCGCGATCACCGCCGAGCCGACCGACCCGGCGCCCGCGGTGGCCCGTACCGAGCTGCTGACCGGGCTGGACGACGCCGCCGTGGAGATCCTGCTGGCCGGGCCGGTCGAGCCGCTGATCGCCATGCAGGTCAGGCACCTGGGCGGCGCGCTGACCCGGCCGGGGGGCGGCGCCGGGGGAGCGCTGGCCGAGCCGTACCTGCTCCACCTGCTCGGGCCCGGCGTCACCCCCCAGCTCACCCAGGCCGTACGGGCCAAGCAGGACGCGATCGTCACGGCCCTGGGGGACCGGGTCGGCGGGCGCAAGCCGTACACGTTCCTGTCGCCGGGCGAGCGGGCGGCGCAGGCGTTCCCCGAGCCCGCGCTCGCCCGGCTGCGCGAGATCAAGCGCTCGCGCGACCCGCACGGCGTGTTCCGCGCCAACTACCCGGTCCTGGACTGATCACCAGTTGGCGGGCAACCCCGGCGTCGTGGCGGGCAGGGCGCGGCCGGGCGGCCGGATGACGTAGGCGACGCCGCCGCTGCTCGAACTGCGCAGCCACACGTTCTCGAAGTCGGCGCGGGGATAGACGTGGCGGACGGCGTCGTCGCCGGACGAGGCCGGGTCGTTGGCGATCACGTCGCCCGTCGCGGTGAAGCCGACGACCACCATGAGGTGGCCGTCGGTGCCGTACCCGGCGCCGGGCAGCTCGCCCTTCTTGAACGACTGCGAGGTGATCACGGGGATGCCCGCCTTGATCAGCTGCTCCAGCTCGGTCAGGGTGCGCAGGCGGGTGATGAAGCCGTCCAGGCCGTACCGGCCGGCGTAGGCGGTGTTGAACGGCCAGTTGCCCGCGCCCTGGTAGGCGTGGTCGTAGGTGTAGCGGGCCGCGTGGTCCACCTCGGGGGCCGGGTCGGACGGGTCCACCCAGGAGGTGTCCTGCGCGCTCGGCCACCTGTCCCAGTAGCCGAGGACCATCGTGGTCGAGGTCGGGCTGCACCACGCCTCGCCGCCGCCGTCCCACTCGGGGTAGTGGCCGGCGTGCACGTTCTGGGAGCGGCGCGGGACGTTCAGCTCGACGCCCCACGCGCCGCCGCCCGGGCTGACCGGGACGGTCTTGCGGTCGGGCACGTTCGAGGCCATCGCGCCGAGCGTGCGCACCCGGGGCGTCACGGCCGAGCCCGGCGTCCGGTAGAGGGTCAGCCGGAGCTGGTACGCCGAAAGCTGCCGCCCGGCCGCCGCCACCAGCGTGTCCACGGCGACGGACGCGTCCGCGTCGCCCTGGCCGGCCACGGAGGTGCGCAGGATGTCGCCCTCGGCGTAGGACCAGCGGCCCAGGACGTACCACTTGGTCAGGCCGGCGGTGTTCCTGGCCCTGGCCTCGACCTGCACCCAGCTTCCCTGGGGCACGTCGGCGGTCCAGGAGGCGATCAGCTCGGTGGCGGGGAAGCCGACCGCGCGCTCGGGGCCGGTCCAGCGGGCGTACTCCCAGGTCTTGGTGCCCAGGGCGTCGGTGTAGGAGGTGGTGCCGGCGGCCGAGGCGAACGACAGGCCGTCACCGGCGGACGTGCCCTCGCCGGCGCCGGCGGCGAAGTCGGCCCGCTGGTAGACGACGCCGGCGACGACGGGACCGGGCTTCTTCTCCGCGACGGCGGCGGGGGGTTGGAGGGTGGTGGCCAGCAGGAGTCCGGACAGGAAGACGGTCAGCACGCGCATGAACCCACCTTGCTCGGAAGGCTTCGGATGGGGCCGACAGTAGGCACATCGGAGGGGCAAAGCATCGGGAAATCTACGTATGGGCCATGAAGCTTTCTCTGGAGCGAAACTTTCCTTTCTGGTTTCCGCTGGTCGTGCCCGTGGTGCTCGGGATGAGTTGGCGAAAGTTTCTGTGATGGATTGATATGTTTCGGGCCAGTCCGCACACTCGCCAACGAACACCTCCGCCCGCCCGCTTTGGAGGCAGACCATGATCCGGAAGTTGCTCATCCTGGGCGCCGCGTGCACGCTCGCCGCGGGCCTCGCGCTGACCTGGGCCACCACCCCCTCGAACGCCGCCGACTGCAGCGGCGGCTACGTCGGCCTCACCTACGACGACGGCCCCAACCCCGCCACCACCTCCAGCCTGCTCAACGCGCTGACCTCCAACGGCCTGCGGGCCACGATGTTCAACGTCGGCCAGAACGCCCAGAACAACCAGGCCCTGGTCCAGGCCCAGCAGAGCGCCGGCATGTGGATCGGCAACCACAGCTGGACCCACCCGCACCTGACCCAGATGAGCGCCTCCCAGATCCAGTCCGAGCTGCAACGCACCCAGCAGGCGATCCAGCAGGCCACGGGCGCCGCGCCGAGGTTGTTCAGGCCGCCGTACGGGGAGACCGACGCCACCCTGCGGTCGGTCGAGCAGCAACTCGGCCTCACCGAGGTCATCTGGGACGTCGACTCCCAGGACTGGAACGGCGCGAGCACCGCCCAGATCGTCCAGGCGGCGGGCCGGTTGCAGAACGGCCAGGTCATCCTCATGCACGACAACTACGCGACGACGATCGCCGCGGTCCCGCAGATCGCCGCGAACCTGCGCGGCCGCAACATGTGCGCGGGCATGATCTCGCCGGTGACCGGCCGGGCCGTCGCGCCCGACGGGAGCGGCCCGACCACGCCGCCCTCGTCCCCGCCGCCCTCGTCCCCGCCGCCCGGCGGCGGCACCTGCGCGGCGACCGTCTCGCAGGGCCAGCAGTGGAGCGACCGCTTCAACCTGTCGGTCACGGTCTCCGGCACGAACTCCTGGACCGTCACCGTGACCGTGCGCAGCCCGCAGAAGATCATCGCCACCTGGAACGGCACCCCGACCTGGGACGGCACGGGCAACGTCATGACGATGCGGCCGAACGGCAGCGGGAACACCTTCGGGTTCACCGTCCAGCACAACGGCAACTGGACCTGGCCCGCGGTCTCCTGCCGGGTGGGGTGAGGCCGGTCCCGGTATGGCATGCTCTCCGCCATGCTGATAAGGAACGGGACAATTGACGACATTTCCCCGATCGTGGCGTTGCACGTGGAGAGCTGGCGGACGGCCTATGCGGGCGTCATGCCCGATGCCTTCCTGAAGGGCCCCCTGGACGACGACCGGCTGGCGCTGTGGCGGGAACGGCTGGATTCGCCCGTGCCGGGGTCGGGGTTGTTCGTCGGCCATGACGACGACGGGGAGCTGCTCGGCTTCGCCTACCTGCTTCCGGCCCCGAACGGCCGCATCCTGCTCGACAACCTGCACGTGCGGCCGGGGAGCACGGGCTCGGGCGCCGGGTCGTCGTTGCTGCGGCGCGGCCTGGCCTGGGTGGCGGACGAGCACCCCGGCAGGGAGGTCTACCTGGAGGTGCTGAGCGCGAACACGCGTGCCATCGCCTTCTACGAACGACACGGCGCACGCCGTACGGACGAGCGGATGTGCCGTTTCCGGCAGGGGTTCGAACTGCCCGAGTTCGAGTACGCCTGGCGGGTGAACTGACCGGCCGGCGACGCGCGCCCGCGAGGGTCAGGTGAGGGCGTCGCGGGTCCAGGAGCCCAGGACCAGCAGGGACTTGGTGCCGGTGACGTTCCCGGCTCTGCGCAGCCGGTCGATGACCTGCTGGAGATGGCCGAGGTCGCGCACCCGTACGTGGATGAGGGCGTCGGGGTCGCCGGCGATGGTGAAGACGGCCTGAACCTCCGGCACGTCGGTCGCCGTACGGACGATCTCGCCCACCGGCGTGGTCCCCGGGTACCGCAGCTCGGTGAACGCCTCGATCCCCCATCCGAGCTTGGCGTAGTCGATCTGGACGGTGAACCCCGTGATCACGCCGATCTCCCTGAGCCGGTCGACCCGCCGCTTGACCGCCGCCACCGACAGCCCGACCTGGTCGGCCATCTCGGAGAAGGTCCGCCGGCCGTCCTCGCGCAGCAGCCGGAGCAGATGATGGTCAATGTCGTCGATGTCCGACATGTGAGAATCCTCCTTGGTGACGCAAAGATCTTCTGTGCCAGAATCGCCCAGCTCGCATTATTTGCGTCTTCATCGTGGTTTCGCGTCTGATACTTGCGCACAGTAGCTCTCCGTTGCTGTGCTGGGGAACCCCACATACGCATTGCCCGCCAGGAGGTTCGCGTGAGCGTGAACAGCGCGACCGTGTCGCTCGACGACAAGTACGCCGCGCCCGACGGCCGGGTGCTGATCTCCGGCATCCAGGCCCTCGTCCGGTTGACCCTCGAACAGCGGCGCCTGGACCGCGAACGCGGCCTGGACACCAGGGCCTTCGTCTCCGGCTACCAGGGCTCCCCGCTGGGCGGCGTCGACCTGGAGATGGGCCGCGCGGCCCGCTTCCTGGACGAGGCCGGCGTCGTCTTCCGCCCCGGACTCAACGAGGAGCTGGCCGCGACGGCCGTGGCCGGCACGCAGCTCCTCGGCCAGGTCCCCGGCCGCAGCCACGACGGCGTCACCGCCTTCTGGTACGGCAAGAACCCCGGCCTCGACCGCGCCGCCGACGCCATCAGGCACGGCAACATGGCCGGCACCGCCGCGCTCGGCGGCGCGGTGGCCTGGATCGGCGACGACCCCGGCTGCAAGTCCTCCACGGTGCCCAGCTCGTGCGAGCCGATGTGCCAGAGCCTGTCGATGCCGCTGCTCGCGCCCGGCTCGGTCGGCGAGATCATCGAGTTCGGCCTGCACGCGGTCGCCCTGTCTCGCGCCACCGGCCTGTGGACGGGCCTGAAGATCGTCGCCGACATCGCCGACGCCTCGGCCACCGTCGACCTGGGCGCGTTGCGCGACGGCATCCCCTTCCCCGACCACGCCGACCGCGGAAAGTCGCCGATCCTGGTCGGCCCGTCCGCCCTGGACGCCGAGTACGACCTGCTCACCCGCAGGCTGGAACTGGCCCGCGACTACGCCCGCGTGAACGGGCTCAACCGCGTCATGCGCGACGCGCCCCGCGCCACGCTGGGCATCCTGGCCTCCGGCACCACGTACGCCGTGGTCCTGCGCGCCCTGGCCGACCTCGGCCTGGACGAGAGCGCCACCGAGGACCTCGGGCTGCGCCTGATCCGGCTCGGGATGCCGTTCCCGCTGGCCGCGGCCGACCTGGCCGCCATGACCTCCGACCTCGACCGGGTGCTGGTGGTCGAGGACAAGGTGCCGTTCCTCGAAGGGCACCTCAAGCAGGCCCTGTACGGCGGCGAGCGCGCGCCGGTCGTGTCGGGCAGGGACCTGCTGACCGCCCGCGGCACCCTGGGCGCCGAGGACGTCGCCAAGGCGCTCGTCACCTGCCTCGGCCCCGACCGGCTCCCGCGCGGGACCGTGCGCCTGGCTCCGCCCCCGTCCGTCGCGCGCCGCCTGCTGCCGGTGGTCGCCGCGCGCACGCCGTACTTCTGCTCCGGCTGCCCGCACAACTCCTCCACCCGCACCTCCGACGACACGCTGGTCGGCGTCGGCATCGGCTGCCACGCCATGATCGCCCTGGACGGGCACGGCCGCGGCACCCAGATCGGCATCACCCAGATGGGCGGCGAGGGCGCCCAGTGGATCGGGCTCGCGCCGTTCACCCGGGACCGGCACTTCGTGCAGAACCTCGGCGACGGCACCTTCCACCACTCCGGTTCCCTGGCGGTGCGGGCCGCGGTGGCGGCCGGGGTGACGATGACGTACAAGCTGCTCTACAACGACGCCGTCGCCATGACCGGCGGCCAGCGCGCCGAAGGGCGGCTCGACGTGCCCGCGCTCACGCGGTCGCTGGCCGAGGAGGGCGTGCGCAGGATCGTGATCACCACGCCCGAGCCGGAGACGTACCGCGGGGTCAGGCTCACGCCGATCGCCTCCGTGCGGCACCGCGACGACCTCGCCGACGTCGAGCGGGAGCTGGCCGCGCTCGACGGTGTGACCGTCCTGCTGCACGACGACAAGTGCGCGGCCGAGGAACGGCGGCTGCGCAAGCGCGGCAAGCTGCCCACCCCGACGGCGAAGGTCGTGGTCAACGAGCGCGTCTGCGAGGGCTGCGGCGACTGCGGCGACGTCTCGACGTGCCTGTCCGTCCAGCCCGTCGAGACCGAGTACGGCCGCAAGACCCGCATCCACCAGCCGTCGTGCAACTCCGACCTGAGCTGCCTCAAGGGCGACTGCCCGTCGTTCCTGCTGGTCGAGCCGGGTACCAGAGCGCCGCGCGAGCTGCCGCCGCTGCCCGTGCGGCTGCCCGAGCCGGTCGTCAGGCTCGACGGCGACGCCGAGACGCTGATCCGGATGCCCGGCATCGGCGGCACCGGGGTCGTCACGGTCTCGCAGATCCTCCAGATGGCCGCCCACCTGCAAGGACTGCACGCCGCCGGCATCGAGCAGACCGGGCTCGCGCAGAAGGGCGGGCCGGTCGTCAGCGACGTGCGCATCGCCAAGCGGCCGGTGGACGGCTCGGTGCGCGCCTCGCGCGGCACGGCCGACGTGCTGCTCGGGTTCGACCTGCTCGGGGCCGCCGCCGACGCCAACCTCGCCGTCGCCGCGCCCGGCCGTACGATCGCCGTGGTGAACACCTCGGTCGTGCCCACCGCCGCCATGGTCACCGGACGGGTCGCCGTGCCGGGCTCCCCGGCCGACGCCGTGGTCAGGCTGGAGTCGGCCACGGAGTCGGCCACGGGGGGTGGGGACAACCTGTACCTCGACGCCCACGAGCTGGCCGAGGCGCTGTTCGGCGATCACATGCCGGCCAACATGCTGCTGGTCGGGGCGGCGTACCAGCACGGCTGCCTGCCTGTCTCGGCCGCCTCGGTCGAGGCGGCGATCAGGCTCAACAAGGCCGCCGTCGAGCAGAACCTCGCGGCCTTCCGCTGGGGCCGGGCCGCCGTCGCCGACCGGGAGGCGGTACGCCGGGCCGTGCTCGCCGAACCCGCCGAGCGGCCCGCGCCCGGCCTGGAGGAGACGCTGGCCCTGCGGGTGGCGGACCTGACCGGCTACCAGAACGAGACCTACGCCCGTACGTACGAGACAGCCGTCAGGCGCGTGGTCGCCGAGGCGGCCGGGCGCGCGGGGGAGGAGGCCGGCGCGCGCGTCGGGCTCGCCTACGCCCGCTCCCTGCACAAGCTCATGGCCTACAAGGACGAGTACGAGGTCGCCCGGCTGCACCTCGATCCCGCCGAGCAGGCCAGACGCGAGCGCGAGTACGGCGCCGACGCGACCGTGTCCGTACTGCTGCACCCGCCGCTGCTGCGCGCGATGGGCATGAAGCGCAAGATCCGGCTGCGCCGCAGCGCGCCCGTGCTGTTCCGCGGCCTGCGTGCCGCACGCGTGTTGCGCGGGACCGCCCTCGACGTGTTCGGCCAGGCCGAGGTCCGGCGGGTCGAAAGGGAACTGATCATCGAATATCGTGATCTCATGCGCGCCGCCCTCGCCCGGCTGACCCCCGGCACGATCGACGCCGTCGCCGAGATCGCCGGCCTTCCCGAGTCGATCCGCGGGTACGAGGACATCAAGCTCGCCCGCGTCGCCGAGTTCCGTGAGCGGGCGGCGACCGCCCTGGCCCGCCTCGCCGAAGCCGCACCCAAGGAGTCGTCGTGACCGTTGACCGCCTGCTCCCCGACCAGGACGCCAAGGACCTGATCGAGCTGACCCGCGACATCGCCGACAAGGAGCTCGCGCGCCGGGTCGACGAGCACGAGCGCGCGGAGACGTACCCGGAGGGGCTGTTCGCCACGCTCGGCGCGGCCGGGCTGCTCGGCCTGCCCTACCCCGAGGAGTTCGGCGGGGGCGGCCAGCCGTACGAGGTGTACCTCCAGGTGATCGAGGAACTGGCGGCACGCTGGGCGGCGGTCGCGGTGGCGACGAGCGTGCACACGCTGGCCTGCTTCCCCGTGGCCGCGTACGGCACCGCCGAGCAGCGCGAACGCTGGCTGCCCGACATGCTGGCCGGGCGGATCGTCGGCGGCTACAGCCTGTCGGAGCCGCAGGCGGGCTCGGACGCCGGCGCCCTCACCTGCCGGGCCGAGCGCACCGAGAGCGGCGACTACCGCATCACCGGCAACAAGGCGTGGATCACCCATGGCGGCATCGCCGACTTCTACGCCCTGTTCGCCCGTACCGGCGAGCGCATCTCCTGCTTCGTCGCGCCCGGCGCGGCCGAGGGGCTGACGTTCGGCCGTCCCGAGGAGAAGATGGGCCTGCACGCCGTGCCCACCACCAGCGCCCACTGGGACGGCGCCGTCATCGACGGCGACCGCCTGATCGGCGAGGAGGGCCAGGGCCTGCAGATCGCCTTCAGCGCCCTCGACTCCGGCCGCCTCGGCATCGCCGCCTGCGCCGTCGGCCTCGCCCAGGCCGCCCTCGACGAGGCCGTCGCCTACGCCAAGGAGCGGCAGACGTTCGGCAAGCGCATCATCGACCACCAGGGCCTCGGCTTCCTGCTCGCCGACATGGCGGCGGGGGTGGACAGCGCCCGGGCCACGTACCTGGACGCGGCCCGCCGCCGGGACGCCGGCCTCGACTACAGCAGGCAGGCCAGCGTGGCCAAACTGGTCGCCACGGACACCGCCATGAAGGTCACGACGGACGCGGTCCAGGTGTTCGGCGGCTACGGGTACACCAGGGAGTTCCGGGTGGAGCGGTACATGCGCGAGGCCAAGATCATGCAGATCTTCGAGGGCACGAACCAGATCCAGCGATTGGTGATCAGCCGCCACCTGGCCAGGTAGCCCCCTGTGGAGACCCCGCTCCCCGGTGCTGGGAGGCGGGGTTCTTCGATCACCACACCGACGACGGATCGCTCTGGGTGGGCGAGGCCGGAGGCTGGACCGGCATCATGCCGGCTCGTTCCGACGACGCGTTTCTTCCAACGGCAAGCACGGTGGCCATTCAGCCTTTTTCGGTCTGGGAAGTGGGATTCCTCGTTGGGTGCTGAGACGTGCGCATTGCGATTGAATTCGGGATGTCAAGATCACTAGGTGCTCAAAGGCAACTCCGGTCTCGGCCGATCTCTCCGTTAACACCGGCCCCTTGCCGGGTGACGGTGATCGCGTAAAGATCCCCACGCAAGGAGCTCGCCATGATCCGCGCACTCGAAAAGCTGGGAGACCGACTCCTCGACAAGCTCCTCCCCTCGGCCGAGGCCTCGGCCGCGTGCTGGACCGACTGGTGCTGCCAGGGCAAGTTCTGCCGGACGTGCTGCTACCACGACTCCACGGGCACGGTCAGCTGCGGCAGCTTCGACTACTGCTGACGAGACCGTCCGATCCCCAGTGACAGCCATGCGGTACGTCGCGCTCGCCTGCCGGGTGGCCCTGGGCGTCGTCCTCCTGGTCGCGGTGCTCGGCAAGGCGTGCGGCGGGTCCGCATTCGCCGGGTTCCGCGGGTCCGTGCGCGGCCTGTTCCCCCTGGGGACGCGGGCCGCCACGGCGTCGAGCGGCGCCGTCGTCCTGGCCGAAGGGTGCGTGGTCGTACCGCTGGCGACCCCCGGGACGGTGCGGGCCGGCATCATGCCGGCCCGCACCGTCCTCGTAGGGTTCTGCGCCGGCATCGTCACGGCGATGCGCTCGGGCTCCGCGACGCCGTGCAGCGTTCTCGCCGTCATCGTGATCTTCTTCGACGACCTCGCCGACCTGTTCTCCGCACAGCCGCGTCACCTCTGAGGAGTCCGTATGCCGTATCTCGTCGCCGCCGTCGTCATCGTCGGGCTGTTGGGCCTGGTGAACCTGGTGCTGACCCTGGCGGTGATCCGCCGCCTGCGCGCGCACACGCTGAGGCTGGCGGAGCTGGGGCCCACGCGTCCCCCGACGGTGCAGCCGGGCATGACGATCGGCGAGTTCAGCGCGACCGCCGTCGACGGCGGGACCGTGTCGCGCGCGTTCTTCTCGGGGGTCTCCGTGGTGGCGGTGTTCTCCACCGAGTGCGCGTCCTGCCACGAGCTGCTGCCGGAGTTCACGTCCTACCTCGCCGACACGCGTCCAGAACGCGTGCTGGCCGTGATCACGGGCGACCCCGACGAGGCCCGGCGGTTCACCGGCGAGCTGACCTCGGCCACCGTCGTCGTGGAGCCTATGGGCGGTCCGGTGAGCAGGGCGTTGCAGGTCTCGCAGTTCCCCAGCTTCTTCCTGGTCGACGGTGACGGGGTGGTCGTGGCGGCCGGCGCCACCCCGGGCGTGCTGCCGGCGGTCACCCGCCGATGACCGCTCCCGCCGGGCACGGCGGCGCCGCCTGGCGGCTGCGCGCGGCCGTGGCGCTCGCCTGGCGGGCGCACCCGGCCGCCGTCCTGGGCTCCGGGGGCGCGGTGCTGCTCATGGGCCTGGTCCCGGTGGCCGCCGCGTGGCTGACCAAGCTCGTCCTCGACGGACTGTCCGCCGGGGCGGGCCCCGCCGGACTGCTCCCGTGGGGCGTGGCTCTCGGCGTGACCGGCCTGGTCGGCGCGGCCCTGCCCACGGTCGCCGAGTACGCCCAGGAGCAGCTGCGCCGCGCGCTCCAGGTGCTGATCCAGGATCGGCTGTTCCAGGCCGTCAACGCCCATCCGGGGCTGAGCCGGTTCGAGAACCCGGCCTTCCACGACCGCGTACGGCTGGCGCAGGAGGCCGGCCAGAACGCGCCGCAGCGGATCGTCCGCTCGACCCTGGGGATCGCCCAGGGGGCCGTCACCCTCGCCGGGTTCACCGCGGCGCTGGCCGTGCTCGCTCCGGGGATGATCGTCGTCGTGGTGCTCTCCGCGATCCCCTCGGTGCGCGCCCAGCTCGACCTGTCCCGGCGTCGCGCCGGGATGATGTGGGGGGTCAGCTCCAGGACGCGGCGGCAGATCTTCTTCGCCGGCCTGCTCACCAGCCCCGACGCGGCCAAGGAGATCCGGCTGTTCGGCCTCGGTGACCTGCTGCGCGGCCGGATGCTGGGCGAGCTGCGCGCGGTCAACGCCGCCGAGCAGGGACTGGCGCGCAGGACGCTGCGTACCCAGGGGGCGTTGTCGCTGATGGGGGCGGCCGTCGCCGCGTTCGGCCTGCTCTGGGCGATCGTCGCCGCCGCGTCCGGTGCGCTGAGCGTCGGCGACGTCGCCGTGTTCGTCGCGGCCGTCGCCGGGGTGCAGTCCGCGTTGACGTCCGTCGTCGGTCAGTGGGCCGACGCGCACAACGCGCTGCTGATGTTCGGGCACTACCTCGACGTCGTGGCCGACCCGCCCGACCTGCCGGTACCGCGGCGGCCGCGCCCCGTCCCGGAGTTGCGCGAGGGCATCGAGGTGCGCGGCGTCTGGTTCCGGTACGACGACGCCCATCCGTGGGTGCTGCGCGGGGTCGATCTCTTCGTCCCCCGCGGCGGCTCCCTCGCCCTGGTCGGGTTGAACGGCGCGGGCAAGAGCACCCTGGTCAAGCTGATCTGCAGGCTCTACGACCCGGTACGCGGATCCATCCTCTGGGACGGCGTCGACCTGCGCGAGACCGACCCCGCCGAGCTGCGCCGCCGCATCGGCGCGGTGTTCCAGGACTACATGTCCTACGACCTGACCGCGGCCGAGAACATCGGGCTCGGCGACGTCGAGGCGCTCGACGACCGGGAGCGGGTCGAGGCCGCCGCCCGGCTGGCCGGCGTCCACGAGACGGTCGCCGGGCTGCCTCGGGGCTACGACACGCTGCTCAGCCGGATCTTCTTCGGCGACCGGGACGACCCCGAGGCCGGGGTGGTGCTGTCCGGCGGGCAGTGGCAGCGTCTCGCGCTGGCCCGCGCCCTGATGCGACAGGGACGGGACCTGCTCGTCCTGGACGAGCCGAGCTCCGGCCTGGACGCGCAGGCCGAGCACGCCATCCACCGGAGCCTGCGCCGCCACCGCGAGGGACACACCAGCCTGCTGATCTCCCACCGGCTGGGCACGGTACGTGAGGCGGACGTGATCGTCGTGCTCGCCGAGGGGCGGATCGCCGAGAACGGCTCGCACGCGGAGCTGATGGCCCTCGGAGGGCAGTACGCGACCCTCTTCACCCTCCAGGCCCAGGGCTACGAGTCGACAACCCCTCAGAGCCCGCCGGACCCCCCGGAGTCCTTTCCCGCTTCCCGGGACGGGAGCAGCGCCCGCACGACGACCCCGAGCACCCGGTCGAAGGGCACGTAACCCCACCGCCGCGAGTCCTCGCTGACCGGCCCGTCCCCCAGGACGACCAGCCGGCCCGCCGGGACCGCGTCGCCCGGCGACGCCCCCACCCGGGCCGCGACCTCGGCGGGAACCGGGTCACCCGGCACCGCCACCGCCCGCTTGATGAACCACATGGCCGCCCCCGGCCGCGGCAGCGGCCCGGTACGCCACTCGCCCCCGGGCGGCACCGTCTGCAGCACCACGACCTGACCCCGCCCGACCCTCGCCCCGGTGGTCCTGCGGACGAGCACCCGGTCACCCGTGCGGTAGGTCGGCAGCATGCTGGCCCCGCTGATCCGGACGACGACGAAGCGCCGCCGGGCGACGGCCAGCCCGGCGGCCAGGGCCGCGATCGGGGCCAGCAGGATCATGACGCGCCGCACGACGCCCTCCCGAGTCGATCATCATCGATGGACTGCCGAGACTAGCGCCGGACCCCCCTCGCCCGACACCCCCGCACCATCCGGACAGAACGCCCCGGCTACCCGTCGGGCCGGGCGGGCAGGCCCGAGACGAGGAGCGGGGGGTGCGTGGTTCCCTGCGGTCGAGCCACGGCCGCCGCCTGGGGGCGGGTGCTAAGGCACGTTGTGGCCTGGGTGGTCGAGGCCGGATGCGAGCTGGTCGATGGCCCTGTCGATCTGCCGTGCCAGCAGCGCCGTGTCCGGCGGCCCCGCGGAGGCCGCGGTCTGCCGGAGCCACTGATCCAGGACGACGCGCAGCGCCGTCAGGGCGGCGGACGCGCACAGGAGCGGATAGCCGCTGTCGCCGGGCCGTCCGGGGGCTGGACGGCCGATGCGCTCGGCGATCGCCTCGGCCAGAGCCTGCTCCTGCGCCGCCAGCACGGCCAGTTGCCGGGGCACCAGCGTGGGCGCCGACCGTACGAGCTGCAGAGCCCGGACGTGATCGCGGCCGGCGGCGTCGCTCTCGTTCATGACGGCCATCACGGCCTCGCGGAACGCCCGCAGGACCGGCTCGGTCCGCGGCCGGGCCCTGAACCGGGCGATGAGCTCCTGGGCGGCGGCGGCCAGCGAGGCCACGACCGCCTCCTCCTTGCTGGAGAAGTAGTTGAAGAAGGTGCGCAGCGCGATGTCGGCCTCACCGGCGATCTGCTCGACGGTCACGTTCTCGACGCCGTGGCGCAGGGAGAGCCGGAGCGCGGCCTCGCGGAGGGCGGCGCGGGTGGCCTGCTTCTTGCGTTCGCGGCGGCCGACGGGCGGCGACGCGGGCTCCCCGCCGCCCGATGCGAGCTGAACCACCCCGGCCTCCTCTGCCACGGTCCTCATTATGGGCTCCGGCGAGGCCCGCCCCGGCCCGCCCCGGCCCGGTCAGGACCAGGTGACCGGCAGGGAGTGCACGCCGAAGACGAGCATCTCGTCGCGCACCGGCACCCGCTCGGCCGGCACCGCCAGCCGCAGCCCCGGCAGGCGCGTGATCAGCTCCTTGAGCCCGCCGCGCATCTCGACCCGGGCGAGCTGCTGGCCCAGGCACTGGTGCACGCCGTGCCCGAAGGCCAGGTGCGGGACGCGGGCGCGGTTGACGTCGAACCGGTCGGCGTCGGGCCAGTGGCGGGGGTCGCGGTTGACCTCGGGCGTGGCGATCACGACCGTCGAACCGGCCGGGAGGTCGGCGCCGCCCAGCGTGACGGGCCCGGTCGTGACCCGGGTGACGCCGAGCTGGATGATGCTCAGGAAGCGCAGCAGCTCCTCGACCGCGTTGTCGACGAGGGAAGGGTCCTCCCGCAGGGCGGCGAGCTGGCCGGGGTGCTCCAGCAGCGCGAACGCGCCCAGGCCCAGCATGTTGGCGGTGGTCTCGTGGCCCGCGCCGAGCAGGACGAGGGCGACGTCCACGAGCTGGGCGTCGGTCAGCGGCGGGTCGGCCTCGTGGACGAGCCCCGACAGCAGGTCGTCGGCCGGCTCGGCGCGCTTGGCGGCCACCAGCCGCCGCATGAACGCGTACAGCTCGGCGCCCGCGACGGCCCGCTCCTCGGCGGTGGAGTTGGCGTTCAGCCCGACGGAGGTGCGTTGCTGGAACTCGGCGCGGTCGGCGTAGTCGACGCCGAGCAGCTCGCAGATGACCAGCGAGGGCAGCGGCAGCGCGAACGCCGGTACGAGGTCGGCCTCGGTGCCGGCCGCGCGCATCGCCTCGATGTGCTCGACCGCGATCTCGGTGACCCGCGACTCCAGCTCCCGCATGCGCCGTACGGTGAACTGGCCGGTCAGCAGCCGGCGGATGCGGGTGTGCTCGGGCGGGTCCATGAACACGAAGAAGCCGTCCTCGCGGGTCTCGACCGCCGGGCCCGGACGGAGGGTGCCGGCCGCCTGCTCGGCCACCTCATGCGGCTGGAGCGACGTGGCCTCGCGGTGGCGGACCCGGTCGGCGCTGAAGCGGGCGTCCGACAGGACGGTGCGGGCCTCGTCGAAGCCGGTGACCAGCCACGCCTGGGCGCCGTTGAGCAGCCGCACCGGCTGGACCGGGGCCTGGCCGCGTCGCTCCCGCAGGCCCGGCGGCGGGTCGAACGGGCAGCGTCCGCGCTCGACCAGGTCGGCGGGCAGAATCCGGCGCATCGCCGTGGGACCGGCGCCGGGGGAGTCGTCGGTCAGGCTGCTGTCGCTCATCGGCACGTCCTGTTCTCTCGGGGGCGGCCGTTCCACCGTACAAAGATGCACGACGCGCATCAATGCGCATCGTGCACGTCTATCGGGGGCCGGGATCAAGGTGTGGGCGCGGGCACACGGGGCAAAGGCACGGATCCAACAGCACGCATCCAACAGCACGCATCCAACAGCACGGATCCGGCAGGACAGATCCGGCAGGACGGATCCGGCAGAGTCCACGGCACGGGAGGAAAATGATGACCCGACAGCCCGCACGAGCACTGGTCGCGGGGACGGCGTGAGCGGCGAGGGTTCGCAGGAGGCCACCTACGCGGCGCTGGCCGCCAACCTGGGGATCGCCGTCACCAAGTTCGTGGCGTTCTTCTTCACCGGCTCGTCCTCGATGCTCGCCGAGGGCATCCACTCCTTCGCCGACTCCGGCAACCAGGGGTTGCTGCTGCTCGGCCAGTCCCGTGCCAAGCGCGGGCCCACCCCGGCCCACCCCTTCGGCTACGGGCGCGAGCGGTACTTCTACGCCTTCCTGGTGTCGGTGGTGCTGTTCTTCGGCGGCGGCCTGTTCGCCCTGTACGAGGGCTACGAGAAGATCAGCCACCCCAGGCCCCTGGCCGGCTGGCCGTGGGCGATCGGGGTGCTGGTGGGCGCGATCGTCATGGAAGGGCTGTCCCTGCGTACGGCGGTGCGCAACGCCGACCAGGCCCGCCGCGGCCGGTCGTGGACGCGTTACATCCGCGAGGCCAAGGCCCCCGAGCTGCCCGTGGTCCTGCTGGAGGACACCGCCGCCCTGACCGGGCTGGCCTTCGCCCTCATCGGGGTCACGCTCGCGCTGGTCACCGGCGACCCGGTCTACGACGGCATCGGCTCGATCGCCATCGGCGTGCTGCTGATCGTCGTGGCCATCACACTGGCCACCGAGACGAAGAGCATGATCATCGGCGAGTCGGCGTCCCCGGAGGTCCAGCGGGCCATCGAGGAGGCCCTGCGCGAGCACGACGCCGTCGCCTCCTTCACCCGCCTGCGCACCCTGCACCTGGGCCCGGAGGAGCTGCTGGTGGCCGCCCGCGTCACCATCGCCGAGCGGGAGGACGCGGTGGCCGAGGCGCTGGCCGAGACCGAGCGGCGCATCCGCGAACGCGTGCCGATGTCCACGGTCGTCTACCTCCAGCCCGAGTCCTGACCCGCCGCCGCCCACCGCCGGACCCACGCGCGGCCGTAGTCGTTGCCGTGCGGCGTGCGAAGCACGGTGTGGACGTGGAACGGCTTGGGCGTGTCGTAGTCGAGGAAGACGCCGCAGTGGTGGTCGAGCTCGGCGACGATCACCGGTGACTGCAGCCGGTAGTAGAAGACGTCGCCGGGCTCGTGGCCGCCGATCCAGCAGAACCAGGTCTCGTCCAGGTGCGCGGCGATCTCCCGCAGCCGGGCGGCGCGCGGGCCGGGCGGGAGCAGGCCGACGAACGACCCGGCGACGGCCAGCGCGTGCTCCCGCGCCGCCGCGGGCATGGCGGCGACCCGCAGCCCCTCGAACGGGATCACGCGGTTGTCCTGGAACGCCCCGGCCAGGTGACGTTCGTCCCCGGGATGCACCCGTCCCTCGGGCATCGCCGGATCGACCATCCGCTCGTACACGACGGCCTGCCGGCGTTGCTCCTCGGGCAGGGCGGTCATCAGCCGGAGGCCGAGGGCGACCCGGCCGGCGAACAGGTCGCGCAGACCGGCGTGCGGACCGGCGTCGATCTCGTCGGGCTCGGCGCCGAGGAACACCGGCGACAGCGCCATGCGGCCCTCGACGACCAGGCAGTTCAGGGCGCAGTGGTGGCCGTAGAGCTGCCAGCCCCAGGGCGCCCGCGGGCCGGGCGTGCCGTAGAGGGCGAGGTTGTAGCTGAACTCGTTGAGGACGGTCTCCAGGCCGACGACCTCGCCCAGGAATCCGTTGACCCGCATCACCGCGCGGACGAGCCGGTGGCCCTCGGGCGAGAGCGAGGCGCGCACCAGGGCCAGCGCCTTCTCCCTGACGTCCGGCGGTTGCAGGTCCAGCCGCAGGCCGGTGTCGAACTGCATGAACTCCGGATTGGCCCAGGTCTGCCACTCCACGGCGTCGACCTCGTACGAGAGGCGTTCGCGGCCCTCGTCGTCCAGGCAGGCCAGCAGGTCGCGGGCGGCCGACACCATCGCGGCGACCGGCGCCTCCTCGCCGGGCTCGGGCGGCGTCAGCGGATGCAGGCCGTCCCGGAGCGTGCCGTCCTCGGTGACGCCGCGGAAGTCGTTCCCGTACAGCGGGGTCCAGCCCTCGATCAGGCCGCCGGTGAACGTCCCCGGCCTCCTGGCCAGCTCGCGGTAGGCGTAGGGGTCGAGGCCGCGTACGCCGGCCAGCCGCGGGTGGTCGTGCGGGAACAGGTACTGGCGGTACTCGCCGGGCATGAGGGCCCCTTCGGTCTGTCTCAGGTGGTGGTGTTGTGCCGGGCGACGGCGGCCCGTACCGCGCTCTCGTCGCCCGCGGCGATCGCCTCGACCAGGTCGGCGTGGACCTGGTAGCGCTGCTCGCGGTAGGCGGCGCCGGCCGCGTCGTCGGGGCGCGGGGACGCGGCGCCCAGGTGGCCGAGGGTGCCGGTGTAGACGGCGCGGGCCATGGCGTTCGGGCTGATCGCGGCGATGCGCTCGTGCAGGGCCCAGTTGGCGCGCACGAACGTGTCCCAGCCGGGCGCGGCGCGCAGCCGTCGCAGCAGGCGGCGCAGGTCGGCGACGTCCCGGCGGGTGCGGTGGCGGGCGGCGCCGACGTCGATCAGCTCCTCCAGGTGGTCGCGCAGCTCGATGGCGTCGGCGACCGTGCCCGGCTCCTCCGTGACGCTCAGCAGGGTGTGCCGCAGCCGCACCACCGGACCCGGGTCGGCGACGAACAGCCCGCCCCCGCGCCCCGGCCGGATCTCCAGCACGCCCCGGTCGCGCAGCAGCCGGACGGCCTCGCTGACCGTGGCGTAGCCGAGGCCCGTCTCGGCGCGCAGCGACTCCAGCGTGCCGACCGGCTCCCCGGGCGTCAGCCCGCGCGACCTGATCCGGTCGTCGAGCGCGGCGGCCAGCCGCTCGGCCCGGGTGAGCGCGACCTGCACGGGGGTGGACGCCGGTTGTCCGGACGAGGAGAGGTAGGGCATAGTCCGGATCCAACCACAAAACCTGCGAACCTTTGGAAGGTTTTCGCGGCCTTGAGGAGATGAGCGATGAGGATCGTCGGGATCCGCAGGAACGCCGCGGAGAGGGCCGCGCCGCGACCCGGCGCCTCGGGCGTCGGGGTGGCCGGACCGTCGGCCGACGGCGTCGAGGTGGCCGCGTTGTCGGACGACGGCGCCGAGGTCACCGTGCTGGCCCCGCTGGAGCGGTTCTGGGCCGACGCGGCCGGCTTCCTGTCCCGAGAGCCGGCCGGCGAGCGGGTCCCGGCCGCGTCGGTCACCTTCGTGCCGCCGGTGCTGCCGGAGGCCCGGGTGATCTGCGTCGGGCTGAACTACCTCAGGCACGTCGCCGAGGGCTCGTACGCCGGGGAGGGCGTGCCGCCGTACCCCACGCTGTTCGCCCGCTGGACGCGGTCGCTGACCGTGGGCGGCGTCCCGGTGCCGGTGCCCTCCGGCGAGGATGGCCTGGACTGGGAGGGCGAGGTGGTCGCCTACGTCGGCTCGCCGCTGGTGGACGCGGACCCGCAGGAGGCGCTGGCCGCGGTCGCCGGTTACTCGGTCTTCAACGACCTCACCGCGCGCCGGGCGCAGAAGCTCACCAGCCAGTGGATCCTCGGCAAGAACGCCGACCGCTCCGGCCCGCTCGGCCCGCTGGTGCCCGCGTCCGAGGTCGGCGACCTGCGTGACGGGCTGCGGGTGCGGACCCGGGTGAACGGCGAGGTCGTCCAGGACGGGCGTACCGACGAGATGGTCTACGGCGTCGGCGACACCCTGGCGCTGATCTCGCGCACGTTCACGCTGCGGCCCGGCGACCTGCTGGCCACCGGCACGCCCGCCGGGGTCGGTTACGCGCGCACCCCGCCGTGGCTGCTGCGGCCCGGCGACGTCGTCGAGGTCGAGGCCGAACGCCTCGGCCGCGTGCGCAACCCGATCGTCGGCAACGACGCGCGGGCGCTGCCCGTACCGGAGGGGTGAACCCGGCCGCGATGGCCGACACTGGGGTGGTGGAGACACGACCTGTCCGGGGCCGGGCGGCGCGGCCGGGGCACCGGCTGCGTTTCGGCCCGGCCGCCGAGGGCATCGAGCGGCTGGCCGCCTCGCTCGTCGGCGAGGCGTTCGCGCCCCACCGCCACGACACGTACGCGATCGGCGTCACGCTCGCCGGCGTGCAGACCTTCCGCTACCGCGGCGAGCTGCGGCGATGCCTGCCGGGGGAGTGGCACGTGCTGCATCCCGACGAGGTGCACGACGGCGCCGCGGGCACCGACGCGGGCTTCGGCTACCGCATCTTCTACGTCGACCCCTACCTGGTCCAGGAGGCGCTGGGCGGCCGGCCGCTGCCGTTCGTCGCCGACCCCGTCGTGCGGCCGGAGGGGATGTCGCCGGCGCTGCTCGCCTGGCTGCGGCACCTCGACGAGCCCCTGGAGGACCTGGCCCGGCTGGAGGTCGCGCTGCTGGTCGCGGCGGCGCTGGAGCGCCACGCCGACGCCCCCGCCCGGCGGCGGCGCGGCCCCCTCGCGTTCGAGGCCCTGGCACGGGTGCGCGAGCTCATCGCCGCCGACCCCGCGACCCGGCACCCGGTGGCCGCCTTCGAACGCGTCTCGGGGCTCGACCGCTGGACCATCGCCCGCCAGTTCCGCGCCGCCTTCGGCACCAGCCCGACCCGGTTCAGGACGATGCGCCAACTGGACCTGGCCCGGCGGGCGATGCTCGACGGCCTGCCGCTGCCCGAGGCCGCGCTGCGGGCGGGCTTCGCCGACCAGAGCCACCTGACCCGCATGTTCAAGCGCGCCTACGGGCTCACGCCCGGCGCGTGGACCGCCGCGCTCGCCTGAGGCCCGCCGGTCCTGGCCTCGATCGCGCGCACCACGGCCGCCATGTCGAGCGTGCCGTGCCCGAGCGCCAGGGTCTCGGCGAACAGCGCGTGGCAGACGTCGAGCAGCGGCGAGGCCACACCCGACGCCCGCGCCGCCTCGGCGATGAGCCGGTTGTTCTTCAGCACGTCGGCGACGGCGGCCTGGGCGGTGAAGTCGCCGTCCAGCAGCTTGCGGGCCTTCGCCCGGGACACGTCGCTGGCCATCGGGCCCGAGGCCAGCACCCGGGCGAACGTCTCCAGGTCCAGGCCGTGCCGGGCGGCGAAGTGCGTGGCCTCGGCCAGCCCGCTGACCATGGTGATCAGGAAGAGGTTCACCGCCAGCTTCATCAGCAGCCCCCCGGGGACCGGGCCGCACGGGATCACCTCGGCGCACATCGGGGCGAGCAGGGGGCCCACCTCCTCGACCGCCGCGGGCTCGCCGGCCGGCATCGCCACCAGCCGCCCGGCCTCGGCCGGGCCGCGCGAGCCCGACACGGGCGCCTCGACGTAGTCGCCGCCCGCCGCCCGCACCGCCGCGCCCAGGTCCGCCGAGTACGCCGGGGACGTCGTGCCCATGTGCACCACGACCCGCCCCGCGACCATGGACGCGAACCGCGGCGTGCCGCGCCCGAGCACTGCGTCCACGGCGGCCTCGTCGGCCAGCATGAGCAGCACGACCCGGGCCGCCTCGAACACCTCGGCCGGGCTCGTCGCGACCCGCGCGCCGGCCGCCCGCAGCGGCTCGCACCCGGCCGCCGTACGGTTCCAGACCACGACCGGCGTGCCCGCCCGCACCAGGTTCAGCGCCATGGGCCGGCCCATGATCCCCAGCCCGATGAATCCCGCCTCGCCCATGCGTCCGACCTCCCGCTGCACGCCTCCCGCCGCCGACCGTTGTAGCCGGGAGGACGGGCCCCGGTCTTGAACGGTTGTGCGGCCCCGCCGCCGTCAGGGCGGGGTGACGTCGAGGTCCTCGCTGGAGACGCCGAGCACGCCGTCGATGTCCAGCAGCTCGGCGACCAGATCCCTGACCGGCCCCGAGCCCTGGACGACGAGCCAGATCGAGACCGACCGCCGGTCCTTGCCCTCCTGGTCGCGTTCCATGGTGAGCTCGGCGATGACGAAGCCCCTGTCGCTGCACAGGGAGAGGACCCGCCGGAGCGCGCCGTGGCGGTCGAGATAGGTCAGGTGCAGGCGCGACTGGGCGTACTTCGAGCGCGGCAGCCGGGCGGAGAGCGGGGTGAAGGCGAACAGGACCAGGAAGTGACCGGCGGTGACGGCGATCGCCAGCAGCCACAGTCCGGCCCCGGCGGCCATGCCGACCGCGCAGGTCAGCCAGACCACCGCGGCGGTGGTCAGCCCGCGCACCGCGTCCCGCCGGACGAAGATCAGGCCGCCGCCGATGAACCCGATGCCCGACACGATCTGCGCGGCCACCCGGGACGGGTCGAGGGTGACGTGCTCGCCCAGGACGTCGGCGAAGCCGTACTTGGACACCAGCATGATCAGGGCCGCGGCGAAGCCGACCAGAGTGTGGGTGCGCAGGCCGGCGCTCTTCTGGCGGATCTCGCGTTCGAGCCCGATGGCGGCCGACAGCAGCAGGGCCAGGCCCAGTTCTCCCAGCTGGGTCCATCCTTGCCCGGCCAGCGCCGTGGCAGCGAGAACCGTCCCCATTCGCCCAGATGTCCCCGGCCTACGCGGGTTTCACACCTGGCGACCCCGCCAAAAGTTAGTTGCCTGACTCAGTTTCTGTGCTACGGTTCTTCTCAGTCAGGCAACTAACTTACGACTGAGGAGAACACCCATGTTCGTTGTCACGGGCGCCACCGGGAACGTCGGCCGCACGCTGGTCCACCTGCTCGCCGAGCAGGGCCACGAGGTGACCGCCGTGTCGCGCCGCATCACCCCGTCCGACGTGCCGTCCGGCGTGCGCACGGTCGCCGCCGACCTGTCCCGGCCCTCCGCCGACCTGCCGACCACGGCGGACGCGGTCTTCCTGCTCATCGGCGGCGACCTCATGATGTCCGGGGACCCGGCCCGGGTGGTGGCCCCGTTCGCCGAGGCCGGCAGGATCGTCCTGCTCTCCTCCCAGGGCGTGGCCACGCGCCCGGACTCCGCCTCGCACGGCAAGTCCTTCGCCGCCTTCGAGCAGGCCGTCATGGACTCCGGCGCCGCGTGGACGATCCTGCGCTCGGGCGGCCTGGCCTCCAACGCCTACGCCTGGGCCCCGTCCGTCCGGTCCGGTCGTGCGGTGGCCGCGCCCTTCGGCGACGTCGGCCTGCCGATCGTCGACCCGGAGGACATCTCGGCCGTGGCAGCCGCCGTCCTCACCGAGCCGGGCCACGCCGCCGCGACGTACGAACTGACCGGTCCCGCCCTCACCACCCCGCGCGAGCGGGCCGCCGCCATCGCCGAGGCCATCGGCGAGCCCGTCACCTTCACCGAGCAGTCCCGCGAGGAGGCCCACGCCCAGATGCTCACGTTCATGCCCGCCCCCGTCGCCGACACCACCCTCGACATCCTCGGCACCCCGACCGTCCGCGAGCGGACCGTCAGTACCGACGTCGAGAAGATCCTCGGCCGGGCCCCCGGCACGTTCGCGGGCTGGGCCCGGCGCAACGCCGCCGCCTTTCAGTGACGGCCGCGCGCGCGGCGCGGGCCGCCGACTGGTGGGCCGAGGTCTTCGGGCCGCGCTCGCGTGGGTGGCCGTGGGACTCCCGGGACGCCGGAGAGCCGGTGACGGCGGTCGTCACCGGCTCCGTGGGGCCGGGCCCGTCAGGTGATCGGGCAGGTGTCGCGGTACTCCTCGATCGCGGTGCCGCTCGGGGCGGGGCACAGGAACTGGTCGTAGCGGGTGTCGTCGTCCACGAACCGCTTGAGCCAGGCCACCATCGACTTGGCCATCGTGGTGTTCGTGACCTGCGGGAAGAAGTGCGAGGCGCCGTTCAGCTCCAGGTACGCCTTCTCCACCGACGACGGGATGGACTGGTAGAACGGCTCGGAGTGGGTCGCCACCGGCGCGATCGTGTCGGCCTCGCCGCCGATGATCATCGTCGGCACGCGCAGGCCCGACCAGCTCTTGGTGAGGTTCCACGGCGCGAGCGGCACCGCCGCCTGGAGCGACGGGCGCGCGTCGGCGGCCTCCAGCGTGCCGCCGCCGCCCATGGAGTGACCGGCCACCGCGAGCCTGGACGCATCGATCCTGCCGCGCACGGCCGACGGGCTGGCCGAGGTCAGGTAGTCCAGGGCGGCCAGGAGCTGGCGGCCGCGGCCGGCGGGCTGGTCGTAGATCGTGTTGGTCTCGATGCCGATCACGACGAACCCGTGCGAGGCGATCCGCGGGCCCAGCCAGGCGAGGCTGGACCAGGTCGCCGTGTAGCCGGGCGAGATGGCGATCGCCCCGAAGGTGCCCTGGCTGGTGTCGGTCGGGTAGTAGACCGTCCCGCCGCCGAAGCCGGTGACGCTCAGCCGCGAGACGCTGAGCTCCGCGGTCGCGAACGGGCCGCGGGCGGCCTCCAGGACGGCGGCGGTCGGGTCGGGGCCGCGCTCGTACGGGCCGGCCGCGTGGGCGGGGGGAGCCGCCGCGACGCCGCCGGCGAGCAGCGTGACGGCCAGGGCGAGCTTGGTGAACGTTCGCGCGCCGAAGTGGGGGGTGGAGAGCTGCACGTCGTCGTACTCCCTGCTCATCGGGGGGTGACTGCTGTCTGTCGCCATTGTTGGGACGCGCGGTCAGCCGTGCATCGGTGAAATCACCGGTCTCGTGCCGGGCGCCGGGCGGCTCAGGCGCTCACACCGGGGTCGCCGCCCCTCACGGGAGCACGCGGCGGACGGCCCGGCGAAGCCGGCGGGGGCCATGACGAGCAGGGCACGCGGCCACCGTACGTTCACCGTGGTCCTTCCGGCGGCGTCGCTCAGGACATGAACCTGACCAGCTCCACCCGTGAGCGGATGCCGAGCTTGCTGAAGATGTTCCTGAGATGGTGCTCGACCGTACGCCTGCTGAGGAAGAGGTGCTCGGCGACCTCCTTGTTGGTGGCGCCCTCGGCCACCATGCGGGCGATCTGCGCCTGCTGGGCGGTGAGCTGCGACACCGTCGCGTCCGCGGCCGGGCGGACCGGCTCGCCGGAGGCCCGCAGCTCGGCCCTGGCCTGCTCGGTCCACAAACGGGCGCCGTGCCGTTCGAACGTCTCCAGCGCCGTGTGCAGATGGTTCCTGGCCGCGCCCGGACGCCGGTCGCGCCGCAGCGCGCTGCCCAGCAGCAGGTGCGTACGGGCCGCCTCGAACGCGCAGACGCCCTGGCTGTGCAGGCGCAGCGCGTCCCGGAACAGCTCCTCGGCCTCCCCCGGACGTACGGACAGCAGCGCGCGGCACCGCGAGACCAGCGCCCGCAGGTCGGGGCTGCGGGTGCTGCCGACCCAGCGTTCGAGCACCCGCAGGGCGGACGCGGCCCGCTCCCGGTCGCCGGTGCGGGCCGCCGCCTCGATGTAGTGCGGGGTGGACATGACCCTGATGACGACGTGGTCGTTGCGCCGCTCGGCCCGCAGCCTGCCCGCGGCGTCGGCCACGCGGCCCGCGGCCAGGTCGAGGCAGGCCAGCGCCCAGTTCCCGACCGCGCCGGCCAGGCCCAGCTCGTGGGCGTCGGCCAGCTCGATGGCGGCGTCCGCGCGGATCTTGCACGTCTCCTGGTCGCCCTCCACGGCGGCGCTGATCGCCAGCCAGGCCAGGTGCTGGGCGGCGGTGTTGAGCTGGCCGGTCTCCTGGGCCAGCCGCAGGCCCTTCGCGGCGGGCGCGGCGACGGAGGCGTACCGGCCCATCCAGACGTCGGGGTAGATCGTGAACTCCAGGAGCTGCGGCACCGCCGACGCGGCCCCGCGCAGCCGGGCCTCCTCCACGGCCCGCGCCGACAGCCGGTGGGCCACGGCCTCCTCGCCCAGCAGCATGCCCGCCACGCAGGCCCAGGCCAGCACGGCCGGGTCGCGTACCGACTCGGCCAGCTCCATCACCCGCCGCAACGGCCCGGCCGCCTCCTGGTGCAGGCCGCTGAAGGTGTGGGCCATGCCCGCCAGGTACTCGAACATGAGCTGCGCCGGCGCCGGCTCGTCGGGCCGCCGCAGCGCGGCGGCCTGCCGGGCGATCGCGATGAACGCCCGGTTGTCGCCCGCCCGGTAACTCGCGTCCGCCGCACGGACCAGCGCCCGCACGCCGAGCACGCGGTGGCTCTCCAGCAGCCGGCGGGCCGCCGCCAGCAGTTCCTCGCGGGCGCTGCCGGTCTCGCCGCCCAACAGCTCCAGGCTGCCGTGCAGGAGCTGGACGTGGCCGCGCAGCTCCTCGGGCGCGGCCAGCGACCTGAGCCGGGCCAGCAGCGACCGGGCGGCCTGCGGACGTCCGGAAACCCACGCCTGCCTGGCGGCGGCGGCCAGCCGCTCAGCCTTGACCTGGGGATGTGCGGTGAGCTCAGCGGCCCGCTCCAACGCCAGATACGGCTCCGGAAACCCGCCACCGGATTCCACTCCGGGGTACGGCTCGGCATGCTTGGCGGCGTGTTCCATCACGGGGTACGGCTCGGGATGCATGGCGGCGTGTTCCAGCGGGAGGTCCGGCTCGGGACGTCCGGTGGTGTGTTCCGTCGTCAGGTGCGGCTCGGGGGGTCTGGCGATTCCGCGCACGGCCAGCGCCGCCCGAGCCAACTCGTCGCCCACCTCCTCGCCGTCGGCGTCCACCCCCCAACCCCGATGCCACGCCCACCGCAACCTCCCCCACCCACCGGCCCCCGAGCCGCCCGCCCCCGGGGTATGCGTCGCCACTGAGCCGTCCGCCCCCGCATCGGAGCCGCCTGCCCCTGGGACGGTTGCGAGACGGCCGTACGTATGGGAGCCGTCCACGCTGGGGCCGTGGGGCGCGTCCGTGGGCGGGGTGAGAAGGCCGGCGAGGAGGCGGTGGGCGCGGCGGCGCTCGGCCAGCGACGCCGCGTGGTACGTCACCGCCCGCATCGCTGCCTCCCGGAACGCGAACGCGTCCCCGCCGGCCCGCAGGATCCCCGCCCGCTCGGCCGGTTCGAGCGCGGACAGCGCGCACGCCGGACTGGCCGCCCTGGCCAGGGTCGCCACGTCCAGGGCGGGATCGGCGGCGATCAGCAGCAGCAACCACCGCGTCCGCGCGGGCAGCCGGGCGAGCACGCCCGTGTGCCCCCGCCACAACCGCCCACCAGGAGGCAGTGCGGCGGGCGGCGCCGCGAGCCCGGCCCGCTGGTCGGGGGTGAGCGCGCCGATCAGCTCGCTCAGCGCCAGGGGGTTTCCGCAGGCGATCTGGTCGAGCGCGGCCAGCAGATCCTCGGCCAGCCCACCGGGCGCCAGATCCCCGGCCAACTCCCGCACCGCCGCCCCCTCAAGCCCCCGGACCCCCCACTCGGGCACCCCCACAAGCCCTCGCGACTCCCGCGCGGTGGGGCGTCGGGCGGTGAAGAGCATGGCGATCGGTTCGGAGGCCAGGCGGCGGGCCGTGAACGAGAGCAGGTCCAGGCTCGCCGCGTCCAGCCGGTCGGCGTCGTCCACGCAGGCCAGCACGGGACGCTCGGCCGCGACCGCCGCCAGCAGTCCGAGTACGGCGGCAGGCAGGGCGAGCCCCGCCCCGCACGTCCCGGACTCCAGAGCCTCGGTCAGGGCGCGGGCCTGGGCGGCCGGCAGCGCGGCGACGGCCGAGGACACCGGCCTGAGCAGGCCGTGCAGCCCCGCGTACGGCAGCCGCGACTCCGACTCCACCCCCGCCACCCGCAGCACCCGGAACCCCTGAGCCCGCGCGGCGGCCAGGTCGAGCAGCGCCGTCCTGCCCATGCCCGCCGCCCCGGTCAGCAGCAGCGCCCCTCCGGAGCCGGTCCGGGCGTCGTCGAGCAGCCGCAGCAGGACGTTCTCCTCCGCGTCGCGGCCGCGTAACACGGGAACGCGCGTGACTGGGGACACGCCGTCCAGTGTCACGCGCGGGTGGCGTCGCTGAAAGAGGGTGTCGCCGACGGAAACCACGGACCGGTGGTTTCACCGATGCCCCGGCCACCCCAGCGGGATCCGTACGCATCGCCCGACCGGCCGAAGGCTCCGGCCGAGGGGAAGATGAGCGGGCGGGACGGGAGAAAGTGCGGCATTTCGGTGACAGCAAGCGCTTGGTGACCTACCTTGAGTCCTGACCGTCAAGGAGTGCCGATGCGGAATCAGGGGCTTGGGTCTTGGCCGGCACGCAGGGCGCGGATGACGCCCGCCCGGCCCGCGATCGGTTACCCGGGAATCGACCGCACCTACGGCGATCTGTACGACCGGGTCACCCGGCTCGCTCACGCGCTCGCGGGCCTGGACGTGGGCCGCGGCGACCGGATCGCCTACCTCGGGCCCAACCACCCGTCCCTGGTGGAGACGTTCCTCGCCGCGGGCCTGCTCGGCGCGGTGTTCGTCCCGCTCAACGCCCGGCTCGCCCCGCCCGAGCTGCGGTTCGTCCTGGACGACTCCGGCGCCCGGGTCGTCGTCCTCGGCGGCGGCCATGACGGCGGCGGCCACGACGGCGGCGGGCTGCCCGGCCGCCACCTGAGCCAGGACGCCGTCGAGGAGCTGATCGCCGCCGCGCCCGCCGAACCCGTGGACGAGCCGGTGAGCCAGGACGACCTCTGCCTGATCATGTACACCTCGGGCACCACGGGCCGCCCCAAAGGCGCGATGCTCACCCACGGCAACCTCATCTGGAACACCGTGAACCTGCTGGTCGACGTGCCGCTCGCGCACGACGAGGTGACGCTGGTCAGCGCGCCGCTGTTCCACATCGCGGCCCTGGCCCAGACGCTCGTGCCGACCGTGCTCAAGGGCGGCAGGGCGCTGCTGGAGCCGTCGTTCGAGGTGGACAGGACGTTCGACCTGATCGAGTCCGAACGGGTGACGGTGATGTTCGGGGTGCCGTCGATGTTCACGGCCCTCGCGCGGTCGCCGCGCTGGGCGAGCGCCGACCTGTCCAGCCTGCGGCACCTGCTGTGCGGGGGAGCGCCGGTGCCCGAGCCGCTGATCAGGACGTACCGGGCGCGCGGGCTGACGTTCCTTCAGGGGTACGGCATGACGGAGACCTCGCCCGGCGCGCTCTTCCTCGGGGCGGGGCACCCGGACGCCAAGCTCGGCTCGGCCGGGGTGTCGTGCTTCTTCTCCGACGTGCGGCTGGTGGCCCCCGACGGCTCGCCCGCCGCCCCCGGCGAGCCCGGCGAGGTGTACGTGCAGGGTCCCAACGTCATGCCCGGCTACTGGCGGCGTCCGAAGGAGACCGCGAAGGTGCTGTCCGCCGACGGCTGGTTCAGGTCGGGCGACATCGGCGTGGCCGACCAGGACGGGTACGTCCGCATCTCCGACCGGATCAGCGACATGTACATCTCCGGGGGTGAGAACGTCTACCCGGCCGAGATCGAGAACCTGCTGTACGCCCATCCGGCGGTGGCCGAGTGCGCGGTGATCGGCGTACCGGACGAGAAGTGGGGGGAGACCGGCAAGGCGCTGGTCGTGCTGCGGTCGGGCGCGAGCGCGGAGTCCGAGGAACTGCTCGCCCACCTGGACGGCCGCCTGGCCCGCTTCAAGATCCCGAAATATCTGGAGTTCGTCCCCGAGCTGCCGAGGAACGGCGCCGGCAAGCTGCTCAAGGCGTCCCTCAGAAGCCTGTACGGGGAGCCGCGGAGCTGACCCGGGCGGGATCAGCCGATCGCGGGCAGGCGCAGGTCGGCGAAGACGCCGCGATGGTCGGTGCCGGGCACGTCGAGGATCTCCGTACGGGCCACGCCCACCCGCCGGTCGGCCAGGACGTGGTCGATCGTGATGATCGGCGGCATCGCCCGGCCGTTGGGCCAGGTCGGGACGAGCCCCTTGCCCACCTGGTCGGCCGCGTCGACGTAACCGCGGGCCAGCAGGTCGCGGAAGGCGCGGTGGTCGAGGCTGGCGTTGAAGTCACCGGCCAGCACCCTGATCACCGACGGCGACGGGGACGGCAGCGCCTTGAGCGAGGCGTTCCACTGGTCCACCATCGGGCCGAGCGGCGGGTTGGGGTGCACGGCCACGACCTCGACCTTGCCGCCCGCGGGCAGGGACAGCGTGGCGGCCGGCATGTTGTGGCCGATCGGGGTGAACAGCCCCCTCAGCGGCCTGAGCGGGTGCTTGGCGAACAGGCCGCTGCCGATCGCGCCGTCCGCGGCCTGGAGCACCCGGTACGGGAGCAGCTTGCGCAGCCCCGCCTGGTCGAGCCGCCGGACCGCTTCCGGCGTCAGCTCCAGCGCGCTGAACACCTCGATCTCGTACGTGCGCACCAGGCGGACCACGGTCTCGGCGTCGGCCCGGCCGAACAGGTTGACCGACAGCACCCGCAGCGGGACGCCGTCGGTCACCTTGCCCGCCTCCACCCCGGACGTCCTCGGGATCAGGCACGCCACCAGCACCACGCCCACGAGCGCCGCGCAGAGCCCCGCCGGACGGTTGCGCCTGAGCACCGACAGCAGCGCGGTCAGGGCGGCCAGCCCCGCGCCGATCGGCGTCACCGTCATGAGCTGGGTCAGGAAGGAGCCGGTCTCCAGGCCGCCGACCCGCAGCGCCGCCCAGGCCGCCAGCAGCGCGACCACCGTCCAGGCGAACCAGCGTCTGCGCCGCCGGGGTGCCGGACGCTCGTCGGCGGATGCGCGTTCGGCCGTCGCGCTCGCAACCCGTTGATCCACAGCTTGAACCCTATGGCAGCGGCGGAGGAGGTGAACCGGGTCAGCTCACCGACTCGGCCCCGGCCTTGACGGCGAGGAGTTGCCTGCGCATCGTGACGAAGTCCCCGACGTCCGTCATCGCGACGTGGGCGGCGCCGCGTACGGTGGGCTCGCCGCGCGTCCGGAGCCGGTAGATCAGCCGGGTGCCGCCGCCGGTGTCGCGGAGCGCGATGGAGCAGGTCGTGGTGGCGTCCGCGCCGCGGTCGGCCAGTACCAGGCTGTGCGGGGGTTCGGCCCGCTCGACGACGAAGCCGCCGCCGTCCATGACGTCGCCCGGCTTGAGGTCCTGGAGCGGCCCGCCGGGTTCGCCGGCGGCTCCGGCACGCGTGCCCGGACGCGGGTAGCCGCCGAGTCGGACCACCCAGGCCCAGACCACGGCGGGCGGCGCGTCCACGGTGACGGCGCGGGTGGCCTGGAGCTGGGGGAGCGGCACGATGTCGTCACCCGGCAGGTCCTCGTGCACCTCGCTGTCGGTGGCGCCCCAGCGCAGGTGCCAGGGGCGTACGGCGAGCAGGTACCCGGCCGCCGCACCCGCGGCCAGCCGGAACAGACGGCGTGGCAGGAACATCGCAGCACTCCTTCGTGTCGCTGACAGAACGTGTTGCCGGAGGGACTTCTCGCTGATCGACGCCCGGAATTTCGGCGCTATATGCCTGAATTATGAACCAATATGGCTAGATCTGGTCGGCTTTCCATATCGTCAGGTCATATGTCTCCGCTATCGGTCGCCATGCCTGCGCGAATTGCGCCTTCGCCGTCTGCGCGTCCTCCGATCTGCTGAGACCTCGCCGGTAATCCCGGTCGCCGGAGACCGGGCCGGTGCAGCCGCCCGCCAGATGGCGCCGGGCCCAGGACAGGAAGGCGTTGTCGGCGTCGTAGGAGGCGTCGAGCGCGGTGATGAGCGTCTGCTTCAGCGCCGCGCCCTCGGGCAGGGCCGTCACCTCCAGCGTCCGGGCGGCGGCGAGCTGGTCGCGGCGGCTCGCGGTGATCTCCTCGATCGTGGTCACGGCGGCCCGGCGGCAACCGGTCGCGTCGGCGATCGCCGCCGACAGGCTGGAACGGGTGGAGCTGCTGCTGGACAGGAGCTCGTCCACCTGTCCGGCCTGCCCGGCCGCCGTTCCGGCCCCGTCCGCAGTCGGGTCCCCGCTCGCCGTCGGGTCCCCGCTCGCGGCCGGATCTCCGGTGGCGGTGGCGTCCCCGGTCGCGGGGTCCCCGGCCGTCGGGCCCTCGGTCGTCTGGGCCGACGTCTGCGACTGCGCGGTGGAGGACCCGCCGTCCGGGCCCCGGCCCGCCTCGGCCGGTGAGGACGGGCGGCTCCCGGCCAACCACCACACCAACGCCGTCGTCGCGCACGCCGCCGCCACGCTGACCAGCACCACCGGCCGCCGCCACCCGGGCGCACGCAGCCGCGAGGGCGGCGGCGGATGCTCGTCCCCGAGCGCCCCCTGCACAGCTCCGCCGAACGCCCCACCCTGAGACGATCGCCCACCCGGCACGGCCCCACTGGCTCCCGCGGGCCCGACAGACGATGTGCCTGTGCCGGAGTGTGCGGAGGGCAGGGCGCCCCCTGTCATGGGATCGGTGGGCGGGAAGCCGGCGCCCGCTCGGCCGGTCGGCGGGAAGCCGCCATAGGAGGGACCCGCGCCCGCGCTGCCCGTGTTGGAGGGGGCGGCGCTTGAAGGGGCGGGGGGCGCGGGGCTGGCGCACGAGGGGGTGGTGGGGGCGGAGGGGAAGGGGGCAGCGGCGGTGGGATCGGAGGGGGTGGGTGGGGGGACGGGGAGGAGGGCGCCGCAGCGGGGGCACTGGGTCAGGGTGCCGGTGTCGCTGCCGCATCGCCCGCACCGCCCTCCCGCGCCTGAATGGTGAACCAATACACCCTCCCGTAATGCTCCGTAAAGGGATGAATTTCGATTTATCGGGCCCTTGTCCTGAGCTTCACTTCCGATGAACGAGACTATTTGATAACAACGAGCCCCCCAAAGCGCTCACCCCTCATAAGCTCGGCCGGGTCCACCGACGAAGGAGGGTCATGGCCGTCGGCAGCTCCGGTGCCACCGGCTCGACGCGGGACACGGCGGCCCACCCGGGCGTGCCCCGCATGAGCAACGTCACCCGCTACCTCAGCGCCGCCGCCTACCTGGACAGCGGGTTCCGCGACCGGGTCCTGGGGGAGCTGATGTTCGACCCCTACCGCGCGGTCCCCCCGTCCTACGGCGGCTTCGACCTCATCCCGGTGATCCACCACTGCCGTCGCTCGCGCTCGATGCTCGTCGTCCGCGACGCGCTCATCACCGTGTTCTTCGTCGTCGGGTTCCTGATCTCGCCGCTGAACGTGATCGCGTGGGTGGCGACGCTCGTCCCGCTGGTGCTGCTCACCTCGGGGCGGGTCCGGCGCGGCTCGGTGGTGCTGCGGGCCATGTTGTGGTTCTGGGCCGCGAACATGGCCTTCTTCCTGCTGTTCGCGGTGTTCTTCAGCAGCCTGTACCCGCTGCTGCTGCAGGGGCTCTCCGGGTCCTCGTTCTACGACGAGGGCCCCTCCTACGACCTCGCCGACGTCCTGGGCCACAACGCGGGGACGCTGGCGCTGGCGATGGCCGTGCCCTTCACCACGCTCGGGGTGGCGCTGGTCTACCGGATCGCGACGTACATGACCCTGGCCGGCACGCTGCGGCCGGGCGCGCCCGAGCCGGTCACCGGCGCGGCCGGCCCCCGTGCCGCCCATCGCATCGACTACGTGCGCAGCGCCCAGTGGGGCAACGTCACCATGTACGCCAACGAGGACGCCTTCATGGGCGCCGGGTCCATCGCCCGGAGCTGGTCGATCGCCGTCGAGCTCGACCGCGTACGAGGCCGCGAGGGCCCGCCGCGCCGCCAGGACGACCCGGTCGACCTCGACCCCGTCGAGCTGCACGCCTTCGTCCGCGAGCGGCTCAAGGACATGCGCGACCGCGTCCTGCGCCCGAACGAGGGCATCCAGCGCCTCGACATCGGCGACCACGTCGTCACCCGGGGGATCTTCACCGTGGCCGACTGGCACCAGGGCGGCGCCCAGGTGTCCCATCCGCTGATCGGCAAGAACGGCCTGCCCAGGTCCCACGCCACGCCCGAGGAGATCGAGGCCGTCGTCCGCCATCCGCAGGGCGGTGTGCGCTACTACCAGCGCGTCACGATCAACAACGCCGGGCAGGAGATCCGCGACCGCAACGGCCGGCTCGTCGCGCCCGCCGAGGACCAGGAGGCGCTGACCTCCGCGTTCATCTACCTGGCCGTCGAGGGCCGGATGCTCTACACCCAGTTCGTGGTCACCGTGCTCCCGCCCGCCCACGGTCCGTACCACGTGGTCGACCGGCTGCCCACGATGACCGGCGGGCGCATCGCCTGGGAGGCGGTCAGGTCGCTGAAGCTGCGGCTGCTGCGCGATGTGCTGGCCGCCCCCGCGCGGCTGGTTCGTACGGGCACGCAGGCCGTACGGCAGAACATGCTCGCGCCCGACCCGCGCAAGCACATCGTCTACCCCTACGGCGCCCGCTTCAGCGTCCGCGAGCTGGGGGCGAGCGACGACCTGCAGACCCACATCCAGGTGCTCGACGTCTCCAAGTACGTGCGGATGATCGAGCAGCGGCTCACCGAGGCCGTCCTCGACTTCCTGGAGGACCGTGGCGTGGAGACCGGCGCCTACCGGCTGCAGGCGGCGAGCGTGACCATGAACACGCTGTCGGTCAGCGGCGGCGCCACGGTCAACGGCCCGGTCGCCTTCGGGCACCAGGCCGCGGCGACGGTCAACAACCTGGGAGGGCAGGGCGCGTGACGAACGAGGAGACCCCCATGCACGGCTCGTACGGCGTGCACATCAGCGGCGGCGAGGTCAGCGGCCCGATCGCGGTGGGCCCGCACTCCCGCGCGACGGTCAACAACCTGGGCGGCACGCCCCCGGTCGAGGCCGCCCGGCTCCTCGACCGGCTGGAACGGCTGCTCGCCGAGCACGAGGCGGACGTCACCGAGCCCGCGCGGGCCCGCCGGGACGTGGCCGACGTGCGGCAGGAGATCGAGCAGGCCGACCCCGACCGCTCCCGCGTCATGGACGCGCTCAAGCGGCTGTCGGCCCGCGCGGCCGAGGTGTCGGTGATCGTGGAGGTCGTCGGCCAGATCCGCGAGCTCTTCGCCTAATGGGAGACCCCGGCGGCGGGGCCCGTGGTCAGCGGAAGACCGCGACCGCGGCCTCGCCGAGCATGTCGTCGATCAGCTCCACGACCTCCCCGACGACGGAGGAGTGCTCGCGCGCGATCTCCCGCAGCCGTTCGATGAGCCGGGCCGACGGCTGGTCGAGGTAGAGCTCGGCCTCCAGCCGCAGCGCCCCCACCAGCCCGCACAGCGCGGCGCCGCGCCCGTCGGGCTGCTTCCAGCCCTCCACGGCCGAGCGCACCCCGGCCGAGGCGCGCACCACCGAGGCGATGTCGGCGAGCTGGTACCGCGTGTACGGCAGCATGCCCATGCGCCGCCTGGTCACGATGACGAGCACGCCCGAGGCGACCAGGCTCTGCCGGGTGCGGTCGTAGGCGTCCTCGGCCAGCTTCTTGATCCAGAACCTGGCGTCACGCTCGGCCCGGTCACGGGCCAGCATCGGGACGAGAGAGTCCACGACGGCGTCGCCGACCGGGGTGGGGTCGGTGACGGTGATCCGGCCCTGCCCGACCGTGACGCGCTCGCTCAGCGCCAGGTCGAGCAGCACCGCCCCGGCCAGCCCGAGCGCCATCGAGTGCTGGTGCACCAGGGGCTTGCCGGACTGGTCGTGGCCGATGAGGAACAGCTCCTGGTGGAGCGGTGGCCGCTTCACGGTGACCGGATGCCGGTCAGGCCGGCCTTCTCGTCGTCGTCCAGCGTCGGACGGCGGCCCCGGACGTACAGGACGCCGAGGACGACGGCGCCGACGGCGAGCCAGATCAGCCCCACCCGCTGGGCCAGGATGTTGGCGTTGACGATCACGAAGATCAGGATCGCCATGCCGATCAGCGGCATCACCAGGTGCGACCAGAAGTCGGACGAGCGCCCGCGCACCCGGTAGTGGACGATCACCGACAGGTGCAGCACGACGAACGCGATCAGGCCGCCCATGTTGACCAGGCTGCTCAGCAGGGTGACGCCGGCGCCGTCCTTGAGCTGCGCCGCCCACACGCCGATGCCGACGGACAGGCCCGAGACGAGCAGGATGGCGTTGGCCGGCACCGAGTGCTTGATCGACACCTTGGCGAGGAAGGAGGGCAGTTGCCGGTCGCGGGCCATGGCGTACAGCAGGCGGGAGACGGCGACCTGGGCCACCAGCGTGTCGGCGAAGCCCCAGGAGATCGCGGTGGCGGTCGAGGTGACGTGCCGCAGCCACTCGCCGCCCGCGGAGGCGGCGGCGTCGTAGAAGGCGGTCTCCGAGCCGCTCTTCAGCAGGCCCGCCGGGTCGGGCACCAGCAGGGCCGCCACCCAGACCTGGGCGACGAACAGCAGGCCGGCCAGGACCAGCGCGAGCCGCATGGCCCGGCCCACCTGGGCGGAACCGCCGGTGGACTCCTCGACGAGCATGCTGATGCCGTCGAAGCCGAGGAAGGACAGCACCGCGACGGAGACCGCGGCGAAGATCACCGGCCAGGAGAAGGTGTCCGGGTTGAACAGCGGAGAGAGGCTGAACCCGCGGCCCTCGCCCTGGAGCAGGGCCCAGATCCCGATCAGCACGAACAGGCCGAGCACGATCAGCTCACAGGTGATCAGCACCTTGGTCAGCTTGATCGTCATCCGGATGCCGCGCAGGTTGATCACGGTGTTGACGGCCACGAAGATGATCAGCCAGCCCCAGACCGGCACCCCCGGCACGCTGGTGTGCATGGCGATCGAGGCGACGAGGTAGAGCAGGCTCGGCACCAGGAGGTAGTCGAGCAGGATCGCCCAGCCGGTCATGAAGCCGACCGGCGGGGCGATGCCGCGCCCCGCGTAGTTGTAGACCGACCCCGACAGCGGGAACGCCTTGACCATCTGCGTGTAGGAGGCCGCGGTGAACAACATCGCCACCATGCCCACCAGGTACGCCAGGACGGGCATGCCGCCCGACACCTTGAACACCGGGCCGAAGATCGCGAACGGCGCGATCGGCACCATGAAGATCAGGCCGTAGAACACGAGGTCGGTCAGCCCGACCCCGCGGCGTAATTCCTGACGGTAGCCGAACTGCTCGACGTTCTCCTGAGGTTGCACGACAGCCTCTCCATGTCGTCATGCGCGCACGCGGGGGAGTGACGGGCCTCGGTATACGCATGGGGTTACGGATACCGGTGGGGCTCGATCTGGCGATCCTTCCGTAGCCCATGGTCACGTCGCAAGGGTCTGCTCCAGGTGCTTGCGTACCTGACCTCGCCGAGGGCCCGTCCGCCCGGTCGGTGGCGCCGCCTCAGCAGGCGCCGACGTCCTTCCAGACTCCCCACTCGCCGGTGGTGCCGGGCTCCTGGCCCTGCGTCCACCACTTGGCCTCCCACGTGTGGGCCTTGTGCGAGACGCGCTGGCCGCCGGTGTAGACGGCCGTCGCGCTCCAGGCGGGCGCGGTGCAGGCGCCGCCGGTCGGGGTGACGGTCGGGCTGACGGTCGGCGTTGGGCTCGGGCTGGGCGTGACGCCGCCGCGCGCCAGGTCCTGGACCAGCCCGTACGTCCTGCCGCCGAAGGTCAGCGTGTAGTTCGCCTGGCCGGGGACGGGCAGGTAGTACACGTAGTCGAGGGTCACCGACGCCCCGGGGGCGAGCGACTGCCAGGAAACTTTCTTAATAGTTCACCGGGAGGCCGTCGCCGTTCCTCATGGACGCGTTCGGCGCGGCACCTCGGTCCGCCACCTGGGCGGCTACCTGGGCCAGGTCAGGCGCCTGCGCGAACGGCTGCTGCGCCGGATCGCCGGGGCGGGGGAGGCCGAGCCGGTCAGGTTCGGGCACCAGCGGCGGTCATGACCCGGTCCTGCGCAGGATGAGCAGGGCGATGTCGTCGCGCGGGGCGCCGTGGGTGAAGGCGTTCAGGTCGGCGGCCAGGGCCTCGACGGTCCTGGCCGGCGGGTCGCGGGCCCAGGAACGCAGCCGCTGCTCCAGCGGGTAGAAGGAGCCGTCGCGGTCGCGGGCCTCGGTGACGCCGTCGGTGCACAGCAGCAGCGAGGCCCCCCGCGGGAAGGCGAAACGCGCGCCGTGGCGGGGCTCGCCCGCCAGCGCCGCCAGGCCGAGCGGCACCTCGGGCTCGCCGAGCCAGAGCTGCCCGGCGTTCCCGCCGTGGATCAGGTACGGCGCGATGTGCCCGCAGTTGACCGCGTCCACCTCCAGCTCCGGGCCGATGTCCAGCAGGAGCGCGGTGACGAAGCGCTCGGGCTCGCCGGTGTGCACGGCGAACCTGTTGTGCCTGATCACCGCGTCCTCCAGGGCGTCGGCCACGCCCATGAGGCTGATCTCGCGGTAGGCCGCCTCCCGGAAGGCGCCCAGCACGGCCAGCGCGGCGCCGATCGCGGGCAGCCCCTTGCCCTGCACGTCGGCGATCATGACCCGGGTCCCGTACGGCGACGGCGCCACCTCGTACATGTCGCCGCCCACCATCGTGTCCTCCTCGATGGGCTGGTAGAGGCCGTCCACGACGACGTCGAGCGAGCGCAGCGGCAGCGGCCTGACGAGCTGCCGCTGCAACGCCGCGGCCGCCGAGCGCAGCCGGCGCACCTCCTCCTCGCGCTGGATCCGGTAGCTCGCCCCGACCACGCTCATCAGCCCGAACGCCGCGGTGAAGCCGGAGACCTCCAGGTTCGTCCGCACGTTGCCCCCCAGATAGGCGACCGAGCCCGACACCACCAGCAGCACCCACAACGACGCGATCGCCGTCTGCCACACCGTGCCGAGCCCCGAGACGATCGCCGGCAGGAAGATCAGCACCGGCACGAGCTCCGCGCCCCCGCCGGTGAACCGGTCCAGCCCGACCACCAGCACCGTGATCCCGATCAGGCCGACCACGAACACCGGCGTCGTGAAGAAGGGCCGCCTGAGCCCGCCACCCCAGAGAATCGTCGTTCACCCCCGGTGACCAGCTTCTCCCAAGGCGTCCACGTTCGGTCCTGCGGCGCGCCGGACACGGCGAAGGGCCGGCCCCGAAACCCGGGACCGGCCCTGACGTGCGAACTTATCCCAGGCCGTTCTTCATGGCCGTGAGGAGTTCGGCGTTGGTGGTGTCACCGCTGAGCTCCCAGAAGAACGCGCCGCCGAGGCCCTGGTTCTTCGAGTAGCTCATCTTGCCGCCGATCGTGCTCGGCGTGTCGTAGCTCCACCACTGGTTGCCGCAGTAGGCGTAGGCCGTGCCCGCGACCGTGCCGGTGGACGGGCAGCGGGTCTTGATGACCTTGTAGTCCTCGATGCCCTGCTCGTACGTGCCGGGCGCCGGGCCCGTCGCCGTGCCGCCGGGCGCGGCCTGGGTCACGCCGGTCCAGCCGCGGCCGTAGAAGCCGATGCCGAGCAGCAGCTTGCTCGCCGGGACGCCCTTGCTCTTGAGCTTCTGGATGGCGTTGTCGGTGTAGAAGCCGGGGATCGGGATCTTGTCCCAGGTGGTGAGCGGCGAGTGCGGGGCGGTCGGGCCCTGCGCGTCCCAGCCGCCGAAGAAGTCGTACGTCATGACGTTGTACCAGTCGACGTACTGGGCGGCGCCGCCGTAGTCGGCCGCGTCGATCTTGCCGCCGTCGTTGCCGTCGGCGGTGATGGCCGCGGTGACCAGGTTGTTCGCGCCGAAGCGCGAGCGCAGCGCCGACATGACGTTCTTGAACGCCGCCGCGCCGCTGGTGTCACAGGTCAGGCCGCAGGCGTTCGGGTACTCCCAGTCGATGTCGATGCCGTCGAAGACGTCGGCCCAGCGGGGGTCCTCCACCAGCTTGTAGCAGGAGTCGGCGAAGGCCGTCGGGTTCTGCGCCGCCTGGCCGAAGCCGCCGGACCAGGTCCAGCCGCCGAAGGAGAAGAGCACCTTCAGGTTGGGGTACTTCTTCTTGAGCTTGCGCAACTGGTTGAAGCTGCCGCGCAGCGCGCCGTTGTCCCAGGTGTCGGCGACGCCGTCCACGCTCTCGCCCGCCTGGTAGAAGCGGTCGTAGTCGGCGTAGCTGTCGCCGATCGTGCACTGCCCGTTCTGCACGTTGCCGAACGCGTAGTTGATGTGGGTCAGCTTGGCCGCCGAGCCGCTGGTGTCGATGTTCTTGACGTGGTAGCCGCGCTGGTAGACGCCCCACTGGACGAAGTAGCCCAGCACCTTGTTGCCGCCGCCACCGCCGCCGCCCGTGGTGGTCGCGGTGATCTGGTTGCTGTCGGACGAGCGGTTGCCGGCGGCGTCACGCGCGCGCACGGTGTAGCTGTAGGCGGTGTTGGCGCTGAGGCCGGTGTCGGTGTGCGAGGTGCCCGTGACGGTGGTGACGAGGGTGCCGCCGCGGTAGACCTCGTAGCCGGTGACGGCCACGTTGTCGGTGGAGGCGTTCCAGGCCAGCGAGACGCTGTTGTTGCTGACGCCGGTCGAGCGCAGGTTGCCGGGCACCGAGGGCGGGGTCTTGTCGTCGCCGCCACCGCCGCCCGTGGTGGTCGCGCTGATCTGGTTGCTGTTGGCCGAGCGGTTGCCGGCCGCGTCACGCGCGCGCACGGTGTAGCTGTAGGCCGTGCCGGCGGTCAGGCCCGTGTCGTTGTACGTGGTGCCCGTGACGGTGGTGACGAGGGTGCCGCCGCGGTAGACCTCGTAGCCGGTGACGGCCACGTTGTCGGTGGAGGCGTCCCAGGCCAGGGCCACGCTCGTGTTCGTGACGCCGGTCGAGCGCAGGTTGCCCGGCACCGACGGCGCGGTGGTGTCGCCGCCGCCGCCGGAGACCTTCCACAGCGCCGCCACGTTCGGCGGCTCCCAGCCGGGCTGGGAGGTGTGCGCCTGGACGCAGACGTAGTCAACGCCGTTGTAGGTGACGACCGTGCCCGCCGTGTAGGCGGTCCACGGGGCCCAGGCCGCCGCGAAGGCCACCGTGCCGGCGGAGGCGATCGGTGGGGCGGCCACGGCCGCGGTCAGGGGCAGGGCCAGTGCCGCCACTCCTGCCAGGACCTTGCTCAGGATGGTGTGTTTCATGTCGCTCCGACATCCGTTTGGGGGGTGTGTGGGGAGTGGGATGGGAGACTTCTGGAGAAACTATTAGGAAAGTTTCCTTTAAGTTATGAATCGACGGTAACCGCTGCCTGGTGGAGCGTCAATACGTATCGGTCAGGCGTCCGTAATCGTGCCGGTCAGACCCGGGGCGCGCCCGTTCACGAGGGGATAACGGTTCAGGAACGGGGGCTGACGGCGGGCTGAGTCGTGGCCCAGCATTGGAGCGTGGCAGGAATCTCCGCCTGGCGGCGGACGCCCACGCGACGCGGGCCGTACGTGGTCCGCGCGGTCGCGGAGTTACGGTCCTGGCCGTCGCTGAACGTCAGCGGCACCGGGCGACAGATCGCCTTCGCCGTACACGGAACCGAGATCCTGCGCCTGGCGGGCCGGGACGAGATCCACGTACGGCTCACCGCCCCCGCCATCGGCCGCCTGGAGCCCCATCTGCGGGCGTGCGACCAGGTCCACGCCTGCCGCGACCGCGCCTGGGTCGCCGTGCAGGTCGACGCCGAGCCCGATCTGGAATTGTTGCTGGCCCTCACGAGCGTGGCGATAAAGGCGCACGTGGCCTGAAACGTTTCTTCGCGGTGCGTAGCGTTTCTCCTACGCACCGTCGAAACAATGGCTTCCATTTGCCTGGGAATTACTCACCGGGTAGCTTGGTTGTACACAGCCGAACGGGGAGTCGTCCCAGGTAGGGATGTCATTGCCAGGGAATTACCCTGGCGGGACCCGTGTTGTACAGAGTCGATGCGGATACACCGCGTCCGGGCGTCGCACATATACCTTCAGGCCCTTTCCTGGGCCCGGGAAGACGATGCGTCAGCCCTTTGCCTGACCATAGACCGCTGAATCCGCCTGTGCGCGGAACCGGGGACCCATGCGTCCATTGGGGTGAATCGGCACCACGGTGCCGTAGGGCAGCTTCCCGCCCGAACCCGTCAGCTAACCCGGCAAGCGGCACGGAAGCACAAGGAGTAATCCCTCATGGCCAAGCACCGTCTTCACCGTGCCTGCAAGCTCGACCTCGCCAAGATCGCCATCGGCGCGACCGCCGTCGTCGGCGTGCTCGGCACGCACGCGGCAGTGAACGCCGACGCCACCCACGCCACCGCCCACACCGCCGCCCAGACCGCCAAGGTCGCCGGTGTGGCCGTCGCCCAGCCGAACGTCGCTCGGTCGGACGTCGCCCAGCCGCAGGTCGCCACCGTCGGCTACAAGAACGCCGCCGGCGAGAGCGCCAAGGGCAAGGTGAACGTCACCGCCGCCCAGGTCCTGGCCGCCGCCCGCGCCCAGGTCGGCACCTCCGAGGACGCCAACGGCGGCGGCACCAAGTTCCAGAAGTGGTACGCCGACTCGCAGCGCGCCGCCGAGACCGCCGCGCGTGACGGCGGCAACCGGGCCATGTACCTGAACGCCCCCTGGTGCTCGATGTTCGTCTCCTGGGTCGGTGAGCAGACCGGCGCCCGCCCGCAGGTCGGCTGGGACGCCTACACCGTCTCCCACGCCAAGTGGTTCGCCGCCAACGGCCGCTGGGGCGCCGAGGCCAAGCCCGGAGCCGTGGTGTTCTTCTCCTGGAGCGGCAGCAAGAGCCTGAGCGGCATCCAGCACGTCGGGTTCGTCGTCAAGGACAACGGCGACGGCACGATCTCCACGATCGAGGGCAACACCGGCAACGGCAAGGTCGAGGAGCGCGTCCGCCCGACCTCCCAGGTCGTCGGCTACGGCTACCCGTCGTACGCCGCCTGATCTCCCTCTCGCGAAGAGCGCACTCCCTGCGGGGGGTGCGCTCTTTCGTGTGTGTGCCGGTCGACCAGGGTGGCGGCGGCGTGGGCGGCCGAGCGGGCCGCGCCCGTGTCCTCGGAGATCATCGCGGTCACGGTGGCGCCGTCGATCAGGGTGAGCAACTGCTCGGCGAGCAGGCCGGGATCCCCGGCGCCCGCCTTCTCGGCGAGCGAGCGCAGGTAGGCGCGCAGGCGCTCCTTGTGCTCGCGCACCGCCGTACGGACGGCGGCCGAACCGGCGCCCAGTTCGGCGAAGGCGTTGGCGAATCCGCAGCCGCGGAAGTCGTCCTCGGCGAACCAGCGTTCCAGCCACTCGAAGACCGCCGGGATGCGGTCGCCGGCGTCGGCCACGTACGTGGTGAGCGAGGACGTCCAGCGCTCGTCGCGCCGCCGCAGATAGGCCACGACCAGCGCCTCCTTCGACGGGAAGCACTGGTAGAGCCGCTTCAGCGAGACCCCGGACGCGGCCCGGATCTCGTCCATGCCGACCGCCTGCACGCCGCGGCGGTAGAACAGGTCGCCCGCGGCGTCCAGCAGCCGCTGCTCGTGATCCATGACACCCCTCCAGGTGCTTGCGGCGGAGAACGCTCGTTCTCTAGGCTAGCGCACACCTTCGGGAGAACGCCCGTTCTCTCGGTATGAGAGGACATCGCATGACACGCCCGCCTGTTCCGCCGTTCACCGAGGAGACCGCCCGGATCAAGGTCCAGGCCGCCGAGGACGCCTGGAACACCCGCGACCCCGACCGCGTCGCGCTCGCGTACACCGAGGACTCCGTGTGGCGCAACCGCGGCGAGTTCGTCACCGGCCGCGCCGAGATCGCCGCGTTCCTGCGCCGCAAGTGGGCCCGCGAGCTGGACTACGCCCTGCGCAAGGAGCTCTGGGCGTTCACCGGCGACCGCATCGCCGTCCGCTTCCAGTACGAGTCCCGCGACGCCGCCGGCCAGTGGTGGCGCAGCTACGGCAACGAGCAGTGGGAGTTCGACGGGTCCGGCCTGATGCGCAGGCGGGAGGCCAGCATCAACGACGTCCCCATCAGGGAGGACGAGCGTCGCGTCCTCGGCTCCCGCCCGCTGTCCGAGCACGGCGTGGACGTCCTCGGCGTCCGGTGACCCACGGCCCCGGTCCACGGCGGCGACGAGACCGACCACCTGACCGTCGAATGGCCGGTGACCGGTCGAACCCGCCGAAGGCACCGGCGGACGGCCCTACGCGGCACGTTCCGGCGGCTCGCTGTGGTGCCGGATCCCTGACCGTCCGCCGCGCGGACCCCGGCCCCGGCCGCCCGATGGCGCGGCGCGGTCCGCGAGGTCATGGCCCTCGCCCTGGCCTGTGGGCACACCCCGGCCGCCATGTCCCGCGACGGCTGGTACCACCTGGCGCCGCCCCCGGCAGGTGACACCCGCGCGGAGATCACCGGGGTAAGGTCGAGGGGCCGATCGTAGGAGGTCTGACATGGCGGTTCTGCTGCTGGGCACCCTCGACACCAAGGGGGAGGAGTACGCCCTCGTCCGCGACCTGATCATCCGGGCCGGGCAGGACGTCGTCCTCATGGACACCGGGGTGATGGGCGCCGCCGCGCTGGCCGCCGACGTCCCGGCCGAGGCCGTCGCGCGGGCCGCGGGCACCGACCTCGACCGGCTCAGGAGCGCGGGCGACCGCGGCGCCGCGCTCGCGGCGATGGCGGCCGGAGCCACGGCCCTCGCCAAGGACCTGCACGCCCGCGGCGGCCTGAGCGGCGTGCTCGCGCTCGGCGGCAGCGGCGGCTCGTCCATCGCCGCCGCGGTCATGCGGGCGCTGCCCGTCGGCCTGCCCAAACTGCTGGTGTCGACCATGGTCAGCGGCGACGTGTCCGCCTATGTCGGGGAGACCGACGTGACGCTCATGTACAGCGTCGTCGACGTCGCGGGCGTCAACTCCATCTCCCGCCGCATCCTGGCCAACGCCGCCGCCGCGATCAGCGCGATGGCCGCCTCGTACGACGCCGGCGCCGAGCCGTCCGGCCAGGACAAACCGCTGGTCGCGGCCACGATGTTCGGCGTCACCACGCCCGCCGTGAACGCCGCGCGGGCCCGGCTGGAGTCCCTGGGCTACGAGGTGCTGGTCTTCCACGCCACCGGCTCGGGCGGACGCGCCATGGAGGCGCTGGCGGCGGGCGGCCACTTCGCCGGGGTGCTCGACCTGACCACCACCGAGCTGGCCGACGAACTCGTCGGCGGCGTCCTGTCGGCCGGCCCCGACCGCCTGACCGCGGCGGGGAACGCCGGCGTCCCGCAGGTCGTCAGCCTGGGCGCGGTGGACATGGTCAACTTCGGCCCGATGGAGACCGTGCCGGAACGCTTCAGGTCACGGCAGCTCCTGGTCCACAACCCGACCGTGACGCTCATGCGCACCACCACCGCCGAGAACGCCGAGATCGGCCGGGCGATCGGCGAGCGGCTGGCCCGCGCCTCCGGGCCGGTCACGCTGTTCGTGCCGCGCGGCGGCGTCTCGGCCGTCGACGTCGAGGGCGGCCCGTTCCACGACCCGCAGGCCGACGCGGCCTGCTTCGACGCCGTGCTCGCGGCCGTCGCGGGCAGCCCCGTCGAGGTCGTGCAGAGCGACCAGGACATCAACAGCGCGGAGTTCGCCGTGGCGGCCGCCGACCGGCTGCACCAACTGATCGAGAAGGGGGCCTGATGCGTCGCGACGAGGCACTACGGAGGCTGCGCGCCCAGCGGGAGGCGGGCCGGCTGATCATCGGCGGCGGCGCCGGCACCGGGTTGTCCGCCAAGGCCGCCGAGGCGGGCGGGGTCGATCTGCTCATCATCTACAACTCCGGGCGGTTCCGGATGGCCGGCCGCGGCTCGCTCGCCGGCCTGATGCCGTACGGCGACGCCAACGCGATCGTCGTGGAGATGGCGGGCGAGGTCCTGCCGGTCGTCAGGGACACGCCGGTGCTGGCCGGGGTGTGCGGGACCGACCCGTTCCGGCTGATGCCGCACTTCCTCGACGAGCTGAAGCGCGTGGGGTTCACCGGCGTCCAGAACTTCCCGACGGTCGGCCTGATCGACGGCGTCTTCCGGGCGAACCTGGAGGAGACCGGCATGGGCTTCGACCTGGAAGTCGAGATGATCAAGCTCGCCGCCGAGCGCGACCTGCTCACCGCCCCCTACGTGTTCACCCCCGAGCAGGCCACGGCCATGGCGCGGGCGGGCGCCGACGTCCTCGTCCCGCACATGGGCCTGACCACCAAGGGCAGCATCGGCGCCGTCACCGCGATCAGCCTCGACGAGGCGGCCGTACGGATCCAGGAGATGCGCGACGCCGCCGTCGCCGTGAACCCCGACATCATCGTCCTGTGCCACGGCGGCCCCATCGCCGAGCCCGACGACGTACGCCACATCCTGGACAGGACGGTCGGCATCGCCGGGTTCTTCGGCGCGTCCTCGATGGAACGCCTGCCCGCCGAGCGGGCCATCGCCGAGCAGGTCCGCGACTTCAAGCAGCTATGACCGGGAGGAACCCGCCATGCACCGACCACCGGACGCCCTTCCCACGATGGTCTTCGACTGGGGGTCCATCAAATGGCACGTGACGCCCGACGCCGTGCCGGGCGCCTCCTCCACGTTCGGCGAGGTCATCATCAACCCGAACAAGGGCCACGAACGCCACCTCCACCCTGACTCCGACGAGGTCCTCTACGTCGTCGAGGGCGAGGGACGGCAGACCGTCGGCGACGACCCGGAGTTCCCGGTCAGGGCCGGTGAGGCGATCTACATCCCGAAGGGCACGCTGCACTCCACGTTCAACACCGGGTGGCGGCCACTGCGGATCATCGCGACGTACATGCCGGGCGGGGCCGAGCTGGCACTCCGCGAACTTCCCGGCTTCGTGGAACTCGCCCCCGGCACCCACCCCACCTGGGCGGCTGTCACGTCGTGAGCCCGAAGGCCGGCGCGCAGGGTGTGGCCGGCCGACCGCCGCGAAAGCGCCCGAGAGTGTGGTCGGCCCGCTCGGGTCGCGGGCGACGATCAGCTCCTGCCCCGGCAACGACACCGCGACCCGTCACGATCCCGCGCCACCGCCCGGTCGCGCCGATCGTCGGGCCGGGACCCAGGGGGCACGGCGGCCTCGCGCGGTTGGTCCACTCCTTGTGGCCGGCGATCGGGCAGGCGCAGGGGCGGCCGGTCGTGTTGATCGTTATCGCCCGGTCTGTCGGTGGCCTCCGATAGATTTCCGGGACTGTTGATCAAGCCCATTCGGAAGTGGCTGTCGGCGTGAGCATGCCGTCGGACTGGAGGTCGAGATCTTGGACGCGGACGAAACCGCGTGGGAGCAGCGCAGCGTCGTGCGGGTGGTGCCGCCGGTCCAGCCGCGCAAGCTGGCGAAGGTGCCCTTCGTCGAGCTGGCTGACGGCAGGTTGCAGGGGGTCGTGTCGAGCGGGTCCGACATCGAGCGGGTCTACGTCTCGTCGATCGCCGCCGGCACCCACGACCTGAGTTGCAGCACCAACAACAACCGCCCGTGCGGCGCGCTGCACGGCTACGCGTGCAAGCACATCCGCATGCTGGCCGACGAGGCCGTGCTGCAGTACGGCCTCGACCGGGTGGCCCGCTACCTGCGCGTGGAGGTGCCCGAGGGCACCCATCTGATGAGCGCGCTGAACGGGAGCCCCCAGCGCACCCCGGCGGCCGTGGTGTTCAGCCGGTTCCTGCGCCACCTGGCCTACCTGGAGGTGCCGGACAGCACCGAGCCGCTGGCCGAGTTGCACTGGTTCCCGGCGATGGGGGAGGTGCGGTGATGCTCGACGTACAGCTCGGGGAGCTGGTCGCCGACGGGCCGGCCGGGGTGGAGGAGGCGCTCGCGCTCGCCGCGGGGTTCGACGGCGCGCTCGGGCACGGGTTCGCGAGGGTCGCCGAGGAGCCGGCGGCGGCGCTGGCGGCGCTGGCGGGCGCGCTCGCGGGCTCCCCGCTCGGCGACCGGCTGGGTGAGGCGGCCGAGAAGGTGACCGCGGGGTCGGTCGCCGACGAGCATCTGGCGGCGCTGGCCGGAGGGCGTGCCGCGCTGTTCGGCGCGGCGCACGACGCCCTGCTCGCCCGCCTCGACCAGGCTCTGGGCCGCAGCCGCGCCTCCTGGCCCCCGGCCACCGCCACGGACGCCGGCACAGGGGCGGTGTCCGGAAGTGGTGTGCCGGAGAATTTGCTGGCCGGGTGCCGGGTCTGGTTGCGGGAGCTGGCGATCACCGGTTGGCGGGGCGTCGACGACGATCTCGTCTCCGGCGGCGACCAGGTGATCGAGGCGCTGCTCGCGGTGCCGGAGCTGCGCGGGCTCGCCGTCCTGCTCGACGGGCTGGCGGCCGAGCTGCGGGCCTCGTCCCCGGTGGCGACCATGGAGAGGGTGCCGGTCAGGCGGTGGGCCGATCTGTGGACGCGCGGGCTGCTGCTCGCCCAGTCCGGCCCGTGGCACGGCGAGCCCGAGCCGGTGTCGGGGCGGCTGCTGATCCTCGGCGCCGACGTGCACGAGCACGCCACGGTCGTCCGCGTGCAGGTGCACGGCGTCCTGGAGGAGGCCGGCGGGCAGACGCGGCTGGTGCGTACGAGCGTCGCGGCGGCCAAGGTCGACACCATCGTGGGGCCGTCGGTGTGGCGGCTGTTCGGCGGCCGGCCCGTGCTCATGGGCGCGCTGGCCGAGCACCGGTCCGTGGAGATCGACGGCATGCCGCTGCTGCCCGGCGGCGACCTGCTGTGGCACGACGACCGCGCCCGTACGGGGGCCGAGGCCGACCCGTTCACCACCGCGCGGGTGCAGCTCGCGGGCGCGTCGGCCCCGGCCACGCCGCCGCTCGACCGCCATCCCGTGCGCATCGCCGAGCCGGTGCTGGTCGAGGGGTACACGGTCGACGGGCAGGCCCTCGACCTGGGCGGCAACAAGCTCACCCTCGACCTCGACCGGCTCCCGACGAGCTGTCCGCTCACGCCGGAGCTGGTGGCCGCGTCCTCGGCGTGCATCGGGCTGGTGCGCCGCGACGGCGGCAGGTGGCTGCTGCAGCCGCTCGCCGTCCAGGCCACGGTCAAGAAGAAGCCGGTCACCGTGCACAACGGCGACTGGGCGACGGGCCCGACCGACCCCAAGGTCGTCAAGGCCGAGGCCAAGGCCGGTGACGTGGTCGCCGTGCTGCGCGAACGGGCAGGACGGCTGCTGCGGAAATGACCGACTCGACCACGAGCGCCGACGAGACCCGGCGCCAAGTGTTGTACTGGCGGCTCATGTCGCGGCTGTTCTCGGCCGACGAGCAGCCCGCGCTGGAGACGGCCGGCATGGGCATCGTCGGCGACCTGGAGCTGCCGCCCGCGCTGCTCGACCCCGGCGTGTCGGTGGACACGCTCGTCCAGCGCTTCCCCGAGCTGGGCGCCGAGCTCCAGGACCTGATGGCCGACAAGGAGCACGAGGAGGGCGGCGAGGTGCGCCGCGCCGCACTGGTCTCCAAGCTGCTGCTCAACGTGTTCTCCACCGGCACGGGCGACGTCACGGCGGGCGACCTGGCCCGCTGGAAGCAGGACGCCGGCTGGTTCGAGAAGGGCATGGGCTGCGAGACCGGCGGCCTCAGGAACGGGCCGGGCAACGAAGAGCTGGCCGCCGTGCTCGCCATGATCGAGGGCGACCTCGTCAAGCGCATGCGCCTGCGCGAGGTGCTGGCGGACCCGGCCCTGGCAAGGCAGCTCACACCCAGCATGTCGCTCATCGAGCAGCTGCTGCGCGACAAGTCCAACCTGTCGGGCGTCGCGCTGGCCAACGCCAAGGCGCTCATCCGCAGGTTCGTGGACGAGGTCGCCGAGGTGCTGCGCACGCAGGTGGAGAAGACGAGCGTGGGCGTCATCGACCGGTCGGTGCCGCCGAAGCGGGTCTTCCGCAACCTCGACATCGAGCGCACGATCTGGAAGAACCTCACCAACTGGAGCCCCGAGGACCAGCGGCTCTACGTCGACCGGCTCTACTACCGGCAGACGGCCCGCCGCACCACCCCGGCCCGGCTGATCGTGGTCGTCGACCAGTCGGGCTCGATGGTCGACGCGATGGTCAACTGCACCATCCTGGCCTCGATCTTCGCCGGCCTGCCCAAGGTCGACGTGCACCTCGTCGCGTACGACACCCGGGCGCTCGACCTGACGCCGTGGGTGCACGACCCGTTCGAGGTGCTGCTGCGCACGACGCTCGGCGGCGGCACCGACGGCACGGCCGCGATGGCCCTGGCCAGGCCGAAGATCGCCGATCCGCGCAACACCGTGATGGTGTGGATCTCCGACTTCTACGACAACCGCTCGCTGATCAACGACTTCGGGTCGATCCACCGGTCGGGGGTCAAGTTCATCCCCGTCGGCTCGGTCAACAGCTCCGGCCACCAGAGCGTCGATCCGTGGTACCGCCAGAAACTCAAGGACCTGGGCACCCCCGTGCTCTCCGGCCATGTCCGCAAGCTCGTCTTCGAGCTCAAGAACTTCCTCACCTAGGAGAACCCCCGACCATGAGTGACATGCTGCGCGCCCCCGCAGAGGTCAAGTACGCCGAAGAGCTCGACTGGCTGGAGTCGGTCGACGACGGTCCCAAGCCGTTCTCGTGGCGGCTCAGCCCGCGCATGATCCGCATCTTCATCCTCGGCTCCGAGCGCTCCGACGGGCTCGACCGCGAGATCCCGCAGAAGTGGTTCGGCGACCGCAGCTTCGTCGAACGCAGCATCGTGACCCTGGCCTCCGACCGCGGCCTGCTGCTGATCGGCGACCCGGGCACGGGCAAGAGCTGGCTGGCCGAGTTGCTGGCCGCGGCGATCTGCCGCAACTCCACGCTGGTCGTGCAGGGCACCGCGGGCACCACCGAAGACCACATCAAATACTCGTGGAACGTCTCGATGGTCATCGCCAAGGGCCAGTCGCGCGCGTCGATGATCCCCTCGCCGATCATGAACGCCATGGAGCAGGGCGTGATCGGCCGCTTCGAGGAGCTGACCCGCTCGACCAGCGACGTCCAGGACGCGCTGATCTCGATCCTGTCGGAGAAGTACGTCTCCATCCCCGAGCTCGACGACGACAACATCGTCTTCGCGCAGCCCGGCTTCTCGATCATCGCCACCGCCAACAGCCGCGACCGGGGCGTCAACGACCTGTCCTCCGCGCTCAAGCGCCGCTTCAACTTCGTCCGTATCCCGGTGGTGACGAACAAGAAGAGCGAGGCGGAGATCGTCCGCTTCCGTACCGAGGAGCTGCTGCGCAGGCACCAGATCGAGCTGGACCTGCCGCCCACGCTGCTGGACATCCTGCTGCAGAGCTTCGCCGACCTGCGGGCCGCGGCCGCCTCGGCGACCAGCGACGACGAGAAGCTGGAGTCCGCGCTGTCCACGGCCGAGCAGATCGGCGTTCTGGAGGACGCGATCCTGCACAGCCACTTCTTCGGCGACCGCACGCTGCGCCCCGGCACGCTCGCCGGCTCGCTGGTCGGCTCGCTGGCCCGGCGCAGCCCTGAAGACCTGGCCATCCTCAACAAGTACTGGCACGGCGTCGTCGAGCCGCGCAGCAAGAAGGACGGCGGCCCGTGGCAGGACTTCCTCGAGGGCGGCCGCCAGGCCATCTCCACCCTGTCATGAGCCTCTTCCAACCGCTGAAGGAGCAGCTCAGCGAGGCGGTCTCGGCCTTCGCGGGCGACGGCGCGTTGTCGTCCATCCTCACCGGCATGGTCGAGGACGTCGACCGGGCGCTGCGCGAGGAGATGGAGATCTTCCCGGTCTGTCACCATTCGCCGGCCTCGGCGTTGGCCATGGTGCGCCGCCTGCGGGAGAAGCAGCCGAAGGTCATCTACCTGGAGCTGTGCGAAGACCTGACGCCGCTGCTGACCGAGCTGCGCAACTGCCGGCTGCCGGTGGCGCTCCAGGCGTTCGCGACCGAGCTCGACGGCTTCCCCAAGGGGTCGGGGCCGCTGAGCGTGGTGGCCCCGATCACCGAGGCGTCGGCCGAGTACCAGGCCATCTCGTACGCGCTGGAGACCCCGGGCGTCGAGCTGGTGCTGGTCGACCGCTCGTCGGACCACGTCTTCCAATGGCTGCCGCAGGAGCGGGAGGAGCCGGCCAGACCGGGGGAGGAGGCCGGCCTGCACGGCGACGCCGTCGGCGTGGAGATCGGCGACCTGCGCCCCCGCTTCGCCGAGCTGGAGGAGCACCTGCTCCACCACGGCAAGGTGCGCCACTGGTCGGAGTGGTGGGACCAGTACGTCGAGCAGCCGCTCTCCGGCGCCGACTACGACACCTACCGCCAGGTCATGGTCCTCATCGGCAGCCTGTTCCGCCGGTTGCGCCCCGACGACGACCGGCTGGCCGGTGACGAGGAGCGCGAGCGCTACATGTGGACCAGGATGCGCGAGCACCTGTCCGCCTCGGGCGCCGACCCGGCCGACTGCCTGTACGTCTGCGGCGCCTTCCACGCCGCCAGCCGCGTCGAGCAGTTCGGCCTGGCCGCCACGGCCCCGTACGAGATCGGCCCGCGTACCGCGACCCGCTGGCTGTACGGGCTGATCCCCTCCAGCCACTCGGCCATCGAGGCGCAGTTCGGGCTGGCCCCGGGGTCGGTGTCGATCGCCGCCGCGACCTGGGCCAAGGCGGTGACGCGGAGCAAGCTGACCCCGTTCCAGCTCAGCGGGCAGAAGGGGGCCAGGAAACGGCCGGTCAAGCTGCCCGCTCCCGCCGCGCCGGCGCAGGTCACCGACCGGCTGACCGGGTTCCTGTCCAGGCCGCCCACGCTCGACGCGCTCGACGAGGCCGAGCTGCTGGGCTGGAGCGTGGACATCGTCCGGCTGGCCCGGCGCAACGGCTACCTCGCCAGCACCGCCGACGCCATCGCGGTGTTCGAGACGTCGATCCTGCTCGCCGGCATGCGCAACCGGGCCAGGCCCACGCCGTACGACTTCCAGGACGCGGCGGTCACGTGCATCGAGAAGGACGTCGTGCCGGGCCGGCGCGACGTGCGGCGCCTGTGCGAGATCCTGCTCGGCGGCGACCGCATCGGCTCGGTCGGCTACGACGCGCTGCCGCCGCTGGCCCAGAACGTCTACGACCGGCTGCGGCCGCTCGGCGTCGACTTCGACAAGCGCACGATCCAGCGGGCGCTGCTCGACCTGCACTCCGATCCGGAGCTGCGGCCCTGCTCCGACCTGCTGTGGATGCTGCGGTTCCTGCTGCCCGGCGACGCGGCCCGGCCGATCATGGGCGAGCGGCGGCTCGGCGAGCGGGCGATCCAGGAGAGCTGGGACCTCGCGCTCGGGCGCAACCAGCGGGCCATCATCGAGCTCGGCTACGAGGGCGTCACCATCGAGCAGGTGGTCGAACAGCGGCTGCGGCGCATGGTCTGGGAACCGGAGGCCACCGCCGCCGTGGCGCTGGCCGCCGTCGAGGACGCCATCCTCTACCTGGGCGGCGGGCGCATCGCCGACGAGCTGGGCGCGCGGGCGGTCGAGCTGCTCGCCGCCGAGCGCGGCGTCGACGACGCACCCGACGTGCTGCGCCGCATCCGCCGCCTGCTGGCCTACTACCGCACCGCCGAACCCACGCTGCCGGCGTGGTGCGAGGCGTTCGTGACCGAGGGGTACGCGCACTACTGCACCCTGCTCCCGACCGCGTTCGTCGACGACGACACCGGGGTGCGGCAGGTGTCGGCGATGCTCGGGTTCCTGTTCACGATGGAGGGGCTGGCGCTGGCGCTGGGATGCGACCGGGCGCAGCTGGAGATCGCGGTGCGGCAGTCGCATCCGGAGGCGCCGGCCAAGGTGGCGCTGCTGTGGGCCGCCCAGCACCTGCTGGGGCTGCTGCCGCTGGCCGAGCTGCGGTCGCGGTGCGACGAGCTGCTGGGCAACCCGCTGGTTATCCCGTCGTTCCCGCAGTACATCACCGGGTTCGTCCAGGCGATGGAGCCGGCTCCCGCGCTGGCCGGGTTCGTGGTGGAGGTGATCTCCAAGGCGTTCGGACGGCTGCCCGACCAGGTGCTGCTGCCGTGGCTGCCGAAGCTGATCACGACGCTGCGGGACCAGGCGGGGGAGCTGATGCCGGTCCTCGTACGGGAGGCCGGGCGTACGTTCCCGGGCAGCCTGACGGCGGTGGACGCCTGGACGCCGCCATGGGCCCGTACGGCGGCGCCCGCGCCGGCGGCGGCCCCGGCGGTCGCGTCCGGGCCGGTCGCCGAGCTGCTGGCGGGGCACCCGGCGGCCTGCGACGCGGTGGCCGGGCTGCTGGGCTGCGACGGCGGCTGGCAGCCGACCGCCTCCGCCCCTCAGCACCGAGAGGTCGAGACCCTGCTCACCGACCACCCTGCCACGGTCACCGCCTTGGCCACGCTGCTGTCCTGAGCAAGCCCCCTCGCCCTGAGCGAACCCGCACGCACCCGCTCAGGGCGAGGTCCCGCCCTGGCGGGTGCGGGCATTCGGGGCGGGCGTTCGGGGCGGGTGTTGGGGGCACCGTTCGTGGCTGAGGGCGGGTGTTCCAAGAGGGGGCGGAGGTTCGCGGGACGGCGCGCGTAGCGGGGGAGTTCTTCAGCTTGCGGGTCAGGGGGTGAAGGGGATGGTGTGGCCGGGGGGTGCGGTGTTGGGTTTGTAGGTGGCCTGGTGGATGGTGAGGCCCCTTGGGTCCACGAGGAGGATCGTGTCGCCCTGGTTGCGGAGTCGTACGCGTCCGCCGAGCACGACCTGCAGCACGCCCCCGCCCGCGAGCGTCCCCGTCAGCTCCTCGCGCCCGCCCCCCGAGTCCGCCAGCGTCCATCCGGCCAGGTCGACGGCCCGGCTGGTGACGTTGAGGAGGGTGACGACCTCGTGGCCGCGGTCGGCGCCCACCGGGTCGGGCAGCGCGGCCACGATGCGCACGTCCCCGGTGGACGGCGGGTGCGGGGCGACGGGCGCGCCGGGCGGCGCCGGGTCGGGGCTGATGACGAAGTCCTCGGGCCAGGCCGTGAGCTGGATCTGGGTCCCCGAGGCCCGGATCACGTCGTGCAGGTTGCCGTGTTCGAGCCGGTCCAGCAGGAACACCGCGTCGTCCCGGTTGACGGGGTCGGCCCGCAGCCAGGCGTCGAAGCCGTCGAGGTTCGCCGCCCCGGTCGCGAGATAGGGCACCAGCCTGCGGAACAGCTTCGGCCACAGGACGAGCCCGGTGAGCGCGTCCAGTGAGCCGACCTCGGCGGGCCCGTCGGGGTCGGCGGCCGAGCGCGGCCAGATGCCGGTGGGCGCCGGCTGCGTCCTGGCCGTACGCGACACCCCGGCCAGGTGCGCGCGCAGCGTCGCGGGCAGCGTGGCGTAGAAGGCCGGGTACGTCAGCCCGGCGGCCAGCAGCCTGGCGTTCGCGGACGTGTCCACCAGCGACTCGTCGAGGAACACGGCCAGTCCGTCGGGCCCGGGGTGCTCGCCGGTGAACGCGAAGCCGATCAGCCGCCCGTTGGCGTCGATGCCGTTGCTGAGGACGTGCCCGCGCAGCTCGTCCTGGTCGGCGGACCGGACCTTGTTGGGCAGGTCGTCGAAGAAGCGCACGTTCGTGAACCCGAGCAGGCGCAGCAGCTCGTCGCGGGCGGCGTTCGCGCCGGTCAGCTCCTGGTGGCTGTCCTGGAAGTGGGTCTCCAGGGCGTCTATCGCCTCCAGGCGGACGGAGATGCCGCGCGCGCTGAGGCCCGGGGGCCGTCCGGACGGCCGGGCCAGCGCCTCGACCAGCGCGGGCGTGTCCGGCCTGAACTTGACCGTGTCACCGTCGGGCTCGGGGCCCTGCCGGGGAAGATCCGGGTATCGGATCACGAAACTGCCGCGTAAAAGTGTGTAGCTCATTGGGTTCCCCCCAAAGATGGCCATCACTGCCGTTTCGGCCACCGGAGCGTAACTCCGCACACTTCTCAGCGTCTACGTCCCCGCCGGGCCGGGGATCGGCCCGGCGGGGACGTGCCGGGTCAGGCGGCTCCGAACCGGGGGATCGGCAGGTCCTCGGTGGCCAGGTGCACGATGTGCGACTCGGTGTAGACGTCGATGCTGTGCCTGCCGCCCTCACGGCCCACGCCGCTGGCCTTCACCCCGCCGAACGGCGTACGCAGGTCGCGCACGTTCTGGGAGTTCACCCAGACCATGCCCGCCTCGATCGACTGGGCCAGCCGGTGCGTCCGGCGCAGGTCGTTGGTCCACAGGTACGCCGCCAGGCCGTACCGGGTCGCGTTGGCCAGCTCCACCGCCTCCGTCTCGGTGGAGAAGGGCGTCACGCAGACGACCGGTCCGAAGATCTCCTCCTGGAAGATCCGCATGTGCGGGGCCACGTCGGCGAACACCGTCGCGGACAGGAAGTTGCCCGACGTCAGGTGCTCGGGCCGGGAACCGCCGGCCACCAGGCGGGCGCCCTCGCGCGAGCCGAGCTCGACGTACTCCATGACCCGCTCGTAGTGCTCGGGGTGGATGAGCGCGCCCAGCTCGGTGGCCGGGTCGCCGGGCGCGCCCACGCGCACCCGCGCGGCCCGCTCGGCCAGCCGTGCCACGAACTCCTCGTACACGCTGTCCTGGACGAGCACCCGCGAGCTGGCCGTGCAGCGCTCGCCGTTCAGCGAGAACACGCCGAAGACGGCCGCGTCGAGCGCCCGCTCCAGGTCGGCGTCCTCGAAGACGAGCAGCGGCGACTTGCCGCCCAGCTCCATCGACAACGTCTTCAGCGTCGACGCGGCGTTGCGCATGATGGTCTGCCCGGTGCCGCTCTCGCCGGTGAAGGAGATCACCGGGACGTCGGGGTGGGCGACCAGCGCCGCGCCCGCGTCCTCGCCGATGCCATGGACGAGGTTGAACACGCCCTCGGGCAGCCCGGCCTCCTCCATGATCTGCGGCAGCAGGCTCGCCGACGCGGGGGACCACTCGGCGGGCTTGAGCACCACCGGGCACCCGGCGGCCAGCGCGGGGGCCAGCTTCCAGGTCTCCAGCATGAACGGCGTGTTCCACGGCGTGATCAGCCCGGCCACGCCGACCGGCTTGCGCAGGACGTAGTTGAGCTGCGCGGAACCGACGCGGTAGACGTCCTCGCCCATCGTGGTGATCACGTCGGCGAAGAAGCGGAAGTTGTGCGCGGCGCGGCGGGCCTGGCCGCGGGCCTGGGTGATCGGCAGGCCGGTGTCGCGGCACTCCAGCGCGGCGATCTCGTCGTCCCTGGACTCGATGGCCGCCGCGACCGCGCGCAGCGTCCCGGCCCGCTGGTCGGCGGGCATCGTGCTCCAGGGCCCGTCGGTGAACGCCTTCTGGGCGGCGGCGACGGCCGCGTCCACGTCGGCCGCGCCGCCCGCGGCCACCTCCAGGTACGGCTCGTTCGTGGTCGGGTCGAGCGCGGTGAAGGTCGCACCGGACTGGCTCGGGACGTGCCGGCCGCCGATGTAGTGCTCAAGTTTCATCAGGCGACTCCCTCGCTCTGTGCCAGCAGTTCGTTGATCCGGGCGATGCCGGGTTCGGTGGGGGTGATCAGGGGCGCCCGTACGTGACCGGAGGCGATCAGGCCGCGCCGCTCCAGCACCCACTTGGCGGGGGCCGGGTTCGTCTCCACGAACAGCAGCTCGACCAGCGGGTGCAGCGAGTAGTGCAGCTCAAGCGCGGTCGCGTGGTCGCCGGCCGTGTACGCCTCGTACATGCGGGCCACGGTCTTCGGCGCGAGGTTGGCCGCCGCGCTGACGAAGCCGACGCCGCCGATGGCCAGCAGCGGCAGGCAGAGCAGCTCGATGCCGGACCACATGAGGAAGTCGCGCCCGCACAGGTTGAGCACGTGCGAGAAGTGCTCGAAGTCCTTGGTGGTCTCCTTGATGCCGACGATGTTGTCGTGGTCGCGGCGCAGCCTGGCCACGGTGGCGGGGGCGATGTCGACGGCGGTGCGGGAGGGCACGTTGTAGATGACGATCGGCAGCGCGGGGAACTCGGCGGCGACCGTGGCGTACCAGCGGTAGAGGGCTTCCTGGGTGGGACGGGCGTAGTAGGGCGTGATGACCAGGGCGGCGTCGGCGCCCAGGCGCTCGGCCTCGGCGGTCAGCCGCAGGGTCTCCTCGAGCTTGGCCGAGCCGGTGCCGGGCAGGAACGGCACCCGGTCGGCGGTCTCCTCGGCCACCACGGCCATCGCCGCGACGCGCTCCTCGACGGACTGGGCGCCGGGCTCGCCGGTGGACCCGCCGGTCGAGATGCCGTGCGAGCCCTGGTCGAGCTGCCAGCGCACCAGCGAGCGCAGCGAGTCCAGGTCCAGCGACCCGTCGGCGGCGAACGGCGTCACCACGGGGGCGATGGATCCGCGGATGGCCGACGGATCCGAGCGGAACTTCATGGGGTTCTCCTTCTTGGGGGGTCAGCGCTGCTGCTCGTACGCCTCGCGCCAGGCGCCCTTCAGCGGGTAGAGGCCGTCGATCGAGGCTCCCTCGGAGACGCGATCGAGGATGAAGCGCTCCTCGTCCTCCTGCCGGGCGGCGTCCCCGGCGACCTCGGCGACCAGCGCGGGCGGGATGACGACGACGCCCTCGGCGTCGCCCACCAGCACGTCGCCGGGGCACACCAGCACGCCGCCGCAGTCCACCGGCACCTGGGAGTCCATCGGGACGTGGCGGCGGCCGAGCACGGCGGCGTGCGCGGCGCCGTAGTAGGAGGGCAGGTCGAGCGAGGCGAAGGAGGGGCTGTCGCGCAGCCCGCCGTCGGTGACGACGCCGGCCGCGCCGCGGCGCAGGGCGCGCATGGCCAGGATGTCGCCCAGCGTGCCCGCGCCGTGCTCGCCCCGGGCGGAGATGACCAGCACCTCGCCGGGCTGGAGCTGCTCGACGGTGCGCTTCTGGGCGTTCATGCCGCCGCCGCGCTCGGCGAAGACGTCCTCGCGCAGCGGCAGGTAGCGCAGGGTGCGCGCGACGCCGACCATGCGCAGGTCGGGGCGGGCCGGGCGGACGCCCTCGATGAAGTGGTGGTCGATGCCGCGCGAACGGAGCTGGGAGGAGAGCGTCGCGGTCGAGACCGACCGCAGCGCGGCGACGATCTCCGGGCTGAGCGGCCCGGTCGCGGAATGCGCGGCGCCGTACGCGGCGGCTCTGGTCTCGTCGGTGACCTTGGGCTGGACGCCGTACGCCGCCGCCGGCTCCTGGCCGGCGACGACCTCGTTGCGCAGCCGGGCCGTCCCCTCCAGCTCGACCTCCACCACGTCCCCGGGCCGTACGACGGTCGAGCCCGCCGGGGTGCCGGCCAGGATCAGGTCGCCGGGCTCCAGCGTCATGTACCGGGACAGGTCGGCGACGAGCAGGTCGAAGCCGAACAGCAGCTCGTCGGTGCACGCCTCCTGGGCGAGCTCCCCGTTGACGTACGTGCGCAGCCACAACCGTCCCGGATCGGCGCCGGTGAGCAGTTCGGAGCCGACGGGGGTGAAACCGTCCTGGCCCTTGGCCCGCAGGTTGGAGCCGAGGTCGGCGTGCTTGAAGTCGTAGACGCCGAAGTCGTTCGCGGCCACGTACCCGGCCACGTGCTCCAGCGCGCGCTCGGGGGAGACGCGGTGGGCGCGGCTGCCGATGAGGATGCCGATCTCGCCCTCGAACGCCAGCAGCTCGCACCCGTCCGGGCGCACCACGGGCCGGCCGGACCAGGACAGGGACGTCGGCGGCTTGAGGAAATAGGAGGGGACGGCAGGGACGCGACCGCGCTCGGCGGCCCGGCCGCGGTAGTTCAAGTGGACCGCGATGATCTTCCCCGGTGACAGGCCAAGAGGGTGTCCCACCTCGTCTCCTTCCAAATCATATACGACATCATTTATGTTATGGCATGTGGAACAATATCGACAAACCCCATCAGACGCCTACATGATGCGCATCACGTCATCAGTGGAGAGGAGAGTGCGGATGATGGTTCAGACCGCCCAAGCAGGCCGGGGAGTGGCGTGATGGGCGAGATCGTGCTGGCCGCGAAGATCACGCACGTGCCGTCGATCTGGCTGTCGATCCAGCCCGGCAAACACTTCGGCATCCGCCGGCCCGCCGAGCTCGCGCTCACCGAGGTCGGCAGGCGGGCCCGCGAGCGCGGCGCGGACACGTTCCTGATCGCCGACACCCACTGGATGAACAGCATCGGCTTCCACCTCAACGGCAAGGCGCGCCACCGGGCCACGTACGTCAGCCATGAGTTGCCGCACTTCATCCACGACCTCGCCTACGACTACGCGGGCGACCCCGAGCTGGCCGAGCTGATCCGCGAGGAGATCGTCGCGGGCGGCCGGAAGGCCCGCGTGCACACCTACCAGGACCTGGGCCTGGAGTACGCCACGCTGGTGCCGATGTACTTCATGAACCAGGTCTCCGACATCCGGGTCCTGCCCATCGGCTGCAACATCTACTCGACCGTCGAGGAGAACCGGCGGATCGGCGAGGCCCTGCTGCGTGCCGTACGCCGCAGCGACAGGAAGGTCGCCTTCCTGGCCAGCGGTTCGCTCTCGCACGCCTTCCCGCCCAACGAGATCGCCGAGTCGCTGCTCGACGACGTGAGCAGCGAGCTGAACCGCAACGTCGACCACGCAGTGCTGGAGATGTGGGGCGAAGGGCGCATCCCGGAGTTCCTCGACATGCTGCCCGACTACAACGAGCGCTGCACCGGCGAAGGGGCGATGGCCGACACCGCCATGCTGTTCGGGCTGCTGGGCTGGCGCGAGTACACCGGGCGGGGCGAGCAGCTCTGCCCGTACTTCGGCAGCAGCGGCACCGGCCAGGTGGTCGTCGACTTCCCCGTGCCCGCCCACCACACGACATGAAGGAACCGAAGCGGATGACGGCAGTACAGACCTTCACCCCCGAGCGGCCGGCCGGGGCGCCGCCCGTGCTGCTGCTGCACGGGTTCGCCTCCAGCGGGCGGCAGGACTGGGTGGAGACCGGGATCGCGGCGGAACTGGCCGCGGCCGGGCGCGTGGTCGTCGTGCCCGACCTGCCCGGTCACGGCGAGAGCCCGGTTCCGGCCGAGCCGCTGGGCGCGCCCGAGGTCGCGGCGGCGCTGCTCGCCCTGACCGGCGACGGGCCGCTCGACGTGGTGGGGTACTCGCTCGGCGCCCGGCTCGCCTGGGAGCTGCCGGAGCTGGCGCCCGGCCGGGTGCGCGCGGTCGTGCTGGGCGGGCTGAGCCCGTTCGAGCCGTTCGCCGCGCTGGACGTGGCGGCGCTGCGCTCGGCCGTCGCGGGCGGCGAGCCGGGCGACCCGTTGACCGGCATGATCGCGGCGATGATCGCGGGCGCCTCCGGCGGCGACCTCGAGCGCGCCGCCGGGCTGGTGCGGCTGGTCGAGGGCCTGCGCGGCACGCCGTTCGAGCCCAAGGGCTGGGCCGGGCGCACGCCGCCGGTGTTCGTGGCGGGCGCGGCGGACATGATGACCTCGGGCATCGAGAACGTCGTCGCGGTGGTCCCCGGCGCCCGGCTGGTCACCGTCCCCGGCGACCACCGCGCCGCGCTGGCCGGCCCCGAGTTCCGCGCCGCGGTCGCCACAGCCCTCGGCGCAGCGCCCGGTACGGCTTCCGGTCCGGTGCTCGGGACGTGACGAGCACCGGCGGAGTCGCGTCGAAGGCGGAGCTCAGCTACGAGATCCTGCGTTCGCGCATCCTGGACGGCACCTACGGCCCCGGCTACCAGCTCGTCATGGACCGCCTCGCGCGGGAGATCGGCGTGAGCACGATCCCCCTGCGCGAGGCGCTGCGCCGCCTGCAGTCCGACGGGCTGGTGGAGGTCGTGCGCAACCTCGGCGCCCGCGTCGCGGTCTTCGACGCGGCGCAGGTGCGCCACACGCTGGAGGTGCTCAACCGCGCCTTCTACTTCTCGGTCTACGAGCACTGCGACGACGAGCACCTGAACTTCCTGCTGGAGGCCGAATGGACCAGGCTGGACCACATGCGGCGCTCGGTGTTCGGCTACCTGCCGGGACGGGCCCGCCGTTCGGTCGAGGAGCACGAGCACCTGCTCGACCTCATCGCCGGGGGAGCCGACCCCGCGCAGATCGAACGGCTCGCCTGCGCGCACAAGACGAACACCGCCGGCGCCCTCTATGACGTCCGGGTCACCCGAGGCTGACGATCGGGTCATACCCTCCCGGCATTTTGTCCTACACTGGTAGACGAAACGCCGTACGGAGGGGTGCCGCATGCCCAAGATCATTGACCACGACCAGCGTCGCAGCGACATCATCGACGTCACGTGGGAGCTGATCACGAAGGGGGGCATCGAGGCGGCCACCATGCGCGAGATCGCGAACGCGGCCGGCTTCGCCAACGGCGCGCTCAAGCACTACTTCCCCGGCAAGGAAGACATCATCGAGGCCACGTACGAGCGCGCCCTGGCCATCGTGACCAGCTACGTCAAGCTCGACGGCCGCCGCGGGCTGGGCGCGCTGCGCGAGATGTGCGAGGCGGCGATGCCGATCGACGAGGAGCGCATCACGGCCGGCCGGGTGCTGCTGATCTTCTGGCAGACCTCGCTGACCAACCCCAAGCTGTACGGCAAGTACCTGGAGCACCTGCGCGCCTGGCGCGGCATGCTGCACCGGCTGATCGAGGAGGGGCGCGCCGACGGCGACATCCGCACCTCGATCCCCGACGAGCAGCTCGTGGACGAGCTCGTGCTGCTCAACGCCGGGGCCAACGTGATGAGCCTGGTCGGCCCGCAGTTCTCCACGGTCGAGCTGCAGAAGCGGCACCTGGAGTCGTTCTTCGACCGCATCGCCCAGCCCTGATCCCGACCGTTCCGGCCCGCGTCGCGCGTGCGCGGCGCGGGCCGGAACGTGCTCAGACGGCCTCGGCCACGAGGACCCGCGGGCTGCCGGGCAGGGCCAGCTTGCCCACCGGCTTCCAGGCGGCCTCGTCGAGCCAGGCGCGCACCTCCGACTCCTCGTAGACGACGGTCCCGTCGATCACCAGGTACTCCCCGGCGTGCAGCGCGTCGATGGCCCGCTGCTCGGCGTCGTCGTCGAGGAAGAAGTCGAGCAGCAGCAGCCGGGCCCCGGGCGCCGCCGCCGCGCGGGCGTTGCGCAGGATGGACCGGTTCTGCTCGACGCCGAACCGGTGGATGACGTGGTTGACCATGACCAGGTCGTACGGGCCGGACGGCGTGGCCGTGTCGGTCGGCGTGCCGGTCACCTCCGCCCGGTCGGCGAACCCGGCCTGCGCCACCTGCTCGGCGATCGAGTCTGCGAAGGTCGGGTCGTAGACGAAGGCCGCCCGCAGCCCCGGGTTGGCGCGCAGCGCCTCGAAGGCGAAGGCGCTGGACAGGCCGCCCAGGTCCAGCAGGTTGCGGAAGCCGGAGAAGTCGAACGCGCCGCCCAGCATCCTGGCGTGCAGGCTGGTGTACGTCATCACCCCGGCCATGAACGTGCCCCACCGCTCGCCCGAGGTGTCCAGGACGCCCGGCTCGGTGGTGTCCACGGTCCTGTCGAACTGCAGCCAGTGCCCGTAGCTGACCTCGTTGAGGAAGGTGAGGAACGGGCCGAGGTCGAGCTCGGACGACTTCTGCCCGGCCAGGTAGCCGGCCGCGTCGGCGCCGAGGACGTACCGGCCGTCGGTCCTGGTCAGCAGGCCGAGCCCGGCCATGCTGTCGGCCAGGATGCGGGCCATGCGGGGGGTGACGCCGGTGGCCGTCGCGATCTCCCCGGCGCTGCGCTCGCCGTCCGCGAGCGCCGCGAAGAGCCCGATGCGGCTGGCCGCGAAGAGCTGCTTGGCGCCCATGTAACCGGTGGCGATGGCGACGATCGGATCCGGCGTGGGGGAAGGCGTGGACATGGTCAAGGCCCTGCCCTTCTGTATTGTCTACGTATGTAGGCGTTCACCATAGACCCTCTGTCTACGAACGTGGAATAACCGTTGACAGTAGAGGGACCCTCTGTCAACCTTTGTAGAACTATCTGGCTCGAACATGGCTTTTCGGCAGCTCAGTGTGGGTTTGCGTGCCCCGCTTCGAGCACGGGACCGGTGCCTGGAATGGAGCTCTCGCGCATGTCGCTGCTCAACCTGACGGATCTCACCATCGGCGTCACCCGGGAGGACGCCGAGCCCCAGGAGCTCGTCCACCGGCTCACCCTTGACGTCGCCTCCGGGCAGACGCTCTGCGTGGTGGGGGAGTCGGGCAGCGGCAAGACCGTGACGGCACTGTCGATCATCCGCCTGCTGGAGTTCGTGGCACCGGCCTACACCGAGGGGACGATCGAGGTCGGCGGCGTGGACGTCACGCGCCTGACCGCCGAGCGGATGCGCGCCTACCGGGGCGCCCGGATCGGCATGATCTTCCAGGAGGCCCTGGACTCGCTCAACCCCGCCCAGCGCGTCGGCGCGCAGCTCATCGAGGGCTACCGGCCCGAGGGCGCGCTGCCCCGGCAGGCGCTGCGCCGGGGGAGCCGGCTGCGCCGCGAGGCCGAGGCCAAGGCCAGGAGCCTGCTCACCGAGGTCGGGCTGGCCGACACCGACCGGGTCATGGCGCTCTATCCGCACCAGATGTCCGGCGGCATGCAGCAGCGCGTGATGATCGCCATGGCGCTGATGTCAGACCCCGACATCCTCATCGCCGACGAGCCGACCACCGCGCTCGACGTGACGACGCAGGCCGAGATCCTGGCGCTGTTCCGCCGCGTGCAGCGTGAGCATCGGACCGCCTGCGTGTTCATCACCCATGACATGGGCGTCGCCGCCGAGATCGCCGACCGGATCGCCGTCATGTACCGGGGCAGGCTGGTGGAGATCGGCGACAAGATGGACGTCCTCCTCAAGCCTACGCATCCGTACACCAAGGCGCTGCTGGAATGCGTGCCGCAGCTCGGCGTCAGCCGCCGTACGGGATTCCCGACGATCTCGGAGGCCAAGCTGCGGGCCGCCGGGGCCGACGTCGGGGGCGCCGGCGGGACCGTGACCGAGACGCCGGCGCTCGGCGACGAGCCGGCGCCGGTGACCGGAACCCCGCCCCTGGTCGTCGAGAAGGTCACCAAGGTCTACCGGACCGGCCGCCGGGCGAGCGTGCGCGCGGTCGACGAGGTCTCGCTGGAGATCGCGCCCGGCGAGTTCTTCGGCCTGGTCGGCGAGTCCGGCTCGGGCAAGACGACGCTCGGCCGCATGGTCAGCGCGCTGGAGCGGCCCACCTCGGGCAGCATCGCCTTCGGCGGGCACCGCATCACCGAGTCGGGACTGCGCGGCGACGAGCGCGCCTTCCGCCGCGCCACCCAGCTGATCTTCCAGGACCCGCAGAGCTCGCTCGACCCGCGGCACACCGTGGCCCGCATCATCGCCGAGCCGCTGCGCGAGCTGACCCCGCTGCGGGGCGCGGACCTCGACCGGCGGGTGGCCGAGCTGATCGACGAGGTCGGCCTGCCCGCCGACTGCGCGCGCAAGCTGCCCTCGCAACTGTCCGGCGGCATGCGCCAGCGCGTGTCCATCGCGCGCGCGGTCGCCGCCGAGCCGAAGCTCATCGTCGCCGACGAGCCCACCTCGGCCCTCGACGTCTCCGTCCAGGGCCAGGTCATGAACCTCCTCCTGCAGCTGCGCCGCTCGCACGGCATCAGCTTCCTGTTCATCACGCACAACCTCGGCCTGGTGCTGTCGGTGGCCGACCGCGTCGGCGTGATGTACAAGGGCGACCTCATCGAGGTCGGCACCCCGGAAACCATCGCCTCCTCCTCCACCCACGAGTACACGCGCCGGCTCCTCGCCGCGAACCCCGACTTGTCGGCATACGTGGGATAGCCCCGGGCCGACCTTCTCTTCTGTCCCCCCTTTTAGAGCAAGAGCGAGAACCCACCATGAACGTGCTCAAGAGCCTGAGGGCCGGGCTCGTCTCCGCCGCCGCGGCGAGCGCCCTGCTGCTCTCCGGCTGCGCGGGCGGCGCGACGTCGTCCTCCTCGTCCTCCTCCGCCGACGCCGGCACCCCCGTACGGGGCGGCGGCCTGGTCGTCGCGGTCCCGACCGATCCGCAGTCGCTGGACATGGTCGCCAACCCGGGCCAGGTCACCGCGCACATCGGCAACATGCTGTACGAGAAGCTCTTCGAGGTCGACAAGACCTTCACGGCCAGGCCGATGCTGGTCGACACCCACAAGCAGAGCGACGACCGGCTCACTTACACCTTCAAGCTGCGTGCCGGTGTCACGTTCCAAGACGGCGCCCTGCTGACCGCCGCCGACGTGGTGGCCAGCCTGGAGCGCTGGCTGAAGAGCCACGTCACCGGCCAGCAGGTCGCCGCCGACGTCAAGAGCCTCAAGGCCACCGACGACGGCACGGTCACGCTGGAGCTGAAGAAGCCGCGTTACCCGCTGATCGACGAGCTGGCCAGCCCCGGCGCGGAGATCTACGAGGCGAAGAACCTCAAGGACGTGCCGGCCACCGGCTTCGCCAAGGAGGGCGCGGTCGGCACCGGGCCGTACAAGCTGAAGAGCTGGGACATCGGGCAGCAGGTCGTGCCGGACCGCTACGACGGCTACAAGTCGCGCGCCGAGGAGGACTGGGGCGGCCAGGCCGGCGCCAAGCACGCCTACCTCGACACGATCACCTACAAGGTCGTCGCCGACCAGGACGCCGTGGTCAACGGCCTCCAGACCGGCCAGTGGGCGCACGCCATGCCGGGCGACGACCAGTACACCCCGCTCAAGAACAATCCCGCCGTGGTCGTGTCGAACCTGGCCGGGGCCAACCAGAACGTGCTGATCCCCAACTTCAACAAGGGCTCCAAGTTCTCCGACGTACGCGCCCGGCAGGCGCTCAACCTGCTGATGGACAAGCCCGCGCTGAACGCCGCCACCGGCGGCGGCCCCGACCTCACCGTCGAGGTGGGCGCGCTGGTCTCGCAGGACAACAAGGGCCTGCACTCCACCGCCGGCGACGACTTCTACAAGCAGCACGACCCGGCCAGGGCCAAGGAGCTGTTCGCGCAGGCCGGCGTCAACGCCGGTGACACCGTGCGCGTCCTGACCTCCAGCGGCTACCCGCAGTTCAGCCAGTGGGCGGTGCTGCTGCAGGACCAGCTCTCCAAGATCGGCATCAAGACGAAGATCGACACGTACGACTTCCCGACGATGCTCGGCACGATCACCAAGGACCCCGGCGGCTGGGACGTCACCACCCTGTTCTTCAACGCCGCGCTCACCTCGCCCTCGCAGATGCCCGCGCTGACCCTCGGGGCGTTCAACGGCTCGGGCTCGCCCGAGCTGGCCAAGCTCATCGAGGACTACAACGCCGCGACCTCCCCCGAGACGGCCAGTCCTGTCGGCCTCGGCGATGCTGGTCGACGGGGCGATGAGCTTCCTCGGGCTGGGCATCGCGCCGCCCACGCCGACGTGGGGCAACATGATCGCCGAGGGGCGGTCGTACCTGACGCAGGCGCCGTGGCTGATCGTGCTGCCGGGTGCGGCGATCATGCTCTGCGTGCTGCTGCTGAACCTCATCGGGTCCAGCATGCGCGACGTCGTGGACGCGCGCGCCCGGTCGATGAGCGAGCTGCAGAAGCTGCGCACCCGCCGTCCGGCGCGGTGACGGCGGGCGCGCGAGGGGACGCCCGGCGATCACCGCCGGGCGTCCCCACGCCCGCGTCACAAGCTCCCGACCCGCAGCCCGCGGGTCAGGGGGTCCAGGCGCCGTCGGGGCTGACCTCGCGGTCCAGCCACAGGTCGGCCAGTGCCGCGCGCACCTGCGGCCCGTGCTCGCGCCAGAGCCGCAACGCGCCCAGGTTGTCCTCCAGCTGGGCCATCCTGCTCACCCCGAACAGCACGTTGGCCACGGCCGGATGCTCCAGGCAGAACACGATCGCGACCTGGCCGGGCGTCGCGCCGAACTCGCCCGCCACCCGCGCGACCACGTCCGCGGCCTGCCTGATCGCCTCCCGGATGCCGCCGGGGTCCGCGCCGATCTTCCGCTCGGGGAACCTCCTGCCCACCAGAATGCCGCCCTCGAAGATGTCGCTGGCCTGCAGCGCCAGCGCCCCGGACGCGAAGTGCTCGCCGTAGAAGTCCCCCTCGGCCATCGACCGCCGCGCGATGCTGTACTTGAGCTGCGCGAAGCTCGGCGGCGTCAGCCCCTCCTCGGCGGCGAAGCGCAGCGCGAGGTCGACGTCCTCGGCGATCCAGTTGTTGACGCCCCAGCTCGTGAACCGGCCCGCCGCGATCTGCTCGGCGACGTCGGTCACGACCTGCCGGATGTCGGGCCGGTGCATGTAGTCGCCGACCACGACGGTCTCGGCGCTCTCGACGCCGACGCGCTCGAAGCTGACGTCGAGCTGCTCGCGGAAGCCCGTGCGCGGGTACTCCCACAGCCACAGCTTGCCGCAGAGCTGCCAGTCGTCCCGGCCCGCGCCCGCCTCGCGCACCGCCCGGCCGAAGATGAGGTCCGTACGGGCCTGCTCGGCGTGCGGGCCCATGTTGTAGTGGGCGACGTCGAAGAGGGTCACGCCGGCGTCCAGCGCCGCCCTGATCAGGGCCACCGCGTCGCCGAACTCCATGCGGTCCCAGGTGTTCCAGGATCCCAGCCCGAACAGGGACGTCGTGGTGCCGCCCGGTCCGAGGCGCCGTACCGGAACCCGCTTTGTGTCGCTCACGTCGATCCACTCCCTGCCGGACGAGGTCTTTTTGTCTACGCTTGTATAATAATAAACCCCGGACGCCCCCGCAGCCCCGTCTGTGAAGGGCCCTCACCGAACAGGAACCCCCACATGAGCGAACCTGTCGTTCCCAGGACCGTCCTCGTCACCGGCGGCGCGAGCGGCATCGGCCGCGGTGTCGCCGAGGCCTTCGCCGCGGCGGGGGACCGGGTCGTCGTCGCCGACCTCGACGAGGCGCGGGCGCGGACCGTCGCCGACGAGATCGGCGCCCACCACGTCCAGGTGGACGTCGGGGACGCCGCCTCCGTCGAAGCCGCCGTCGCGGCCGTCGTCGCCGCGCACGGCGCCATCGACGTGCTGGTGAACAACGCCGGGCACACCGCGGGCGGCGGCCCCCTCATCGGGCTCGACGTGGACGTCTTCGACGCCTGCGCCCGGGTGAACTTCCGCGGCACGTTCCTGATGACCCGGGCCGTCGGCGCGCACATGGTGGAGCGGGGCGTACGCGGCTGTATGGTCAACATCTCCTCCATCGGCGCCCGCCAGCCCACGCCCGGCCTCGGCCACTACGAGGCCACCAAGGCCGCCATCGACGCCCTGACCCGCTCGGCCGGCATCGAGCTGGCCCCGCACGGCATCCGCGTGAACGGCGTCGCCCCCGGCCCGGTGCTGACCCCGATGACGGCCATGTTCGCCACGGACGACACGGCCAGGAAGGCGTGGGAGGCCCGGATCCCGCTGGGCTCGATCGCCCAGGTGGCCGACATCGTGCCCGCCGTGCTCTTCCTGGCCTCCGACGGCGCCCGCCACATCACGGGCGTCAGCCTCCAGGTGGACGGCGGCCAGCTCCTGGCCTGACCCGCCGCCGGTGGGGCCGGGCCGCCACCCGGCCCCGCCGATCAGTCCAGGGACACCCCTTCCCGCAGGTGGACGATCCGCCCCGCGGTCACCGTGGCGTCGACCGCCACCTCCGGCAGGTCCGCCGGAGCGGCCTCCAGCGGGTCGCGGTCCAGGACGCAGAAGTCGGCGGCCTTGCCCGCCTCCAGCGACCCCTTCCACGACTCCGCGCCGTCCTGGACGGCGGGCGCGGTGGTGTAGCAGCGCAGCAGGCGGGCCATCAGCCGGGGGCGGGGGGCCCGTTCGCCCAGCAGCGCGCACGCCGCCGCCACCTGCGCCCGCCAGTCCGGTGTGGTCACCGGACCGTCGCTGCTCAGGGTGAACGTCACCCCGCTCGCCAGCAGCTCCTGCAGCGGCCAGGCCGCGCCCGCGACCTCCGGGCCGAGCGCGCCCGCCATCCAGTCCGCCGTGGCGGTCGCGATCATCGGCTGCGTGGTGAGGCCCATGCCGAGCAGGCCCATGCGGGCGATCTGGGCGGGGTTCACCAGGTCGCCGTGGATGACGTAGTGCCGCCCCGCGGGCCCGTGCTCCAGCTCGGCCACCGTGTCCACGAACGCGTCGATGGACCGGTCGCCGGTGGCGTGCACGCCCACCTGGAGGCCCGCCCGGTGCGCCAGCCGGATCATCGTGCGGAGGTTGTGCTCGCGGCCGGCGTCGTCCGCGCCCGCCACCAGCAGGGATCCGTGGCCGCCCGCGGTGTAGGGGTGGCGGGTCCAGGCCGACCCCATGGGCGGGATGCCGTCGGCGAAGATCTTGAGCCCGGCCACGTTCAGCCAGGCGGGGTCGGACAGGGGGAGGGGCGCGTCCAGGCCGGCGGCCACGTCCTCCAGGGTGCTGGGGCCGTCGAGGGTGCCGAACAGCCGCAACGCGGTCACCCGTGCCCGCAGCTCGCCCTCCTTCGCCAGCGTCGCGTAGGTGTCCAGGACGGCCTGGGAGAAGCAGCCGGTCTCGCCGTCGTCCTCGCCGGGGCCGAGGCCGGGCTCGGTGTAGCTGGTGATGCCGAGCGAGGCGCAGATCCGCCCGGCGCGCAGGATGGCCGCCCGCCTGGACTCCTCGTCGGCCAGCAGCGGGCCCTGGTGGGCGGGCAGGCCGTTCTCGCTGATCAGCGTGTCCGGCCAGACCGCCCCGAGCCAGGCGGCGTGCAGGTGCGAGTCGTTGATGCCGGGCAGGACCGTGCGGCCGGCCAGGGAGAGCACCCGGGTGCTCGGCCCGGCGTGCGCCAGGGCCTCCTCGTCCGTCCCGACCGCCACCAGGCGTCCGGCGCGTACCGCCAGGCCGCTCGCCCGCCCGTCGTGGACGTCGAAGGTGAGCACGTTGCCGCCGACCGCCACGAGGTCCGCGTACTCGTCCGCTGACACCGGGTTCCTCCTGAGGGGCTGTAATTATTTGTCAACGAGTGTAGATTAACCACACTTAACGGTCGAAAGCCACGAAGGTGACCATGCCTACGAGAACCGCCGCCGCCGTCCTCACCGAGCACGGCAAGCCCCTCAGCCTTCAGGACGTACCGCTGCCCGACGCCGTCGAACCCGGCGCCGCCCTGGTCCGCATCACGTGCACCACCCTGTGCGGCACCGACGTGCACCTGTGGGCCGGGCAGATGACGTTCCCCGGGATGCTCCCGATGATCCTCGGCCACGAGATGGTCGGCGAGGTCGTGCAGGCCGGGCCGGGCACCATCGACGCCCTCGGCCGCCCGATCGGCGCGGGCGACCGCATCGGCTGGTCGGAGTCCACCTGCGGCCACTGCTACGGCTGCGCCGTGCTGCGCCAGCCGGTCGCCTGCGCCAACCGCGGGTACGGCTTCACCCAGCGCGCCGACCGCCCCCCGTACGCCACGGGCGGCCTGGTCGAGTACTGCTACGTGACCCCGGGCGCGGCCAAGCTGCTGCTGCCCGCCGACGTCAAGGACACCTGGGCCTCGATGTCGGGCTGCGCGGCCAAGACCGTGCTGCGCGCCGTGGACCGGGCCGTCGGCATCAGGACCGGCTCGACCGTGGTGGTGCAGGGCGCGGGCGCGCTGGGCATCTTCGCCACGGCCGTCGCCAGGATCGCCGGCGCGGGCACCGTCATCACCGTGGGCGGCCCGGACGACCGGCTGGCCGCCGCCCGCCGCTTCGGCGCGGACGCGACCGTCTCGACCGATCTGAGCAAGGACGAGCGCGTCGCCCGGATCGGGGAGCTGGCCGGGGAGCGCGGCGCGGACTACGTGTTCGACCTGGCCGGAGCGCCGACCGTGGCCGAGGAGGCGGTCGCGGTGGCCGCCCGGCGCGGCACCGTGGTGATCGTCGGCTCCACCGGGTTCGAGCTCGCGCCCGTGCCGCTCGGCGCGGTCATGGGCAAGGAGCTGACCGTGGTCGGCTCGCTCAACGGCGACATCGCCGACTACCACCGCTCGATCGAGTTCTTCCAGACGTTCGCCGGCCGCATGCCGTGGGACGAGCTGTTCAGCGAGCCCGTCGGCCTGGCGGAGGCGACCGCCTGCGTCGAGTCGATGTCCACGCTCGGCCAGATCAAGGCCGTCATCGACCCCCGCCTGCCCTAGGAGCCGTACCGTGCAGACCATCCCCCGCCGCCGCATCGGGCGCAACGGACCGGAGACGGGCGTGCTCGCGCTCGGCTCCTGGCACACCTACGACCGCATGGACTTCCACGACGCGGTCACCATGATCCGCGAGGCCGTGGAGCGCGGCATCGACCTCTTCGACGTCGGCGTGTACGGCTTCCCCGGCATGCCGCCCGTGTTCACCGACGTGATCTTCTCGGCCCTGGTGCGCGCGGCCGGCCTGCGCCGCGAGGACTACCTGCTCTCCTCCAAGCTGTGGCTGGAGGGCTACCCCGAGCACAGCCTGCGCGACCAGCTCCACAACGCCCTGTTCCGCGCCGGCGCCGACCACGCCGACCTCGTGGTGCTGGGCGACCTGCGGCACGACGGCGTGGACCTGCACCGGCTCGTCCTCGACCTGGACGGCCTGGCCAAGGACGGGCTGATCCGGAGCTGGGGCGTCAACAACTGGTCGGCGACGAACGTGCAGACGCTCATCGACGCCGCCGCCGGCGAGGGCGTCGAGGGCCCGGCCATCGCGCAGCTCAAGTACAGCGTCTCGCGCCGGTCGATCCCCGACGGCGCGCCGTTCGCCCGCATCTTCGCCCAGGGCGTCACGTTGCAGTCCTCCGACGTGCTGGAGGGCGGCGTGCTGCTGGGCAAGGGCGTGGACCGGCAGGTCGGCCGCGATCCCGGCGGCATCAGGGAGCGCATCGCGGGCTCGGCGGCCGAGCTGGCCCGCCTCGCCGCCGAGCTGGACGCCACCCCGGCGCAGGTGTGCGTGGCCTTCACGCTCACCCACCCGGCCAACACCACCACGCTGTTCGGCGCGACCGGCCTGGACCAGTTGCGCGACAACCTGGCGGCCGTGGAGCTGGTCGAGCGGGTCGGCGCCGAGGAGTTGCGGGCCCGCCTGGCGCCGCTGTGGGCCGACAAGGACGCCGTCGATCCGGAGGGCCCGTGAGCGCGCCGCCGAGCAGGGGTACGAGGGCTTCGGCGGCACGGCCCGCGAGCTGGCCTCGCAGTCCACGCCCTGGTGGCCGCGGCAGCGGCGGGCACGTCGCGGGGCGCCCAACGGGGTGGTCGTGCTGGTGGACGACCTCGGGTTCAGCGACCTGTCGCCGTTCGGCTCGGAGATCGACACGCCGCACGCGCAGGCGCTGGCCGAGTCGGGCTACCGGTTCACCAACTACCACAGCACGCCGCTCTGCTCGCCCTCCAGGGCCGCCCTGATGACCGGGCTCAACCCGCACCGGGCCGGGTTCGCGATGGTGGCCCACGTGGACCCCGGCTATCCCGGCTACCGGATGGAGATCCCGCCGCAGGTGCCCACGCTGGCCGAGTCGTTCCGGGCCGGGTACGCGACGTTCATGGTCGGCAAGTGGCACCTGACCATCGAGTCCAAGCTGCACGACGGCGCCGACAAGAGCTCCTGGCCGCTCCAGCGCGGCTTCGACCGCTACTACGGCTCCATGGACGGCTTCACGTCCCTGTTCCACCCGCACCGCCTGATCAGCGACAACGGCCCGGTCCCCGACGAGGGCTTCCCGGACGACTTCTACCTGACCGACGCCCTCACCGACCGCGCCATCGGCATGATCAACGGGCTGCGCGCCAACGACGCGGACAAGCCGTTCTTCCTCCACTTCACCCGCCAGCTCCGCGACGGCCTCTTCCCCGAGGGCACCAGGCCGTCGGATGCGGACCTGCCGCCGTGGGAGGAGAACACCGAGCTGTACGCCCGCCACATGGAGGTCTACGCCGCCGCCGTGGACGCCGTGGACCAGAGCCTCGGCCGGCTGGTCGAGCACCTGAAGCGCATCGGCGAGTACGACAACACCATCAGGCGCCCTACAACCCGGAGATCATCGCGCTGGCCGAGGACCTGGCGCAGCGCGCGATCGAATGACGGGTCACAGGTGGTAGGCGTACTCGCCGAACTCCCAGTCGGTGACGTGCCGCTGGAAGCGGGCGACCTCGTCGCGCTTGTAGGCCAGGAAGGCGGCGGTGAAGTCCTTGCCGAGCAGCTCGGTGAGCTCGCCGTCGGCCTCCAGGGCGTCCAGGGCCTCGGGCAGGGTCATCGGCAGCACCGGGGCCTTGGAGGCGTCGTAGCCGTACCCGACGAGCGGCGCGGGCGGCTCCCCGGCCGCCCGCACGCCCAGCAGAGCGGCGGCCGCGGCCCCGGCGACCAGCAGGTACGGGTTGGCGCTGGCGTCCCCGAGCCGCAGCTCGAACCGGGCGCCCGCGCCGCGCTCCGGCGGGATGCGGAGCATCGCGCTGCGGTTGTCGAGCCCCCAGTCGACGAGCCAGGGGGCCAGCGTGTCGGGGCCGAACCGCTTGTAGGAGTTGACCGTCGGGTTGGCCAGCGCCGCCAGCGCGGGGGCGTGGGCCAGCACGCCCGCGACGGCGTGCCGCGCGGTCGCCGACAGCCCGTACGGCGCGGCCGGGTCGTCGAAGGCGTTGCCGCCGTCCTCGCCCAGGCACGACAGGTGCAGGTGGAACCCCGACCCGCCCTCGTCGTTGAACGGCTTGGCCATGAACGTCGCCAGCCTGCCCTCCACCCGCGCCAGCTCCTTGACCGCCGCCTTGAACCAGAAGGCCCGGTCGGCCGCGTCCAGCGCCTCGGAGTGCCGCAGGTTGATCTCGAACTGGCCGCTGCTGAACTCGTGGTTGCCCGCCGTCACGCCGAGCCCGAGGTCGCGCAGGTGCCGCAGCGTGCGGGTGAGGTGGCCGTCGGGGTCGCCGCGGCGGCCGGCGGTGTAGACGTTGCCGGTGGCCTCGGCGTAGCGTTGCCAGCCGCCCGCGGGGGCCGGGTCGCACAGGAAGTACTCCAGCTCGGGCCCGACGACCGGGCGCAGGCCCTGCTCGGCGCACCGGGCAAGCACGGCGCGCAGCAGGTCGCGGGGCGACTCGGGGGCCGGGGCGCCGGTGGCGGGATCGACGACGTCGCCGTGGCACCAGGCCACGCCGGGCTCCCACGGCAGCGGGGCGAGCGTGGCCAGATCGGGTACGACGGCGATGTCGGGCAGCCCCGCGTCCAGGCCGCCGCTGATGTCGGCGGTGCCGCCGCGCGGGGTGGAGTGGTAGACCGCCCGGCAGAAGGCGAGGCCGTGACCGACGGCGTCGGGCAGCGACTCCAGCAGGACGTCGCGGGCGCGGTCGGTCCCGGTCAGGTCGGGGTAGGTCACGCGGACCACGTCGACGCCCCGCTCGGTCAGGCGGTCGATGTGCTGCTGCACCGGTCTCTCCTTGGGTCGTTTGAAGCCAAACGTAACGGGCGCGTATTGGAGCTCGCAAGACCTGTTGACCGATCGGCCTTGATGTTCCTATTTTATTTGGAACCAAACGAGTTCAGGAGGAGCATCTTGGCCGGCGTCCGCGGCTACTTCCACCCCAAGACGGCCACGGGCCGCTCGTCCCTCGTCCCGGAGCCGCCGTGGCACTACTCCGGCGACCTGCTCACCATCGAGTACCGCACCGACCCTGACCGGGTGCGCGAGCTGCTGCCCGAACCGCTGGAGCTCGCCGAGGAGGACCCGGGCGCGGTCGCGCTCATCTGGGCCGACTGGCAGTCCTGCTCCGGCTCCCGCGAGGAGCTGCTGGACCCGGTGCGCTCGCAGTACAAGGAGGCGTTCGCCGTCGTCCGCTGCTCCTACCGGGGGCGGACCTACTCCAGGTGCGTCTACATCTGGGTGGACAAGGACTTCGCCGTCGCCAGGGGGCTGCACCAGGGCTATCCGAAGAAGCTGGGGTCGATCCACCAGACCAGGCCGCACCCGTACGGGCCCGCGCCCCGGATCGGGGCGGGCGCCCGGTTCGGCGCGACGCTGGCCGCCGCCGACCGCCGCCTGGCCCAGGCCGTCGTGACGCTGCGCGAGCCGTCGCCGTCCAACGGGTTCGTCAACGGCCACCCCATGGCCCACCACCGCTGGCTGCCCGCCATCGGCAAGGGCGGCGGGCTGGCGCTCGACGAGCTGGTCGAGTCCGGCGCCGCCGCCTTCGAGGCCGGCCAGGCGTGGGCGGGCGACGCCGAGCTGGAGTTGTTCGACGCCCCGACCGAGGAGCTGTCCCGGCTGGCGGTCCGCGAGCCCATCGGCGCCTACTTCCGCCAGGTCGGCGTGGTGTGGGACGGCGGCACGCTCCTGGAATCCGGCACGTCCGGCGCGCACTAGCCCCTTGAGAATGGGAGCACCCGACATGTCCGAACAGATCACCGTCGCCGGGGTCACCGTCGACACCCGCCACTGGATCGGCGGCCGGCGCGTCGCCTCCGAGCGCACGTTCACGGACCTCTCGCCCATCGACGGGACCGCGCTCGGGGAGATCGCCCGCGGCGGCCCGGCCGAGGTGCACGCCGCCGTCACCGCGGCCCAGGACGCCTTCCCCGGCTGGGCCGCCACCCCGCGCGCCGGCCGGGCCGCCGTGCTGCGGGCGATCGCCGGCGGCGTCGAGAAGCGGCTGGAGGAACTGGCCGCCGTCGAGACCCGCGACAACGGCGCCCTGCTGCGCTCCCACCGCCGCGGCGTCATGCCCCGCGTGGCGCACAACTTCCGCTTCTTCGCCGACTGGCTGGAGGGCCTCGGCCACGACGACTTCGACACCCGCGACCACGCCAACCACGTCTCCTGGGACCCGGCCGGCCCCTGCGCCCTGATCACGCCGTGGAACGCGCCCCTCATGCTGGCCACCTGGAAGATCGCCCCGGCGCTCGCCGCCGGGAACACGGTGGTGCTCAAGCCCGCCGAGTGGTCGCCGCTCACCGCCTCCCTGCTGGCCGACGTCGCCGCCGCGGCCGGGCTGCCGGACGGCGTGTTCAACGTCGTCCAGGGGTTCGGCGAGGAGGCCGGGCAGGCCCTGGTCGAGCACCACGGCGTCCGCCGGGTCAGCTTCACCGGCTCGGTGCCGACCGCGCGGCGCATCGCCCGCTCGGCCGCCGCCAACCTCACCCCGCTCAGCCTGGAGCTGGGCGGCAAGTCGCCGCTGCTGGTCTTCGCCGACGCCGACCTCGACCTCGCCGTGGACCTGGCCGTCGAGCAGTACGACAACGCCGGGCAGGTGTGCCTGGCCGCCACCCGCCTGCTGGTCGAGTCGCCGATCGCCGAGGAGTTCACCCGGCGCTTCACCGAGCGGGCCGCGGCCCTGGTCCAGGGCGACCCGCGCGACGAGGCCACCGACATCGGCCCCAACATCCACCCGCGTCAGGTGGAGAAGATCGACGCGTTCGTCCGGCGGGCCCTTTCGGCCGGGGCGCGCGCCGTCATCGGCGGCGAGCGCGGGGACGGCCTGTACTACCGGCCCACCCTGCTCGCCGACGTGGCCCAGGACAGCGAGATCGTCCAGGAGGAGGTCTTCGGCCCGGTGCTCACGCTGCAGACGTTCGACACCGAGGAGGAGGCCGTCCGGCTGGCCAACGACACCCGCTTCGGCCTGGCCGCCACCGTCGCGACCGGCGACCGGGAGCGCGCCCGCCGGGTCACCGAGCGGCTGGTCGCGGGCACGGTCTGGGTCAACTGCTTCTTCGTGCGCGACCTGCGCGCGCCCTTCGGCGGCTCCCGCGAGTCCGGCGTCGGCCGCGAGGGCGGCACCTGGAGCTTCGACTTCTACTGCGACCTGAAGAACACCGTCACCGCGCCGAAGGGCTGGAACGACCATGGGTGAGATCGTCGGGGCGGGGCTGCTCGCGCACGTCCCCACCATCGTGCTGCCCGAGCGGGTCCGGCTGGAGCTGAACGGCGGCAAGGAGATCACCCTGGTCACCGGCCTGCGCGAGCTGCGCCGGGACGTCTTCGAGCGCGACGACTACGACACCGTCGTCGTGCTGGACTCCCACTGGGCCACCACGGTCGAGTTCGTGGTCACCGCCCAGCCGCGCCGCGCCGGGCTGTTCACCTCCGAGGAGCTGCCGCGCGGCATGTGCCGGATGCCGTACGACTTCCCCGGCGACCCCGAGCTGGCCCGCAACGTGGCCTCCTTCGCCGACCGGCACGGCACCTGGATCACCCCCATCGACGACGAGTACCTGCCGATCTACTACGCCACCACCAACCTGTGGAAGTACCTCGGCGAGGGCCTGCCCGGCAAGCGCTGGGTGAGCATCGGCGTGTGCCAGACCGGCGACATGGAGGACCACCTGCGGCTCGGCCGCGCACTGGCCGACGGCGTCGCGGCCACCGACCGGCGGGTGCTGGTGATCGCCTCCGGCGCGCTGTCGCACACGTTCTGGCCGCTGCGCGAGCTGCGCGACCACGAGGCCAGCGACCCGCGCCACATCTTCACCCCCGAGGCCCGCGCCGCCGACCTGCGGCGCATCGAATGGTTCAGGAACGGCCGCCACGACGAGGTCCTGCGCACGATGCCGGAGTTCTGGACGTACAAGCCGGAGGCCCGCTTCCACCACTACGCCATGCTGGCCGGCGCTCTCGGCGAGGAGCGCTGCACGGCCCCCGCCCGCCAGTACGGTGAGTACGAGAACTCCGTCGGCACCGGCCAGGCCCTGCTCTGGTTCGACCGCCCGTCCGGCGGCTGGACCGCACCCCGACAGGAGAACGCCCATGCCTGAGTACCGCCGCGTCCTGCTCGACGGCGCCGTCACCGAGACCGTCCGCGACGGGGACGACCTCGTCGCCGGGGACGGCCGCCGGATCAGGGCCGAGGAGGCCGCGCACCTGCCGCCGATCGTCCCCACGAAGATCATCGCGGTGCACCTCAACCACCGCAGCCGGGTCGAGGAGTTCCGGACCCGGCTGCCGGACGCGCCGACCTACTTCCACAAGCCCACCTCCTCGCTCAACTCCCACCGGGGCGCGGTCGTGCGGCCCGAAGGCTGCAGGTGGCTCAACTACGAGGGCGAGATCGCCATCGTCATCGGCCGGACCTGCCGCAACATCGCCCCCTCCGAGGCCGGTGAGCACATCGCGGGCTACACCGTGGCCAACGACTTCGGGCTGCACGACTTCCGCGACACCGACGCCGGCTCGATGTTGCGCGTCAAGGGCTCCGACACGCTGTGCCCGCTCGGTCCGGGCCTGGTGACCGGCTGGGACTTCCGCGGCAAGCGGCTGCGGACGTACGTCAACGGCGAGGTCGTCCAGGACGGCAACACCGACGAGATGACGTGGGACATGCACTACCTGGTCGCCGACATCGCCCGGACGATCACCCTCTTCCCCGGCGACGTGCTGCTGTCGGGCACCCCGGCGGGCTCGCGCCCCGTCGAGCCGGGGGACGTGGTCGAGGTCGAGGCCGAAGGGCTCGGCCGGCTGACCAACCACGTCGTGGCCGGGCCGGTGCCGATCCGGTCCGACGTCGGCGCGCAGCCGACGGAGTCGGAGGAGGTGCGCTCGACCGCGCTCGGCGGCGACTGGGAGTTCAGGGGCGTGCGCCCGCCGCGCCGCCCGTGAGGCTCACAGGGGGTGGCTGAGGAGGCGGCGGCCCTCGTCGCGGAAGCCGCGCCTGCCGTAGTAGGCGAACAGGTGGCTGACGTCAGCCATCATGCCCCGACTCGCGGACGAGTGCGTCGAACAGGGCCTGCTGGGCCGGGTCGCGATGGGCGGTGTCCTCGGGATGCCACTGCACGGCGGTGAACCAGCCGGGCAGGCCCTCGTGCTCAAGGGCCTCCACCGTGCCGTCGGCGGCGTGGGCGGCGGGGGACAGGCCGTCGCCGAGGCGTTCGACGCGCTGGTGGTGGAAGCAGGACGCCTCCACCTTCCGCGTCCCGGCCGCGCGTTCCAGCAGGCTGCCCGGACGCAGCGACACCGGGTGCACGACGTGCCGGTGGCCGTCCATGTCCTGCTCCAGGGTGCCGCCGAGGGCCACGTTGACGACCTGGAGGCCGCGGCAGACCGCCAGCGTGGGCAGCCCGGCGGCCAGCGCGTGGCGGGCCAGGGCCAGGTCGAAGGCGTCCTGCTCGTCGTCCGAACGTCAACGAGACCACGACCGTGCACACCGTCACGGCTTCCGGCACGCACGTGCTGAAGTTCTGGATGGTGGACCCGACCGTCGTCCTGCAGCGGCTCGTGGTGGACACCGGCGGGCGCCTGCCCAGCTACTTGGCACCGCCGGAGAGCCGCCGGGCGTTGTGAACGACCTTCGGCGGCCGGCCGCCGAACAGCTCGCCGACCGTGACGAAGCGGTAGCCGCGGGCGGACAGGCCCTTCAGCACCCGCGGGAGGGCCTTGACCGTGGTCGGGTGGATGTCGTGGAACAGGATGACGCTGCCGGGGCGGACCCGCTTGAGCGAGACGCGGGCCACCCTGGCGCTGTCGCGGTAGCGCCAGTCGAGGGTGTCCACGCTCCACAACACCAGCGGCCGGTGCGCCAGCCGCCGCACGTCCCGGTCCATCGCGCCGTACGGGGGGCGTACCAGGCCGGGCACGACGCCCGCGGCGGACTCCACGGCCCGGTCGGTGCGGGCGAGCTGGGACTTGATCGCGGCCGGGGACAGCCTGGTCAGGTCGGGGTGCGACCAGGTGTGGTTGCCGAGCTCGTGCCCGGCCTCGACCGTGCGCCGGACCACGTCGGGGTTGGCGGCGACGTTCCGGCCGACGACGAAGAACGTGGCGCGGGCCTGGTACTTCGCCAGGTGCCGCAGCAGCGTCCCGGTGTAGGGCCCGGGGCCGTCGTCGAAGGTGAGCGCCACGCACTTGACCTTGAGGCAGTCGGCCTTCTCCGCCGGGTCGGGGGTCGGCCCGGTCTGGTCGGGCTCGTGATCAGGCTTGTGGTCCGGCTTGTGGTCGGGCTTGTGTTCGGGCTTCGGCTCGGGGGAGGGCGACGGGGCCGGATGGGTGGGAGCCGGATGGGTGGGGGAGGGCGTGGGGTGGGCCGGGGTGGCTCCCGTGAGCGCGGTCGTGACGGCCAGCATCGCCGCGGCCATCCCGATTCCGGACAGGCCCGGCCTCATGGCGCTGTTCATGACGTTCCCCCTCATGCACCGCCCCCGGTGCGTCATCCACTGAGATCGGCCCACAAGGACCGTTCCAGAGAGTTGGACACCAGATCCGCCCGCAAGGTTCGCAAGAGCGCCCATCTACGGATGAAGGTTTCTCCCATTCCCTACGGGCAGAAGTGACAGCACCGACCGCTTAAAGTGAAATCGACGCCTTGTCAGGCACGGGAGGCATCGGAGATGCGGAACGGCCGGACCAGCACGACGCTCGCCCTCGCGGCGCTCCTGATCGCCGGATGCACCTCCGGCGGAGGCGGCGCGCAGCCGCCGGGCGGCCCCGGACAGCCCCAGGGCCCGGTGGCCAGGCTCGCGATCACCCCCGCCGACGGCACGAAGAAGGTCGCCCCCGACACCGGGATCAGCGTCAAGGTCACCGGCGGCAAGGTCACCAAGGTGACCGTCGCCGACGCCAAGGGACGCCAGGTGACCGGCTCGACGGCGGCCGACGGCACCTGGCGGCCACGGTGGCCGCTGCGGCCCGCGACGTCGTACACGGTGAGCGCGCGGGCCACGGGCACCGACGGAAAGGCCGTCACCGGGCAGTCGTCCTTCACCACGCTCAAGCCCGTGCGGGCCCTGCAGAGCGGCATGTCGCCGCTGGACGGCGAGAAGGTCGGCGTCGGGATGCCGGTCCAGCTCCTGTTGTCCCACCCGGTCACCTCCAGACAGGCCAGGGCGGCGGTCGAGCGTTCGCTGGTCGTGGAGATGTCCGAGCCGGTCGAGGGTGCGTGGAGCTGGGTGAGCGACCGCGAGGTGCAGTTCAGGCCGCGCGAGTACTGGCCGGTCGGCGAGAAGGTCAAGGTCGTCGCCCACCTGGCCGGGCTGCGCGCGGGCGAGGGCCTGTGGGGGACCAAGGACCGCAGCCTGTCCTTCACCGTCGGCCCCAGGCACGTCACCAAGGTGGACGCCGACCGCCACCGGGCCGTCGTCACCGCGGACGGCAAGGTCGTCCGGACGATCCCCGTCAGCCTGGGCAAACCCGGCGACGACAGTTACTCCGGCACCATGATCGCCCAGGAGAAGGCCGCGGAGACCGTCATGGACTCGGCCACCATCGGCGAACCGGGCGAGTACCGGATCAAGACCAAGTGGAACGTCCGGATGACCTACAGCGGCACCTTCTTCCACGCCGCGCCCTGGTCCACCGGCGCGCAGGGCAACTCCAACGTCAGCCACGGCTGCGTCAACGCCAGTCCCGCCGACGCGCGCTGGTTCTACGACTTCACCCAGCGCGGCGACGTCATCCAGGTCAAGGGCACCTCGCGCAAGTTGCGGTTCGGGAACGGCCCCACGCCCTGGGCGAAGTCCTGGGACGAATGGCTCGCCGGCGGCGCAACCGGCAAGCCCGTTACCGGCTAGACCCGCATCTAACGGCGAGACCTGCGAGAACATCAGAATGTCGCCTTGCCCGCGCGGGCCCGTCCCACGATCATGTCGCCAATGGACGCCGACGTACCCCTGGACTACTACCTGATCTACGCCGCCCCCGAAGACCGCGGCCGCGGAACACTTCCCCTGGGCATCCTGGTCGAGGAGTTCGTGCTCTGCGACGACTACACCGCCGCGGGCATCGACTGCGCGGAATGGGCCTCCGAGTGCGGCGAGTGGCGCGAGTCGCCCGGATCCAGCCGGGCCATCCGCGCCGATCCCGCGCTGCGCGAGCGGGTGTTGCCCGTGACCCGGCGCGACGCCCGCGACACCTACTCGATGCTCGGCGGGGGCGCGCTGCCGGAGGAGGCCGAGCTGCGGGCCTTCTTCCAGTACCGGCAGGCGCTTCCCGCCGCGGCCCCGCTCGACCTGGGCGGCTCCCGCTCGGCGCAGACCCGGCGCTACCGCATCCTGTTCGCGGGCGAGCTCGGCGAGCGCGGGCTGGCGAACGTGCGCACCGTCCTGCGCCTGGAGCCGCCGGAGGCGAACCCGAGGGCCAGGATCGCGGGCACCGCCACGGCGACCGCCGCGGGACACACCTTCACCTGGGAGCTGCGGCGCATCGGCCCCGGCATCGCCTGGTGCCTGGACGTCACCGTACGCCTGAGCGCCGGCCCGCTCGCCGCCATCGGCGCCCTGCTCCACCACCACCGGCAGGCGATCCGCGGCCAGGGCCTGATCCCCGTGACCATCGAACGCTTCGCCTGACCCCCGTGCGCCTGACCCCGGACGGCGGAGAAGGGCCGGGGGCGGCGTTCGCGTGGTGCGTTCCCGGTCAGCGTGACCGGGAACCGCCGCCCCCTACGGGCGGACCGGTGCCGTGATCACCGGCCGCCGATCCGGTGATCGCGGCTCTCGTAGGGTGATCGTGTCCCGACGGACGAGAGCAGGAGCGGATCATGCGTATCGTGCGGTTCAGCAGCCCGGTGACCCATCTGGACGTGGTCGGCGTGGACGACGGCGAGCAGGTGGCGGAGCTCGACGGTGTGGGCGGGGTGGGGGAGCTGTTGCGGTTGCCCGTCGCCGAGCTGCGGGAACGGTGTGCCGCGCCCGGCGGTCCCCGGCACCCGTCGGCGGACGTGCGCCCGCTGGCCCCCGTGGACGGGCGGATGGAGGTGTGGGCCGCCGGGGTCACGTACAGGCGGTCGCGGGAGGCCCGGGTGACCGAGAGCGAGCGGGCGGCCGACGTGTACGAGCTCGTCTACGACGCCGAACGCCCCGAGCTGTTCTTCAAGTCCGTGGCCTGGAAGGTCTCCGGGGACGGCGGCCGGATCGCGGTACGCGCCGACTCGGGGATCGACGTGCCCGAGCCCGAGCTGGGCCTGGTGCTCAACGCGGCCGGCGAGATCGCCGGTTACACGGTCTCGGAACGCTGACCAGCACGGTGGTCAAGGGCCTGGACGCGATGCTTTTCATGTAAATCCAGTAGGAAATGTTGACTTAGCTTCCCGGGTTCCGTAGCTTCGTACGCATGAGCCAGGGCCCCTACCTGACCCGGCGCCCGCACGTGGACCACGGCCACGTCGCCAGCGCGCAGTGTCGCTGATCACGCACCTCCGGCAGATCTCCCCGCCCCCTGCGCAGTTCTCCCCAGAGGAACTCATCGTGATCAACATCAGACGTGCACTCCTCGCCGTGCTGCTCGCGACCGTGACGGTCGGCTGCGGCGCGGCCGAGGGCTCGGCGAAACCCGGCGAACCGGAGGTGAAGGAGCTCCGCTACCAGGGCAGCGCGGGCAACGTCACCTTCCCCGAACTGGCCGCGGAGCTCGGCTACCTCGGCGACGTCAAGCTCACATGGGTGGGCAACACCACCTCCGGACCGCAGGACATCCAGTCCGCGGCCACCGGCCAGACCGACTTCGGCGGCGCCTTCGACGGCGCCGTCATCAAGCTCAAGGCGGCCAAGGCCCCGATCAAGGCGGTGATCGGCTACTACGGCTCGGACGAGAAGTCGTTCAACGGCTACTACGTCAAGGACGACAGCCCCGTCAGGACCGCCCGCGACCTCATCGGCAAGAAGATCGGCGTCAACACCCTCGGCGCCCACCACGAGGCCGTCATCAAGGAGTACCTCAAGCGCCAGGGGCTGACCCCGGCCGAGATCGAGCAGGTCCAGCTCGTGGTGATCCCGCCGGTCAACACCGAGCAGGCGCTGCGGCAGGGGCAGCTCGACGTCGGCACGCTCGGCGGCGTGCTCAAGGACAAGGCGCTCGAACGCGGCGGGCTGCGTCCGCTGTTCACCGACGTCGAGCTGTTCGGCCCGTTCACGGCCGGGTCCGTCGTGCTGCGCGAGGACTTCATCGCCAGGAACCCCGGCACCGTCAAGACCTTCGTCGCCGGATTCGCCAAGGCCGTCGCCTGGGCGCAGACCCGGCCGCGCGAGGAGGTCGTCGCCAGGTTCGAGCAGATCATCGCCAAGCGCGGGCGCAACGAGAGCACCGACGTCGTCAAGCTCTGGAAGAGCACCGGCATCGCGGGCGAGGGCGGCGTGATCGACAGCGCGGAGTTCCAGCGGTGGATCGACTGGCTCCAGCGCGAGGGCGAGATCCGTCCGGGCCAGGTCAAGGCCGCCGACCTCTACACCAACGAGTTCAACCCCTACGCGAACGGGAGCGGCTCATGACCGCCACGATCAGCGAGACCGGCGTCCGTACGAAGATCGGCATCCGGAATGTCGGCAAGGAGTTCACGGTCAGGGACGCGGGCGAGCCGTTCACCGCCCTGTCCGGGATCGACCTCGACGTCCGCGAAGGGGAGTTCCTCACGCTCGTCGGGCCGAGCGGCTGCGGCAAGTCCACGCTCCTCGACCTGGTCGCCGGGCTGACCGAGCCGACGTCGGGCGAGATCGTGGTCAACGGCGCGCCGGTCACCGGCCCCGGCCTCGACCGGGGGATCGTCTTCCAGCAGTACGCGCTGTTCCCGTGGCGGACCGCGCTGGCCAACGTCGCGTTCGGGCTGGAGGCCAAGGGCGTGCCAAGGGCCGAACGTACGGAACGGGCGCGGCGGCACCTCGAACTGGTCGGCCTGTCCGGCTTCGAGGACCGCTACCCGCACGAGCTGTCCGGCGGCATGCGCCAGCGCGTCGCCATCGCCCGCAGCCTGGCCTTCGACCCCGACGTCCTGCTGATGGACGAGCCGTTCGCCGCGCTCGACGCGCAGACCCGCGAGTCGCTGCAGGAGGAGCTGCTGCGCATCTGGCAGCACACCCGCAAGACCGTCATCTTCATCACGCACGGCATCGACGAGGCCGTCTACCTGGGGCAACGGGTCGCCGTGATGACCTCCAGGCCCGGCCGGATCAAGGAGATCACCGAGGTGGAGTTCGACTCGCGCGAGGGCGACCTGCGGGCCGACCCGCGCTTCGGCGAGTACCGGCACCACGTGTGGGGGCTGCTGCGCGACGAGGTCGCCGCGGCGCAGGTGCAGGAGCGGAAGGCGGCGATCCGGCATGACTGACGCGCGCGCCGACGAGCGGACGCGCCCCGGGGGCGACGTCCACTGGTACGACCTCCCCGACGACGATCCCGTTCCCGCCACCGACCCCGTTCCCGCCACCGACCCCGTTCCCGCCACCGACCCCGTTCCCGCCACCGACCCCGTTCCCGCCGCCGAGGCCGTTCCCGCCACCGGGAAGGAGCCCGCCAACCCGGTCCGGCCCGCCGAGGGGGAGAGCCGGAACCCGACCCTGGCGGGGGAGAACCGGAAGGCGGCGTCCCTCTCGGGGGCGAGGAGGCGGGCGGGCGGGCTGGCGCGGCGGGCCGGGCGGAACTCGGCCGCGATCCTGCTGCTCCTGGCCGCCTGGGAGGTGCTGCCCCGCCTCGGCGTGGTGGACCCCGTGTTCGTGCCCCCGCTCTCCGAGAGCGTTGCCGCCGGCGCGGACCTGCTGCTGACGGGCCGGCTACCCGAGCACCTGGAGGCGTCGCTGGCCCGCTCGTTGTCCGGGTTCGGGCTGGCGATCGTGCTGGCCATCCCGCTCGGGCTGCTGATCGGCTGGTACAAGCCCGTCGCCGACCTCCTGACCCCGCTGCTGGAGGTGTTCCGCAACACCTCGGCGGTCGCGCTGCTGCCGGTCTTCACGCTCATCCTCGGCATCGGCGAGACGACGAAGGTGGCGTTCGTCCTGTACGCCTGCTCCTGGCCCATCCTGCTCAACACCATCAGCGGCGTGAAGACCGTCGAGCCCCTGCTGATCAAGTCGGCCCGGTCGATGGGGCTCGGCCCGGTGCGGCTGTTCCAGAAGGTGATCCTGCCGGCCGCCGTCCCCACCATCTTCACGGGCGTACGCCTGGCGGGCGCGTACTCGATCCTCGTCCTGCTGTTCGCCGAGATGGTCGGAGCCAAGGCCGGGCTCGGTTACCTCATCCTCGACGCCCAGTCCAGCTTCCGCATCCCCGACATGTACGCCGGCATCATCACGATCTCCGTGGTCGGCCTGCTGTTCAACCTGCTCCTGATCGGCGTCGAGCGCCGCTTCTCCACCTGGAGGACCACGTGACGAGAAAGCTCCACCTGAACGCCTTCCTCATGGGCGTCGGCCACCACGAGGCGGCCTGGCGGCACCCGCGGACCGAGCCCAGCCGCCTGACCGACGTCCGCCACTACCAGGAGCTGGCCAGGATCGCCGAGCGCGGCAAGCTCGACTCGCTCTTCCTCGCCGACGGCGTGGCGCTGCAGGGCGACGTCCGGCACAACGCGCTCGGCGGGCTGGAACCGCTCACGTTGCTGGCCGCCCTCGCCTCGGTGACCGACCACATCGGCCTGATCGCGACCGTCTCCACGACGTACAACGAGCCCTTCCACGTGGCGCGCAAGTTCGCCTCCCTCGACCACATCAGCGGCGGCCGGGCCGGCTGGAACATCGTCACCTCCGCCGGCGAGGCCGAGGCGCTCAACTTCGGCGTCGAACGCCCCGCGCACTCCGCCCGTTACGCCAGGGCGGACGAGTTCCTGGAGGTCGTCGGCAAGCTCTGGGACAGTTGGGAGGACGACGCCATCCTGGGCGACCGCGCCGGCGGCCTCTACGCCGACACCGGCAAGATCCATCCCATCGAGCACATCGGCCGCCACTTCGCCGTCCGGGGACCGCTGAACACCTCGCGCTCGCCGCAGGGCCGCCCGCTGCTGGTGCAGGCCGGGTCGTCGGAGGACGGCAAGGAGTTCGCCGCCCGGCACGCCGAGGCCGTCTTCACCGCCCAGCAGACCCTGGAGGAGGGCCAGGAGTTCTCCACCGACATCAAGCGGCGGGCGGCCGCCCACGGCAGACAGCCCGATGACCTGCTGGTCCTGCCCGGCATCTCGCCGATCATCGGCTCGACCGAACGGGAGGCGCTGCACCTGGAGAAGGAGCTCGAAGACCTGATCATCCCCGCCTACGGCCTGGCCCAGCTCTCCCACCTGACCGGCATCGAGCTCACAGAGGACGACCTCGACCTGCCGCTGCCGGACGTGCCCGTCGAGACCGAGGGCGCGCAGAGCCGGCGCAAGCTCGTCATCGACCTGGCCAGGCGGGAGAGCCTGACGGTCAGGCAACTGCTCAACCGGCTGGCCGGGGGCCGTGGCCACCGCGTGGTCGCCGGGACGCCCGAGCAGATCGCCGACCAGCTCCAGGAATGGTTCTTCACCGGGGCCGCCGACGGCTTCAACATCATGCCGCCGCTGCTCCCGTCGGGCCTGTCCGACTTCGTGGACCACGTCGTGCCGGAGCTGCAGATCAGGGGCCTGTTCCGGTACGAGTACGAGGGCCGTACCCTCCGCGACAACTACGGCCTGACCCGGCCCGCCTCCCGGTACGCCGCCAGGCTGGCGACGGCGGTGGCCGGATGAGCGTCGTGACGCTGGTCGGCAACCCCCGCGAGGGCTCCAGGACGAGGACCGTGGCCGCCGGGGCGGCCGAGGCCGTCGCGCGGCGGCTCGGCCTCCCGGGCGCGCACGACGTGGTCGACCTGTCGGCGCTCGGGCCGCACCTGCTCGCCCCCGGGCCGACGCCCGGCGTCGAGGTGGCGCTGGAGCTGGTGGCCGAGGCGAGGGTGCTGGTGGTGGCCAGTCCCACCTACAAGGGGACGTACACCGGGCTGCTGAAGGCGTTCCTCGACCGGTTGCGGCCGGAGGCGCTGGCCGGGGTGGTGGCGCTGCCGCTGCTGGTCATGGGCGACCCGAAGCACGCGCTGGCCGTCGAGGTGCACCTGCGGCCCCTGCTGGTGGAGCTGGGCGCGACCGTGCCGACGCCGGGGCTCGCCGTGCCGGAGTCCCAGCTGCCCGCGCTGGAGGACATCCTGAGCCGCTGGGCGGACCGCGTCGCGCCGCAGGTGGCCGCGGCCCTCGCGGTCGGCCACCCGGCCACCGCCTGAGAGCGGGCGGCTCGTCCTGGGAGCGGGCCTCCCCGGGAGCGGGCCTTCCTCAGAGCGGGCCTTCCTGAGAGCGGGCGGGGGCGCGGGGTCAACGCCAGTCGCCGGACTGGAGCGCCCCCGCCGCCTGCGGTCCCATCGTCACCAGCCCGCCGTCCACGAACACCGACGAGCCGGTCATGTACGAGGCGGCCGGCGAGGCGAGGAAGGCGATGACCGCGGCGACCTCGCGGGCGTCGCCCGGCCGCGGGATCGGGTAGCCCGGACGGCTCCCGGCCCGCGGCACCTGGTCCTCCTGCCCGGTCATCGGGGTGGCGATCTCGCCGGGCGCGACGGTGTTGACCGTGATGCCGTGCGCGGCCAGCTCCAGCGCCAGCACCCGGCTGAGCAGCTTCAGCCCGCCCTTGGCCGCGCAGTACGGCCCGGCCCCCACCCTCGGGTACTCCTCGTGCACGCTGGTGACGTTCACGATCCGGCCGCCGCGCCCCTCGGCCACCATCCGCCGGGCCGCCCGCTGCGCGCACAGGAACGGCCCGTCCAGGTCCACCGACAACACCGAACGCCAGCGCTCGTAGTCCATGTCCAGCAACGGCTCCGAGGACCCGGTGCCGGCGTTGTTGACCAGCACGCCGAGCCCGCCCAGATCCCCGGCCAGTTCGTCGACGGCGTGCGCGGCCCGTACCGGGTCGGTCAGGTCGTGGCGGCGTACGGCGGCCGCCTTGCCCGCGTCCCGTACCAGCGCGGCGGTCTCCCGCGCGCCCTCCTCGTCCTCGTGGTAGGTGATCCCCACGTCGAACCCGTGCTCGGCGAGCAGCACGGCGGTTGCCTTGCCGATGCCGGAGTCGGCGCCCGTGACGACGGCGACCCGGTCGTAGCTGTCGGTCATGCCGTCCCCCTGCCCCACCCCCGCCCCCTGACGCGCCCGCTTTACCAGGGGGAGGGGGCCGGGGGTGGGGTTACCGGGGGGCGGTCGGCGCAGGTGAGGGTGTTGGGGAGGAGCCAGGGGGCGAGCCAGCCGTCGTTGCCGCCCCCGTCCGCCAGCGAGAACTCCGAGCCGGCCGGGGTGAAGTGGAAGGTGCCGCAGTTGTTGACGGGGACCGCGCCCACGTTGCGGGCGTCCACGTTCTCGAAGGTGGCCGAGCCGGCGGCGCGGGCGCTGAGCACCGAGGTGCCGGTGCCGTCCACCCGGACGTCCTTGAAGTGCAGGTTCGTGATGGAGTAGAGGTCCTTGACGGGCCAGTCGGCGACCAGCATGAGGGCGTTGTAGGTGTTGTCCAGGTAGTGGTCGCCGGTCACCCGGACGTCGGCCTCGATGTTCCGCTCCAGGGCGTAGAACCAGATGGCGCCGAGGCCGATGTTCCAGTTCAGCTCGTACGTGCCCGCCCGCACGGTGGTGTTGCCGGTGATGTCCAGGCGGCCGGTGAACGGCTCGGCGCCGAAGCGGGAGCCGACCTGCAGCGCGCTGCCCTCGCGGACGGGGTCGGCGACCAGGTTGGCCGAGACCGTGTTGTCCGTGCCGCCGTAGATCGCGATGCCGTTGGCCAGCACCGGCGTCTGGACGGTGTTGTGGTCGAACGTGTTGCGCGCGTTCGCCGTCTTCTCCGACCACATCGCCAGGCCGTCGTCGCCGGAGTTGCGGACGAAGTTGTCCGACACGACCGAGCCGGTGACGCCGGTGTGCAGGTTGAGCCCGTCGGCGATCTGGTCGGCGATCACGTTGCCGGTGACGCGGACGCCGCTCATGGGCCCGTCGAACCAGAGGCCGACCTTGGTGTGGTGGATGTACAGGCCCTCGATCGTGGAGTCGCTCATGGCGCCGCCGACGCCGTTGACCTGGTCGGTGTCGATCCGCTCGCGGACGTCGCCCTCGATGGCGAACCCGGACAGGCGCACGTTCCGGCTGCCGCCGTCCTCGGCGTCCTTGCCGTAGAAGCCGACGCCGGTGTGGACGGACCCGTCGGGCGCCGGGGCGTCCAGGGCGACCTGGCGGCCCTTGATGATCGTGTACCAGCTTCCCGCGCCGGTGATCGTCACGTCGTCCACGACGATGTGCCGGTTCACCTGGTACGTGCCGGGCGGGACGTATACCTTCAGGTGGGTGCGCCTGGCGAAGGCGACGGCCCGGTCGAAGGCGGCCGAGGACTCGCGGCGGCCGGACGGGTCCGCGCCGAAGGCCAGCACGTTGGCCGCGACCGGCTCGATCCGCGGCGGGGCGACGAGTTCGGAGTCCAGCAGGTCGATGACCGTCCAGGCGGCGCCGGCGCCCGCCGTCAGCCGGATCCGGTCGCCGGCCCGGTACGTGCGCCCGAGCGGCAGGCGCTGCTCGTCGTAGAAGTGGCTGGGCCGGAACGGCTTGGCGATCGCCGGGGCCGGGGCGGTGGCGCTGGGCACGCAGGAGCACTCGGTGATCCACCAGTCCGGGTGCAGCAGGTCGGCGCCGGGGTCGTCGCTGAAGGGGTACTGGTTGTACAGCCACGAGTACTGCGAGGTCAGCGTCATGGTGGCCCGGTGGCGGCCGTTGACCGCCACGTCCAGCGGCGCGGTGATGCCGCCGCCCGAGGGCGCGTCGGGGATGCTGTAGCGCACCGTGATCGCGTTGGCCGCGGCCGGGAGGGTGAACTCGACGTGCCGTCCGGGGGTCAGCCTGACGGCCCGCCGTCCGGACGCCTCGGCGGGCAGCGTGTACGCGTCGCGGTCGGGGCCGATGACCGTGCCGTCCGTCGCGGCGTTCTCGGCCTCCTGCTCGGCGAAGCCGACGCGCGCGCCCCGGCCGGCGACCAGCGCCGGGTCGAGGGCGGCCCGCGTCACCACGGGCCGCTGTGCCGTGGCGGCGGCCTGCGCGGGGACGGCGAGCCAGGCGAGGGGGAGGCCGAGAGCCGCGGCCAGCACCGCCACGACTCTCCGGGATGTGCTCGTGGGTGACATCCGAAGCTCGATTCTCTCGGGGGGTGAGGTGACAGTAGGACCCCACGACCCCGGGACACAAGGCTTCTGCGAAGGAGTTTCGTAACACTGTTGATGAGCTCCGAATGACTATCGATTTCTTGCGGCACTTACGCAAATGGCTTGCAAGCGGCCGTCAGGGGAGCCAGCTCACCCGGCCGTGCAGCGCCGCGTACCCGACGAAGGCCACCACGTCGATCAGCATGTGCGCGATCACCAGCGGCATCGCGCGCCCCCACCGCTGGTACAGCCGCCCGAACACCAGCCCCATCACCACGTTCCCGACGAACCCCCCGAATCCCTGATACAGGTGGTACGAGCCCCGCAACACCGACGACACGGCCACCGCCCGCCACGGCCCCCAGCCCGCCTGGCCCAGCCGGTGCAACAGGTAGCCGCTCACCAGCACCTCCTCCAGCACCCCGTTCTGCGCGGCGGCCAGCAGCAGCACCGGCACCCGCCACCACACCTCCGGCAACTGCCCCGGCACCACCGTCAGGTTGACGCCCAGCGCGTAGACCACCAGGTAGAAGGCCAGCCCCGTGCCGCCGATCGCGGCGGCGAGCAGCGCGCCGCGCAGCGTGTCGCGGCCGGGCTCGCGCAGGTCCACCCCGATCGTCCGCAGCGACTCGCCCGACCTGACCAGCAGGTACGCCACCAGCGCGACCGGCGCCACCGAGATCGCGATGTCCACGAGCTGCAACGTCAGGTCCAGCCACGGACGTCCGGGAGCCAGCGAGCCGACGAGCACGGCGTGCTGCCCCTTCAGCTCCTTGGGCGCGGTCAGCGCGCCGATCAGCCGGACCAGCGCCAGCACCGCGCTGGCGCCGAGCGAGACCGACAGCACGACGAGGATCTCGGCTCTGATGAGCCTGGGGCCGAGGGCCGGAGCGGGTGCGAGTGACTGGGTGTGCATGGGCCGCAGAGTAGCCGCCCATCGCTCCGATCCGGATAAAGCACCCCTTGTCGGCGGGTCTCCATCGGGACGGCCGAAGCCCCGATGTCACACTTCCCGCCCCGGAGTCCTCTCAGGGGGCATGAACGACATGATCCTCGTCACCGGCGCCACCGGGGCGCTCGGACGTCCGCTGGTCGAACTGCTCACCGCCCAAGGGGCCAAGGTACGCGCCGTCACCCGGTCGGCGGACCCGGCGCTCCTGCCCGCCGGCACCGAGGTCGTCGAGGGCGACCCGGCCCGCCCCGAGACCCTCGCCGGTCACCTGGACGGCGTCACCGCCGTCTTCCTGCACCCGCGCGCCATCGGCGACGGCGCCCCCGGCCTGCTCGCCCGCGCCGCCGAACGCGGCGCGCGGCGGGTGGTGGCCCTGTCCGCGATGAACGCCGACGACCCCCTCGACGAGCAGCCCTCCCGCTTCCGCGGCGACCGGAACAAGGAGGCCGAGCAGGCCGCCGTGGACAGCGGCCTGGAGTGGACCAGCCTGCGCGCCGCCTCCTTCGCCGGGAACGCCCTCCAGGCGTGGGCCCCGCAGATCCGCGCCGGGGACGTCGTCCGGTACGTGCACGCCGGCTTCCAGGAGGTGCCGATCGACGAACGCGACCTGGTCGAGGTGGCGGCCAAGGCGCTGCTCGGCGGGCACACCGGGGGCCGGCTGGAACTGACCGGGCCCGAGTCGCTGACCCACGCCGCGATGGTGGCGGTGATCGGCGAGGCGATCGGCCGGCCGCTGCGCTTGGAGGAGATCCCGCCGGAGGCCGCCGAACGGCACCTGGTCGCCGGGGGCCTGCCCGAGCCGTTCGTCCACGCCCTGCTGGCCCGGTACGCCCGGTACGCGACGCGCCCGCAGCACCCGGTCACCGGGGACACGGCCGCGGCGCTCGGCCGCCCGCCCCGCACCTTCGCCACCTGGGCCGCCGACCACGCCGCCGCCTTCCACCCGCACGGCTGACCGGCCGCCCGGGACCGGACGGCGGTCAGCCCCGCTCGGGGACGGCCATCTCGCCGAGCGGCGACCAGTCGTCCTGCGGGATGTTCGCGTTGACGATGCGCGGCGTCTCGGCCAGGTAGCCGGGCAGCACCTGCTGGGCCTGCTTGAAGTGCGCCGACGTCACGTGCGCCGTCCCGGCCGCGTCGTCGCGGAAGGCCTCGACGAGGACGTACTCGGCCGGGTCGTCGAGGCTGCGCGACCAGTCGAACCACAGGCAGCCCGGTTCGGCGCGGGTGGCCTCGGTGAACTCGGCCGAGATCTCCGGCCAGCGGGCGGCGTGCTGCGGCAGGACGCGGAACTTGGCGGTGATGAAGATCATGACGGGAACTCCCGAGGTCGGCGGCGTTACGGCACGAGACTAGCCGCAGACCGCCGCCCGGCCGCGACGGGCGTCACGCGCGCCGCGTCACCTGATCACGCCGCAGGCCGTACGGCCGCCCGCGTCGCCCGTCCTGAGGGTGGCCTCGTCGGGGCCGGTCGGGGCGTAGCGGGCGGGGATGTTGGCCAGGTTGTCGGGGAGCGCGTGCACGACGATCGCGCTGCCGTCGGCGTCGGTCAGCTCGCGCAGCCCGAACCGGTCGGTGACGACCGACGCGGTGCCCGACCCGTCCTTGCCGACCAGCAGCGGCGGCAGGTCGCCCGCGTGCCCGGCGTGGCCGCCGCCGGCCAGGTCGAGGTGGCCACCGGCGGTGAAGAAGGGGGAGACCTGGCCGGTCGCCGGATCGACGGCCTGCGGGTCGCACAGGCCCGTCGTGTGGATGTGGAAGCCGTGGAAGCCGGGCGTCAGCCCCTTGACCGAGACCGAGACGCGCGCCGTCCCGAACCCCTCGCGCAGGATGCCGAGCCTGCCGACCGCGACGCCGCGCGTGTCGCGGATGACCACGGGCCGCGGGTCGCCCGGCCGCGAGGCGGTGGCGTCGGCCACCGCTCCCGCGCCGATCGCGGCGACCCCGGCGGCGAGCGCGAGGCAGAGCGCCAGATGTGTCCGGCTGAACGTCCGTGCCTTGGGCATGGCGGAACCGTCCCTCGTGAGGCGGAGATGTGCGGACTCATCGAGGGTATGGGCGGGCCGCGCCGCCTGTCGTATAGCTCTTGAGTCGCCGGTCGGAGTTATGGGGCAGGGGCGGCGATCACGAGGCCGCCGGCGCTCGGCTCAGGGTGCGGGGGCAGCAGGTCACCCAATCTCCTCCGTGCCGGGCTCGCCGAGGTCTGGCTCTCCCGCGTCGGGACGGTCCCCGTCCCCGCTGGGACGGGCGGGGGCGCAGGCGGCGTCGCAACCGCCGAACCGCCCGGTGTCGATCGGTGTGAACCCCGTGGCGGGCACGCCCTTCAGCGCCGCCGTCATCGTGTCCTTCCAGATCGGCCCCGGCAGCGAGGCCCCCGCCACCAGGGCGAAGTACCGGCCGCCGATCGTGGTGTTCACCAGCTTGTGGCGCTGCGAGCCGCGCGGGTCGCCGATGCTGACCGCGCCCGCCAGATCCGGGGTGAACCCGGCGAACCAGGCCGAGGCGTACCCGTCGGTCGTGCCGGTCTTGCCCGCCGCCGGACGGCCGATGCCGCCGACGCCGCGCATCGTGCCCTTGGTGAACACGCCCGACAGGACGTGCGCGGTCGCGTCGGCGACCCCCGGATCGAGCGCCTGCCGGCACGACGGCCGGTACGAGACCGGACGGCCGGTGGCGGCGTCGGTGATCTTGGTGATCGCCATCGGCGCGCAGTACCTGCCCCGGGCGGCGATGGCGGCGTACGCGTTGGCCACCGTCACCGGGTCCATCTCGTTGATGCCGAGCGTGAACGTCTCGAACTCCTGGAGCCTGCGCCCGTCGGCCCGGACGGCACCGAGCGACTTGGCCGTCTCCACCGTCCGGCACAGCCCCACCCGCTGCTCCAGCGCCATGAAGAACGTGTTCACCGACCCCCACGTGCCGGTGCGGAGCGTCTTGAAACCGGGTGAGCCCTCGTCGTTGGTGACCGTCCAGGACGGGTCGCCGACGCCGGCGCCGTCGCAGTTCTTGAAGGACGCGCTGGAGGGGGCGTTGTAGCCGTTGCCCACGGTGATGCCGTCGTCCACCTTCATGCCCTGCTGGAGCGCCGCGATCAGGGTGAACGTCTTGAACGTCGAGCCCGCCTGGAAGCCGATCAGCCCGCCGTGCCGCGCGTCGGCCACCGCGTTGTAGGAGATCTGCTTCTTCCCGGCCGAGGAGCCGTAGCCGCGGCTGGCGGCCATGGCCCTGATCGCGCCGGTGCCGGGCTCGACCAGCGCCTGGGCGGCCAGGGCGTTGTCGGTGGCGTTGACGTGCTTCCTGATCCCCCGGTCGGCGGCGGCCTGGGCCTTGGGGTCCAGCGTCGTGTAGATCTTCAGCCCGCCCTGCGCGAAGGCGCGCTCCCTGGCCCGCCGCGTGCCGCCGAAGGCCGGGTTGGCCAGCAGCTCGTGCCGGACGTACTCGCAGAAGTACGGATGGTCGCTGTCGCCGCAGCCGTTGGGCAGCCGGACGTCCTTGAACCCCAGCTTCTTCGCCTTGGCCGCGGACGCCTGCTCCGGCGTGATCCTGCCGAGCTCGGCCATCCGGTCGAGCACCACGTTCCGCCGGGCGAGCAGCGCCTCGCGGGCCTGCTTGCCGCGGCTCGGGTCGGTCCTGTTCGGGTCCTGCACCGCTCCCGCCAGCGTGGCGGCCTGGGCCAGGTCCAGCCGGGCGGCCGGGACGCCGAAGAAGCGCCTGGCCGCCGCCTGCACGCCGTTGGCCCCCGCGCCGAAGTAGGCGATGTTGAGGTAGCGGCGCAGGATCTCGTCCTTGCCGTACTTCTGCTCGACGCCCATCGCGTAGCGCAGCTCCTTGAGCTTGCGGGCGTAGCTGGCCTCCAGGGCCTTGTCCTTGTCCTGCTCGGTGTCGGCCGCGTTGAGCAGCACCTGCTTGACGTACTGCTGGGTGATGCTCGAACCGCCCTGGCTGAGCCGGTCGGAGCTGAGGTTCTTGACCAGGGCGCGCAGCGTGCCCTCCACGTCGATCGCGCCGTGCTCGTAGAACCGGTCGTCCTCGATGGCGACGACCGCCGTGCGCATCACCTCGGCGATCTGGTCCAGCCGGACGATCTCGCGGTTCTGGTCGTAGAAGCGGGCGATCACGTTGCCGCGGGCGTCGTACACGGTGGAGGTCTGGGAGAGGGGCGGCTCCGCGAGCGCCACCGGCTTGAGGTTCAGCTCCTCGGTGGCGGAGACGAACAGCGTGCCGGTGCCGCCGACGGCGGGCAGCGTGATCGCCGCCGTCAGCAGCCCGGCCGACACCGCCGCGACCGTGAGCCGGGCGACGTTCGACAGGCGAGTGGGCATGCGGGGGCACCTCCGGGCGGAAACGTGGGTGAGCCCGGACATGACAGCACAGGACGAAGGCCGATGTCCAAGACCGATATCAACCTTCCGGTGATATCGGAGTCGATATCGCGGCAGCGTACGGGCCACGCGCGAGCCCCCGGCGCGCGTGGCCGCCCGTCACTCAGATCAGCGTCGGCGCAACCGGCTGCACCTGGCTCTCGACGTGTTCCTTCAGCCGCATCAGATCCTGCCGCAGCTTGCGCGCGGGGTTCGCGCCGAGCAGGCCCGCGATGGCGTGCCCGGCCGCCCCGGCGATGGGGTTGTAGCACAGGTGGACCTGGACGCGTGTCCTGCCGTCGGACTGGGCGTCCACGCGCAGCACGCCGGTGTGGGCGATGAGTTCGCCCTCGGTGGACTTCCAGGCGATCTCCGCGCCCTCCTCGCGCTTGGTCTCGGTGGCCGTGAAGCGGATGCGCGTCCCGGCCGGGCCCCTGATCACCCAGTGGGAGCGCAGCTCGTCGGCCGACAGCCGCACCTCCTCCACGTCCGGCATGAAGCGCGGGAACAGCGAGTAGTCGCTCACCAGCGGCCACACGGCCTCCAGCGGCGCCGCGATCGAGACGGCCGCGTTGACGTCGATCGCCTCGCGGCCGGCGTTGACGCCGGTGAGGCGGCTCAGCGGCAGGTTCGTCGCCGCCCGGACGGCCAGCGCGGACGCGGCGCAGCGGGTCAGCCAGGACAGCGGCCTCGGCAGCTTCCCGGTCATCGCCCAGATCGACGCCGCGGCCCCGCCCGCGACCAGCCTGGCCGTGGGCGACCAGTGCTGCTGCATCAGCTCGGGCACCGCCTTGCGCCGCCGGCCCTGGCCCTGCAGCCGGGGCGCGTCGGTGCCGTCCCTGTGCACGTGCCAGTTGGTCTCCACGTGCTTGACGCCCGGGATGCGGCGCACCTTCTGGCGGGCGCGCTCGTCCTCGCCCGCGAGCACGTCGCCGGAGAGCGTCACGACGCGCTCGCGCACGTCGACCTCCACGGCGTGCGGGTGGCTGATGTGGCGGCCCAGTTCGGCGCGTACGCGCTCGTGCAGGACGCGGTCGTCGGCGGAGCCGCCGGTCAGGCGGTACCTGGCCGCCGCGGCCGAGCCGCGTCCCCGGTTGGACAGGTCGCGGCCGAGCACGCCCAGGCCGTCGCGCATCTCGTGCGTGGCGTGCGAGCCCTTGTCCCGTACGCGGGCGCGGCGCGTCCGGCCGCGGTCCGGATCCAGCAGGTACGTCACCGCGGCCCCGGCGCACGCGCCGAGCACGGCCGCGACGACCGGACGGGACCGCCTTCGCGACTCCGTGTGGACGATCTGAATGCGCCGCGGAGCCGATGGCCGCGATTCCCCGTTGAAGGAGCTGATGCCCCGAAAAGCAGTCGTGCGCATGACCACAATCCCCCTCGCTCGCACTTCCCGCTGGCCGTGGCCTACCCCGCAGGTCACAGCGCTAACGAGCGGCCCTGAGAAGGCGTTGGTCGCCCCCGATAGCGGGCAGAAGGGTATAAGCGGGGATTTAAGGGAGTTTTGCCATGAAAAGCACGGTTCGCACCGCGACGCAGGCGTTCTGGATCGACGCGGGGCACGGCGGGACGCAGGAGCACTACGGCGAGCAGCTACGCAGGTGGCGGCACGCGTTCGCGGCCACGGGCGGTGAGCGGGGCGCGAGCGGCGTCACGCGGGACCCGCTGCACTTCGCGCTGGCCGCCTGGGAGGTCGCCACGCGGCCGGTCGCCGACCTCCCGTACGTGCGCACCCATCCCCGCGTCCTGGACGCGACCGTCCACCGCGCCGAGGACGGCCGCGACCCGCTGGCCGTGGTCGAGCTCGCCGCGCCGCCGCCCGTCCCGCTGCCGGACGGCTGGTCGAGCTGGCGGCACATGGGCGAGCAGCCGTACGCGGCCGGCGCGGAGGGCACGCCGACCGTGCTGAGCACGCTGGAACTGCGCATCCCGCTGACCGGCGACCGGCTGCCGACGCCCACCCGGCCGCGCGCCGAGGGCCTGCCCAACCTGGACGACGCCCAGGCGTCGCTGGAGGCGTTCGTGGCCGAGCTGAACGCGGCGGTCACCCCGTTCCTGCGCGAGCTGGACGGCGCCGAGGGCGTCCTGGACACCGACGGCGCCACGCTGGTCCAGTGGCTGCGCACGCAGATCGAGGCCGACAAGGCCACCGCCGAGGCGGCCGGCGCCGGGCCCTGGCGCTACCTCACCGCCTCCGGCTCCGCCGCCGCCCCCGTACGCCAGGGCGCGGGCGGCGCGCGGCGGCTGGAGTTCGGCGGAGGGCGGGCGGTCACCCACGTCGGCTTCCACGACGACGACCTGCTGCACCCGGTCGAGGCGATCCACATCGCCCTGCACGACCCGGCCGACGCGATCGCCCGCTGCGGCGCGGAGCTGGCGCTGCTGAACGAGCACACCCGGCCCCTGTCCACAGGGGACACGGGGGAGGCCGCCTGCCCGCTGTGCGGCGAGGCCGCCGGATCCGCCTGCCAGACGCTGCGTCACCTCGCCTACGGCTACCGCCTGCGCCCGGGCTGGCGCCCCGAATGGAGCCCCTCCCGCTGACCGCCCCGGCCCCGGCCCCCGCGCCGGTCGGCTGCCGCTGACCGCCCCGGTCCCCGGCCCCGGTCTCCGCGGCGGTCGCGGCGGTGGCTAGAGGTAGTTGCCCTCGCCCTGGGCGCGGACGCCGTCTGGGTGGGGCAGGGCGCGGCCCGCGTGCAAACCGAGCTGCTGCTGGCGGGCGGCGGCCTGCTGGAGCTGGAGCCCGGCCTGGATGCCCTGGAACACGCCCTCCAGCCAGCCCACGAGCTGCCCCTGCATGACCCGGATCTCCATCTCCGTCGGCGTCCCGCCGTTCGGCGTGGGCCGCAGGCGCTCCAGCTCGTCGCGCAGCTCCGGCGCGACCGCCCCCGCGACCTCCTTGATGGCCTGCTCGTAGATGCGGTGCATGCGCTCCCGGGCGCGCTCCTCCAGGTGCACCCCCTTGGCCTCCTCCAGCAGGCTGCGGGCCATCGCGCTCACGCGGAGCAGGCGCGCGGGCTCCTCGACGCGTTCGATGTCCGTCCGAACGGCATCGCGCAGGTCGTGCTCCCGCTGCTCGTCCCCGGAAGCTGGATTCGGCGTCGTCGTCATGTCCTCAGTCCTTGTTCACGCAGGTAGGCGGCTCGTTACCGCCAGCAACAGCCCTTCCCGGTGCCCCGCCGTTCACTCGTGGCAGCGGCCGGAATCCTGGGTAGGGGTCACCCTCATGAACCGGCAGAACGACGATCCCGAGGACGAGTTCTTCGCTCCCGTGCTGCGCGAGCCGCCGCCCCCGGACGAGATCAGCCCGTCCGGCGTGGTGAGCGACACCGGCGTGCCCGGCGTGCACGGCGGCGGCGAGGGACGCTGGTCCCAGCACCCGCCGCCGTCGAGCGCGCTCGGCGTGCGCCTGCTGGCCGCCGCCCTGCTGCTGCTGGCCGGGGTCGTGCTGGCGGTGCTCGCGGTGCTGGCCGGACGGCTGCCGCTGGCACTGCCGCCCGCGATCCTGGCCGTGGCCGCCGCCGTCTACCTGGTGGTGTTCGCGCGGCGCCGCGTCCGCGACGACGGCGGCCCGCCCACCTTCGGCTAGCGCGACGACGGCGGCCCACCGGCCTGCGGCCGAGGCGACGGCCCGGGGTTTCGGGTCGTATCTGGGGGTACACGCCCGCTGAGGGGAAGAGGAGCCGTGATGTCTCTCATCGATCGTGATTGTGTGCGCAAGCTGCTGGAGTCCGAGCACGCCGACGCGACGCTCGTGTTCGTCCGGGGCGACTGCGTCGTGCTGCGGGCCGCGGAGATCGACGACGCCCACAAGGGGCTCGTGATCGCCAGCCGCGAGGACGTCGTGTCCCAGCTCCCCGACGGCGCGGCGACGAGCGAGCAGGCCCTCGACGACCTCGCCGTACGGCTCGACAACGTGGTGCGCGACCTGGGCGCCTGAGCCCGGCCCGCCGCAGTCGCGGCGGCATGTCCTGAATCTGCAAACCGCCATGTCCACCAGGCGGAAGACGGCGCCGGTCCGGCCGGGACTCACTTCCGGGGAACACGGACACGAAAGGGGCCGTTCACATGCCCGACAACCCCACCGGCGAGTTCTGGAAGGACCTGCGGCCGATCGAGAACTCCTTCCGCCCGGACGCGCTGCCCGAGGTGCACCTGTCCGAGGTGGCCACCGACGACGACCGGTACTACGTGCCGTTCACCGAGACCGTCGGCTCCCGGCCGCTGTGGATCAACGTCAAGGACAACAGCTGGGCCGACATCCTGCGGGCCAAGGAGGCGGGGCTGGTCAACCGGCACCACCACCCGCACGAGGTGTTGTCGTACACGATCTCCGGCAGGTATCCACAAGACCTCGCTCCATCGCTATCTGTACGTCGAGAGGCGCGACGGCTCCTGACCTAGAGCCTGTACTGAGTTGAGATCAGAGGGATTGCCTGCGGTACGGCCGGTGGCCCTGGTAGGCCATCGAACATGGCGCGTGGAGATCTCACCGACGAAGAACGGTCCTTGATCGAGCATCACTTCCCGCTGGGCGAGCGGGGCCCGATCCCGGATCTGCGACGGCCGTTCAACGCGGTGATGTGGCGGTTTCGTACCGGCAGCCCCTGGCGTGACCTGCCGGAGGAGTACGGGCCATGGTCCACCGCCTACGACCGGTTCCGCTCCTGGGCGCGGGACGGCGTGTTCGAGCAGCTGATGCAAGCCGTGATCAGCGAGGCCGCAGCCCGGGGACAGGCCGACCTCGACCTGGTCGGCGTCGACTCCACCACCGCCCGCGCCCACCACCATGCCGCCGGGATGGTCTTGGACGGTGAGCTGAGCGCAGCCCTGGAAGAAGCCGGCGAGCAGGAAAGGGGGCTACGCCAAAGGGGCAAAACGCCCCCGACGGCAACCCCGGCGACGAAGAGAGCAGGGACAACGACGACGGGGACGACGAGAGGAACGAACGGCGACGGCTGCGACGCCGATACCGGTTCCGGCTGAAGGCCGCCAAGCCGGGCCGCTCCCTGGGCGGGTTGACCAGCAAGGTGCATCTGGCGGCCGATGGTCGACGCCGTCCGCTGTCCTTCGTCCTGACCGCCGGCCAGGCCGGAGACAGCCCGCAGTTTCACGCCGTTCTGGAGCGCATCAAGATCCGACTACCGATCGGCCGTCCGCGCACCCGGCCGAACGCTGCATCAACCGGATCAAACAATGGCGTGGGCTGGCTTTCCGGTTCGACAAGACACCCGACAGCTATCTGGCCGGCCTGTACCTACGCGGGGCGGTCCTATGGATCCGAAGCCTCCGGCCAGCCCAGAGATCCGAACTCCGTACAGGCTCTAGGGGAGCCGGCCGGTGTGGGCGAGGTCGGCCTCCATGCGCGCGGCCGTCGCCCTGAGCTCGGGCAGCACGTCGCGCAGCAGGTGGTCGCGGCTGGCCCTGCCGGCGTGCGTGGCCACGTTGACCGCCGCCACCACGCGGCCGTCCGGCCCGCGCACGGGGACGGCGATCGACCGCACGCCCTCCTCCAGCTCCTGGTCGACCAGCGCGTATCCGTCCGCGGCGGCCTGCCGCACGGCCGCGGCCAGCCCTTCGGGCGAGGTGATCGTGTGCCGGGACAGCGGCTTCGGCTCGATGGCGGCCACCCGTCCGGCGGGCAGCCCGGCCAGCAGCACCCGGCCCATGGAGGTGGCGTACGCGGGGAAGCGGGTGCCGACCGTGATGTCCACGCTCATGATGCTGACCGTGGGCACCCGGGCCACGTAGAGTACGTCGTCGCCGGAGAGCACCGCGACCGACGCCGACTCCCGTACGCGGGCCACTAGGTCGGCCAGGTGCGGCTGGACCACCTCGCCGAACGTACGCCCGGACAGGTGGGCGTAGCCCAGTTCGAGCACCTTGGGCAGCAGCACGTGGCGGTCGCCCTCGGCGGCCGCGTAGCCGAGGCCCTCCAGGGCCTGCACCGCGCGCCGGACCGTGGCCCGGGGCAGGCCGGTCACCCTGGCGGACCGGGCCAGGGTGCTGCCGCCGCGCGCCGACCCGAGCGAGACCAGCACGGCCAGGCCGCGGGCGAGCGACTGGAGGTATCCCATGCCCAGCTCCTCCTTGACGGCCCGCGAACCGTCGAAGCCGGCGGGCGCGCGGTCCGGCTCGCGGGCCTGGACGGCCAGGGCGGCCTCCATGTCCGCCACCGTGGCCCGCAGCCGGGGCAGGGCGTGCTCGCGCAGCCCCGCCACCGTGTGCCTGCTGGTGTGGCTGACCACGCTGACCGCGCAGACCGCCTTGCCGCCTGGGCCGCGTACGGGCAGCGCGACCGCGATCAGCCCCGGCTCGATGAGCTGGTCGTCCTCGGCCCAGGGCGCGCCGGGGTCGAGCAGGGCCAGCCCCGCCGCGCACCGCCCGGCGGGCAGCAGGTCGCCCACCCGGAAGGCCACCGACATCGTGCGCCGCCGGGTGAACTGGCCGACGAAGCGCACGCCGTCGCCGTCGCGCACGGCCAGCGAGACGGACTCCTCCAGCTCGGCGGCCAGCCGCTCGGCCAGGGGCGACAGGCTCTCCTGGAGGCCGTCGCAGGCCAGGTAGGCCGCGCCCAGCTCCATCAGCGGCGGCGCGAGCAGTACGTCGCGGCCCTCGGCCCGCAGGTGACCCAGGTGCACGAGCGTGGCCAGCACGCGGTCGACCGTGGACCTGGCCAGCCCGGTGGCGCGTACGAGGTCGGTCGCGCGCATGCGCCGCCCGGGGTCGGCGGCCAGCACGCGCAGCACGGCGAGGCCGCGCTCCAGGGTCCCGGCCGGTTCCATCGGCGGCTCCTCGTCCAGGTGGGGGCTTTGACAGGAACGCTCCCGTTACAGATACTCGAACACATAATAGTGAACTAAAGTTCGCAGAGCGAACACCTCGGGCGGACTTCCTCGGCTGAACGGAGCGTCGTGCGGAGAGACAAGGTGGTCGCGACGGCCGCGGAGGCGCTGGCCGGCGTGCGGGACGGCGCGTCGTTCGCGGTCGGCGGCTTCGGGCTCAGCGGCATCCCCAACGTCCTGATCCAGGCCCTCTACGACACCGGCGTGACCGGCCTCGGCGTCGTGTCCAACAACTGCGGCGTCGACGGCGGCGGTCTCGGCATCCTGCTGGCCGCCGGGCGCATCACCCGCGTGACCGCCTCCTACATCGGCGACAACAAGGAGTTCGCCCGGCAGTACCTGGGCGGCGACATCGAGGTCGAGCTGACCCCGCAGGGCAGCCTGGCCGAGCGGCTGCGGGCCGGCGGCAGCGGCATCCCCGCCTTCTACACCCCGGCCGGGGTCGGCACCCCCGTCGCCGACGGCGGCCTGCCGCTGCGCCACCACCCCGACGGCACGGTCGCCGTCGCCTCGCCGCCGAAGGAGGTGCGCGAGTTCGACGGCCGGGAGTACGTCCTGGAGCACGGCATCCGCACCGACTTCGCGCTGGTCCGGGCGGCCAGGGGCGACCGGTCCGGCAACCTGGTCTTCCACCGCGCCGCCAGGAACTTCAACCCGCTGGCCGCCATGGCCGGGCGGGTCACCGTCGCCGAGGTCGAGGAGCTGGCCGAGCACATCGACCCCGACGAGGTCCACCTGCCGGGCGTGTTCGTGCAGCGCGTGCTCCCGCTCACCCCGCAGCAGGCCGCCGACAAGGGCATCGAGAGGCGTACGACTACCCCGCCCCCGGCAGGAGGGACGGTCACCGAATGAGCTGGACCCGTGACCAGATGGTCGCGCGGGCGGCGGCCGAGCTGCGCGACGGCGACTACGTCAACCTCGGCATCGGCCTGCCCACCCGCATCCCCTCGTTCCTGCCCCCGGGCGTCGACGTGGTCCTCCACTCCGAGAACGGCGTCCTCGGCGTCGGCCCCTACCCCGCGCCCGCCGACGTCGACCCCGACCTGATCAACGCGGGCAAGGAGACGGTCACCGTGCTCCCCGGCGCGTCGTTCTTCGACTCCTCGTTGTCGTTCGGCATGATCCGAGGGGGTCACATCGACGTGGCCGTGCTCGGCGCGATGCAGGTCTCGGCCCGCGGCGACCTGGCCAACTGGATGGTCCCCGGCAAGCTGGTCAAGGGCATGGGCGGGGCCATGGACCTGGTGCACGGCGCGCGCAGGGTCATCGTGATCATGGAGCACAACGCCAAGGACGGCTCACCGAAGATCGTCCAGGAGTGCTCGCTGCCGCTGACCGGCAAGGAGTGCGTGCACCGGATCATCACCGACCTCGGCGTCCTCGACGTCACCGGGCAGGGGCTGGCCCTGGTCGAGAGCGCGCCAGGGGTCAGCCTGGACGAGCTGCGCAACCGTACCGACGCGGAGGTCATCGCATGAAGGACGTCTACATCCTCGACGCCGTGCGCACGCCGTTCGGCCGCCACGGCGGCGCGCTGGCCGGGGTGCGCCCCGACGACCTGGCAGCGCACGTCGTCGCGGCGCTGGTCGAGCGCACCGGCCAGGAGAGCGCCGACGAGGTGATCCTCGGCAACGCCAACGGCGCGGGCGAGGAGAACCGCAACGTCGCGCGCATGGCCGCGCTGCTGGCCGGGCTGCCGGTCACCACGCCGGGCGCGACCGTCAACCGGCTGTGCGGCTCGGGCATGGAGGCCGTCATCCAGGCGTACCGGGCCATCGCGGTCGGCGACGCCTCGGCGGTGATCGCGGGCGGCGTGGAGTCGATGACCCGCGCGCCGTGGGTGCTGCCCAAGCCCGACCGCGCCTTCCCAGCGGGCGGCCAGGAGCTGGTCTCCACGACGCTCGGCTGGCGGCTGGTCAACCCGAGGATGCCCGCCGAGCACACGGTCGCGCTCGGTGAGGGCGCGGAGCTGATCGCCGACAAGCACGGCATCACCCGCGAGGAGCAGGACGCGTACGCGCTGGGCAGCCACCGCAAGGCGGCCAAGGCGGCCCTCGACCGCGAGATCGTCCCGATCGCCGGACTGACCAGGGACGAGGGCATCCGCGACGACACCTCGGCCGAGGCCCTGGCCCGGCTGCGGCCGGTGTTCAGGAAGGACGGCGGCACGGTCACCGCCGGCAACTCCTCGCCGCTCAACGACGGCGCGGCGGCGCTGCTGCTGACCGACGAGGAGGGGCTGCGCGGACGCGAGCCGCTGGCCCGCGTCACCGCCAGCGCCGCGAGCGCGCTGGAGCCGCGCTACTTCGGGCTCGGCCCGGTCGAGGCCGTGCGCAAGGCGCTGGCCAAGGCGGGCAAGGGCTTCGGCGACCTGTCGACCGTGGAGCTGAACGAGGCGTTCGCCGCGCAGGTGCTCGGCTGCCTGGCCGAGCTGCCCGAGCTCGACCCCGCCCTCGTCAACCCCGACGGCGGCGCGATCGCGATCGGCCACCCGCTCGGCGCCTCCGGGGCCCGCGTCACCGGCGCCGTGGCCCACCGGCTGGCCGCGGCCGGCTCGGGCGTCGGGCTCGCCTCCCTCTGCATCGGCGTCGGCCAGGGGCTGGCCGTCGTACTCGAAAGGTAGCGTTCATGTCCGAACCTCTCACGCAGGCCGACATCGACCGCGAGATCGCCGCGCTGAGCGAGGCCCGCGGCGACCGTCCGGCCGACCACCCGGCGCGCGACTACGCCCCCTACCGCAGCACCCTGCTGCGCCACCCCAAGCAGCCGCTGGTCGCGCTGAAGGACCCGGAGGCGAGCGAGCTGTCCGGCCCGGTGTTCGGCGTCACGGACGTGACCGCGCTCGACTCCGACCTGACCCGGCAGCACCTCGGCGAGCCGCTGGGCGAGCGGATCACCGTGACCGGCCGCGTGCTCGACCGCCAGGGCCGTCCCGTACGCGGCCAGCTCGTGGAGATCTGGCAGGCCAACTCCGCGGGCCGCTACCTGCACCAGCGTGACGACCACCCGGCGCCGCTCGACCCCAACTTCTCCGGCGTGGGCCGCTGCCTGACCGACGACGACGGCGGCTACCACTTCACCACGATCAAGCCGGGCCCCTACCCCTGGCGCAACCACGTCAACGCCTGGCGGCCCGCGCACATCCACTTCTCGCTGTTCGGCACGGCCTTCGCCCAGCGGCTGGTGACCCAGATGTACTTCCCCGGCGACCCGCTGTTCCCCTACGACCCGATCCTGCAGTCGGTCACCGACGACGGCGCCCGGCAGCGGCTGGTCTCCACCTACGCGCACGACCTGTCCAAGCCCGAGTGGTCGCTCGGCTACCGGTGGGACATCGTGCTCGACGGGCCCGCCGCGACCTGGATGGAGGAAGGCCGATGAACCCCACCCCCTCGCAGACGGTCGGCCCGTTCTACGGCTACGCGCTGCCCTTCCCCGGCGGCGGCGACCTCGCCACCGGCGGCATCACCGTGCACGGCCGCGTCTATGATGGCGCCGGCGCCCCGATCCCCGACGCGCTGCTGGAGTTCTGGCAGGCCGACCCCACCGGCGACCTGTCCGGCGCGCCGGGCTCGCTGCGCCGCGACCCGGTCAACGGCGCGGTCATCGGCCGGCACGGCGTCGACTTCACCGGGTTCGGCCGCGTCCCCACCGACGCCGACGGCCACTGGACCCTGCGCACGGTCGAGCCGGGCAACGGGTACATCAGCGTGTGCGTGTTCGCCCGCGGCCTGCTCCACCACCTGTTCACCCGCATCTACCTGCGGCCCGACGCCTTCCTCGACTCGCTGCCGCCCGAGCGGGCGCGCACGCTGGTCGCGGTGGAGGAGCGGGAGGGCGTCCACCGCTTCGACATCCACCTGCAGGGCGAGAAGGAGACGGTCTTCCTTGACTTCGGCTGACCACGCCGGAAGGAACCCGGACGCGCCCTCCGCCGACGCCGTCCGGGGGAACGCGGGCGCGCCGTCCGTGGCCGGTTCCGGGGACTTCGGGTTGCTCGCGCCCATGCGTGGCGGGGTGGAGGCGACCGGTGACGTGGCGGTCCTCCAGGCCATGCTGGACGCCGAGGCCGCGCTGACCCGGGTCCTGGCCGGGCTCGGGCGCGCGCCCCGGGAGGCGGCCGACGCCGTGACCGCCGCGGCCCGCGCCGAGCTGTACGACCCGGCCGGGCTGGCCGCACGGGCCCGTTCGGGCGGCAACCCGGTCATCCCGCTGGTGGCCGACCTGCGCGCCGCCGCCGGGCCGTACGGGGAGCACGTGCACGCGGGCGCGACCAGCCAGGACGTTCTCGACACCGCGCTCATGCTGCTCGCGTACCGGACGCTCGGGCCGGTCCTGGCCGACCTCGACCGGGTGATCGCCGGGCTCGCCACGCTGGCGCGGGCCCACCGCGACACCCTCATGGCCGCGCGTACGCTCACCCAGCAGGCCGTGCCCACCACGTTCGGGCTCAAGGCGGCGGGCTGGCGGAAGCTGGCCATCGACGCCCGCGACCGCCTGCGCGCCGCCCGCGAAGCCCTCCCGGCCCAGCTCGGCGGCCCCGCCGGCACCCTCGACCGCTTCACGGCCCCCGACACCGCCCCCGACACCGCTCCCGACACCGCTCCCGACACGGCCCCCGACACCGCTCCCGGCGTCGCCGGTGGTGACGGAGGGGGTGAGGCGTTGGAGGTGGTGCGGCGGTTCGCCGTCGAGCTGGGGTTGGCCGCGCCCACGCTGCCCTGGCACGTGCTGCGCACCCCCGTCGCCGACCTGGCCGGGGCGCTGGCGTTCACGGCGGGGGCGCTGGGCAAGCTGGCCGCCGACGTGCTGGTGTTGTCGCGTACCGAGATCGGCGAGGTGTCCGAGGGCGTCGGCGGCGGCTCGTCGTCGATGCCGCACAAGCACAACCCCGTACGGGCCACGATGATCGCCGCGGCGGCCCGCCAGGTGCCCGCCCAGGCCGCCGTCCTGTACGCCTGCCTGGCCGCCGAGGACGAGCGCCCGCCCGGCGCCTGGCACGCCGAATGGCAGCCGCTGCGCGAGGCGCTGCGCCTGGTCGCCGGCTCGGCCCGCGACGCCGCGGAACTGGTCGCCGACCTGCGGGTGCATCCCGGGCGCATGCGCGCCGCCCTGACCGTCGCCGGACCGCCCGGCGCCGCCGCCGCCCTGGTCGAGCGGGCGCTGGAGGAGAAGTGACGTTGTTGCAGCACCGGGTGGACGGCCCGGAACACGGAGAGCCGATCATCCTCGGCCCGTCGGTCGGCACCTCGGCCCGGGTGTGGGAGCCGCAGGTCGCCGCGCTGGCCCGCCGGTTCCGCGTGGTCCGCTTCGACCTGCCGGGACACGGCGGCTCGCCGTCCCTCGGCGTGTCCACGATCGACGGCCTGGCCGGGCTCGTCCTGGAACTGGCCGACGACCTGGGCCTGGACGCCTTCCACTACGCCGGCGTCTCCATCGGCGGCGCGATCGGCGCCACCCTCGCCCTGCGCCACCCGGGACGCCTGCTGTCCCTGGCGATGATCTGCTCCTCGGCCCGCTTCGGCGAGCCCGGCGGCTGGCGCGAGCGGGCGGCGCTGGTGCGCGAGCGGGGCACCGCGCCGCTGCTGGAGGCCACGGCCGAGCGCTGGTTCGCCGGGCCCGCCGACCAGGCGCTCCTGGACGACCTCGCCGCCGCCGACCCCGCCGGCTACGCCGCCTGCTGCGACGCGCTGGCCGGTTACGACCTGCGCGCCGAGCTGCCCGGCATCGCCGTCCCCACGCTGGTGCTGGGCGGCCGGGACGACCCCGCCACGCCGCCCGCGCACGCCAGGGAGCTGGCCGACGGCATCCCCGGCGCGACGCTCGTGGAGGTCCCGGGCGCGGCCCACCTGGCCGGCGTCGACCAGCCGGAACGGGTCACCGCGGCGCTGCTCGCCCACCTGCCCGCCACCCCCGGCATGCGGGTGCGCCGGGAAGTGCTCGGGGACGCCCACGTCGACCGGGCCGTCGCCCGTACCACCGGCTTCACCAGGGACTTCCAGGACCTCATCACCCGTTACGCCTGGGGAGAGATCTGGACCAGGCCCGGCCTCGACCGGCGCACCAGAAGCTGCGTCACCCTCACCGCGCTGGTCGCGCACGGGCACCTCGACGAGCTGGCCATGCACGTCCGCGCCGCCGTGCGCAACGGCCTGACGGCCGACGAGATCGGCGAGGTGCTGCTGCAGAGCGCGATCTACTGCGGAGTGCCCGCCGCCAACGCGGCGTTCGCCGTGGCCCAGCGCGTCCTTACCGAGATATCAGGGGAGACCGCATGACCATCACCCGTGACCTGCTGATCGGCGGCAAGAACGTCCCCGCGCAGGGCGGCCGTACGACGCCCGACCTGGCCCCGTACACCGGCGAGGTGTACGCGACCGTGGCCGCCGCGGGCGTCGAGGACGTCACGTCGGCGGTGGACGCGGCGCAGGCCGCCTTCGACGGCTGGGCCGCCACCAGCCCGTTCGCCCGCCGGGCGATCTTCCTCAGGGCCGCCGACCTGCTCCAGGAGCGCGGCGAGCAGGCCGTGGCGCTGATGGCCGCCGAGGTCGGCGGCACGCGCCCGTGGGCCCTGTTCAACGTCGGGCTGGCCGCGAACATGCTGCGCGAGGCCGCGGCCGCGATCACCGCGCCGCGCGGCGAGGTGCTCACCGCGCAGGAGGAGGGCGTGCTCGGCCTGGCCGTACGCGAGCCGCTCGGCGTGGTCGCCGCCTTCTCGCCGTGGAACGCGCCGGTCATCCTCGGCGTGCGCTCGGTGGCCGCCGCCCTGGCCGCGGGCAACACCGTCGTCATGAAGCCCAGCGAGGACGCGCCGATCGCGTGCGGCCTGTTCGTCGCCGACCTGCTGCACGAGGCCGGGCTGCCCGCGGGCGTGCTCAACGTGGTCACCAACGACCCGGCCGACGCCGCCGTGATCGCCGAGGCGCTCATCGCCGACCCACGCGTACGGGCGGTCAACTTCACCGGCTCCACCGAGGTCGGCCGGATCATCGGCACCCACGCCGCCCGCCACCTCAAGCCCGCCCTGCTGGAACTGGGCGGCAAGAACGCCATCATCGTCCTGGACGACGCCGACCTCGGCCACGCCGTGGACGCCGCCGCCTTCGGCGTCTACATGAACGCGGGCCAGATCTGCATGTCGGGCGACCGCGTGCTGGTGCACGAGTCGCTGGCCGGGGAGTTCGGCCGCAGGTTCGCGGACAAGGTGCGCGCGCTGCCCGCCGGCGACCCGTCCCGGCCGGAGACCGTGATCGGGCCCCTGGTCAGCGCGGACGCCGCGCGGCGGGTGGCCGACCTGGTCGCCGACGCGGTCGCCAAGGGCGCGACGGTGCTGGCCGGGGGCGGCGAGCCCGAGGGCGCGGTGCACCCGGCCACGGTGCTGACCGGCGTGCCCAGGCACGCCAGGCTGTACTACGGCGAGGCGTTCGGCCCGGTGTGCGTGGTCGACACCTTCGCCACCGACGACGAGGCCGTGGCCCTGGCCAACGACACCGAGCACGGCCTGACCGCCGGGATCATCACCGAGAACGGCACTCACGGCCTGCGCGTGGCCCGCCGCCTGCGGACCGGCATCGTGCACGTCAACGACCAGTCCGTGGGCGACGAGCCGCAGGCGCCGTTCGGCGGAGCCGGCTCCTCCGGGTACGGCCGGTTCGGCGGCCGGTGGGGCCTGGAGGCGTTCAGCAACACCCGCTGGATCACCCTGGCGACCGAACAGGCCCACTACCCGTTCTGACCGACCGTCCTGTTCCCGCGAGCGGCGGGCCGGTCGTTCGGCCGGCCCGCCGCAACGGTCAGTGCGCGTACGCCTGGAACTCCGCGGCCCGCACCTGCTCCCGCGCCGGGCTCGCCGTGGCGCAGTCGGTCGCGGAGTTGGGGTCGGCGTCCTGCTCGCCCGCGTAGCGCGGGTTGCCGGTGCACTGGCTGCTGACCACCCGCAGCATCAGGTGGGTGGCGCTGGTCGGCGGCACCCGGAAGGAGCGCACCAGCAGGTCCGCGCCGCGCGGCCGGGGCAGCGTGGCGTCGAACGCGTCCGCCGGCGCTGCGTAACCAGGGTCTAGTGGACTCAGTTCCTCCTGGGTACAGAAGACGCGCGATTGACGCCCGTCCCGCAAGAGGTAACACCGCCCCGGAGTCCTGACAAGATCGGGTAAAGCCTCCAGAACTGTCCAGTTCTTGACACCGGCGCTTACTCAACCTGTAGGTTGATAAACCAATAGGTTGAACAAGGAGGAAGAGATGCTTCTCCGAGAAAAGGTCGCGGTGGTCTACGGCGGCGGCGGCTCGATCGGCGGCGCGGTGGCCCGCGCCTTCGCCCGCGAGGGCGCCCGCGTCTTCCTGGCCGGCCGCACCCGGGCCCCGCTCGACAAGGTCGCCGACGACGTCCGCGCGGCCGGCGGCACGGCGGAGACCGCGCTCGTGGACGCGCTGGACGAGCGGGCCGTGGACGCGTTCACCGGCTCGGTGGCCGCCCGCGAGGGCCGCATCGACGTCTCCTTCAACGCCATCTCCGTCCAGGACGTGCAGCGTCCGCTGGCCGAGATCTCCGTCGAGGACTTCCTGCGGCCGATCCAGGTCGCCGCGCGCACCCAGTTCCTCACCATCAGGGCGGCCGTGCGGCACATGGCCGGTTCGGGGGTCGTCCTGCTGTTCGGCGGCGGCGGACCGCAGACGCAGCCGGGGCTGGGCGGGTTCAAGGTGTCGCTGGACACCATGGAGGGAATCCGCCGCCAGTGGGCGTGCGAGGCCGGGCGGCAGGGCGTGCGCGTGGTCACCCTGATCACCGGCGGCGTGCCGGAGAGCATCCCCGGCTCGTTCCCGGGCAAGGCCGCGCTGGAGGCGGAGCTCCGCGAGCCCACCCTGCTCGGACGGCTCGCCACCCTCGCCGACGTGGGCGACGTGGCGGCGTTCGTCGCCTCCGACCGGGCCCGGACCATGACGTCGGCGACCGTGAACGTCTCCTGCGGCGCGATCGTGGACCATTAGGGTCAGCACCGCCCAGGAAGGAACGTACGCACCGATGCCCGACGACCAGCTCAGCCTCACCTTCGCCGCCCTGGCCGACCCCACCCGGCGGGCCATCCTCGCCCGGCTAGCCGACGGCGAGGCGACGGTCAACGAGCTGGCCGAGCCCTTCGACATGAGCCTTCAGGCCGTGTCCAAGCATCTGAAGGTGCTGGAACGGGCCGGGCTGATCAGCCGCGGACGCGACGCGCAGTGGCGGCCGTGCCGCCTGGAGACGGCGCCGCTGGAGGGCGCCTCCGCGTGGATCGACCGCTACCGCGAACGCTGGACCGGCAGCTTCGACCGGCTCGACCAGGAGATCGCGAAGCTCCGGCGCAGCGAGGAAGGACGTGACCATGGGTGAGACCGAATTCGTCATCGAACCCGGCCGCCAGGACATCATCATGATCCGGGCCTTCGACGCCCCCAGGGGCGTGGTGTTCCGGGCCGTGACCGACCCGGCGCTGATCCCGCGCTGGTGGGGCCCCCACTGGCTGGACACCCGGGTGGACGCCATGGAGGTCGCGCCGGGCGGCCGGTGGCGCTTCGTCAACACCGACGCCCGCGGCAGAGAGTACGCCTTCGGCGGCGTCTACCACGCGGTCGTGCCGCCGGAGCGGTACGTGCGCACGTGGGAGTTCGAGGGCACGCCGGGCGAGGTGGCCCTGGAGACCGTCCGGCTGGAGGAGACCGGCGGCCGCACCCGGTACGTGGCCCAGTCGGTGCACCCGTCAGTCGAGGCGCGCGACGCCATCGTCCGCGCCGACGGACCCAAGGGCGGCGTCCACTCCATGGACCGCCTCGCCGAGCTGCTGAAAGCCCGCTGAGGCCCTACCGCGGGCAGGCCAGGCGGCAGCCGCCGAAGCGGGCCCGGTCCGGCTCGGGGAAGCGCACCCCCGGCACGTCGCGCAGCGCCTCGGTAATCGAGGCCCGCCAGATCGGGCCGGGGACGGTGGCGCCGTCAACGAAGTCGTACCGGCGTCGCCGACGGTCAGGTGGCCGACAGCAGCAGGACGCCGCCCCACACGGCCGCCGCCACCATGACGACGCCGAGGACGAGGAGAAGTCGCTTCATCGGTGCCTTCTACAAGACAAGGTGCGGTCGGCCCGATTCTGGCCGACCGCACCCCTTTCGTGCACCGGAGTCAGACGATCACACCCGCTGCCATAGGGCGGGCACGTTCGGCGGCTCCCAGCCCGGCAGCGCCGTGTGCGGCTGGACGCAGCGGTAGGTGACGTTGTTGTAGACCACCTGGTCACCCGACTTGTACGCGGTCCCCGCGGTCCAGTTGCCGGCCGGGCCCTGGGTCGGGGTCACCGTGGGCGTCGGCGTCGGCGTCGGCGTGGGCGTGGGGGTGGGCGTGGCCGTGGGGGTCGGCGTCGGACCGCCGGGGCCCACCTGGAGGTCGACGCAGTTGTAGAAGGCGTTCTCGGTGTCGGCGATGTTCCAGATGGCCAGCAGCTTGATGCGCCCGGTACGGCCGCCCAGGCTGACCGAGTGCGTCACCGTCGCGCCCGGTTCCCTGCCGTGGTCGTTGAACAGGGCGATCCGGGTGCCGCCGACGTAGTACTCCCACGTGCTGGTCGCGTGCCGGGCCTCGATGAGCCACTTGAAGTTGACCGTGTCGCCCACGGTCGCGGCGGGCCAGGCCTTGCTGTCGTCGTCCAGCGGGGCCCACCGGGCGTCGCCGCCGCTGCAGTTGTACAGGCCCTTCGGGCCCTCGACGCTCTGCGGCTCCCAGATGATCTGGCCGCAGTTCTTGACCTTGCCGGCCGCGCAGTTGGCCTGGCGGCTCGGCGGGTCGGAGATGTAGCCGTGCGCCGAGGCCGGGGGCGAGAGGGCGACGACGGTGGCGACGGAGACCGCCGCCATGGCTAAGAAGGTCCATACTCTGCGCATGTCACCGTTCCTTCATGCTGGGGGATGCTCCCAAATATAAAGGAAAGTTTCCTAACGGTAAATGGCGCAGTCAGCGGTTTTCCGCCCTGGAGTCAGGTGGTCGCCGCGGTGACGGCCGCTGGCCGTCCCGCCTCCTCCGGAGCGGGGAGCGCGGCCCGAGGTGGGGGGGCGGCGCAGATCGCGAGAGCCCACAGGTGGTGACATGTCGTGACATCGCCTAGGCTGAGGTCGCCGAGGGGAGTACTTCGCAAGCGCCGGCCCGGTCAGTACGGACGTCCCTGACGTCCCCGGGCGGCCGCCCGCGCGATCGGCGCACGGGCGAAGGAGACCTCGAACGATGACGCGCGTTCGAGGAGGACCCATGCCCGCGGGCATATCCCTGGCTGCCCCCGCCCTGACCACCATCGCCACGCCCACCCTCTGGCTGGTCGCGATCGCCGGGCTCGTGCTGCTGCTGGCGCTGGATCTCCTGCTGACCAGGCGCCCGCACGAGGTCGGCATGCGTGAGGCGGCCGGCTGGTCGGTCTTCTACCTGATCCTGCCGGTGATCTTCGGCTTCTACCTGTGGGCGGCGCACGGCGGCGGCGTCGCCGTGGAGTTCTTCACCGGTTTCGTGGTGGAGAAGTCGCTGTCGGTGGACAACCTGTTCGTGTTCATGCTGCTGCTGGCCGCCTTCGCGGTCCCGCCCGCGCTGGCCCGGCAGGTCCTGCTGTACGGCATCGTCGGCGCGCTCGTCCTGCGCGGCATCTTCATCTGGCTCGGCGCCGCCGCGCTGCAGAGCGGCACGTGGGCGTTCCTGCTGTTCGGCGCGATCCTCATCGTCACCGCCGGCAAGATCCTCAAGGACGTGCTCGGCGGCCACGAGCAGCAGGTGGACATCTCCTCCATGCGCAGCGTCCGGCTGGTGCGCCGCTTCGTGCCGGTCACCGACGACTACCGCGGCTCCCGGTTGGCCGTGCGCGAGGGCGGCCGGCTGGCCCTGACGCCGCTGGCCCTGGCCGCCCTCGCCGTCCTGGGCACGGACATCGTCTTCGCCGTGGACTCCGTGCCGGCCGTGTACGGCGTGACCGAGGACCCGTTCCTGGTCTTCGCCACCAACGCGTTCGCGCTGATGGGCCTGCGGGCGCTGTACTTCGTGCTCCAGGGCGTCCTGACCAAGCTGCGCCACCTCAACCACGGGCTGAGCGTCATCCTGGCCTTCATCGGGGTCAAGCTCATCCTGCACTGGGCGCACGGCGTCTGGGACTGGATGCCGCAGATCCCGACGCTCGCCTCGCTCGGCGTGATCGTCGTCGTCCTGACCACGGTCACCCTGACCAGCCTGTACGCCAACCGCCGCGACCGCGAGCGGGAGGCCGCGAGCTAGGTTCACCACTCCGACGCCTGGGTGCCCCCGATGAGAGAGCCGGCCGTCATGTCGGCATGACGACATGGTCGCGAGACGCTTCAGGGAAGGACCCCGCGCCCATGACGATCTCTCTTGACACGAGCCGGTACACGGTCGGCATGGCCACGAGCCCCGCCGACCTCCAGGCGGCCCAGCGGCTGCGGTACGAGGTCTTCGCCGAGGAGATGGGGGCGCGGCTCGACAGCCCGGTCTCCGGCCTCGACGTGGACAGGTTCGACGCCTACTGCGACCACCTCCTGGTACGGGAGGGGCGGCGGGTGGTGGGCACGTACCGGCTGCTGCCGCCGGGGCGGGCCGACCGGCTCTACTCCGACACCGAGTTCGACCTGCGCGCTCTCGCCCCCATCAGGAAGCGCGCCGAGCCGTCGTCCCACCGGCCCGAGGCGCGCGCCGCCCTGGCCAGGAACGCCGAGGCCCTGGTACGCGCCGCGATGGACGGCCCTCCCGGGCGGGGGAGGGCCGTCGCTCACTTGCCGAAGCCCGCGGTCAGCCCGCTGAGGAGCTGACGGCGGCCCACCACGTAGAGGATCAGGATGGGCAACGTGGTCAGGACGACCGAGGCGAGCACGGCGGGCACGTTCACGCTGTACTGGCCCTGGAACGTCCACAACGCCAGCGGCAGCGTGCGCTTGTCCGGGCTCTGGGTCAGGATCAGCGGCAGCAGGAAGCCGTTCCAGATCGTCAGCGCGTTGTAGATCGACACCGTCACCACGGCCGGGCGGGTCAGCGGGAAGGTCAGCCGCCAGAGCATGCCCCAGTCGGTGGCGCCGTCCAGCCGCATCGACTCGAACAGCTCCTTGGGCACGTCCCTGATGAAGTTCGACAGCACCAGCACCGACAGCGGGATCGCGAACGCGATGGAGGGCAGGATCATGCCCAGCAGCGAGTCGTACAGGTGCAGCCGGATGATGATCAGGTAGATCGGGATGATCGTGGCCTGGAGCGGGATCGCCAGCCCCATGAGGAACAGCGAGTTCACCCCGCGCAGGAACCGCCCGTCGCCGCCCCGCACGATCGCGTACGCCGCCATGAACGACACCCCGACGGCCGGGATCACCGCGCCGAGGGTGACGACGAGGCTGTTGAGGAAGTACAGCGCGAAGTCCGACTCCAGCACCAGCTTGTACGCCCCCAGCGTCGGCTCCGACGGCGGCGCGAGCGGGTTGGAGGCGTAGTAGGAGCTCTGCGCCTTGAAGCTGGTGATGACGATCCAGTAGATCGGGACCACCACGATCGCCAGCCAGACCCACCCGGCCACCCCGGCCACCCAGTTGCGGCGGGCGGCGGCCGGGCCGCCCGTCCCCCGGGCCGCGCCGCCGGCCCGGCGCGCCGGTTTCGTCAGCGTCGTCGCCATGTCAGGCCCCTTCCAGCTGGCTCGCCGAGGCGTCCCGGCCGCCCAGACGGCGCAGCAGCAGCGCCAGGGCCAGGCCCACGAGGACCAGGATGACCGCGATCGCGCTGGCCGGGCCCATCAGGTTGGCCTGGAACCCCCGCTTGTACATGTCCAGGGCGAGCACCCGGGTGGCGTCGCCGGGGCCGCCCGCGGTCAGCACGAAGATCAGGTCGAAGAAGGTCAGCGACCCGACCACCATCAGCGTCGAGGACGTGATGATCGTGTACTTGAGCTGCGGCAGCGTGATGCTGAAGAACGTGCGCACCCGGCCCGCGCCGTCGAGCTGGGCGGCCTCGTACATCGAGCGCGGGATCTGCCGCACGCCGCCCTGGTAGATCAGCGAGTGGAACGGGATGAACTGCCACGACACCACGAAGATCACCACGCTGAAGGCGAGGACGGGCTCGCCCAGCCAGTCCTGGGCCAGCAGGTCGAGGCCGAGCCCGGCGCCGAGCCCGAAGTTCGGGTCCAGCAGCGCCTTGTAGGTGATGGCGATGGCGGCCGAGCTGAGCAGCAGCGGGATGAAGGAGAACACCGACAGCACGGCCCGGTAGCGCTGCTGACCGGCCAGGAACACCCCGAACAGGATGCTGGCCGGCGTCTGCACCGCCCAGGACGCGGCCATCACCAGGAACGTCACCCACAACGCGTGCGGCAGCCCTGGGTCGGAGAGCACGGCCCGCCAGCTCGACAGGCCGGTGAAGCCGATGTCGCCGAGCCCGTCCCAGGAGGTGAAGCTGAGGACGAGCACCCCGATCAGCGGGATCACGCCGAAGCCGACGAAGAACAGCAGCGCCGGCACGGCCAGCCAGGCGAGGGAGCCGCGGCCCCCTCGCCCGGCGGCGGCCGGCGCCCCCCGCCCGGCGGGGATCGGGATCACGCTCACTTGCCGATGACCGCGTTCATGTTCGACTGGAACTGCTGCGGCGAGATGGACAGCTGGAACAGCTTGGCGATGTTGTCCAGCAGCACCTCGGCCGCGGTCGGGCTGAGCGCCTGGTCCCAGGACTGGGCGAAGGTCTTGGCGTTGCCGGCGATGTCGTAGACGAACTTCAGGAACTCGGCGTCGGGGGAGGAGGCGAAGGCGGAGTCGGCGCCCTTGGCGATCGGCACGCCGCCCGTGCTCGCCCACTCCTTGACCTCGGTCTGGTCGAGCACGCCGGTGGTGAAGAACTTCTTGGCGATCTCCTTCTGCTCGGGGGTGGCCTTGGCGGAGATCGACAGGTACTGGCCGGGGTTGCCGACGGTGTTGCTCGGGTCGCCCTTGCCGCCGTCCACGGGCGGGAAGTTCATGTAGCCGAGGTGGCCGCCGGGGACGAAGTCGCCGCCGTCGTTCTTCATGCCGCCGTACGTCCACGCGCCGTGCAGCATCATGGCCGCCTTGCCGGTGTACAGCAGCGCCTGGTCGGCGTTGGAGTCGGCGGTGATGGAGGAGAAGCCCTTGATGAAGCCGTTCGCCTTGATCAGGTCCTGCATCTTGGTCAGGGCGTCGAGGGCGGCGGGGTTGGACCAGGCGTCCTTCTGGCCGTCGAACACCGCCTGGAACACCTCGGGGCCGCCGATCCGGTCGAACAGGAACTCCAGCCACATCATGTTGGTCCAGCGCGACTGGCCGCCGAGCGCGAACGGCGCGATGCCCTTGGCGTTGATCTTGGGCACGATGTCCATGATCTCGCCCCAGGTCGTCGGCGGCTGCACGCCGACCTTCTCCAGGACCTCCTTGTTGTAGTACAGGACGATCGGCTGCACGGTCTCGCACGGCATCGCGTAGATCTTGCCGTCCACCGTGGCCGCGCCGAAGGAGGAGGGGAACAGCCGGTCCTTGACGGCGGCGTTCTCGGAGAACCAGGACGTGAGGTCCTCGACCTGGCCGGCCTGGACGTAGCTGCGCAGCGTGCCGCCGCCCCAGCCCCAGATCAGCGTGGGGGCCTGGCCGGCGCCGATGGCCGTCTTGATCTTGGTCTTGTAGGCGTCGTTCTGGAACGCCGTGCCCTCGATCTGGGTGGTGGGGTTCGCCTTGTTGAAGCGCTCGATCGCCCGGCGGCGCACGCCTTCCTGCGGCTCGACCGACAGGTACCAGTAGGTGGCCTTGGCGCCGCCGCCGCCACCTCCGGTCGCGCTGCCGCCACCCGCGCGGGTGGGGCCGGACGTGCCGCAGGCGGCGAGCGCGGCTCCCAGGGGCAGCCCCATGGAGAGGCTGAGGAAGGTGCGGCGAGAGGTTGTCCTGGTCTCCACGCTGATCTCCGTACTCGAATGCCGTGGCCTGGCCGCGGCTCGGTTGTCCTTGGGACGCGTTGGCCGGCGGTCGGATCGGCAAACCCCCCAATGCCGCTCGTCCGCTCGCCCTTGAGTGAACCAGTCGAAACATTTGCGACATGACCGCGCGGCACGTCAATCTAGATTTCGACCATTACCGTGTCAAGACCCTTACCGGGGAACCGGCCCTGGGCGGGGGCCAGGACGGTGTAGTAATCTCGCGCAGGCATCTAGCTGGCTATTCTGCCCCAGTTGCGGCATTGTGCAGGTGGCGGGCCTGGCTCGAAATGTTTCGAAAATTTGCGGCAGTAACTCTTGAAGGAGTGCAGTTCATGACGGCTCTAGATCGCACCCCGGCGGATCGGGTCCTCGGCCCGTGGCTGGACCCGGCGCTTCCCGTGGCCGAGCGGGTCGAGGCCCTCCTTCAGGAGCTGACGCTGGAGGAGAAGGTCGCCCAGCTCGGCAGCCGGTGGGTGGGCAACGACATGGCGCACGAGGAGGAGGCCCCCGCCCCCGACCCGGACGGCACCGGCACCCACAACGTGGCCCCGATGCAGGACGTTTTCGCCGCCTCGGGCACCGTCCCCTTGGGAGAGGCCGCCCGGCACGGGCTCGGCCACCTGACCCGCGTGTTCGGCAGCGTCCCGGTGACGGTGGCCGAGGGCGCCGCCGAGGTGGTACGCCTCCAGCGCGAGGTCGTCGGCCTGTCCAGGCTCGGCATCCCCGCCCTCGTGCACGAGGAATGCCTGACCGGTTTCACCACCTACGGCGCCACCGTCTACCCGGCGGCCATCGCGTGGGCCGCCACCTTCGACCCGGACCTGGTCGAGCGCATGGCCGCGGCCATCGGGCGGGACATGCGGGCCGTGGGCGTCCACCAGGGCCTTTCCCCGGTGCTCGACGTGGTGCGCGACTACCGGTGGGGCCGGGTCGAGGAGACGATGGGCGAGGACCCGTACCTGGTCTCGATGCTCGGCGCGGCGTACGTGCGCGGCCTGGAGAGCGCCGGCGTGATCGCCACGCTCAAGCACTTCGCCGGGTACTCGGCCTCGCGGGCCGCCCGCAACCACGGCCCGGTGCCGATGGGCCGCCGCGAGCTGATGGACATGATCCTGCCGCCGTTCGAGGCGGCCGTCACCCTGGGCGGCGCCCGTTCGGTGATGAACTCCTACTCCGACGTGGACGGCGTGCCCGCCGCCGTCGACTCCTGGCTGCTGACCGAGCTGCTGCGCGAGGAGTGGGGCTTCACCGGCACCGTCGTGTCCGACTACTGGGCGGTCCCGTTCCTGGCGACCATGCACCAGGTGGCCGCCGACCCCGGCGACGCGGGGGCGCAGGCGCTCGCCGCGGGCGTGGACGTCGAGCTGCCCGACACCCTCGGCTTCGGCGCCGACCTGGTCGAGCGGGTGCGCCGGGGCGAGCTCCCCGAGTCGCTGATCGACCGCGCCGCGCGCCGGCTGCTCACCCAGAAGGTGCAGCTCGGCCTGCTCGACCCCGGCTGGACGCCCGAGGGCTCGGCCGCCGGGGCGCAGGACGTCGAGCTGGACTCGGCCGCCAACCGCGCCCTGGCCCGCGAGCTGGCCGAACGCTCGATCGTCCTGCTCGACGCCGGGACCGCGCTGCCGCTGCCCGCCGGCCTCGGCCGGATCGCCGTCGTCGGGCCGTGCGCCGACGACCCGCGCACGTTCATGGGCTGCTACGCCTTCCCCAACCACGTCCTGCCCCGCTATCCCGGTCTCGGGCTCGGCGTCGAGGCCCCGACCGTGCTCGACGCGCTGCGCGCCGAGCTGCCCGGCGCCGAGATCACGCACGAGCGGGGATGCGCGGTGCAGGGCTGCGACCGGTCCGGCTTCGCCGCGGCGAGCGCCGCCGCCCGCCAGGCCGACCTGTGCGTCGCGGTCGTGGGCGACCTGGCCGGACTGTTCGGCCAGGGCACGTCGGGCGAGGGCTGCGACGCCGAGGACCTGCGGCTGCCCGGCCTCCAGGCCGACCTGCTGGCCGAGCTGTTCGCGACGGGCACGCCGGTCGTCGTGGTGGTCGTCTCCGGCCGCCCGTACGCGCTGGGCGAGGTGCACGCCGGAGCCGCCGGGCTGGTCCAGGCGTTCATGCCCGGGGAGGAGGGCGGCGGGGCGATCGCCGGTATACTGACCGGTCGTGTCCAGCCTGGAGGCAAGCTTCCCGTGCAGATACCCCGCCATCCTGGCGGGCAGCCGGGCACCTACCTGCAGCCCCCGCTCGGAGCCGACAGCAAGGGCATCAGCAACCTCGATCCCACCCCGCTGTTCCCCTTCGGGCACGGCCGCTCCTACACCTCCTTCGAGGTCGGCGACCTGCGCCTCAGCGCCGACGAGGTCCCGGCCGACGGCGAGTTCACCGTCTCGGTCACCGTCGCCAACACCGGCGACCGGGCCGGCGACGAGGTCGTGCAGCTCTACCTGCACGACGTCCTCGCCCAGGTCACCAGGCCGGTGAAGCAGCTCACCGGCTTCGTCAGGGTCCGCCTCGAACCGGGCGGCAGCAGGCGGGTCTCCTTCCTCGTGCACACCGACAGGACCGCCTTCACCGGGCGCGACCTGCGGCGCGTCGTGGAGCCGGGAGACGTCGAGGTGCTCGTCGGCACGTCCGCCGCAGACCTGCCGTGCCGCGGCGTGGTCCGGCTGACCGGGCCGGCGCGGCCGGCCGGTGGCGGCAGGCGGCTGGTCACCCCCGTGGAGATCCGAGGAGGAACAGATGCCGGCTCCTAGGCGCGCCACGCTGGCCACCGTCGCGGCCTCGGCCGGCGTCTCCGTCGCCACCGTCTCCAAGGTGCTCAACGGCCGCAGCGACGTGGCCCCGGCGACCCGTTCGCTGGTGCAGTCGCTGCTCCAGCAGCACGACTACGTGCCCGCCACGCCGCGCCGCGGCGAGGTGGGCGGCCCCGCCACGATCGAGGTGCAGTTCGACGACGACCTCAACGCCTACTCCACCGAGATCATCCACGGCGCGATCGAGGCGGGCGACGAGCTGGAGACGTCGGTCGTCGTCAGCATCAGGAAGAGCCACCAGCGCACCGGCGGCTGGGCGCGCGACCTGGTCGCCGCCGGGCGGCGGGCGCTCATCGTGGTGACCAGCGAGCTGACCGGCGCGCAGCTCGGGGCGCTGTCGCGGGCCCGGCTGCCGCTGGTCGTGATCGACCCGCTCAACCTGCCGACCACGAGCGTGACCAGCGTCGGCTCGACGAACTTCGCCGGCGGCCTGACCGCGACCCAGCACCTGCTCTCCCTCGGCCACCGCCGCATCGCCTACATCGGCGGCCCCCCGACCTCGGCCTGCAACCAGGCCCGCCTGCACGGCTACCGCGCGGCGATGGAGGCCGCGGGAGCGCCCGAGCCGCCCGGCTACGTCCGCACCGCCCACTTCCACTACCAGGACGGCCTGGTCAACGGCGCGAGCGTGCTCGACCTGCCGCGGCCCCCGACCGCGATCTTCGCCGGCTGCGACGAGATCGCGCTCGGGGTCATGGAGGCCGCCAGGTCGCGCGGCCTGCGCATCCCGGAGGACCTGAGCATCGTCGGCTTCGACGACACCCAGATCGCGCGGATGGCCTCCCCGCAGCTGACCACCGTGCGTCAGCCGCTGCGCGAGATGGGCCGGGCGGCCCTGCGCACCGCGCTGCGGCTGGCGGCCGGCGAGCGGATCGACTCCCACCACGTGGAGCTGGCGACCGAGCTGGTGGTACGCGGCTCCACCGCCCCGGCGGCCCCTACGGAAGGCTGAAGGCCAGGAACACCGACTCGTACGGGTTCGGGTACGGCGTGAAGGAGTACCCGGACTGGACGAACAGCATGCCGTGCGACACCACGGCCCCGCCGCCGCCCGGCCCCGCCGCGCCCGGTCAGCCCGTTGACGCCCCCCACCTCCCGCATGGTGTCGTAGGCCCACACCACCTCGCCGGTGCGCGCCGAGTAGGCCCGCATCTTGCCGTCCATGCTGCCCTCCCACACCAGGCCGGGCGTGCTGGAGACGGCCGGGGTGTGGCCGAGGCGGCAGACGTCCGGGTACTGGGCCGCGCCGCCGGTGGCGCAGCCGTCGGCCGGGTTGGGCGTCTCCCAGGGCAGGTGCCCGGTCGCCGGGTCGAGGGCGAACAGGGTGCGCCCGCCCTGAACACGTTGGGCGCGGCCCCGAGGTCGAAGTCGAGCGCGGTGCCGTCGGGGAAGTTGGGGCAGTACTCGCGGTCCTCGGGGGTGGGCAGCGAGCACTCCAGCCGCCAGGTGTCCACGTCGGTCATCCGCCGCGTCCAGCGCGGCCGGCCGGTGTCGATGTCCAGCGCCAGCACCGAGTCGTAGTGGCCGGCGCTGCCGGTGTAGTTCTGGCCGGTGCCGACGTACAGGGTCGGAGCTTCAACATGCGCAAGTTCGCTCAGCAGATTTACTCGGGATCTTGCGCATCGTGTCAAGGCGAGTCAGCCGGATCAATGGCGGCCGTCATATCGGACCGCCATCACGCCCGTGTGATCAGCGCGCGGCTAGCGGTCGCTCCACTTGATCTCGTACGGCTTGAGCGTCAGCTCCTTGCCGTCCACCGTCGTGGTGACCTGCTTGCCCGCCGTGTTGACCGCGAGGAGCTGCCGGGGCTGGGCCAGCACCCGCACCCGCGGGTCGGAGGAGGTGACCGGGTCGAGCTCGGCCCCCGCCGGGAACCACCGGGTGAAGTCGCTCACCAGCTTCCCGGTCGGCAGCAGCGCGCCCGTGCGCGGCTCCCACATGCAGGCCTTGCACGCGCCGTCCTTGGCCTGCGGGTTCCAGTACAGGGCCGTGCTCGCGCCGCTCTTGGCGAACTCCATCATCGAGGCGGCCTGCACGGCCAGTCGCATGGGCTCGTCCCAGACGGTGCCGTCCTCGGGCACGAAGTACCACTCCGACCACCACACCGGCAGGTCGCCGGTCTTCTCGCGCAGCCACTTGGTGACCGCGCTGAACTTGGCCAGGGCGCCGAACGCGTCCGGCAGCAGCTCGTGGGTCTCGGTGGGCGAGGCGCCGTCCACGACGATGAAGTCGGCGCCCTTCTTGTTCTTGAACCAGTACTCGAAGGCGTCGAGGGCGTGCTGGTTGACCGCCCCCCACGGGCCGCGCAGCTCGGTGTCGCCCTTGCTGTCGCTGTCGAAGCCCAGGTACGGGCCGCCGATCTTGGCGTCGGGGCGGACCGCCTTCACCGCGTCGTACACCTTGTTGTACAGCTCGGTGTAGCCCTTGTAGTCCGCGGGCTTCTTGTGGTCACGCCAGAAGCCCTTGAACTCGTTCCAGACCATGAAGTACTTCACGTCCCGGTAGCGCTCGGCCACGGTCGCCGCCAGCTTGGCGAAGTCGTCGAAGTGCTCCGGGTACGGCGCGTCCTCCAGGTGCTCCTTCCAGGCCGACTCCTCGGTCGGGCCCTCGGGGCCGCCCTTCATCCAGTCGGGGGCGCAGCACAGCGTGATGATCCCGGTGCCGCCGGACTCCCGCATGAAGTTCGTCCGGCTGTCGAGGTCCTCCCAGAAGTAGTCGCCCCGCCGCGGCTCGGGGTTGAGCGCGCCGAAGCCCATGATGTGCTGGTTCTGCAACATCGGCGTCTCGGACAGCGCGCGGGCGACGTCCTGCTCCAGGCGCGGGGTGATGTTGTTGGCGCTGACGCCGGTGTGGGTCAGCCCCCAGCGCGGCCAGTCCGCGTCCACGGGCGGCGGCTTCTGGATCTTCGTGGTGGCGGTGGGCGTGGACGCCTGCGGCGGCTGGGCGCCGGTGGTCTCCTGGTCGGCGGTGGCGCCGAGGGAGCATCCCGCCGCGAGCACCGCCATGGCGGCGAACCCCATCACGCAGGCGGCCAACCGGCCAGAACGCCGCGACGCCGTTCCCCCGCTTACTGTTGACACCTGAATCCCCACCCGGTCCTCGGCGCTTTTTGCCTAGAGCGTTCCATGCACCCGCAAACGCGGCAAACCAGCGGGCCGGATTCACAGCCAAGCGTTACCTGGCGGACGCGGCGGCGCTCCCGGCGCCCCTGGCGCCGGAAGGCCGCCGCGTCCCGTCCCTAACGGCCCTGCAGGCCCCTGACGTTGTCGCCGAACGTCCAGCCCTTCGAGCCGTCCCAGTTGATCGACCAGGTCATCAGGCCCTTCAGGTTACCGCCGAAGGCGTTCCAGCCCTGCGACACCAGCGAGGGCGCCATGTAGCCGCCGCCCGCTCCCGGCTGCGCGGGCAGGCCGGGCACCTGCTTGTCGTAGGGCACGGTGATCGTCGTGCCCTGGATGGTCAGGCCGTTGTTCAGGCAGGTGGTCTGCACGGTGAAGCCCTGCACGGTGCCGGCGGAGTAGGAGTCGCCGGAGCAGCCGTACATGCTGCCGTTGTAGTACTGCATGTTCAGCCACCACAGGCGGCCGTTGTCGGCGTACTTCTTGATGATCGGCAGGTACGCGCCCCAGATCGACCCGTACGTCACGCTGCCGCCCGTCACGTACGCCGTCTCCGGCGCCATGGTCAGGCCGAACCCGGCGGGCATCTGGGCGAGCACGCCGTCGATGATCCGGATGAGGTTCGACTGCGAGGCCGAGAGCTGGGTGAGGCTCCCGCCGCCGGTCAGGCCGGTCTCGATGTCGATGTCGATGCCGTCGAAGTTGTACTTCTTCAGGATCGGCACGACGGTCGCCACGAAGCGGTCGGCGACGGTGCTGGAGCCGAGGTCGATGCCGGCCGCCGCGCCGCCGATGGACATGAGGATCGTCGCGCCCGCGGCCTTGGCCTGGCACATCTCGGCCGGGGTGGCGACCTTGACGGTGGCGTCCATGCCGTCCTCCCACAGCACGGTGCCGTCGGAGCGGATGACGGGGAACGCGGCGTTGATCACGTTGTAGCCGTGCTGCTTGATACGCGGGTCGGTGATCGGGATCCAGCCGAGCGGCGGGTGCACGCCGTTGATCGCGCCGTCCCAGTTCTCCCAGTAGCCCTGGATCACCTTGCCGGCCGGGCGCGGCTTGGTCGGGCAGGTGGTGTCGGTGGGCGTGACCGTGGGCGTCACGGTGGGCGTGACCGTCGGGGTCACGGTGGGGGTGACCGTGGGCGTGACCGTCGGGGTCACCGTCGGCGTCACGGTCGGGGTGACCGTGGGGGTGGCGGTGCCGCCGGGGCCGTCGAAGTTCACGTCGTCGGCGTAGTAGGTGCCCTGCCCGTACCAGCCGTGCAGGAAGATGACGGCGGTGCTCTGGTTCGCCGCCGTCGTGAACGACACGCTGAGCTGCGTGTACGCCGCCGCCGACGACGTCCACGTGGAGGAGCCGCCGGTGACGCCGAGGTAGACGTAGCTGCCGCGCACCCACGCGCTCAGCGTGTACGTCGTGCTCGGCCGCACCGACACCGACTGGGTGCACTGCGCGGTGTCGGACCCGCCGGCCGCCGCGGCCAGCGCCTTGGTGCCGGAGTGGACCGGCGTGGAGACCACGGACCCCAGCCCGCCGGTGCACGACCACGGCGACAGGGACCCGGTCTCGAAGTCCGGATTGGTGAGGAGGTTGGCGGCCTGGGCGGAGGTCTGGACGACGAGGACGCCCAGTGCCGCCAGGACGGAGGCCAGCAGCACGACGAGGAGATGGCGCGTTCGCTTCATGGTGGACAACCCTTTCGTCGTCCGAGCGCGAGGCCCGCGACCAGCGGGTTCATCGGATTATGTAAAGAAACTTTAAAGTTGTCCACGGAGCTTGCATACCATTTGGGTCATACCGCCGACGTGCCGTCCGGGCCCCGCGGACCCGGACGGCACGTCGGGACGCGCTCAGTTCACGTTGAGCGTGAACGTGCTCGTCGTGTTGCGGATGTCGGTCGCGTTGCCGCTCAGCCGCAGATTGCTGAACGTGGCCGAGCCGACCGCCGGACCCTGCCCCGGTTCGGGCAGCTCGTTGACCCAGATGCCGAAGCCGGACTTGGCGTCGAAGGCGTCGCCGCTGCGGTGCGCCCCCGAGATCGACACGTTCGTGAACACCGTGTCGGTGACCGGGTTCAGCGGCGTGCTCGGGCCGGAGTAGCCGGTCTGGAACATGATCCCGCTGTAGGTCGGGTCCACGATGTCCACGTCGGTCACCCGGATCGCGGTGAACTTCTTGGAGGAGGAGAAGATCCACATCGCCGGGAACGTCTGCTGCCCCCAGAAGTGCCCGCCGGAGCGCACGATCGAGATGTTCTCGAACTTCGTCTGCCCCGGGCCGAAGTCCCGCATCGGGATGCCGAAGTCGAGCGAGCTGATCGTGATGCCCGAGTAGACCAGGGTGTCGGCGATGTAGGCGTTGCGGACGATGTTGTTCTGGCCGCCGTACACCGCGACGCCCGCGGCCCGCCAGGTCAGCAGCGAGCTGATGTTCTCGAAGACGTTGCCCGACTGGTCGGCGTTGACGTTGTCGATCGCCGCGAACAGCGCGAAGCTGTCGTCGCCGGTGGCGCGGGTCTCGACGTTGGTGATCAGGTTGTTCGTGCTGCCGTTGGTGAAGTTCGCGCCGTCGGCGAAGGTGTTCCTGATGCGCGAGTTCCTGATCGTGACGTGGTCGACGTTCGTGCCCCAGAACATGCAGATCTGGTGCTCGACCCAGATGTTGTCGATCGTCATGTTCGAGACCTTCGACAGGTCGAAGATCTTGCCGGGGCCGTCGATGCGCGAGGTGTAGTTGCCGAAGTGGGCGAACCCGGCGAACGTCGAGCCGTTCGACGACGCCTCGGTGCGCCAGCCGACGTCGGTGCCGTCCTGGCCGGAGGGCGAGACGAACCTGGTGTACCAGGGGCCCGCGCCGACCACCTTGACGGCCTTGCCGTACACCTGGAACTTGCCCGTCGTCTGGTACGTGCCCGCGGGCAGGTAGACGCCGGTCAGGTTGGTGTCCTGGCGCGCCTTGTCCAGGGCGTTCTGCACGTCCTGCTGGGAGAACCCGGCCGGTACGGCGTAGTGCGCGGGGTCGGGGTTGGCGACCGGCGAGACCTGCTCCAGGCTGACGAAGTCGATGGCGTAGGTGGTGGTGTTGGCCGGGTCCTTCTGCAGCCTGATCCTGCTGCCCTTGGGGACGGTGGTGTTCAGCATGACGTTGGCCTCGTCGTAGATGTGCCGGGCCGGGCCGGCGCCGGGCGAGTTGCCGGGGGACGCCTCCGCGCCGTACAGCCAGGCGTACTTCGAGGTCAGATCGATGGCCTTGTGGAGGGCGCCGTCGACGTAGATGTTCAGGGTCGCGTTCGTCCCGCCGCCGCCCGGGGCGTCGGGGATGGAGAAGCGGGTGACCAGGGTGTTGGTGTCGGCCTTGGTGGTCCACTCGACGTAGGAGCCGTTCTGGTTCAGCGTCACCGCGCGGCGGCCCGACGCCTCGCCGGCCACCGTGCCGATGTCCCTGCTCGGGCCGACGACCTGCGCGCCGCCGCCGGTCACGCCGTCCTCGGCCTCGTAGGTGTCGTACGGCATGTTCGCGCCGCGGCCCACGAAGAGCTGCTGGGTGCCGGTGTTGTTGGCCTGCTTGACCGGCAGCTCGTTGGCGTCGTTGGCGATGACGGTCTTCACGGTGTACCTGCCGTTGGCGGCCGTCCAGGTGCCCAGGGTGACGGGGGCGGTGGTGGCGCCGGCGGCGATCGCGCCGCTGTGGGAGCCGGTCAGGGTTTTGACCACCGTGCCCGCCTCGTTCGTGACGGTCAGCGTGACGCCGTGCGCGCCGGCCGCGGAGGCGACCGTGCCCTGGTTCCTGATCGCGACCGAGAACGTGACCGTGCTGCCGCCGGCCGGGTTGCCCGGCGTCCAGGAGACCGGCGAGGCGACCAGGTCCGAGGTGTCCACCGGCTTGACGACCAGCGGGGACGGGCCGGTGAGGGCGTTGTTGGACTCGTTCTGCTCGATGACGGTCCCGGCGTCGTCGGCCTTGGCGGTGACGGGGTGGCTACCGGCGTCCCGGGCGCCGATGTTCGCGGTCACGGTCGCGGAGGCGCCGGCGGCCAGCGCGCCCACGTTCGCGGTGGCGACCTTGGCGGCGCCGAGGGAGAAGGCGACGTCGGTCGCGGCCGACGGCGCGTTGCCGGCGTTCTTCACCACGGCCGACAGCGTGACGGCGTCGGTCTCCACCGGCGCCTGCGGCGACCAGGACAGCGAGGTCACGGTCAGGTCGGGGTTCGGCGCGGGCACGCCGACGACCTGCAGCTCGGCCACCTGCCCCGCCGGGGCCCCGGTGTTGGCCGTGAACGACAGCCGCACGTCGGCCACCCGCGCGCCGACCGGGACCGTCACCGTGTTCCCCGAGGCCGGGTTGAACGTGTACGACGCCGAGGAGACCAGGCTCGTGAACCCCGAGGCGCCCTGCTCCCGGCCGAGCACCTGGAAGGTCTGGGTACGCGTGCTCCACACGGCCGCCGGGTCGAGCCTGACCACGACCGAGGACACATCGGCGTTCGCGCCGAGCTGCACGGTCAGCGTGTTCGGGTAGCCGCCGCCCGCGCCCTCCCAGTACGTCGTCACGCTGTTGTCGTTGGCGTTGGCGGCGACGTAGGTGTGCACGTAGGAGGAGGCGGTGATCGGCTTGCCGGCGGCCAGGTTGGAACCGTTGCCGCCGCTGCCGGTGCGGGTGACGGTGTTGCTCGCCGGCGACTGGTTGCCCGCCGCGTCCCTGGCCTTGACGTGGTAGGACACGGTGAGCGTGCCGGGCTGGTTGTCGGTGTAGGTCAGCACGTTCCCGGCGACGCTGCCGCGCAGCGCATTGTCGGCGTAGACGTCGTAGCCGGTCACGCCCACGTTGTCGGTGGCGGCGGTCCAGGTCAGCTTGATCTGGCCGGTGGCGGGCTCGGTGTAGGCCAGGTTGCCGGGCGCGGTCGGAGCCTGGGTGTCGCCCGATCCGGGGCCGTACACCTCGAACTCCGAGACCTGGGCCGCGGGCCAGCCGGTGTTGGCGGTGACGGTCACCCGGACGTACCGGACCGTCGCCGCGGTGAACGTGATCGTCGCCGCCGGGTCGAACGTGCGGACGGCCGAGGCCGACAGCGTGGTGAGCGGCGAGCCGTCGGTGCCGCCCTGCACCGTCAGCGTCTGCGTCCTGGACTCCCACGTGGAGGGCAGCTTCAGGACCACCTGGTTCACGCTGACGGCCGAGCCGAGGTCCACCTGGATCCACTGGGGGAAGGCGTTGTTGGCGCTCTCCCAGTAGGTGGCCTGGTCGCCGTCGGTGGCGTTGCCGCCGCCGTACACGTCGGTGGTGCTGCTGACCGTGACGGGCTTCCCGGCCGCCAGGTTCGGGCCCGCGGCCGCGGCCGGCGGTGCCGCCGAGCCGATCAGGGCCAGGGCGACGGCCACGGCCGCCGCGAGCGGTCGTAAGAGGGATGGCTTGCGCTTCATGGGGGGTGTCACCTCTCGTCGGGCTGGGAGGGTTGCCCGCACCTTAAGTTGACCCATAGAAATGCGCAATGTTTCTACTTCGTTTCGCAAATAACCGACTACAGCGCGGTATCCCGCCTGTCGTGAAGGAGCCAGGTCATGAGTCCTGCACGAGTCGCGCATCTCGTGGACATCGGCTGCAAGGTCGCGCGCAAGCTGTTGCAAGTGTTTGCGGATTTGGTCGTATAGTTTGCGCATGACCCGACGACTCGGAGACGTGGCCAAGAAGGTCGGCATGAGTGAGGCGACCGTGAGCCGGGTGCTCAACGGCAAGCCCGGCGTGTCGGAGGCCACCAGGGAGGCCGTGCTCACGGCGCTCGACGTCCTCGGGTACGAGCGCCCGACCCAGCTCCGCGGCGACCGCGCCCGGCTGGTCGGCCTGGTGCTCCCCGAGCTGCAGAACCCGATCTTCCCCGCGTTCGCCGAGGTCGTCGGCGGCGCGCTGGCCCAGCAGGGGTTCACCTCCGTGCTGTGCACGCGCACGGTCGGCGGGGTCAGCGAGGCCGACTACGTGAGCCTCCTGCTCTCCCAGCAGGTCTCCGGCGTCGTCTTCGCCGGCGGGCACTACGCCCAGGCCGACGCCTCCCACGGGCACTACGAGCTGCTCTCCGAGCGCGGGTTGCCCACCGTCCTGGTCAACGCCGCCGTCGAGCACCTGGGGTTCCCCCAGGTGTCGGCCGACGACGTGGTGGCCGCCGAGATCGCGCTCGGCCACCTGCGCAGCCTCGGCCACGAGCGGGTGGGCCTGGTGCTCGGGCCGCGCGACCACATGCCGTCGCGGCGCAAGCTCGCCGCCGTGGCCGACCAGGTCGATCCCGCGCTGGTCGAGCACAGCATGTACTCGCTGGAGGGCGGCCACGCCGCCGCCGCCCGCCTGGTCGCCAAGGGCGTGACCGGCATCGTGTGCGCCAGCGACGTGCTCGCGCTCGGCGCGGTGCGGGCCGTGCGCCGGGCCGGCCTGTCGGTGCCGGACGACGTCTCGGTGGTCGGGTTCGACGACTCGGCCCTGATGAACTGCACCGACCCGCCGCTGACCACCGTCCGCCAGCCGATCGACGCCATGGGCCGGGCGGCCGTCGACCTGCTGATCGCGCAGATCGACAAGCACGTGGTGCCCGCCGACGAGCTGCTGTTCGACCCGGAGCTGGTGGTCAGGGCCTCGACGGGACGGGTGCGCGGCTCCCTCTGAAGGCGGCTTCCGGTGACCTAGTCGTTATCTTGCAACCCCATGTCGAAACATTGCGGACATCTGAGGGATCTGCCATTGTGAGCGCACAGCGGGGCGCCTCACCGTCCCCCGGCTACGTCAAGCTTCGGAAGGGTCAGATCGATGAAGAGATCGGACTATCGCAGGACTGTGGGGCTGCTCCTGGCGGCAGGCCTGAGCATGAGCGCCGTGGCCTGCGGCAGTGGCGACGACACCAAGCCCGGGGCGCAGGGCAGCGCCTCGGGTGCCGCGCAGGTGAGCATCACCGTCGCCTGCCAGCCCGCGAAGTCCGCCCCCAAGGAGCGGCAGGCCTGGGACGACGACGTGGCCGCGTTCCAGAAGGCGCACCCCGGCGTGACGGTCAAGAGCACCGACCAGCAGCCCTGCTTCGATCCCAAGACCTTCGGGCCGAAGCTGGCCGGCGGCCAGATGGAGACCGTGTTCGTGGTGCCGGTCACCAACTACGGCGACGTGATCAGTAAGGGCCAGGGCCTCGACATCACGCCGTACACCGGTGAGATCAAGAACTGGAACGACCTGCGCCAGGACGTCCGCGACCTGGTCACCAAGGACGGCAAGGTCTACGGCGTCCCCAACGTCCACTACAGCGTCGGCCTGGTCTACAACCGGGCGCTGTTCACCAAGGCCGGGCTCGACCCCAGCGCCCCGCCCAAGACCTGGGCCGAGGTCCGCGAGGCCGCCAAGAAGATCGCCGCGCTCGGCGGCGGCGTCATCGGCTACGGCGAGTACTCCGGCGGCAACACCGGCGGCTGGCACTTCAACCAGGCCCTGTACGGCCGCGGCGGCGACATGGTCTCGGCCGACGGCAAGACCGCCGCGTTCAACTCGCCCGAGGGCAAGGCCGTGCTGCAGTTCCTGAAGGACCTGCGCTGGGTGGACAAGAGCACCGGCGCCAAGCTCTTCAACGCCTGGGAACCCCTCATGCAGGCCATGGGCTCGGGCAAGGTCGGCATGATGCTCGGCGCCCCCGACGTCGTCACCGACGTGGTCAACAAGTTCAAGGGCGCCGCCACCGACTACGGCATCACCGGCTTCCCCGAGGCCAAGGCGTCGCTGAGCGGCGGCGAGGCGTTCTTCGTCAACCCCAAGGCCACGCCCGAGCAGGCCAAGGCCGGCCTGGCCTGGGTGGACTTCCGGTTCAACACCGTCGACAAGGGCCGCTTCGACTTCGCCCGCGGCAAGTCGCTCGGCAACCCGGTCGGCGTGCCCGACAACGACGTCTACGGCGCCTCGCCCACCGGCAAGGCCCTCCAGGACGCCCGCAAGGCCAACGCCACCCTGCCGGTGGAGAACTACCAGCCGTACGTGGACGCCTCGGCCACCATCCCGCCCAAGATGGAGCCGCCGCACGCCCAGGAGCTCTACGCCATCCTCGACGTGGCCATGTCGGCCGTGCTGAGCCGCGAGGACGCCGACGTCGACCAGCTCCTCGCGGACGCCGAGACCAAGGCGAACGCCATGCTGGCCAGCAAGGGCTGAGCGGAACGTGAGACCGGGGCGCCGCGTCCGCCGGCGCCCCGGTACGTCGAGTCGGTGATCGGAGACACCCCATGAGCATTGCCACCGCCGGAACCGTGCGACGACCGAGGCCGCCCTCGCCGCTGCGCCGGGCGTTGCGGAGGAACCTGACGGCCTACGGGTTCATGGTCGGGGCGCTGTTCTGCTTCGTACTGTTCTCCTGGTATCCCATCGTCCAGGAGTTCATCCTCAGCTTCCAGAAGACCGACCTGGTCAACGAGCCCGAGTGGGTCGGCCTGGAGAACTTCAGGACCGCCTTCGCCGACCCGGCCTTCGGGCCCGCGTGGCTGAACACGCTCACGTTCACCGTCCTCGCGCTGGTGCTCGGCTACGGGCTGCCGTTCGCGGTGGCGATCCTGCTCAACGAGCTCCGCCACTGCCGGGCCTACCTGCGGTTCGTGGTGTACCTGCCGGTCATGCTGCCCCCGGCCGTCGCGGTGCTGCTCTTCCGCTGGTTCTACGACCCCGACGTCGGCCTGTTCAACCAGATCCTCGGCTTCTTCTCGCTGCCCGGCCTCAACTGGATCTACTCGACCGACACCGCGCTGCTGTGCCTGGTGCTCGTCTCGACCTGGATGAACATGGGCTCGGCGACCCTGATCTACCTGGCCGCGCTGCAGAACATCCCGCCCGACCTCTACGAGGCCGCCGAGCTCGACGGCGCCGGGGTGTGGAAGCGGATCCGGCACATCACGATCCCGCAGACCCGGCTGATCCTGCTGCTCATGCTGATGCTGCAGATCGTCGCGACCATGCAGGTCTTCATCGAGCCGTACCTGCTCACGGGCGGCGGCCCCGAGAACGCCACCGCCACCGTCGCCTTCCTGATGTTCCAGCAGGCGTTCACCTACAGCAACTACGGCGCGGGCGGCGCGCTCGGGATGATGCTCATGGTCGTCCTGCTCGCCTTCGCCGCCGTGCAGCTCCGGCTGACCCGCGAGGAGAAGAGCTGACCATGTCGAACGCCACCCTGCGACGCCCCGCCGCGCCGCCCTCGACCCGCCGCGGGACGAGGAGGCGGCAGCCCAGGCGCATCGAGGTGCAGTTCCGCACGATCATCTCCCCGCACCAGCTCAACAGCCGGTGGGGGCGGCGCGTCTACTGGACGGTCCTGGTCGCGACGGTCGTCACGTTCACCGTCGTGTTCCTCCTGCCGATGTACTGGATGATCACCGGCGCGCTGAAGTCGGCCGAGGAGTTCGCCCGGGTGCCGCCCACGCTCTTCCCGAAGGAGCTGAACTTCGGGAAGTTCCTGGAGGCGTGGGAGCTGTTCGACATCGGCACGCTGCTGCGGAACACCGTCCTGTACGCCGGCGGCGGCTGGCTGATCACCATGGCGGTCGACGTCACCGCCGCGTACGCGCTGTCCAAGCTGCGCCCGGCGCTCGGCAACGTCATCCTCGGCGCCATGCTGGCCACCCTGATGATCCCGCCGATGGTCGTGCTCATCCCCACCTATCTCGCCATCCACGACGTGCCGATCTTCGGCTGGGACCTGCTGAACAACCCGTGGGGCCTGTGGTTGCCCGCCGCGGCCAACGGCTTCAACATCTTCCTGCTCAAGAGGTTCTTCGACTCCATCCCCCGCGAACTGCTCGAAGCCGCCCAGATCGACGGCGGCGGCCCGTTCCGCATCCTGTGGTCGGTCGTCCTGCCGGTCTCCCGCCCGATCCTCGGCGTGACGTCGATCTTCACGATCGTCACCTCGTTCAAGGACTTCATCTGGCCGCTGCTCGTCATGAGCGACAGCGAGAAGATGACGCTCAGCGTGGGCCTGGCCCAGACCGCCGGGGCCGTGTCGCAGGACCAGGTCATGGGCGGCCTGGTGATCGCCAGCATCCCGACCGTCATCGTCTTCTTCATCTTCCAGCGGCACATCATGGCGGGACTCACCGCCGGCAGCCTCAAGGGCTGAGTGCCTCCACCTATGGCAAGGAGTTGTCTTCAGCATGTCCGAAACGTGGTGGCGGGGAGCCGCGATCTATCAGGTCTACCTGCGCAGCTTCGCCGACGGCAACGGTGACGGCGTGGGCGACCTGGCGGGGCTGCGGGCACGTTTGCCGTACCTGTCGGCGCTCGGGGTGAACGCGATCTGGCTCAACCCCTGGTACCCGTCGCCGCTGGCCGACGGCGGGTACGACGTGGCCGACTACCGGGACATCGATCCCGTGTTCGGCACCCTGGCCGAGGCGGAGGAGTTCATCGCCGAGGCGCACGAGCTGAACATCAGGATCATCATCGACGTGGTGCCGAACCACGGCTCGACCGCGAGCGAGTGGTTCCGGGAGGCGCTGCGCGACCCGTCCGTGCGCGACCGCTTCTGGTTCCGGGACGAGCCCGGCGAGTGGCAGTCGATCTTCGGCGGCCCCGCCTGGACCCAGGTGCCCGACGGCCAGTGGTACCTGCACCTGTTCGACCCCGGCCAGCCCGACCTCAACTGGACCAACCCGGAGGTCCACCGCGAGTTCCACGACGTCCTGCGCTTCTGGTACGACCGCGGCGTGGACGGCATCCGCATCGACTCCGCCGCCCTGCTCACCAAGCCCGACGGCCTGACCGGCTCGTACGAGGACCTGGACGAGGTCCACGACGTCTACCGGAGCTGGCGCCTGATCAACGACGAGTACGACGACCGCGTCCTGGTCGGCGAGGTGTGGCTGCCCGACCAGGAGCGCCTGGCCCGCTACCTGCGCCCCGACGAGCTGCACACCGTCTTCAACTTCCCGTTCCTGGCCTGCCCCTGGGAGCCCGCCGGCCTGCGCCAGGTGATCGAGCAGACCCTCGCCACCCACGCCCCGCTCGGCGCCCCGCCCACCTGGGTGCTGTCCAACCACGACGTCGCCCGCGTCGTCACCCGGTACGGCCGCGCCGACACCTCCTGGGACCACGCCGACCGCAGGGACGGCGCCCCCTCCGACCTGGAGCTCGGCTACCGCCGGGCACGTGCGGCGGCGCTGCTCGCCATGGCGCTGCCCGGCGGCATCTACATCTACCAGGGCGAGGAGCTGGGCCTGCCGGAGGTGGACGACATCCCCGACGAGCTGCGCCAGGACCCGATGTGGCGGCGCTCGAACCACACCGTGAAGGGCCGCGACGGCTGCCGGGTGCCGCTGCCGTGGTCGGGCGACGAGCCGCCGTTCGGCTTCGGCACGGCCACGCCGTGGCTGCCGCAGCCGGACGCCTGGAACAAGCTCACCGTCGAGGCCCAGACCGCCGACCTGGGCTCGATGCTCAACCTCTACAGGAACGGGCTGCGCATCCGGGCCGAGCGGCTCGGCGACGGCACGCTCACCTGGCTCGACCTGGGGTCCGACGTGCTCGCCTTCACCCGGGACTCCGGCCTGACCTGCGTGGTCAACCTGGGCGCCGACCCGGTGCCGCTGCCCGCCCACGACACGGTCCTGCTGGCCAGCGGCACCCTGGACGGCGACCGCCTGCCCGCCGACACGGCGGCCTGGCTGGCCTGACCTCCCCCGGCCCGCCTGGGGGTGCCTGCCCCCGGCGCCGGGCCTGCCTCGCGCCCGGCCTCCCCCGGGCGCGGGGCTCCCCGGCCGGGTCAGCTCTGGACGCGCAGGTCGGCGAAGAGGGCGCGGTGGTCCGAGCCGGGCAGGTCGAGGATGCGCACGTCCACCGCCCGCGCGCGCCCGTCCGTGAGCACGTGGTCGATGGCGACCAGCGGCGGGAGCCGGCGCATCGGCCAGGTGGGCACCAGCCCGTGGCCGGTGGCCGCCGCCGCGTCGGTGTAGCCGGTGCCCAGCAGCCGCCGGAACACGGCGTGGTCCAGCGTGGCGTTGAAGTCCCCGGCCAGGATCCGCGGCGCGCCCGTGGACGGCGCGGGCGGCAGCGTCCCGACCCCCGCCTCCCACTCCGGCACCGTCGAGGGCACCGGCGCCACCGGATGCACGACCACCACCTCCACCGAACCGCCGGGCAACGCCGCCTCCACGACCGGCATGTGGTGCCCGACCGGCTGGAACACGCCCGTACGCTCGTTCAGCGGGTACCGCGCGTACACGCCGCTGCCCACCGGCCCCCACGTCTCCGGCTTGGTGACCTGGTACGGCAGCAGAGTCTCCAGCCCGGCCGCCACCAGCCGGTCGCGTTCCGACCAGGTCAGCTCCTGGAGGCTGAGCACGTCCACGTTCAGCGTGCGCACCAGGTCGACGATCGTGCCGGCGTCGCCGCGGCCGCCGTTGAGGTTGGCGGTCAGCACGCGCAACGGGCGGCCGGTCGCGGCGTCCGTACCGCCGGGCAGGGCGCGGGGGAGCACCAGCCAGGCCAGGCACACGCACACCGCCAGCATGACCGCGACCGCCGCCCTGCTGCGGACCAGCGCCGCCACCCCCAGCATCAGCAGCGCCGCCACCCCGAAGTAGGGCGTGAAGGACACCAGCGGGACCAGCAGGACACCCGACTCCAGGCCGCCGAGCCGGACCGCCGTCCCCGCCGCGAACAGCACCGCGACCGCCGTCGCCAGCCGCCGCCTCCAGACCCGGCGCGGACGCGTCCGCACGGGCTTCACCACTTCGTCCGTCAGCACAGCCCGAACCCTAGGCCGCGATTCTTAAACGCAGATGAGCGTCAGGCGGGACCGAGGCTCCACGCGCTCAGCAGGGCGTCGCCCCCGGCCCCCACGACGACGGGACGACCTTCCAGCTCGGCCAGCGCCAGGGTGCGGATCTCGGCGCCCGGCCCTGGGCCCAGCTCCCCGAGGATCTTGCCGTCGGCCAGGCTCCAGACGCGGACGACCGCCTCGCCGCCGCCCGGCGCGTGCGCGACGACCGCGACGGGCCTGCCGCCGAGCGCGCCCACGACCAGGCAGGACGCCCCACGGTCGTCGGGGCTGCGGCGGCTGAACGTCCACTTCTTCCTGCGCCTGCCGGTGGCCAGGTCGTGGACGCGCAGGGTGGCGTCCAGGTGGGTGGAGACCAGGACGGGCCGGCCGTCCAGCTCGCCGCAGGCCAGCAGCTCGATGCCGCCGATCTCGCCGGTCTTGTACGTGTGCGTCACCTTTCCGTCTGACAGGCGGCGTACCCGGACGCGGTTGGCGCCGTCGCCGGTGACGAGCACGTCGTCGCCGCCGAGGCGGCCGAAGGCCAGGCCGCTGACGCCCTGGAAGTGGTCGGTGACGGCGGGGCCGATCTGGCGGCCGGTGGCGATGTCCCACAGGCGTACGACGCTGTGCAGGTCCTTGAGGCTGTCGTACTTCTGGGTGACCGCGACCGCGCGTCCGGCGGTGGTGACGGCGATGACGGGATCGGCCGCCCTGGACGTGCCGAGGCCGCCGCCCGCCGGGTTCCACAGCCGCATCCGGCCGTCGCCGTGCCCTGAGGCGGCCCTGCCGTCGCCGCAGGCCACGGCGGTCGCGGCGGCGCCTCCGTCGCCGAGCCTGAGGACGGTCGCGGGCCTCGCCGCCAGGTCCCAGGCGAGCACCGTGCCCTTGGACGTGCCGCAGACGACGGTGGAGCCGGCGGCGGCCAGGACGGCCGGCTCGCCACTGCCGGCGGGCAGCGGAACGGGCTCCCTGACCGGCGCGCCGAACGGCTCGACCGCGGGGGAGGCCGTGGGATCCCCGGTGGGGGACGTGCTGGGTGCGGGGCTCGTCGCGGCCGTCGTGGGCCCCGTCGTGGGCCCCGTCGTGGGCGCTGTCGTGGGCGCTGTCGGCGTGCCCGTCGCCGGGGGGCCGGTCGGGTCGCCGGTGGGGCCGGGGGACGGATCGTCGGTGAGGCCGTTCGCGGGGCGCAGGAGAAGGAAGGCGGACGCCGCCGCTGCCGCCGCGGCCGCCGCACCGCCGACCACCACGGCCCGCCGGCTCACCCGCCGATCGGTGCCCGGCCTGGTCGTCTCCCCCCGAAACGCCGGCCCGGTCGCCCCGGCCCCCGACGGCGGAACCGTCCCGGGCCCCGTCGCCGGGCTCCCGTTACGCGCGTCCGGCCCCCCGGCCGAGGACGCCGAGCCCATTGGCGCCGGGGAGGGCGCCGGGCCCGGGGTGGCGGGCGGACGCGGCGAGCCGGGCTGGGCCACAGGTGGCGGGGAGCCATGGAGGGAGGCCGGGTGGGGGGAGCCGGGGGTGCTGATGAGGTGGCGGAGGAGGGCGGCGGGCGTGGGGCGGGCGGCGGGGTCCTTGGCGAGGCAGGACCGGATCGGCCCCACCAGGTGGGCCGGTACGCCCGTGAGATCCGGCACGCCGCTCATGACCTTGTGCAGGATGGCGGCGACCGTCTCCCCGGCGTACGGCGGCCGGCCGGTGGCCGCGAACACCATCGTCCCCGCCCAGCTGAACACGTCGGACGCCGGCCCGACCCGCTCACCCCCGAACTGCTCAGGCGACATGTACGCCGGCGTCCCCATCGGCGCGGAGGCCTGCGTCGTCGCCCCCAGCGCCTTGGCGATGCCGAAGTCGATCACGATCGGCCCCTCGGGCCCCATGAGCACGTTGCCCGGCTTGAAGTCGCGGTGCACGATCCCGGCCTCGTGGATGGCGGCCAGCGCGGTCAGCGTGGAGATCGCCAGCCGGTCCAGCGCGCCCCCCGTACGCGGCCCCGACTCCCGGACGAGCCTCTGCAGGGTGTCGCCCGCGACGTACTCGCTCACGATGTAGGGCCGCCCGTCTGCCACCCCCACGTCCAGCACGGCGGCGGTGCAGAAGGCGGCGACCCGGCGCGCCGCCTCGGCCTCGCGCAGGAGGCCCCGGGTGACGGCGTCGTCCTGGGTCAGGTGGCTGTGCAGCAGCTTGACCGCGACCTCGCGGCCCGCGTCGTCGACGCCCTTGTAGACGACTCCCTGCCCGCCGGAGCCGAGCACGCCGAGCAGCCGATGGTCGCCGATCCTCTCGGGATCTCCCGGCCGGAGCGGACGGACTTCCGGCATTCCGTTCCTTTCCTCGGGCACGTACGGGGACATGTCGGCGAACCACACCATAGGGCCGCCCGGCCGGGCCCGGGAAGCCGGGCCCGCGCCGGATGGCAGGATCGAAGCCGGCACCGCACAGGAAAGGCGTCCCAGATGGCTCCGAGGATCGCGACCGCCCGCCGCGTCGACCTGCCCGTACTTCTCGACTTCCTCCGCCCCCGACATCACGGCCTGCTCTCGACGACCCGCGCCGACGGGCGTCCCCAGCTCTCGCCGGTCTCGTGCGGCCTCGACGGCGAGGGCCGGATCGTGGTCTCCACCTACCCCGAGCGCGCCAAGGCCGGGAACGTGCGGCGCGACGAGCGGGTCTCGATGTGCGTGCTGTCCGACGACTGGGACGGCCCGTACGTCCAGGTGGACGGACGGGGCGAGGTCCTGGACATGCCCGAGGCCCTCGACGCCCTGGTGGACTACTACCGGTGCATCGCCGGCGAGCACCCCGACTGGGCGGAGTACCGGGAGGCCATGCGCCGCCAGAACAAGTCGCTGATCCGGATCACGATCGACCGCTGGGGGCCGATCGCGACCGGCGGCTTCCCGGCGAACCTGACCCCCGGCGGCTGAGCGCGCCGCCAGGGGCCGGCCCTCGTCAGCGGGCCAGCACCTCGCGCAGCACGTCGGCGAACTCCTTCGGACGGTCGACGAAGCCGCCGTGCTCGCCGGGGAACACGACCGGCGGCACGCCGAGCAGGTCGGCCAGCGCCTGCGAGGTGCGGTAGGTGAGGAGGCCGCCGGACTCGGCCCCGATGCCCACGACGACCCGGGCCGGTCCGGCCTTCAGCGCCGCGACGTCGGGGACGTAACGGGTGGTGCCGCGCAGTTCGTGCAGGAAGAAGTGGGCGGCGTCGGCCAGGTCCTGGTCGGGCGACTCGCTCGGCGGCGGGGCCGGGGCGTCCTCGCCGGTCTGGAAGCCCGCGGTGGCCATGAACTTCCCGAACGCCGCCCCCGGGCCCTCCCGGCGGAACGTCTCGATGATGTCGTCCACCTCGGCGCGCCGCTCGGCCGCGTCGGGCAGCAGCTCCAGCACGGGCGGCTCGTGCGCGACGAGCGTGCGCACGCGGCTGGGGTGGCGGGTGACGAGGGCCAGGCCGGTCACCGCGCCGCCGCTGCTGCCGAGCACGTCGGCGGACTCCGCGCCGAGCGCGTCGAGGATCGCGACCGCGTCGTCGGCCCGCAGGTCAGGGGTGGAGTCCTGGTCGGGGTCGTCGAGCGTGCTGCCGGACACGCCGCGCGGGTCGTGGGTGACGACGGTGTGCTCGCCGGCCAGCTCCTCGGCCAGCGGGGCGAAGGGTTCGGCGTCCATCGGCGCGCCCACGAGCAGCAGCAGTGGGCCGCTGCCGCGGACCTGGTAGCGCAGGCGGCCGCCCGGTACGGCGAGAGTGTGCGTGGTGCTCATCGGTGTGGGTCCTTCCTCGGAATCGGGGTGACACCGGGTTGGACTCCCGCGGACGCGCGAACTCATCGGTCCGCGGGCTCCCCGTCGGAATGCGCCGATCAGGGCTCCTTGACCTCGTCGAACAGGTTCTCGACGGCCGCGACGATCCGCCGGGTGGCCGGGGAGACGGCGTCCGGGCCGTCGAACGGGTGCGCCGCGCCCTCGGCGACCCCCTCGACGGTGGCCAGGTCGGCCCCCGGATGGCAGACGACGTCCGGCTCGGGCAGGTTGGCCAGCAGGAACTCGCCCTGGCTCGCCCGCGCGTCGGACGGGTGCGCCCCCCGCCGCACCCACCGCAGGTGACCCGACCGGTCCAGGCGGTAGACGCCGGGGCCCTGGGCGGCGGCCACGCGTACGGGGGCGTCGCCGTCCAGGCGGACCCTGACGTGGAAGGGGCCGCCCGGCCGGGCCGCGCGCAGCAGCGTGCGCTGGTTGAACTCCTGCGGGTCCCCCAGCCAGGTCACCCGCCCGCCGAGCATCACCGACAGGTGGGCCAGTACGAACGGGGGCAGCCCGGCGGCCTGCTGGTTGACCGACGACACCTCGGTGCCCTCCTGGTGCCGCCACTTGATCGCCGACAGGTGGACCCGTTCGCCCGGCGTGAGGATGGCCTCCACGCTGAACAAACCGGCCGCGCCGTACCTGCGCCAGGCCCAGAACGCGATGCGCTCGGCGCACTCGATGAGCAGCGCGGCGGCGGGCGTCGGCCACGGGCGCGACCAGTCGTCGCCCGTGCTGCGCATCGGCCCCGCGCCCAGCTCGGCGATCCCGGCCGAGGTGTGGGCGGGACGGTCGGCGTACACCCGGACGCCGCCCTCGCTGTCGGGGACGCTGAGCACCGCGATCGTGCACGGCCAGCCCGGCACGTACGCCGCCACCCGGTACGGCCCCAGCAGCCGGGCCGCCCGTGGCATGTCCTTCTCGCCGGAGACGACGACGGTGCCGTGCCGGTCCGCCCTCCGCCCCGCCTGCACCACGACCCGCTCGGTGCCGACCGCGCGCCGCAGCTCGGCCAGTCCGGGCAGCCGCTCCACGTGCACGCAGGGGACGCGGGCCACCGCCGGCACGCCGGCCGCCCGCAGCAGGTCGTCCAGCAGGTGCTTGGCCTCGATCGCGGCCCGCACGTCGGCGTCGATGGCCGCGACGACCCCGCCGGGGCCGGCCAGCTCGCGCAGCCGGGCGTTGTCGTACCAGGTGAAGACGACCGGCGGGCGGTCCAGCTTGAGCAGGTGCCGGGCGGCCTCGTGCCGGACGCGGGGCAACCAGGCACGCCGCTCGGCGACCGAGCGGGTCCTGGTGCGGTCCTCGGCGGCGACGACCATGCCGGGCAGCGCCGGGTCCCATGCCGAGTAGCAGCCGATGCTCAGAGCCGGGCGCAGGGCCCCGATCGGGGCCGGGCCTGTGTAGCCGGTGCGCAGCGCGGTGCTGAACCGTTCGACGCAGACCAGCGGGCGGCCCGCCAGCGCGGCCGTCAGCTCCTCGTGCGCCGCCTCTTCCAGCCCGGCCTCGCGCCGCCCCTCGCCGTGCAGCCCGTCCATCAGCCCTCCCTCGTCGCACCCGGCTCAGGACCGTCACCCGGGGGCCACGGTCCGCACCCTTGACGATGAGCCATGTCCGGCGGACCGTCGAGGCCACCGCGATGTGAAGCGATGTGAAGACGAGATGCCGCCCCGGCGTACCCTCCCCGTCGTCAACCGGACGCTGGCGGTGTTGATCGAGCAGGCGGGCTGGACGCACGCGGCCACCGCGCGGCACGTCAACGCCGTCGCCGCCGAGAGTGGCGAGCGCGTGCACTACGACCGCTCGGCGGTCGGCCACTGGCTGACCGGCACGATCCCGCGGCCCGAGGCGGTGCGCGCGGCGGTCGAGGCGTTCCGCCGCCGCCTGGGCAGGCCCGACCTGCGCCCGGCGCATCTGGGGTGGCCGGAGCCGGACGGGCCGCCGTCGGCCGACGACCCCTGGCGCGGCGACCCCGTCGCCCGGCTGGCCGTGCTGGGCGAGGACGACCTGCTCAACCGGCGCACGTTCACCCTGGCCGCCTTATCCGGCTTATCCGGATTATCCGTCCTGTCCGCGCATCGCCCGGCAGGCCGCGCGGGTGCCCGCCGGGCCGGCGCGGGCGACGTCGAACGGATCCGCGCCACCACCCGCGCCTTCGCCGACCTGGACGACCTCTACGGCGGCGGCCACGGCCGCGCCGCGGTCGCCGCCTACCTGTCCCGCGAGGTCACGCCCCTGCTGCACGGTACGACCGGCCGCCGCAGGCCCGACCTGTTCGGCGCCGCCGCCGAGCTGAGCTACCTGGCCGCCTACATGGCCATGGACGACGGCGCCCACGCCCTGGCCCAGCGCTACTACATCAGCAGCGTACGCCTCGCCGACGAGGCCGCCGACCTGCTGCTGCGGGCCACCGCCCTGCGCAGCATGGCCGTCCAGGCGGCCGAGCTGGGCCACGACGGCGACGCGCTGGCCCTGGCCGAGGCCGCCGCGTCCGCGCTGGCCGGGCACGGACCCGCCCGCACCCAGGCGTGGATCACCGGCATGCGCGCCGAGACCCACGCCGCCGCCGGGACCCGCTGGGACGCGCTCCGGCTGCTCAGCCGTACCGAGGTCCAGCTCGAACGCGCCGACTCCGCGCCCGAGTCGGAGTGGACGGGCAACTACCGGCGCGAGTCCCTGGAACACCAGATCGGCCTGACCCTCACCCAGCTCGGCGACCACGCCACCGCCGCCCGCCACTTCTCCGCGTCCATGCGGGCCAGGCGGCCGGTCGAGCTGCGCACCCGTGCCCTGATCGGGTTGCGGGCGGCTCACTCCTTCCTGCGCGCGGGCGAGGTGGACCAGGCCGCGGCCACCGTCCTCGACCTGAGCGACGACCTCCGGCGGATCTCCTCGGCCCGGGTACGGGAGGAGCTGCGCGGCCTGCGCGCCGCCTGGCAACCACACCGCGGCAACCCGCTGGTCAGCCGCGCCGACCACGCGGTAACAGGCTGACCCCCACAGCAAGGCCGGCCCGGGTGGTGCGGGGACAGGCGGCCGGGCGGGGCCTGCGTGGGGTTCCGGCCTGCCTCTAGGATCGCGGCGTGATCAGGAACGCGTACTGCTCCTTCTGCGGCGCCGCCTTCGCCCCCGCCCAGCCCTGGCCCCGCACCTGCGCGACCTGCGGGAACACGAGCTACCTCAACCCCCTGCCGGTCGCCGTGACGCTGCTGCCCGTCGACGACGGCCTGCTCGTGGTACGCCGGGACGTCGAGCCGCGTCGCGGCGAGCTCGCCCTGCCCGGCGGGTTCATCGACGTGGGGGAGTCCTGGCAGCAGGCGGCGGTGCGCGAGCTGCGCGAGGAGACCGGCGTGGTGGCCGAGGCCGTCGACGTCACGCTCTTCGACGTGGTCAGCGCCCCGGACGGGACCGTGCTGATCTTCGGTCTGGGCCCGCGCGTCACGGCGTCCGGGCTGCCGCCGATGGAGGCCACGGACGAGACGAGCGAGTGGCTGGTCATCGACGGGCCCGCCGAGCTGGCGTTCCCTGCCCACACGCGGATGGCGGCCGCCTACTTCGCGCGGCAGGCCCGTCGCCGACCGCGGTGACGTCTCCACTCCGGCCGAGGCCGGAGCGGGCAGGCGGCCGGAGGGCTCAGCTCAGGTCGAGGCCCGGGTAGAGCGGGTGGGCGGCGAGCAGTTCGGCCGCCGCGGCGCGGGTCTTCTCGGCGGTGCTCTGCGGCAGGTCGTACCTGGCCTTGGAGGTGGCCGACGGCGTGGTGTCGGTCAGCACGCCGACGATCAGCTCGGCGACCTGGTCGAACTCCTGCGTCCCGAACCCGCGCGAGGTGAGCGCCGGGGTGCCGACGCGGATGCCCGAGGTGTACCAGGCGCCGTTGGGGTCGCGCGGGATCGCGTTGCGGTTGGTGACGATCCCGGCGTCGAGCAGCGCCGACTCGGCCTGCCGGCCGGTCAGCCCGTACGTGGACACGTCGAGCAGGACCAGATGGTTGTCGGTGCCGCCGGTGACCAGGCGTACGCCCCGGCGCACCAGGCCCTCGGCCAGGGCGACCGCGTTGGCGGCCACCGCCCGCGCGTAGTCGGCGAACGCGCTCTGCCGGGCCTCGGCCAGGGCGACGGCCTTGGCCGCCATCACGTTGCCGAGCGGGCCGCCCAGGACCATCGGGCAGCCCCGGTCGATCGAGTCGGCGTACTCCCGCTGGCACAGCACCAGACCGCCGCGCGGGCCGCGCAGCGACTTGTGCGTGGTGGTCGTCGTGACGTGCGCGTACGGCACCGGGTTGTGCACGCCGGTGAACACCTTGCCCGCGACCAGCCCGGCGAAGTGCGCCATGTCCACCATCAGGACGGCGCCCACCTCGTCGGCGATCTCCCGCATGCGGGCGAAGTCGATGCGCCGCGGGTAGGCCGAGTACCCGGCGATCAGCACCAGCGGCCGGAACTCGCGGGCGGTCTCGCGCAGCGCGTCGTAGTCGAGCAGGCCGCTCTCCGGGTCGGTGCCGTAGGAGCGCTGGTGGAACATCTTGCCCGAGATGTTGGGACGGAAGCCGTGGGTCAGGTGACCGCCCGCGTCCAGCGACATGCCGAGGGCCCGCTGGTCGCCCAGGGCCTTGCGCAGCGTCTCCCAGTCGTCCTCCGACAGGTCGTTGACGTGCCGGGCGCCGGCGGCGGCCAATGCCGGGGCCTCCACCCGGTGGGCCAGGATGCCCCAGAAGGCCACCAGGTTGGCGTCGATGCCCGAGTGGGGCTGGACGTAGGCGTGCTCGGCGCCGAACAGGGCCTTGGCGTGGTCGGCCGCGAGCCGCTCGACGGTGTCGATGTTCTGGCAGCCGGCGTAGAAGCGGTGGCCGATCGTGCCTTCCGCGTACTTGTCGGACAGCCACGTGCCCATCGTGAGCAGGACGGCCGGGGAGGCGTAGTTCTCGCTCGCGATGAGCTTCAGGGACGCGCGCTGGTCGGCCAGCTCGGCGCGGATCGCCCCGGCCACGCCCGGCTCCACGGCGGCGATCACGTCGAGCGCGTTGCGGTAGGCGGCCGACACGGTGGCCGCGTCGTGGTCGCCGTAGGAATGGGGGTGCTCTTCAGCCATGACTTCTCCCGAGTCGTCGAAGTGAGGGCACCCAGGCGCGCGGCGATGTGCAGGACCGCTCCCCGGTGGTGAGTCCCACCTTACGATCACGCCAGTCACGATCCGAGGCTTGACACTACGGTCATCGGCCGGAGCCGCGCAACGAGGGAGGCGCTTGAGCCTCCACCAGGGGGAGACGCGAAGGTGGAGGCATGGACGGCGGCACCCTCTACACGATCGGCGACCTGGCCCGGCGGACCGGGCTCCCGGTCAAGACCATCAGGTTCTACTCCGACCGCGGGATCGTGCCGCCGGTGGAACGCAGCCCGGCCGGCTACCGCCTCTACGACGCCGCCGCCGCGGCCCGCCTCGACCTCGTCCGCACCCTGCGCGACCTGGGCGTGGACCTGGCCACGGTCAGGAAGGTCGTGGATCGCGAACTCACGCTCACGCAGGTCGCGGCGGCGCACGCCGAGGCGCTGGGGGTGCGGATCCGTACGCTGCGGCTGCGGCGCGCGGTGCTGACGGCGGTGGCCCGGCGCGGCTCGGGGCCCGAGGAGATGGAGCTCATGCACAGACTCGCAGGACTGTCGGAGGACGAACGCCGCCGCCTGGTCGGCGACTTCCTGGACGCCGCCGTCCCGGACGCCGGGCCGGGGCTCGCGGGGATCAGGGTCTCGATGACCCCGGAACTGCCGGACGACGCCGAGCCGGAGCAGGTGGAGGCGTGGGTGGAACTGGCCGAGCTGATGGCGGACCCGTCCTTCCGGACGACGATGCACACCCTGACCACCTCCCACACCACCGACCGCGCCTCCTCCGCCCCCGCGCTCGCCCCCGAAAGCGCATCCGCCCCCGCCGCCGACCGTGCCTCCTCCACCCCCGCCCCCGCGACCGACGGTGGGGGAGGGGTGCGGAGGGATGCCGTGTCGCTGGGGCTGGGCCCGGCGGGGGCGGCGCTGGCGGCGGGCGTGGATCCCGCCGCGCCCGAGGCCGCGCCGGTCGTGGCGGCGGTCGCCGGCGAGTACGCACGCCTCCTGGGCCTCCCCGACGACGCCGCGCTCCGGCGGCGGCTGCTGACCAGGCTGGAAACGGCGAACGACCCTCGCAGAGAGCGCTACCTCCAGCTCCTCGCCGTGATCAACGCCTGGCCGCCCCCGGCCCCCACGACCCCGGCCCTCGACTGGCTCCTCACCGCCCTGCGCACCCATCCGTCCCCCTGACCCCGCCCGCGAAAGGCCCCGGGGGCTTCCCCCAAGGGCGGGCACCACTCCAAGGGCGAGCGCCGCCCCCTCGTACAGGGGCCTCAACCGCTGGCGGGGGCCTCGGCGGTGGCGGGGCCGGTTTCCGGCAGGCCCCTGGTCAGCAGGCGGGCGCCGATGCCGAGGAGCGCGCTGACCACCAGCGTGCCCCCCATCGGCAGCCCGGTGTCCTCGCCCCCCAGCCCGACCAGGGGCGAGACCAGCGCCCCGAGCGCGAACTGCAACGCCCCCATCACGGCCGCCGCCGTGCCGGTCGCGTACGGCGCCCGCCCCACCGTCAGCGCCGACGCGTTCCCCATGATCAGCGTGAACGAGCTCACCAGCGCGAACAGCACGGGCAGCACCACCACCGCGCCCAGCCCCGCCCCCAGCATCACCAGCAGGACGGCCGACAACCCCAGCACCGCCCCCTGCCCCGCCCGCAGCAACCCCTCCGGGCTGAACCGGCGCAGCAGCCGGGCCCCGGCCAGGCCGGTCAGCGTCATGCCCAGGGCGTTGGCCGCGAACGTCACGGTGTAGGCGGGGGTGGACAGGTCCAGCACGTTCTGCACGACGAAGGGCGAGGCCGAGATGTACCCCATGAGCCCCGCGAAGCCGAACGCGAAGGAGAAGGCGTAACCGAGATACCCCCGGTCGGCGAACAGCCGCCGCACGGTCCGCCCGGTGGCGGCCAGGCCGCCCGCGTGCCGGCGTCCGGGCGGCAGCGTCTCGGGCACGACGAGCGCCGAGCCGAGCAGCATCACGGCCGAGATCCCGGCCATCACCCAGAACTCCACGCGCCACCCGGCGGGCGACAGCGCGCCGCCGATCAGCGGGGCCACCACGGGCGCGACGCCGACCACGGCGCCCAGCAGGGAGAAGATCCGCGCCGCCGCCCGGCCGGTCGTCAGGTCGGCCGCCACCGCGCGGCCGATGACGATGCCCGCCGACCCGGCGAACCCGTGCACGAAGCGCAGGGCGACGAGCGTCCGGATGTCCGGCGCGAGCGCGCACAGGACGCACGCGACCAGGGCCGCCGCGGTGGCCAGCAAAATCGGCCCGCGGCGGCCGAACCGGTCCGACAGCGGTCCGATGACGAGCTGCCCCACCGCCAGCCCGGTGAGGAACGCGGTCAGCGTGAGCTGCACGCCGGCCGCCCCCGCCCCCAGGTCGGCCGCCAGGTCGGTGAACACGGGCAGGTACATGTCGGTGGCCAGCGGCGCCACCGCCGACAGCAGGCCGAGCACGACCAGCAGCGGCCCGGGCACCCCCGTCCTGGTCACGAGGGACGCCCCGGCGGACGGTGGCGGTGGCGGTGGCGGTGGCGGTGGCGGTGGGAAGTGGCGAACTCCATGGTCATGGCTCCAAGACGGCCGCGCGGCTAGAGACCTAGGATGTTCCGTGATCCGGCCACGGCTAACCGCGTCACCGGCGGCCGAGGGGCAGACGTCACCGCAGGTCCGCCCGTCGCCGGGGGCCTGGTGATCGCGCCGTCACCGAGACAGGAGCACCGCATGACCGCCCGGCTGCCCGCCCTGCCCCCGGAGGACCTGGACGACGCCCAGGCCGAGGTCTACCGCGCCATCACGGGCGGCCCCCGGGCGGCGGGCCCCCAGGTCTTCCCCCTCGCCGACGAGCGGGGACGGCTGCGCGGCCCGTTCAACGCCATGCTGCTGAGCCCGTCGGTCGGCGGCGCGCTCCAGGCGCTGGGCGCGGCGGTGCGCTACGGCTCGGTGCTGCCCGACCGGGCCAGGGAGCTGGCGATCCTCGTGGTGGCCGCCCACTGGGGCAGCGACTTCGAACGTGCCGCGCACGAGGCCGTGGGCCGGGCCTGCGGCCTGACCGAGGCCGAGCTGACCGCGTTGCGCGAGGGACGGCCGCCCGACCTGGCCGACCCGGCCGAGCGCGCCGCCGTGCACGCCGCCCGCGAGCTGGCCGGGGCGGGGACGCTGAGCGAGGAGGACTACCGGGCGGTCACGGCGGCGATCGGCGAGCGGGGCCTGTTCGAGCTGACCACGCTGGTCGGCTACTACGCCACGCTGGCACTCCAACTGCGCGTCTTCGCCGGCGAGGTCCCCCCGGAGCACCCGGGAAGCTGACCGCCGGACATCCTCCGGCTCCCGTCGCGGGACGCCCGGAGGGCTTCGTGGCGAGGGGTACTCGTCCAGGGGCAGCGAAGGAGACAGGAGGCGCGCACCGGCCCTCGTCCTTTCCGGGTCACGTGCTGGATGGCGGGAGCTGCGGAGGGTCGAGACGGTGGCCCAGCCCGCCCACGAGCCGGGTGACCGTCGCGCTGCGGGCGGCGAACAACCGGCTGCGCGGCTCCAGCCGCACCCCGAACTGCTTCTTCGTCTCGTACGCCGCGCCGCCGAGCCGCAGTCTGCGCGCGCCCGAGCCGACGGCGGCCCGTACGCACGCCGCGCCGCCGAGCCGCAGTCTGCGCGCGCCCGAGCCGACGGCGGCCCGTACGCACGCCGCGAGCAGCGCGTGGTAGACGGCGGTGCCCTCCGTACGGGCGTAGTCGCGCCCGATCCACCGGGCGACCAGCTCGTCGCCGTCGCGCAGCAGCGCGACGCAGCCGGCCGGCGCGCCGTGCCGGTGGGCGGCCAGGACCGTCAGGTCCGCGCCCAGGGCGCCGGCCGCCTCGGGGAACAGGCCGGGCCGGTAGAAGACGTGCGGTCCGTGGCGCAGGTCCACCGCGGCCACCATCCGGTCCAGCAGCCGGCCCAGCTCCCCGCCGAGCCCTCCGCCCGGCTCCCCTCCCGGCCCGGCCGCCAGTGGCCGGACCTCGATGCCCTCCCGCGCGGCCCGGCGCTGCGTCCGCCGGATCTCGGCCCGCCTCTTGCGCGGCAGATGGTCCAGGTACGCCTCGTACGACGGCCACGTCAGGTCCAGCAGCGTCTCCGGCAGCCAGCCCAGGCGGCTGTAGCCCGGCTGCCCGGCGGCGTACGGCAGGTGGTCGACCACGCAGAACAGCAGCCGCTCGCGCCTGACCAGCGACCGCACCGCCCGCAGCAGGACCCGCCGCTGCGGCCCCTCACCGCCCAGCAGCCCGGACGTCGCCGTCATCGGCGCCTGGACCTGGAGGAACGGCCACCGCCTGGTCAGCCGCCCGAACCGGGACTCCAGCACCGGGTTGTGCAGCCGGTGCTCCAGCGCGCACACCGCCGCGGCCACGAGCCCGCCGTCCTTGCGGACCAGCAGGTAGCGGGGCCGGTGCGCGGCCAGGACGCGCTCGGCCAGGACCAGCCAGCGATGCCGCACGAAGGGCACGCCGTCGGCGAGCGCGTCCCACTCCCCGGCCCCGACCTCGCCGATCGAGCGCGCCACGTCAACGCTGTACATCGGCCACCCCGCCGGCCGGGCGGGCCACGTCAACGCCGTCCATCGGCCCGCACCTCGAGCACCACCAGGGACCTCGTGCCGCTCACCGGGCCTCCTCCTCCTCCTCCTGGAGCCCCGGTTCGCCGGACCACCGCTTCGTGGCCCAGAAGGGGCCGAGGGCCAGCGCGTCCGCGCCTGTCCTGAGGTAGCAGGCGACGGCGTCCTCGGGCGTGCCGACGATCGGCTCGTCGTCGTCCCGGAAGGAGGCGCCGGCCAGCATCGGCACGCCGGTCAGCTCCTCGAAGCGGGTGATCAGCGCGTGGAAGGACGGGTTGCCGGCGCGGCTCACCGTCTGGACGCGGGCGCTGCCGTCCACGTGCGTGATCGCGGGCACCTCGCCGCGCCGGTGGTCCAGCACGTCGAACCCGAGCAGCATGGCCGGCGAGGGATGGCCGCCGGCGAAGTAGTCCCCGGACCGCTCGGCCAGGCACGACGGCGCGAGCGGCAGGAACGGCTCCCGGCGCCTGACCCGCTCGTTCATGCGCGCGGTGGAGGTGGGGTCGCGCGGGTCGGCCAGCAGCGACCGGTTGCCCAGGCCGCGCGGCCCGCACTCCGCCCGGCCCTGGAACCAGCCCACGATCAGCCCGTCGGCGATCCGGGCGGCGGCGTGCCGGGCGATGTCGCCGGGCCGCCGGTAGTCCACGCCCGCGTCACGCAGCGCCTTCTCCATGCGTTCCTCGGTGAACCCGGGACCGGCGAAGACGTGACCGCCCGCCGGGCGGGGACGGCCGTACAGGCCGACGCTCACCTCCAGCGCCGCGCCGAGCGAGGCGGCGGCCGGCTGGGCGGACAGCTCCTCGAAACCGGACTCGGTCAGCAGGCGGCCGTTCAGCATCGGGTTCATCGCCGCCTCGCCGGCCACCGCGAGCCGGGTCGTCCCGGTCGTCTCGCGCAGCCATCCGGCCAGGTGCAGCGCGGCCCGCTCAAGGGTGGCCTGGAGGGCGAAGGCGACGTCCATGGAGTGCTGGGTGAGGGTTTCACCGGCGGGCGGTCCCGGCGGGCCGAAGGCGTCCAGGAACTTCGCCGAGACCGCGTGCCGCCCGCCGTCCGCGTGCGGCTCGAACCAGCTCAGGTCCAGCTCGTGGCCGCCGTACGGGGTCAGGCGCAGCAGGTCGGCGAAGGGCTGGACGTAGGTGTCGTCCCCGTACGCGGCCAGGGCCATCACCTTGTCCTCGTCCAGGCCGGGACGGAAGCCGAGGTAGCCGGTGACGGCCGCGTACAGGGCGCCCAGGGAATGGGGGTCGCCGACGTGCCGCAGGTGCCTGATCCGTACGCCGTCGGCCACGGCCAGGCAGGTTCCGGTCCCGTCCATCGTGAGCACGGCGGCGGAGTCGAACGGGCTCGCGTAGAACGCCCCCGCCGCGTACGCCCGGTGGTGTTCCACCAGGTGCACCCCGTACCCGACCGGCCCGGTGTGCCCGGCGGCCTCCTTGATCTCCCAGCCGGGACGGGAACCCGCCCGTTGCCCGTGGACGGCCACCTGGTCCACCTCGTCGAGCCCGATCCCCGCCTGTTCCAGGCAGTAGGCGACCGCCCGCCGGGGGAATCGGCCGTCGTGCCGGACGCGGGTGAAACGTTCCTCCTCGGCGAACGCCACGATCTCGCCGTCGCGCACCAGCGCCGCCGCGGAGTCGTGCGCCCGCGAGATGCCCAGTACGTACATGTTCGTCACTCCGAGTCTCGCGAGATCAGCATCCGGCGCATCACATGGGCCTTCACGGGGACGCCGAGGGCGAGCGCCGCCACGCCTCCGGCCGCCCCCGACCACGGCACGACGACGGCCGCCAGCGACCCGGTGGCCACCAGCCCGGCGAACGCGCCCGCCGACGTCGCGGCGAGCACGTCGTTGTTGGTGTTCTCCACCAGGTAGGCCGCGTACATCACGGTCAGGAACAGCACCAGCACGACGACGACCAGCCCGCCCGTCACGCCCGGCGACGCCGCGCGCCCGTCCGGCGGAGCCCACCGGAGCAGGACCGCGCACGCGACGGCGACGGCGGCCCCCGCCCGTTCGGCCCAGCGCAGGAGCCGTGCCGCGTGGGCCCGCCCGGCCCGCCCGGCGAGCCCGCGCAGCCGTCGCGAGGTCGCGGGCTGCGCGACCCGCAGCAGGTAGATGGCGAGCTGGCAGAGCGCGACCGCCGGAAGCAGCGCGAGATACAGCACACCGCTCTGCCCCGCCTGCCCGGAGACGCCGAGCACCAGGTACACGGCCGCGAAACAGAGCGCGTCGCACAGGTCGGCCACCCCCAGCAACCAGGTGGCCCGCGCCAGGGGAGGCAGCAACCGGCGCCCACCGCCAGAGGCGGGGGCGGGGCGCAGCCAGTCGCGGGGAAGCGCCGCGAGGGCCGCGCAGGTCACCGCGACCGTCCCGGCCAGGACGAGCAGCAGGTGCGCCTGCGGCGGCCAGCCGATCCACAGGGTGGCGGCGGTGACGGCGAGCACCACGCCGCCGCTCGCTCCGAACGCCATCGTGTCCAGTACGGGCCGGCCGCGCACGCGATGCAGGCCCGAGACCGTCATCAGCAGGCCCGTGCAGGCCGACCAGGCCCCGGCCGCGAGATACAGGGTGACGGTCGACAGCGGCGCGGTCACCGCCACGGGAACGAGCACCGCCAGCAGCACCGCCACCGGCGCGGCGGCCATGGTCACCGTCAGCCCGGCCACCGCCGGGCCGATCCGCCTGACCCGCGCCAGCGTCTTCAGCGCCGCCTTCTCCGGCGCGTCCGCGACCAGGAGCAGCCAGCCGCACAGCCCGAGCGCCGCGGCGTAGTGGCCGAACGTGGACCCGTCCCACACGGTCGCCGGCGCCGCCGCGGCCACCTGCGTACCGGCCCTGAACGCGCCCCGCCCCACCAGCAGCCGCAGCACCGCCAGTGGCCGGGGCACGACCGCGTCCACCGCGCTCACGAGCCGCCCGCCCACGACCCCCGGAGGCGGCACGGGGCGAACTCAGGCGGCAGCCCGGCGGGGACGCGCGCCTGGGCAGGTCGTCGGCCACGGAAAGGGCGATGGGTGTGGGCGTGGGCGTGGGCGTGGGCGTGGGCGTGGGCGTGGGCGTGGGTCACCGTGGTCCCCCGGGGAGTCGCCTGGCGGCGTGATGGCGTTCGTGCGCCGGGTCAGAGCGTCCGCCGTGCGGCCGGAATACCGGTTGGGGGGACCAGAACGGATCAACCGGTGGTGACAGCGGTGGTCAGGCGGCGCCGGAGCGTTGTGCGGCCTGGTAGACGGCCATGGCCTCGTTCCCGAAGAAGGGGCCGAACATGAAGTCGGGGGCGAAGTCGTACTTGAAGCTGTTGACGGAGTTCAGCCAGCCGAGCCCGGTGGAGGTGTCGAACCCCTCGAACCACGGCCCGCCGCTCGACCCGCCGGTCATCGCGCAGCGCAGCCCCTGGTCGCGCGTCCTGACCGGGTCCTTGAACGCCTTCCCGCTGCAGAACACCAGGTCGGACCCGTCGAAGGGGTCGGCGGCCGGGTAGCCGAAGGAGAACATCTGCCGTCCGGTGGGCTGGTTGAAGGCCACGCCCTGCCCGCCGACGACGGCCGTGAGCGTGCGTCCCTGTAAGGGGGCGACCACGACGGCGGCGACGTCGAAGTTGATGTCCTCGTTGGTGTTCCACTGCTGGGTGGTCAGCAGCCGGGTGGCCACCCACGTGCCGAACGGGCGGCGGCCGTCGGCGAAGCCGGGGACGAACACCCAGTTGCGGTGGGCGGCGCCGTTCAGCTTGACGCAGTGGCCCGCGGTCATCACGACGCTCTCGTTGGCGCTGGTCACGGCCGTGCCCGAGCAGGAGGCCGTACGTCCCTCGGCGGTGGTGAAGAACACGCGGCCGACCGTGCGGACGACGCCGCCCCCGTCGGCCCACGCCTGCCCCGGACTGTTCTGCACCGGAGCCGCCTGCCGGGCGGCCGCCGCCGTGCCCCCCGCCCGCGTGGAGGCGGCCGTGCCGCCGGTGTGCGGGGAAGTGGCCGTGCCGCCGGTGTGTGGGGAGCTGGCCGTGCCGCCGGTCCAGGAGGAGGTCGTGATCCGGCGGGTGCCCGTGACGCCGCGGGTGGCCCACGGCGTGCCCTGCGTCGGCCCGCCGGAGGACGTCCCGCGGCGCGGCGCGGGCGCGGACAGCGGCCTGGCCGCCCGCATGCGCTCCGGCGTCCAGTACTCCATGACGGTCCTGCGCTCGGACGACGTGCCGGCCCCAGACCAGCCCACAGGACCGGGGGACGACGTGGTCCCGGCCTGCGCGGGGACCGTCGCGCCCGCCACGGCGAGCGCGACGACGGAGAGCAGGACGACTCTGCGGTGCATGACGTAACCTCCGAAACCGGAACCGGGATCTGCCGTCAGGAGGTACGCGCGCCGCCCCCGCGCGGGCTCAAGCCATACGGAATCGGGTATGGGCGCGGCCGGATTACACACCCGCATACACACTCTGAAGCATGCCGCCCGCCCGCCCCCTTCCTAGTCTTGTGCCATGACTGGTTGGACGGAGACGGTCCTGCTGCGTGCGGCCGCCCTCGGCCCCCGCGTGGCGGTCGCCGAGGCCGCGAGCGGCGCCACGCTCACCTACGGCACGCTGGCCGTCCGCGCCCGCCAGGCCGCCCAGGGCCTGCGCCGGCGGGGCCTGCGCCCCGGCGACCCGGTGGTCGTGCTGCTGCGCGGCGGCTGCCACCTCCCCGTCGCCGGGTACGCCGTGCTGGCCGCGGGCGGCGTGGTGGTGTCCATCCCCGGCGGACCGGCCGCCGCCGGCGCCCGCATCATGATCACCGACCGGGACGACGCCGACACGATCGCCCAGGAGGCCGACATCCGGCAGGTCTACTCCTTCACCGGCATCCCCGGCACGGCCGGCTTCGACAGCCTGCTCGGCGCCGACGGGCCGATCGAGCCCACCGCCCGGCTCACCACCGCCCGCAAGGTGGGCGCGGCCGACGTCGTCCTGGTCGCCGGAGCCGACCTGCGGGCCTACGACATGGTGCTCGGCGCGGGCGCCCGGCTGGTCGCGGCGCACGAGCCCGACCCCGCCGAATGCCGCAGGATCATCGCCGAGCACGGCGTCACCCTGCTGATCGACGCGCGGTTGCGGATCGTCCCGATCGTCCCCGGCTGCGCGCTTGGGGCAAACCTCTGACAGCTCGTGAGGGCGGTGTCACACTGGGTGCCAATCCTGGGGTCCAGACACATGAGGATCATGGTGACGTTGCTCAGACACAACCTGCCCGCCGAGCCCGACAGGTTCATCGGGCGGGAGCGGGATCTGGAGGAGTTGTGCGGGCTGGTCGGTGAGGTCAGGCTGCTGACGCTCAGCGGCGTCGGAGGCACGGGCAAGACCCGGTGCGCGCTGCAGATCGCCGCGCGGCTGGTCCCGTCCTTCCCCGACGGGGTCTGGCTGGCCGAGCTGTCCAGGCTGACCCGCGCCGACCTGCTGGTCCACGAGATCACCAAGGTGCTGGGCGTGCACGAGGAGGGCGTGCGGCCGCTGCTCGACACGCTGGTCGACTTCCTGCGCGGCAAGAAGCCGCTGCTCGTCCTGGACAACTGCGAGCACCTGGTCGAGGCGTGCGCCGAGCTGGCCGAGCGGCTGCTGACCTCCTGCGAGGACCTGCGGCTGCTGGTGACCAGCAGGGAGCCGCTGAAGATCCCCGGCGAGCTGGTGTGGCGGGTGCCGCCGCTGGCGGTGCCCGGCCCGGCGGAGGCGGCCGAGGAGGTCGAGCGGGTCGAGTCCGTGCAGCTGTTCCTCGACCGGGCGCGGGCGGCCGGGTCGGGGCTCGCGGTCACCGGCGCCAACGCCCGCGACATCGCCCGGCTCTGCCAGGCGCTCGACGGCCTGCCGCTGGCCCTGGAGCTGGCCGCGGCCAGGACCGCCGCGATGTCCCCCCGTCAGATCTCCGCCCGGGTCAACGACCGGTTCCGGCTGCTGACGGCGAGCGGCCGTACGGCGCCGGCCCGGCAGCGCACCCTGCTGGCCACCCTCGAATGGAGCCACGACCTGCTCGCGCCGCAGGAGCAGGTGCTCTTCCGGCGGCTCGCGGTGTTCAGCGGGCCGTTCACCCTCGACCTGGCCGAGTCCGTGTGCGCGGGGCGGGGCCTGGCCGCCGCCCAGGTCCTCGACGTGCTCAGCGGCCTGGTCGACAAGTCGCTCGTCCTGTTCGACCAGGGCAGCTCGTGCTACCGGCTGCTGGAGTCGGCCCGCCAGTTCGCCGCCGGGAAGCTGGAGTCGGCGGGCGAGACCCGGCACCTGCGCGACCGGCTGCTGCACGGCCTGGCCGACCTCGCCCACCACCACGGCCGCGACGTGTGGGCCACGCCCGGCCTGGCCTGGCCCGAGCGCTACGCCCGGCTGCTCGCGCTCCAGGACCTCCTCGGCAACGCCCGCGAGGCCCTGTCCTGGGCCGTCGAGTCCGGCCTGGCCGAGCCGGGCCTGCGGCTGGCGTGCGGCTACATGCCGCTGTGGGCCGGGTTCGGCGAGCTGAGCGAGGGCCGCCGCTGGTACGAGAGCCTGCTCGCGCTGCCCGCCGCCCACACCCTCGACGACCTGTCCGCCGAGGCCCTGCTCCACCACGCCAACCTGGCCTACGAGCAGCAGGACGCCGCCGTCTGCGGCGAGTCGGCCGCCCGCGCCCTCCAACTGCGCCGCGCGGCAGGCGACGACTTCATGCTGGCGTTCACCCTCGTGATCGCCGGCATGTACGAGGGCACCAAAGGCGACCTCGCCCTGGCCGCCGAGCGCGGCGAGGAGGCGCTGAAGCTGGCCCTGCTCGTCGGCAACGGCCTGATCGAGGGGTCGGCGCGGCTGCTGCTGTCCGGGGTCGCCGCCTTCCACGGCCACCGGCGCGAGTCGCTGGCCAGGGGCGAGGAGGCCATCGAGGTCTACTCCCGCTTCGGCCACCGGTGGGGTGTCACCAGGGCCCATCTGGAGCTGGGCCGCTTCGCCGACTTCCTCGGCGACCTCGACAGCGCCCGCCGCCACCTGGAGGAGTGCGCGGAGCTGGCCGAGGAGATGGCGGCCAAGCCCGTCCTCGCGACCAGTCTCGGCCTGCTCGGCGCGGTCCTGGCCCGCCAGGGCGAGGCGGAGCGGGCGAGGGCGCGGCTGACCAGGTGCGTGACGCTGAGCCGGTCCATGGGGCAGCACCTGCCGATCATCTCCGTGCTGGTCGCGCTGGCCGTGCTGGCCGAGAGGCAGCACGCCCTCGAACCCGCCGTACGCCTCTGGGCCGCGGCCAAGGCCATGGAGGACCGGCTCGGGCTGCCCGTCTGGACCTCCGCCACGCCCGAGCCGCTGCTCGCCCGCGCCCGTGCGGAGGCCGGTGAGGGGCAGGTCCAGCTCTGGTGGACGATGGGCGGCGGCATGACGGAGGAGGAGGCCCTGCGCTACGGCCTGGCGGGCGAGCGGCCCGCCCAGGGGGCGCCCCGGCCTCCGGCGGGCCCGGCGTCGGTGCTCACGCCGCGCGAGCGGGAGATCGTCGTGCTGATCAGCCGGGGGCTGTCCAACCGGGCGATCGGCGAGGAGCTGTTCATCAGCCCGGCCACCGCCGCCCGGCACGTCGCCAACATCCTGCTCAAGCTCAACTTCGGCTCGCGGACGCAGGTCGCCGCCTGGGCCGCGGAGCACGGCGTCCTCCACTGACCCCGTTCACCGCCGGAGCACCGCCACCTCGGACGGGCGGGCCGGGGGCGGGTCGAGGACCGCCGTGAACAGGTCTCCGGCCCGTTCCCGGAAACGTTCGGCGGACGGGTCGTCGCCGGTGTGGCGGTGGGCGCGTCCCAGCGTCACCAGGGCCCGCGCCTCGCCCAGCTTGTAGCCGCTGCCGGCGTGGACGCGGGCCGCGCGGGCGGCGTAGGAGATGGCCGCGCCCGTGTCGCCGGCCGCCAGCGCCGCCTCCGCGCCCGCCGCCAGCGCCGCGCCCTGCACCAGCACCGCGCCCGCCTTCCTGGCCAGCGCCAGCCCGGCCAGCGTGTCGCGCATCGCGGTCACGTGCTGGTCCAGGCCGGTACGCGCCACGGCCAGCCCCACGAGAGCGTCCGCCTGGCCCACGGCGGCGCCGAGGCCGCGGGCCCGCTCCAGCGCGGCGCTGAGATGCCCGACGGCGGCCCCCGGGTCGGTCTGGCAGCGGACCCGGCCGAGCCCGAGCAGGGCGTCCAGCTCCAGCTTGGGATCGCCGACCGCCAGCGCCCGCCGCAGCGCCTCCTCGGCGTGGCCGAGCGCGTCGGCCCGCCGGCCGGCGTCCAGGTGCACGTCGGCCAGCTCCCTGCACAGCTCCGCCTGGTAGCGCTCGCCGATCGCGGCGCCGAGCCCGCGCGCCGCCGTCAGGCAGCGGACGGCCTCGTCCAGCCGCCCGGTCAGCCGCAGCACGGCGCCGAGGCCGGCCAGCGCGGCGGCCTCGGTCACCGGCAGCCCGCGGTCGCGGCAGAGCGACAACGCCTCGCTCAGGTGTTCCTCGGCGAGGCCGAGCCGGCCCATCTGGGTCAGCGCCAGCCCCAGGTCGACGAGCGGCGCGGCCACCACCCGCGCGGAGCGCCGGGAGCCGTCCACGGCCAGCGTCAGCAGCCGCCGGGCCGCGCCCAGCCTGCCCTGCTGGAGGTGGACCACGCCGAGCGCGGCCAGCGCCGCGAGCCTTCCCTCCGGCCAGCCCGCCAGGTCGGCGGCCGTGAACGCCCCCCGCAGCTCCTCGACCGCCTCGGTCAGCTCGGCCGCCCGCCACCGGGTGGCGGCCAGGCAGTGCCCGACGGCCGCCTGGCCCAGGTGGTCGCCGGCCGCGCGGGCGGCCTGTCGCGCGTCCCGCAGCACGTCCGTCCAGCCGGGCTGGCCGCCGGTCAGGTCGAGGTAGCCGTTCATGGCGTCGATGAGCCGCCAGGCGTACGGGTGGCCGGGGGTGTTCCGGACGGCGGCGACGAGGTTGGCGCGTTCGGCGTCCAGCCAGGCCAGCGCGGCGGCGGCGCCGGTGAAGGCGGCCGGGCGGCCGGAGCCGTCGGCGGGGGCGCGCAGCAGGTGGGGGTAGGCGACGTCGCCGGCCTGCCGGACCATCCGCAGGTACCAGGCCATCAGCGCGTCCAGGGCGCGGGCCCGCCCGGGCGCGGACTCCTCGGCCAGCACGCGTTCGCGGGCGTACTCCCGCATCAGGTCGTGGAAGGTGTAGCGGCCCGGCTCCGGCTCCTCGACCAGGTGCGCGGCGGCGAGCCCGGACAGCAGCCGGTCGGCCTCGGCGGGGACGGCCCCGGCCAGCGCCCCGGCCGCCCCCGCGGTGAACGTGGGCCCGGGGACGAGCGCGAGCAGCCGGAACAGCCGCCGCGCCGCCGGATCCAGGCGGTGGTAGGACAGGTCGAACGCGCCGCGCACGGCCGCGTGCGGATCCCCGGTGACCGCCAGGGCCGATAATCGGGTGCCGGTCAGCCGGCGCACCTGACCGGCGATGCCGCCGGCGGCGTCCCCGCCGGGCCTGCCGAGGATGCCCGCGGCGGCGATGCGCAGCGCGAGCGGCAGCCGGCCGCACGCCCCGGCCAGGTCGAGCGCCGCGTCCCCCTCGGCGGCCAGCCGTTCGCCGCCGAGGATCCCGCCGAACAGCGTGACCGCCTCGCCGGTGGACAACATGCCGAGCGGGACGGGGATCGCGCCGTCCCTGGCGACCAGGCCGTCCAGGCGGTCCCTGCTGGTGATCACGGTGGCGCAGCGCCGGCCGCCCGGCAGCAGCGGACGGACCTGCTCCTCGCTGCCGGCGTTGTCCAGCACCACCAGCACCCGCCGGTCGGCCAGCAGGCTTCGATAGGCGGCGCTGGCCTCCTCGACCGTGCCGGGCACGCGCTCGGCGGGCAGGCCGAGCCCGCGCAGGAACCGGCCCAGCGCCTCGATCGGCAGCAGCGGCCGTTCGGCCGAGTGCCCGCGCAGGTCCACGTAGAGCTGGCCGTCGGGGAAGCGGTGGCGGTTGCGGTGGGCCCAGTGCAGGGCCAGGGCGGTCTTGCCCGAGCCGCCCGCGCCGGTCACCACCGAGATCGACGTCCCGCCGGCGGCCGGGTCGCCGCCGGTCGCGAGCGGGTCGAGCAGCCGGAGCTGGGCCGTGCGGCCGGTGAACTGGCCGGGGCCGGGCGGCAGTTGCGCGGGTGTCACCGTTTCCCGGGTATCGGCCGGCCTGATCGGCGGAACGTTCCCGCGCAGGATGCGCTGGTGCAGTTGACGCAGCTCGGGGCCGGGGTCCAGGCCCAGTTCCTCGGTGAGGCGGCGGCGGGTGCGCTCGTACCGCTCCAGCGCGTCCACGCGGCGGCCGGCTCGGCACAGCGCCAGCATGAGCAGGCCGACCAGCCCCTCGCGGAACGGGTGCTCGGCGACCAGCGCGATCAGCTCGGGGACCAGCACGGCGGCGCGGCCCGCCCGGACCTCGGCGTCCAGGCACTCCTCGACGGCCCCGAGGCGTTCCTCGCCGAGGGCGTCCCGCAGCCGGTCCAGCAGCTCGCCGCCGGAGACGCCGGTCAGCGGCTCGCCCCGCCACAGGGTCAGGGCGCGGCGCAGCCCGGCGGCCTGCCGCTCGGCCGTCTCCCCGGCCCGCGCCCGGGTGACCGCCGCCCGGAACTCGTGCACGTCCACCTGCCCGGGGTCCAGGCCGAGCTGGTAGCCGCGCGGGCGGTAGGCGATGGTGACCCCGGCCGCGGCCAGGACCCGGCGGAGCCTGGAGACGTACCCCTGAACCAGGTTGCGCGCCCCGGCCGGGGGACGCTCGCCCCACAGGCCGTCGATCAGCCGGTTCACCGAGACGAGCCGGCCCGCGTCCAGCGCGAGCAGGGCCAGCGCCGCCCGTTGCCGGGGCGGCCCGAGCGGGATCTCCTGGCGTCCCCTCCATGCCCGCACCGCCCCCAGGAGCCCGATCTTCAGTACGTCCGCCAGACCCGCCCGTGCTGTTTCGTCTGACATATCGCATTTCCCCTTTGCCACGTCGCAGGCCGCCATACAGGAGACATGACAGGCAGTACAGCCGAAATCCTGGCGCCATCAAGCCCCCGTGCAGCGGCCTGCTGCACTCTGAACGCGATCTCGCTTGGTTCGCCCCACATTCGCTTGACACGGGCTGACAGACGCGCGGGCGCGGAGCCGGCGTCGTCACGTCACCCCGGGGAAGAGGCAGCGTTGTCCGAACCGCACCACGACGTCCTCCGGGGATTCGCCCGGACGGCCGAGCGCCACCCGGACCGTCCGGCCCTGGTCCACGCCGGCCGCACCCTCACCTACGCCGAGCTGGCCGCCCGGGTCCGCGCGACGGCCCGGCGGCTGGGGCCCGATCCCGGGGCGGTGGGCGTGCTGACGTCCCGCACGCCGGGGACCGTGGCCGCGCTGCTCGGCACGCTCGCGGCGGGCGGCGCGTACGTCCCCGTCGACCCGGCGCACCCGCGGGCCCGCCGGGAGGCGATGATGGCGGCGGCCGGCTGCCGCACGCTGATCGCGACCGGGCCCGGCACGTGGGCCCCGGACGGCGTGCGGGTGATCGAGCCGCCCGATCGCGGAGAGCCGGGCGACGGACCGGTGGACGAGCTCGCGGCCGTCGGGGCGGACGCGCCCGCGTACATCCTGTTCACCTCCGGCTCGACCGGCGCGCCCAAGCCCGTGGTGACGCCCAGGCGGGCGATCTCCGTCGTGACCGGGGCGCTGCGCGAGCTGTTCGGGATCACCCCCGCCGACCGGGTGCTCCAGTTCGCCTCGCTGAACTGGGACACCTGCCTGGAGGAGATCCTGCCCGCGCTGACCGGCGGGGCGGCGCTGGTCTTCCACGACGGCGTGCACTCGGGTTCGTTCCGCCGGATGCTGCGCGCGGTCGCCGACGAGCGGGTCACCGTGCTGGACCTGCCCACGGCGTTCTGGCACGAGCTGGTACGGCACCTGGCGGACGAACGGGCCGCGCTGCCTCCGTGCGTCCGGCTGGTGATCATCGGCGGGGAGGCCGTGAGCCCGCCGCGCCTGACGGACTGGCGGGCCCTGGACACCGGCGGCGTCCGCCTGCTCAACACCTACGGCTGCACGGAGACCACCCTCATCACCCACGCCATCGACCTGCACGGCCCCCTGGCGACCGGGGAGCCGGGGGAGGCGGGGGAACGGGCTCCGGCGGAGCCGCATGGTACGGCGGCGGGGGAGCGGGCGTCGGCGGAGGCGCGCGGCACGGCGGCGGGGGAGCGGGTGCCGATCGGGTGGGCGCTTCCGCATGTCGTGCAGCGGGTGAGCGAGGAGGGGGAGCTGCTGGTCGGCGGGCCGGCCCTGGCGCTGGGTTACCTGGGCCTGCCCGAGGCGACCGACGCCCGCTTCGTCACCCCCGAGCCGGGGGCCGGGCGGTTCTTCCGCACCGGGGACCGGGTGACCGTGACCAGGGGAGGGGCGCTCGTCCACGAGGGGCGGCTCGACCACGAGCTCAAGATCCGGGGCATCCGGGTGGACCCGGCCGAGGTCGAGGCGCACATCGCCGGCCATCCGGGCGTGGGCGCGGTGGCGGTGGCGGGCGTCACGGTCGCCGATCACACCACCCTCGCCGCATACGTCGTGCCCCGCCCACGGCCCGGCCGGGACACCGAGCACGGCCGGGACACCGAGCACGGGCTGGCCGCCGAGGTGCGGGACTACCTGCGGGACCGGGTGCCGTGCCACCTCGTGCCCAGCCGGATCACCGTCGTGCCCGAACTCGCCTACACCACCAGCGGAAAGGTCGATCGCGCCGGTTCACATCGGCGCTACGCCACCAACTGAAGGAGATCATGTACGTGGACGTCACCGCCGTCTCTGACATCTTCCGGCGGGTACTGGAAAACCCCGAAATAACGGATGATTCCGACTTTTTCGTCTTGGGTGGGGATTCGCTGCTCGCCACCCGCGTCCTGAGCGCGATCGCCCGCGACTGCGGCGCCGAGCTGGACTTCGACGACTTCCTCGACGCGCCCACCCCGGCCGCGCTGGCCAAGAAGATCGCGAGCCTGGCATGAGGGTCGTCGTCGTGGGAGCGGGCCTCGCGGGGCTCACCGCCGCCGCCGACCTGGCCGCGTCCGGCGCCGAGGTCACCGTGATCGAGGCCAGGGACCGCGTCGGCGGCCGTACGCACGGCATCGAGGTCGCCCCCGGCGGCTGGGCCGACGCGGGCGCGGCGTACCTGGGGGAGCGGCACACCGCGCTGACGGCCCTGCTGGCCGAGCTGGACCTGAAGACCACCCCGGCCACCGTCGGCGGCGCGGCCAGGTTCGCGCTCGGCGGCGAGCCCGTCACCGGCCGGTTCCCGCCCCTGTCGGCGGTCGCGCTGGGCGGCCTGTTCGACGCGCTGGAGGAGCTGGCCGCCGCCGTCCGTCCCGACGCCCCCTGGCTGACCCCGGACGCCGCCCGCCTGGATGCCACCACGGCGGCGGACTGGGCCGCGCGGCACCTGACGCATCCGGACGCGCGGCTGTTCTTCCCGCTGTTCGCCGGCGAGATGATGGCCGCGGACCCGGCGGACGTGTCCGTCTTGCACCTGGCCTTCTACCTGCGCTCGGGCGGCGGGCTGCGCTACCTGAACGCCTTCGCGGGCGGCGCGCAGGAGGACCGCGTCGACGGCGGCGCCCACCAGGTGTGCCTGCGCCTGGCCGCCCGGCTCGGCGACCGGGTGCGCCTCGGCGAGCCGGTGAGCGCCGTCCACCAGGACGCGTCCGGCGTGGACGTCGTCACCGCCACCGGCTTCACCAGGGCGGACGCGGTGGTGGTCGCCGTGCCGCCGTCGCTCGCCGACGCCGTGGACTTCCGGCCGGGCCTGCCCGCGCCGCGGTCGGGCCCCCGTACGGCGCCCGGCTGCGCGGTGAAGGTGCACCTGGTCTACCCCGCGCCGCTCTGGCGCGAGCAGGGCCTGTCGGGATGGTCGGTCAGCGCGGACGGCCCCCTGCTGTCCACCGTGGACGACTCGCCCGCGGGCGGCTCGGCGGGCGTGCTGACCGGGTTCGTGACCGGCGCGCAGGCCAAGGCGTTCGCCGCGCTGCCCCCGCACGAGCAGGCCGGGCGGGCGCGGGCCCAGGTCGCGCGGCTGTTCCCCGGGCTGCCGGCCCCCGACGCCTGCCACGTGACCGACTGGCTCGGCGCGGACTACAGCCGGGGCTGCTACGCGGCGCTGTTCGGGCCGGGCGACTGGCTGCGGCTCGGCCCGCGGCTGACCACCCCCCACCAGCGGGTGCACTGGGCCGGCACCGAGACGAGCACCGAGTTCTTCGGCCTGATGGAAGGCGCCATCCGCTCAGGACACCGGGTGGCCGCGGAGATCAACGCGACGTGGAGGGACATCCATGACTGACCGCACCCCGATCGCCCCCCTTGCCGTACGGCAGGGCTTCATGACCGAGCCCGGCCTCGGCGCGGGCAACTTCCTCGACCACGCGCTCGCGGCCAACCCCAACCGGTCGGTCCCCTTCGTCCACAGCCACCACACCGACCACCGCGGCCAGGTCGTGCTACGCGGCCACAGCCTGACCGACCTCGCGGCCCTGCGCGACCGGTACGCCACCTGGTACCACGCCAACGGCGTGCGTCCCGGCGAGCCCGTGGGCGTCGTCGTCGCCGAGGGGCTGGAGCCGTTGCTGCACTTCCTGGCGCTCACCGCGCTCGGCGCCATTCCGGCGATGGTCAACGACGCCATGCGGGCCGACGTCATGGCCGGCTACCTGGAGCACGTCGGCGTGGTGGGCGTCGTCGCCGACGACACGACCCGGCTGCAGCTCGCCTACCGCAACACGCCGCGCGCCCGGCCCCGGTTCCTCGCCCTGGCCGCCGAGGTGCGGGCCCACGACGCGGCGTCGGGCGGCCTGCCGGAGCAGTACCCGTACCGGCACGAGCCGGACGACGTTGTGGCGCTCATCCACTCCTCGGGCACCACCGGCACCCCCAAGTCCACCATCCTCGGGCATCGCAGCTTCTGGGACGGCAAACAGCTCCGGATGGTGCGTTTCCCGGCGGAGCCGTACGACCGGCTGATGTCGCTCATGCCGCACACGCACGCGGGCGGGCTCAGCTACTTCCTCACCGCGGTCCTGCTCGGGCTGCCGACCGTGATCATGTCGGACTGGCGGCGCGCCGGGGTGGAGCCGGTGATGGAGGCGTTCCGGCCGACGATGGTGGCCTCCTTCCCGCGCACGTTCGTGGAGCTGGCCACCGGCGAGCTGCCGGTCAGCGGCGCGGCCAGGGTGCACTCCTGGTTCAACACCGGCGACAGCGCCCATTACGGCCACATCCGGCGGCTCGTCCAGCTCGGCGAGCGGCCGGCGGGGCTGATCAGGTCGTGGCTGCTGCCGCGCGGCGAGGCCGCCGGCGAGCCGCTGCCCGGCTCCCAGTTCGTGGACGGGCTCGGCTCCTCGGAGATGGGCATGGCGCTGTTCGGCCAGGTCACCTCGCCCGAGACGCCGCGCTCCGACCGCTGCGTCGGCAAGCCCCAGGACGCGGTGACCAAGGCCGCCGTGCTCGACGAGAACGGCCGGGAGCTGCCCGACGGCGAGGTCGGCCTGCTGGGCGTGATCACCCCGTCGCGCACCCCCGGCTACTGGAACGACCAGAGGCTGACCGGCAGCTTCGAGCTCAACGGCTACTGGCTCACCGGCGACGTCGCCCGCCGGGACGCCGAGGGCAACTTCTACCACCTCGACCGCACCGTGGACGTGATCGACACCGCGGCGGGGCCGGTCTACAGCCTGCCCGTCGAGGAGGTCCTGATCGCCGACTGCGCGGACCTCGTCCAGGACTGCTCGGTCGTCGGCGTGCCGGGGCCCGAGGGGCAGGTGCCGATCGCCGTCGTACGGCCGCAGGCCGAGGCCGCCGCCGTCACCGCCGAGGAGGTCAGGGAGAAGGCCAACAAGGCGCTGACCGACGCGGGCCTGGCCACGCTGGCCGCCGTGGTCCTGGCGCGTACCGAGCAGGACTACCCGCTCGGCCCCACAGGCAAGGTGCTCAAGCGCGAGCTCCGCACCCGGCACGCGGCGCTGTTCGCCGGATGAGCCCGCACGACGACACCCCTCGCCACCCCGCCGCCGCCACCGGATCCGCCCACTCAGCCGACACCGGAACCGCCCGGTCCGACGCCGCGGGGCCCGGAACCGCCCGGTCCGACGCCGCCGACCCAGGGACGGCCCGGTCCGACGCCGCCCGGCCCTACGTGTACGCGCGGCGGGCGCTCGTCGAGCCGGACTGGCGGCGGCTGCCGGGGTGGCGCGGGGTCACCGAGGCGCAGTGGCGCGACGCCCAGTGGCAGCGCGCCCACTGCGTGCGGAACGCGGCGCAGCTCAGCGCCGTGACCGGCGACCTGCTCCAGGACGCCCTCCTCGCCGACCTGGCCGCCGACCACGCCCGGTACGCCACCATGTCCATGCTGGTCACGCCCCAGCTCCTCAACGTCATGGCCCCGGACGAGACGGACGACCCGGCCGCGTTCACGGCGGCGTTCCTGGCCAACCCGGTCCGCCGCTACCTGGTGCCGGTCGCCTCCGACCGGCACCCCGTCTGGCCCAGCCATCCCCGGGCCCAGCGCGACTCGCTGCACGAGGCCGAGATGTGGGCGGTGGAGGGCCTGACCCACCGCTACCCGACGAAGGTGCTGGCCGAGCTGCTGGCCACGTGCCCGCAGTACTGCGGACACTGCACCCGGATGGACCTGGTCGGCACGTCCACCCCGCAGGTCGTCAAGGCCAGGCTCACGCTCAGGCCGGTGGACCGGCAGGAGCTGATGCTGGACTACCTCAAGCGCACGCCCGCCGTCCGGGACGTGGTGGTCTCCGGCGGCGACCTGGCCAACATGCCGTGGCCGCGGCTGGAGGCGTTCCTGCTGCGGCTGCTGGAGCTGGAGTCCGTACGCGACATCCGGCTGGCCACCAAGGCGCTGGTCGGACTGCCACAGCACTGGCTCCAGCCGTCCGTGGTCGAGGGCGTGGGCCGGGTGGCCGCGGTCGCCCGCGCCCGCGGGGTGAACCTGGCCGTGCACACCCACGCCAACCACGCGCGCTCGGTGACGCCGCTGGTCGCCGAGGCGGCCGGGGCCCTGCTGGCGGCCGGCGTGCGGGACGTGCGCAACCAGGGCGTGCTCATGCGCGGCGTGAACGCCACCCCGCACGACCTGCTCGACCTGTGCTTCGCCCTGCACGGCGAGGCCGGGATCCTGCCCTACTACTTCTACGTCTGCGACCTGATCCCCAACGCCGAGCACTGGCGCACCCCGCTCCACCAGGCGCGGCACCTCCAGGAGGCCATCATGGGCCACCTGCCCGGCTACGCCACGCCCCGGATCGTGTGCGACGTGCCCTACGTCGGCAAGCGCTGGGTGCACCAGGCCGCCGCCTACGACCGGGAACGCGGCGTCTCGTACTGGACCAGGAATCACGGGATCGGGCTGGAGCCGCCCGGCCCGGAGCGCCGCTTCCCCTTCTACGACCCGATCGACACCCTGCCCGAGCCCGGCCGCCGCTGGTGGGCGAGCCAGAAGGGAGAGTCATGACCCCGTTGCGCCGTATGTGCTGGATCTTCCCCGACCGGGAGTCCACCCGGGGCGCCGCGATGTGGCACCCGTTCTTCTGGGACCTGTACGAGGAGGTCGCCGCCGAGCTCGGCCTGCGCTGGACCAGGAACTCCCCGGACTCGGTCACCGTGGACGCGCTGGAGCCCGGCAACCCCCGCGTCTACGTGGACGACGAGCCGGTCACCCCCGAGGACACGCTCTTCATCACCGCCCTGTACTCCCTGCCCTACCAGTCCATGGACGTCTTCAACCAGTACGCGCTCTACGCCGTGCTGGAGGAGGCCGGCTTCTACCTGCCGTTCCCGCCGTCCCTGTCGCCGGTGGCCAACGACAAGCTGGCCACGGTCCTGCGGCTGCGCGACTCGCCCGTACCGCCGATCCCGACCCTGCGCATCGGCACCGGCCGGGACACCGGCAAGCACCTGTACGAGGCCGCGATCGCCGGCCTCACCTACCCCGCCCTGGTCAAGCCCGCCGGCTGGTGCGGCGGCGGCGGGGTGAACCTGGCCCGCGACTCCGAGGAGCTGCGCGGCCTGGCCAGCCTCGCCCAGGGCGGCGACACCACGCTGGTGGTCCAGCCCTACCTGGGCGACGGCACCGTGGACTACCGCGTCTACGTCGTGGACGGCGAGCCGTACGCGGTCATGAAGCGCATCCCCGAGCCGGGCTCGCCGGTCGCCAACGCCAGCAGGGGCGGCACGATGGAGTTCCCGCCCGTACCGCCCGAGCTGGCGGCGGCCACGGCGTACTTCTACGAGCGGGTGCCCATCCCGTTCTTCTGCGTCGACTTCCTCCACGACGGCGAGCGCTACTGGTTCTCCGAGCTGGAGCCCGACGGCGTGATCGCCCCCGATCTGGGCGATCCCGCCCGTACCCTCCAGCGCGACGTCACCCGCGCCCGCTGGACGGCCTACCGCGACGGCCACGCCCGCTTCCTCAAAGAACACCTCCCGCACGAACCCGAGAGCTGGTGACCCCCATGACCGAATCGTTCTCGCTGACGCCCGACGCGGCCGAGCCGCGCCTGCGCGTCCCGAGGCGCTCGCTGGAGCGGCTGAGGAGCGTGCCCGCGCTCGCGCCGCGCTACGAGGGCCACGAGAAGGTGCTCACACTGGACGACCTGGCCGCCCTGCCCCCGCTGGTCAAGGACGACCTCAACGTCGCGCTCGCGCACCTGGAGCCCAAGGCCGGACAGGGCGCGACCTGGCTCTTCCAGAGCGGTGGCAGCACCGGCGCGCCCAAGGTCGGCTACGCCCCCACCGGCTTCTACATGGAGGGCGTGCACCGCGAGTGGCGGCCCCTGGAGCCGGACGACGTCTTCGTCAACGCCTGGGGCGCCGGCCGCATGTGGGGCGCCCACTTCCTGGCCGCCGCCTTCGCCGACCTGTCCGGTTGCCGGGTCATCGCCCTGGGCTCGGTCGGCAAGGAGGAGTACGGCGACTGGCTCGGCTTCTTCGCCGACCGGAAGGTGACCGCGTTCGGCGGCACGCCCAGCGTGCTGCGGCTGTGGTTCGCCCACGCGCGGGCGGCCGGCCTGCGCCTGCCCGCCCTGCGCAAGGTGCTCTGGCTGGGCGAGGCGTGGCATCCGCAGCTCGACGAGGACCTGGCCGAGGTCGCCCCGGACGCCCGCCGCTGGGGCATGTTCGGCAGCACCGAGACCTGGGTCGCCGCCACCAACACCCCGGACTGCCCGGCCGACGTCTTCCACCCGCTGCCCGACCAGCTCGTCCACAGCGACGCCGACGACCTGCTGGACTTCACCACGCTCGACCCCGACATGCTCAACCCGGTGCTGCGCTACCGCACCGGCGACGCCGGCCGCTTCGTCGCCTGCCCGTGCGGCCGGGACGGCAGGGCGCTGCGCATCCTGGGCCGCCGCGACTCGGTCGTCCAGGTACGCGGCCTCGGCCTGCACGTGGACGACGTCGTCGCCCAGGCCGAGCGCGAGCCCGGCGTGCTGCGGGCCCAGGTCCTGGTCACCGAGCGGCACGGCCGGGTCTCCGGCGTGGACGTGCTGCTGCTGACCAGCCCCGGCACCCCGCCCGACCTGCCCGAACGGCTGCGCCGCGACCTCCTGGCCGCCACCTTCACCCTCAGCACGGCCTTCCAGCACGACCCGGGCTCCTTCCGCGTGCGGACGGTGGACGCGCTGATCGGCAACGACCGCACCGGCAAGACCTCCTCCTTCGTCGTCCGGGAGGAGCAGTGAGGATGCCGGGGTCGCTCGGCAGGCAGTTCGGCCTCTACTGGAGCGGCCAGACGGTGAGCCTGCTCGGCGACCGGATCACCGTGTTCGTCGTCCCGACGCTGATGATCTTCGTGCTGCACGCCTCCGCGCTGGAGGTCGGCATCGTGGCCATGGCCCAGTACCTGGGCATCCCGCTGCTGGGGCCGATCGCCGGGGTGCTCGTGGACCGGTGGGACAAGCGGCTGACCATGGTCGTGTGCGACCTCGTCCGGCTGGTGGCGGTGGGGGCCATGCCGGTCGCGTACTGGTGCGGGGTGCTCTCGACGCCCGTGCTGTTCGTGTGCGTGGTGCTGATCAGCGGTGCGACCATCTTCTTCAACATCGGCTACCTCGTCGCCGTGCCCACGACCGTGCCGCAGGACCGGCTGGTGCGGGCGTACTCGCGGCTGGAGGGCAGCAGCACGGTGTCGGAGGTGGCCGGGCCGTCGATCGCGGCCGGCCTCTACCACCTGCTCGGCGTGGCCTCGCTGCTCGTGGACGCGGCCAGCTACCTGGTCTCGGCGGCGTGCCTGCGGGCCATGAAGCCGTGGGGCGTCACGACCGGGGAGCGGGTGCCGGTGCGCTCGCGGCTCATGCTCGGGTTCCGGCTGAACTGGGCCGACCCGGTGCTGCGCCGGGTGGTGCTGGCCGCGGTGGTGCTCAACTCGGGCGGGCCGATCTTCGTCACGGTCCTGCCGGTGCTGGCCTACCAGGGGCTCGGCGTCTCGGTGGGCGTGTTCGGCGCGGCGATGTCGGCGGCGGCCGTCGGCGCGGTGCTCGGCGCGCTGGTCGCCCCGAGGATCAGCGACCGGCTCGGCCTCGGCCGGACCATGGCCTGGGCGCTCCTGCTGCACTGCCTGGTCGGCCTCGGCGTGCTGGCCGCGCCCGCGCTGCCCGCCGCGCCGGTGATCGGCGTGACGTTCGGCTGCTACGGCTTCTTCATGTCGTGCATCAACGTGTGCAGCGCGCCGATCCGGCAGTCGCGGATGGCCGCCGGGAACCAGGGCGTGATGCACGCCGCGTTCCGCACGGCGACCTGGGGGGTGATCCCGCTGGCCGCGCTCGCGGGCGGGTCGGCGGTCACCCTGCTGACGCCCGCGCTGGGCGTGCTCGGCGCGGCGCAGGCGGTCATGGCCGGCGGCACGCTGCTGGCCGCGTTCTCGTTCCTGCCCGCCTCGGGGATCCAGGCGCTGATGGACCGGGCCGAGCCGCGGGCGCACCTGGCGGGGAGCACGTCATGACGACAGTGCTGATCACGGGGACCTCGTCGGGGATCGGGCTGGCCACCGCGGTCGCCGCCGCGCGGGCCGGGCTGACGGTGGTGGCCACCATGCGCGACCCCGGCCGGGACGGCGACCTGCGCGCGGCGGCCGACCGGGCCGGCGTCACCCTGGACGTCCGCCGCCTCGACGTCACCGACCCCGCCTCGGCGCGGGCGTGCGTGCGGGGTGTGCGCGAGACGTACGGCGGGCTGGACGCGCTGGTCAACAACGCGGGCGTGTCGAACTTCGACCCCACGATGGAGATGTCCACGCCGGAGGCGCTGCGCGCCAACTTCGAGGTCAACTTCTTCGGCGTCGTCGAGGTCAGCCGGGTCGCGATGCCGCTGCTGCGGGCCGCCCGAGGCCGTCTGGTGACGATCGGCAGCGTGCACGGCGTCGTGGGCCAGCCGTTCAACGAGGCGTACGCGGCGGCGAAGGCGGCGGTGGAGGGGTTCATGGAGAGCCTGGCGCCGGTCGCGGCCGAGCACGGCGTACGGGTGAGCGTGGTGGTGCCCGGCTTCGTCTCCGACACCCAGTTCGGGATTTTTCCGGACATCAATAGGAAGACGATCCGGGCCGCCTCCGGCCCGTACGCCCCGACGTTCGACGCCTACCTCGACTGGGTGTGCGGCCCCGGCTGGGAGGGCGCCGGCCAGTCCTCCTGGCAGGTGGCCGACGTGGTCGTGGGCGCGCTGACCGCCGACGACCCGCCCTTCCGCATCCCGACCAGCCCGTGGGTGTCGGAGTACGTGGCCCGCAAGCTCGCCGACCCCGACGGCTCGGCCGTCCGGACCATGGCCAGGACCTGGATCGGAGCCGCGCCGTGACCGGCCCCGACCCGGCCTGCCGGGCGCTCGGCATCGCCCTGGAGGAGGCGGCCGCCGGCCGGGCCCGGCTGCGCATGCGCGTCACCGAGGACATGGTGAACGGGCACGGCGTCGCCCACGGCGGCTACCTGTTCCTGCTGGCCGACGCCGCCTTCGACCACGCCTGCAACAGCCGCGGCCCGGTCATGCTGGCCCACAGCGCCCAGGTCACGTTCCTGCGACCGGCCGCGGCGGGCGACGTGCTGGTCGCCGAGGCCACCGAACGGGCCAGGCACGGCCGGCACGGCGTCTACGACGTCACCGTACGCCGCCCGGCCGGTGAGATCGTCGCCGAGTTCCGCGGCCACGGCGTCGTGGTCGCCGGCCGGCCCACCGACGAAGGGAAAGCCCCATGACCGGACACAACCGACGCACCGGGCGCTGGATCGAGCACTGGGAACCCGAGGACCCGGGCTTCTGGGCGGCCGTCGGACGCCGCGTCGCCACCAGGAACCTGATCTTCTCCATCTTCGTGGAACATCTCGGCTTCGCGGTGTGGCTGCTGTGGAGCGCCGTCGTCGTCCTGCTGCCGAAGGCGGGCTTCCCGTTCACCGTCGACCAGCTCTTCTGGCTGGTCGCGGTGCCGAACCTGGTCGGCAGCACGCTGCGGCTGCCCTACACCTTCGCGGTCTCGGCCTTCGGCGGGCGCAACTGGAACGTGGCCAGCGCCCTGCTGCTCCTGGCGCCGACGGGGCTGCTGGCATGGCTGGTCACCGATCCGGCCAGGCCCTACTGGATGTTCCTGGCCGCCGCGGCCACGGCCGGGCTCGGCGGCGGCAACTTCGCCTCCTCCATGGCCAACGTCTCCTACTTCTACCCGGAGCGGCGCAAGGGGTTCGCGCTGGGCGTGAACGCGGCCGGGGGGAACCTCGGCGTGGCGGTCGTGCAACTGATGATCCCGCTGGTGGCGGTGGGCGGCCTGGCGTACGCCGGGCTGGTGTGGCTGCCGCTCGTCGTGGCCGCCGCGCTGTGCGCGTACCTGTTCATGGACAACCTGGCCGTGGCCAGGACCGGCTTCGGCACCCAGGGCAGGGCGTTCCTGCGTCCGCACACCTGGGTCATGTCCTTCCTCTACATCGGCACCTTCGGCTCGTTCATCGGATACTCGGCGGCGTTCCCGCTGGTCGCCAAGTCGGTGTTCGCGCAGTCCGCCTCGCCGTACCTGGCCTTCGTCGGGCCGCTGGCCGGGTCGCTGGCGCGGCCGGTCGGTGGCTGGCTGGCCGACCGGCACGGCGGGGCCAGGGTCACCTCGTGGTCGTTCGCCGCCATGGCCGCCGGGGCCGTGGTCGCGCTGGCCGCGCTCGGACGGCACAGCTTCCCGCTCTTCCTGGGCGCGTTCCTGCTGCTGTTCGTCGCCTCGGGGGCGGGGAACGGGTCCACGTACCGGATGATCCCGGCCATCTTCACCGCGCAGGCCCGGCACGGGTCGGCGGACGTGCGGCTGCGGGCGAGGCGGGAGGCCGCGGCGGCCATCGGCATCGCCTCGGCGATCGGCGCGTTCGGCGGCTTCCTCATCCCGCGCGGCTTCGCCGTCTCGCTGGCCGGGTCCGGTTCCGTCGCGCCCGCCCTCCAGGTGTTCATCGGCGCCTACGCCGTCTTTCTGGCCACCAATTGGTGGTTCTACCGCCGCCGGGTGCTGGCGCGGGTCCCCAGCCTGGCCCACAGCCGGATCTGAGCATCGACGACCAAGGAGTGACACATGCCCGCCAAGTCCCTGCGTGACCTGATCGACTTCGCCCGGCGGCACTCGCCGTTCTACGCCGAGATCTACCGCGACCTGCCCGACGGCGTGGACGACCTCACCGCGCTGCCGATCATCGACCAGGACGCCTTCTGGGCCGCCAACACCTACCCCGACAACCGGCTGCTGACCGGCCCTCTGACCGACGCCGGCGTCTACGCCTCCGGCGGCACCACCGGGTCGCCCAAGTTCTCCCCGTGGACGCGTTCCGAGCACGCCGACTCGGTCACCGCGTTCGGCGCCGGCATGGTGAAGGCGGGCCTGCGGCCCGGCCACCGGGTGGCGAACCTGTTCTCCGCCGGCGAGATGTACGGCGGCTTCCTCTACATCGAGCACGCCCTGCACAACGCCCCCGTGGAGAACGTGCGCCTGCCCATCGCCTGCCACGCCGGGGACGGCTACATCGCCGACCTGATCGAGCTGTTCGGCGTGCACGTGCTGGCGGGGCCGCCGATGAAGCTCGGCAAGGTGGCCGAGGCGGTGATCGCGCGCGGGCGCGGCGCGGACACCGTGGAGCTGCTGCTGTTCGCCGGCGACCTGCTCTTCGACGACCTGCGTCCCCAGCTCGCCAAGGCCTTCCCCGGCGCGGCGATCGCCTCGCTCGGCTACGCCTCGGTGGACGCCGGGCTGATCGGCGGCCCGGTGGCGGGCGCGGACGTGCGGGTGCACGAGGCGTTCCCCGACCGCACGCTGGTGGAGCTGCTCGACGAGGTGACAAGCGAGCCGATCAGCACGCCGGGCGTGCGCGGGCGGGTCGTCGTCACCAACCTGTTCAGGACGCTGATGCCGGTCATCCGCTACCCGGTCGGCGACCTGGGGGAGTGGACCGACGCCGGGTGCCGGGCGTTCCGGCTGGTCGGCCGGACGTCCGAGGGGGCCAGGGTGGAGACGGTGGCGATGTCCAGCGAGGCCGTCCGGGCCGTGCTCGTCGCCGCCGACCCCGACCGGGCGATGTCGGCGATGCAGATGGTCCAGCGCCGCTGGGACGGCAAGGACGGCCTGCTGCTCCGGCTGGCCTGCACGCAGGAGCCGCCGCCCGGCCTGACCCAGCGGCTCGTGGACGCCGTGTACGCCGCCAAGCCGCTCTACCCGAAATCCGTGGCCGAGGGGCTGGTGCACCCGCTGGCCGTCGAATGGGTGCGGCCGTCGGAGCTGGTGACGCACCCGCGTACCGGGAAGGTGTTGCAGGTGGTGGACGAACGCCCGCACCCCTGACCCCCGCCGGAGCCTCCGGCCCCGGCCGGAGGCTCCGGATTCATGTGGATTCTTCCGCCTCGTCCAAGGCTTTCGTTTCTATGATGGGAACGAGCGTCCGCGGGGCGATGCTCATTCCGGTACGCACCAGCTGACGACGACCCGGCAGGTTGCGCCAATGGCGGATTCGTTCGACGACGCTCACCTTCGCCTGGTGACGAAGGAATGCCTTCCGCTCGGGAGCGGCGACCGGCTCCCGGTCATCGTGCTGCTCGGCCCGGACGGCACCGACCGGGAGGTGTGCCTCACCCGCGTCTGGAGGAGCGTCACCAGGCCGGAGTCCCCCCGGGTGCGGGTGGACTTCAGGCTGCCGGGGCTGCGCGACGCGCCGGTGGTCAAGACCGTCGAGCGCATCGCCCACGACCTGATGGAGAGCTCCAGCGTCAGGCTGCCCCGGGTGGTCTTCGCGCTGCACGTGCTCGCCCTGGACCCGCGGGACCGCTCCGACAACGAGCTGGCCGGCGAACTGGACGACCTGGTGGCCGGCGACCACCCCGAGCGCCTGTCCGACGCGCTGGCCCTGCTGCGCGACCTGCTCGGCCGCATCCCGGGGGCCGAGCCGCTGGCCGCGCTCACCTCGGTGCTCCAGTACGCCGCGCGGGGCCAGCGCCGCCGCGTGGTCAGGCTGCTCAACGACAAGGGCCGGACGTGGCTGGCCGCCCAGATGGCCAACGGCAACGTGATCGACCTGGCCAGGCGGCGGGACGGCCACGGCGGAGAACCGTCCGGGTCCGCCGGGGCGATCCTGTGCCGGGCCCTCGTCGCCGACCTCGTCGACTCCTGGTCCAAGAGCCACCGCCACGCCCGGAGTTGCCTGCTGCTGCTGGAGGGGGCCGAGACCGCGGCGGGCCGCGCGCTGCTCAAGGCGCTCGGCCCGGCCAAGGGCGCCGACCCGCTGCTGGTGGTGGCGGAGTCGAAGGAGTGGCTGCCCATGGGCGGCTCGTGGGCGCGTCCCGGCACGGTCGTCCCCGGCGCCGCCTGCCCGCCCACGCTCGCCGAGGCGGGCTACCGGGACTGGCGGGACGGCTACGACGCGCGGGAGCAGCCGTGGTGGTACCCGGTGCTGATGCCGCCGCTGCCGGCCGACAGGTCGCGCCTCTACGCCTCGGCCGTCCAGGAGCTGACCGGCGGCCATCCGGCCGTGACCCGGCGCCTCGGCAGGCTCGCCGCCACGGCCCAGGACGACGACGCCTTCCGCGCCGTCGTGTGCCGCGAGGACCTGTTGCGCTGGCCCGACCGGCTGCACCTGGCCCACCTGGACGAGCTCACCGACTGGGCGGCGGCCAGGAACGTGGACGACGCCGAGAGCGCCCTGCTCAAGCGGGCCGGCCGGGCGCCGAACCTGCGCAACGAGCTGGCCGACCTGCTCTGGCTGACCCGCCGTCCGGGGGAACGGGACCCGCACGGCCGCTACGAAGGGGCGCGCGGCCCGCAGGTCACCGTCATCCACCCGTGGCTGCGGCGGCTGCTGCTGCACCGGCTCGCCGTCACCGGCCGCTGGGACGACGTGCACCGCGACCTGGAACGTTTCCACCTCGGCCCGGACGGCGAGGAGAACACGCGCAGCCTGCACCACCGCCTGGCCCTCGTCGGCCCGGACGATCCCGGGGGCCACCTGACCCACGTGGCCGGCCGTCTGCACCGGCTCTTCGACCGGCTCGACGTGCGCGAGGACGGCCACAGCCGCCTGCCGGAATGGCTCGCCGGCTTCAACGAGGTGACCACGGCCCCCAACCGGCTGCCGCTGGCCACGCCCCTGGACGAGCTGTACGACTCCCTGGTGGCGACCGCCGTCCCGCACGAGCGCGGGGACTGGCTCGTCGTGGTCAGGACCCTGGTCGTGGACCGCTGGTTCTGGCTCGACCCGCTGCTCGACCCGTCGGGGAGCCGGGCCGAGCAGGTCGCGCGCGGGTTGCGGGACCTGGCCGGGAGGTCCGCCACCAGTCCGGCGATCTTGTTACGGGAGGCCGACAGGTATGATCGACGACGGTGACGACCCCGGCAGGGCGGGCGAACCGGCCCCGGCGGAGGTCGGTGCGAGGTGGGTGGCGGGCCGCCGCAACCGCGTCCTGCTGCGCAGGGCGCTGGCGGGGGTGCTGGTGGTGGCGGTCGTCGTCGCCCTCGGGCTCTACGTCAGGACGTCGAGGCTCACCGACGAGAGCGGCGCCTTCGGCCCCGACCTGGCCCCGGTCATGAGCCGCATCGCCGCCGAGAACGCCGAGGTGGAGAAGAACCACCCGGGCGAGTACGTCACCGTCGTGGCGATGTTCCCGATGACCGGCTCCCTCACCGACATCGCCCTGAACAGGGAGAGCATCAGGCACGGCCTGGAGGGCGTCCACCTGGCGCAGGTGTGGCGCAACCGGCAGCCGTTCTCGCCGCCGTACGTGCGGGTGCTGGTCGGCAGCGACGGGCCGGACGACTGGCGGCCGACGGTCGAGGCGATCAGGGCCAGGACCGCGGACGAGCGCATCGTGGCCGTGACCGGGCTGGGCGCCAGCACCGGCGCGACCCGGGGGACGGTGGCGAGCCTGAGCGGGAGCGGGTACGCGATGGTCTCGGCGGTCATCACCTCCGACGAGCTCACCGGCTTCCGCGGGCTGGCCCGCGTCGCGGCGCTGAACAGCGAGCAGGCCCAGGCCGGGGTGGTGCACGCCAGGAAGGTGAACCCCGTGCTCAAGGCGGTCGTGATCAAGGACCTCAACCCGGTGGACAGCTACGTCAAGACCCTGGCCCGGTTCTACACCGGCTCGCTGGCCGGCCGGGAACGCGTGATGGAGCTGTCGTTCGACTCCTCCACCAAGTTCTCCGGCACCGTGCTCGACGTCATCGCCGAGCGGGTCTGCAACTCCGGCGCGAACACCGTCCTGTACGCCGGGCGCAGCGAGCAGCTCCCCGCGCTGATGCAGGCGCTCAGCCAGCGCGACCGGTGCGTCCGGCCGGGCATCACCGTGATCACCGGCGACGACGCCAGCGAGATGAACCGCAAGGTCGACCTGAGCATGTGGGGGGACACCAGGATCCGGCTCTTCTACACGGCCCTGGCCCACCCGGCGAGCCTCGCCCAGCCCGGCGGTGGCGTGCTCCCGGCGATCCGGGCCAGGTTCGCCGGCGACGACCCCGACGGCTTCGGGCGCCTGTTCCCGCACGAGAGCCTCGACGACGGCATGGCGATCATGCACCACGACGCCATGTTCGTGGCCCTGGAGACGGCCAAGGCGTTCGCCCGGGAGCCGGACGTGCCCTCGCCGCAGGACATGGCGAACATGCTGACCAGCGGCACGGTGGCGGTGGAGGGCGCCAGCGGCCCGATCAGGATCGTCGAGGGCGGCGCCCGCCAGACCAAGGAGATCCCGATCCTCCAGCTCAACCCGGACGGCACCTCGGCGTACTCGGGACGGGTCACGGTGACGGACGGCGGCCCCGGCAGGAGCTGAGTCCCGACTTTCATGTATTACCTATTGCTTTTGTGGGAAATTGCGCGCAGGATCAGAGGCGTGAAGAGCCTCGCCTTCTGGGGCAACCGGGCCACCGCCCACCTCGCCCCGTCCGACCTCGACCACCTCGACGTGCCGCGCACGCTGCACCGGGTCACGCTGATCGGCGACCGTCCCGTCGGACCCGACGGGTTCGTCTCCGAGATCGTGGCCGGAAGGGAGTTCAGGGCGCAGTCGCTCGTGGTCGCCTGACGACGGCGGCCACCTCCGCGAGCGGGACCCGCTCGCGGCACCGGACGCGCGGGCGGGGGCTGGGGGGTGCCCGCCCGCGGCGTCGGTCCCTACTTCTGGACGGGGGCGCGCGGCCCGGTCGGCCGCCGGCCGAGCCGCTGGGCCGGGGCCTCGATCACGTGGTACGTCACCAGGCACAGCGGAATCAGGACCAGGTAGTACAGCGCCAGGTTCGGCAGCAGGCGCAGCAGCAGGGGATGCAGCAGGTAGACGGAGAAGCTGATCACGCCGAGCCGGGTCAGCACCCGCGGGAAGGCCCTGTCGCGCAACGCCAGCCCCAGCCCGAACACGGCGAACGCGAGTACGAGCGCGGGCGCCCAGCCCGGGTCGTCCTTGGCGGGGATCCCGCAGGCCACCACCGCCAGCGAGGCGAGCCCGGCGGCCCGCCAGGAGATCGTGCCCTGCTCGGCCCGGTGCACGGCGGTCCCGGCGAACATCGCGGCCAGGATGATCACGCCCTGCCAGGTGCCGGCCCGGCTGCCCAGGACCACCAGCGCCAGCCCGAGCAGCCCGCCCGCCACGGCGGCCGCCGTACGGGCCCGGCCGCGCCCGAGGACGGTGACCGCGATCGCCGCGACGACCGCGAGGGCGAGCAGCGCGGCGGCCAGGTCGGCCCCGCCGTTGATCGACGCCCCCGGCAGCAGCAGCCCCGCCGGCACCGCCAGCGCCGCCAGGACGACGGCGATCCCCGCCGACCTGTGGGCCTGGCCGGTCGCGAACAGCCCCACGCTGATCAGGTAGAACGCCATCTCGTACGAGAGCGTCCAGGTCACGCCGACGACGGGCGGCAGGTTGAGCAGCTCCTGCAACATCGTCAGGTTGCCGAGCACGACCAGGGGCGCGGGACGTTCGCCGAGACGGGGGTCGAGGGGGAGCAGGCCCGCCAGGCCGAGCAGGAGGGCCAGGCCGAGAGCGGCGAGCAGCAGCGGCAGGAGGCGGAAGGCCCGGCCGGTCCAGAAGGCGCGCAGGTCGCCGCGCCGTTCCAGGGAGGCCGGGATGATGTAGCCGCTGACCAGGAAGAACACGAACACGCCCCACGTGCCGAGGTCGATCCTGCGGTCCACGACCGCCCACGCGGCGGGGACGAAGGACCAGCCCGCGTGGTGCGCGGTGACGGCCAGCGCGGCCGGTCCCCGCAGGGCGTCCAGCCAGGCCAGCCGGGCGGAGGCGGGGGACATCTGTCGGATTCTAGGCCATTTGCGACAGAACCCTCCGCGAGCGGACCGCCCCCGCATCCCTTCGCGGGCGGGCCGCCCGCCGTGTCAGCGGGACGGCGAACGCCGCAGGCGCAGGCCGATCACCACGACGGCGACGCCCACCAGGAGCACCACCGGCCCGATGACCGCCCAGGTGGTGTCGCCGCTCATCACGCTGCCGCCCACCACGCCGAGCCCCTGGAGCGCCCACAGCCCGCCGACCAGGGCCAGCAGCACGCCGACGACGATGAGGATCCAAGAGGTCATCGTTCTTCCCGTCTCTCGTCCCGCCGCCCTTGTCCCGCTGCGGGCTCCGTGTGCACGTTGATCGCGTGGCTCCCGAAGAGTAGCCGAGCGTTTGTCACGAAATGCGGATTTTTCCGGTCACCTCTTGGCGGCGGCTTCTCGCCGTCCTAGTGTTCAGTGCAATGCCACACATTACTGAGCCCGATGGGAGGAGAGATCACGGTGCGTGACGGCAGGCCCCCGAGGCTGTCCGAGATCCCCGCTTTCGCCGCGTACATGAACACCGGCTGGGGCACCCCCGACCGCACGCCGCCCGTCGTGCCCGGCGCGGCCGAGGCCGCCGCCGCCCACCGGGCCAGGCTGGCCGAGGCGCTGCCCGGCCGGACCGTCGTGCTGGCCGCGGGGCAGGCCCCGATCCGCAGCAACGACATGGCCTACGACTTCCGGGCCGGCAGCGACTTCGTCTGGCTGACCGGCTGCCAGATCGAGAACGCCGTCGTCGTGCTGGAGGGCGCCGAGGCCACCCTCTACCTGCCGCCGCCGGCCGTCCCCGGCGATCCGGCGTTCTTCACCGACTCCAGGTACGGCGAGCTGTGGGTGGGCGCCGCGCCCGGCCTTGAGGACTGGGCGAAGGCGCTGGGCGTCCGGGTCCGGCCGCTGGCCGAGCTGAGCGCCGAGGTCACCGAGGACCAGGAGGCCCGCCGGGCCCTCGCCGAGCTGCGCATGTACAAGGACGACTGGGAGGTCGGGCAGCTCCGCGAGGCGGTGGACCGTACCGTCGAGGGGTTCGCCGCCGTCGTCGGCGAGATCCCCGCAGCCGTCGCCGGACGCGGCGAGCGGTGGCTCCAGGGCACCTTCGACCGGTACGCCCGCGCGTACGGCAACGGCCCCGGCTATCCCTCCATCGTCGGCAGCGGCCCGCACGCCCCCACGCTGCACTGGGTGCGCTGCGACGGCCCGGTGCTCCCCGGCGAGCTGCTCCTGCTCGACCTCGGCGTCGAGGCGGCGAGCTGCTACACCGCCGACGTCACCCGCACCTTCCCCGCCTCCGGCCACTTCACCCCGGCCCAGCGGCAGGTGCACGACCTGGTCGAACGGGCCCACCGCGCCGCGCTCGCCGCGGTCGCCCCCGGCCGCCGCTTCAGCGACTTCCACCACGCCGCCATGGAGGTCGTCGCGCACGGCCTGGCCGACTGGGGCCTGCTGCCGGTCTCGGTGGACGAGGCGCTGTCCGACACCGGGCAGCACCACCGCCGCTACCTGGTCTGCGGCGTCGGCCACCACCTGGGCCTGGACGTGCACGACTGCGGCCGGGCGAGCCAGGAGTCCTACCAGGACGCCGTCATGGCCCCCGGCATGGTGCTCACCGTCGAGCCCGGCCTGTACTTCCACGCGCACGACCTCACCGTCCCGCCGGAGCTGCGCGGGATCGGCGTCCGGATCGAGGACGACCTGCTGGTCACCGAGCAGGGCGCCGACGTGCTGTCGGCCGCGCTGCCCCTGGACGCCGACGGCCTGGAGAAGTGGATGGCCGCCGGGTAGGTAGCACCTGTGACATCGCACCGCATAATCTCGAAAATCCCCATGTGAGGAGACCTCAGCATGACCACCTCCGCCACACCGTGGCGCGGCATCCACGTCGCGACGGCCCTGCCCTTCGACGACGACCTCTCCGTGGACTACGACGGGTTCGCCGAGCACGTCCGGTTCCTGGCCGAGGGCGGCTGTGACGGTGTGACGCCCAACGGTTCGCTGGGCGAGTACCAGACGCTCACGCCGGAGGAGCGGGCCCGCGTCGTCGAGACGGCCGTCCAGGCCGCGCCGGCCGGGTTCGGCGTCATGCCGGGCGTGGCCGCGTACGGCGCCATGGAGGCCCGCCGCTGGGCCGACCAGGCGGCCGAGGCGGGGGCCACGTCCGTGCTGCTGCTGCCGCCGAACGCCTACCGGGCCCCGCGCGAGGCCGTCGTCGCCCACTACCGGGAGGTCGCCAAGGCCGGGCTGCCGGTCGTGGCCTACAACAACCCGTTCGACACCAAGGTGGACCTGACCCCCGCCCTGCTGGCCGAGCTGTTCCACGAGGGCCTGATCGTCGGCGTCAAGGAGTTCACCGGGGACGTGCGCAGGGCGTACGAGATCGCCGAGCTGGCGCCGGAGCTGGACCTGCTCATCGGGGCCGACGACGTGCTGCTGGAGCTGGGCCTGGCCGGGGCCGTCGGCTGGATCGCCGGGTACCCGAACATGATCCCGCAGTCCACGGTCCGCCTGTACCGGCTGGCAACCTCGGGCGACCCCGCCGACCTGCCCGAGGCGCTGCGCGTCTACCGCGACCTGCACCCGCTGCTGCGCTGGGACTCCAAGCCCGAGTTCGTGCAGTCGATCAAGCTGTCCATGGACCTGGCCGGGCGCAAGGGCGGCGCCTGCCGTCCGCCGCGCCTGCCGCTCGCGCCCGAGCTGGTCGCCCGCATCACCGCCGACACCGAGGCCGTCCTGGAAAAGGGCTACAAGTGAGATCCCGCCGCACCTTCCACGCCGTCGACTCCCACACCGAGGGCATGCCCACCCGCGTGATCGTCGGCGGCGTCGGCACGATCCCGGGGGCGACCATGGCCGAGCGCCGGCTGTGGTTCATGGAGAACAGCGACGACGTCCGCACGCTGCTGATGTACGAGCCGCGCGGCCACGCCGCCATGAGCGGGGCGATCCTCCAGCCGCCGACCCGGCCGGACGCCGACTACGGCGTGCTGTTCATCGAGGTCTCCGGGCTGCTGCCGATGTGCGGCCACGGCACGATCGGGGTGGCGACCGTCCTGGTGGAGACCGGGATGGTGCCCGTGGTCGAGCCGGTCACCACGATCCGGCTCGACACGCCCGCCGGGCTCGTGGTGGCGTCCGTGGCGGTCGAGGACGGCGCGGCGACCTCGGTGACCATCCAGAACGTGCCCTCCTTCGCGTACGCGCTGGACCGCAAGGTCGAGGTGCCCGGCTTCGGGGAGATCGGCTACGACCTGGCCTTCGGCGGGAACTTCTACGCCTTCGTCCAGCTCGCCGACCTGGGGCTGCCCTTCGACCGGGCCCGTGCCGGCGACCTGCTGACCGCCGGGCTGGCGATCATGGACGCCGTGAACGAGCACGACCGCCCGGTCCACCCCGAACGGCCCGACATCAACGGCTGCCACCACGTCTACCTGGCCGCCCCCGGCTCGACGGCCGAGCTGTCCAGGCACGCCATGGCCATCCACCCCGGCTGGTTCGACCGCTCGCCGTGCGGCACCGGCACCAGCGCCCGCATGGCCCAGTTCCACGCCCGCGGCGAGCTGGCCCTCGGGGACGACTTCGTCAACGAGTCGTTCATCGGAACCCGCTTCACCGGGCGGCTGCTCGGCGAGACCACGGTCGGCCCGCTGCCCGCCGTGCTGCCCTCGATCACCGGCCGCGCCTGGGTCACCGGCACCTCGCAGTTCCACCTCGACCCGACCGACCCGTTCCCGGCGGGGTTCCTGCTGTGAGCCGGCCCGGCCCGCGGGCGGGCGGCGCGAAGGGCACGCCGTGAGCGCCGACCTCGTCGTGATCGGGGCGGGCGTGGTGGGCGCGGCCAGTGCGTACTTCGCCGCGCTGGCCGGGCTGCGCGTGGTGGTCGTCGAGCGCGGAGCCATCGCCGGGGGCACCTCCAGCGCGGGCGAGGGCAACCTGCTGGTGTCCGACAAGGAGGCCGGGCCCGAGCTCGACCTCGCGCTCCACTCCCAGCGGGTGTGGCGCGAGGATCTGGCCGAGCACGCCGCGCTGTGGGAGTTCGAGGCCAAGGGCGGCCTGGTCGTCGCGGCGTCCGGGCCCGGCCTCGGCTCGCTGCGCGAGCTGGGCGAGCACCAGCGCCGCCACGGCGTCGAGGTGCGCGACGTGGCGGGGGAGGAGCTGCGCGACTACGAGCCGCACCTCGCGCCCGGCCTCGCCGGAGCCGCCTTCTACCCGCAGGACGCCCAGGTCCAGCCCATGCTGGTGGTCGCCCACCTGCTGCGCCTGGCCCGCGCGCACGGCGCCGAGGTACGCACCCGTACCGGCGTCACCGGCTTCCTGCGCGACGGCAGCCGCGTGACCGGCGTGCGCACCACGGCCGGCGACCTGCCCGCCGGGGCGGTGCTCAACGCGACCGGCACGTGGGCCGGCGACGTCGCCGCCCTGGCCGGGGTGCACGTGCCCGTGCTGCCCCGGCGCGGGTTCGTGCTGGTCACCCAGCCGATGCCGCCCCGGACGATCCGCCACAAGGTCTACGCCGCCGAGTACGTCGGGGACGTGGCCAGCTCCGACGCCGCCCTGCAGACCTCGCCCGTCGTGGAGGGCACCGGCAGCGGCACGATCCTCATCGGCGCCTCCCGCGAGCGCGTCGGCTTCGACCGCACGTTCTCCCCGGCGGCGGCCGGGGCGCTGGCGGCCAAGGCGATCGCGCTGTTCCCGATGTTGCGCGACGTCCGTGCCATGCGCACCTACCTGGGGTTCCGGCCGTACTGCCCGGACCATCTGCCGGTGATCGGGCCCGACCCGCGCGCGCCCGGACTGTGGCACGCCTGCGGGCACGAGGGCGCGGGCATCGGCCTGGCCGCGGGGACCGGCAAGCTCATCGCCCAGGCCATCACCGGCCGCACCCCGGACCTCGACCTCACACCGTTCGCCCCCGACCGCTTCCCCGCCCCCGAAACCCCCGCCCTCGAGACGCCCGCCCCTGCGGCCCCTGGCGGCGGGGCGGCCCGGACCGGCTTCCCCGGGGCCGGGTCTTCCGCGACCGAGGAGGCGCCCCGATGACCCACCAGATGACCTTCCGCGGCGTGCGCGTCCCCGCCGAGCCCGGCCAGAGCGTGGGGGCCGCCCTGGTCGCGGCCGGCATCCTCGACTGGCGCACCACCCGCGGGGCGGGCCGGCCGCGCGGACTGTTCTGCGGCATCGGCATCTGCTTCGACTGCCTGATCACCGTCGACGGCGTTCCTGACCTGCGCGCCTGCCTGGTCCCGGCGCGCGACGGCATGCGCCTCGGCGACGACACCCCCGCCCAGGAAGAAGGCGAGCGGGTGGACGGCGAGCGGGGAGGGCCATATGCGTGAGGCGTACGACGTCGCCGTGGTCGGCGCGGGCCCGGCCGGGCTGGCCGCCGCCGTCGAGGCCGCCGGGGCCGGGCTCGGCGTGGCCCTCGTGGACGCCGCAGGCCAGCCCGGCGGCCAGTTCTGGCGGCACTACGACGAGCGCCACGCCCGCCCCGAAGACGCCGCCGGACACCACGGCCGGCCGCTCTTCACCCGGCTCCGCGACCGGCTGCGCGCCCTGACCGCCGCCGGACGGGTCCGCTACCTGCCCGGCCACCAGGTCTGGCTGGCCACCCGCGACGGAGAGGGCACGTTCACGCTGCGCACCACGCCGACCGTCCCCGAGGAGGGGGCCGCGGGCACGACGGTGACCGCCCGCGCGCTGATCCTGTGCCCCGGCGGTTACGACAGGCAACTGCCCGTCCCCGGCTGGGACCTGCCCGGCGTGATGGCAGCCGGGGGAGTGCAGGCCCTGCTCAAGGGGCAGCGCACGCTCGCGGGCCGCCGCGCGGTGGTCGCCGGGACCGGGCCGTTCCTGCTGCCGGTCGCGACCGGCCTGGCCGCCGCCGGGGCGCGGGTGGCGGCCGTCGCCGAGGCCAACGCCACGCTCGGCTGGCTGCGCGACCTCCGGGGCGCCGCGTCCGTGCCCGCCAAGGGGCTGGAGGCGGTCCAGTACGCCGCGCTGCTGGCCCGTCACCGCGTCCCGTACCGCACCAGGACCGTGGTCACCGAGATCCTGGGCGAAAATCGGGTCGAGGCGGTCCGGCTCAGCGGCGTCGGCCGCGACGGCCGCCCCGCCGGGCCGGTCGGCGAGATCCCCGCCGACCTCGTCGCGCTCGGCTGGGGCTTCACGCCCTCGCTCGAACTGCCGCTCATGCTCGGCGCGGACACCAGGAAGGACGTCGACGGCTCGCTCGTCGTCACCGTGGACGCCTTCCAGCGCACCGGCGTCCCCGGCCTGTACGTCGCGGGCGAGGCGACCGGCGTCGGCGGCGCCGTCCTGGCCCGGCAGGAGGGCCGGTTGAGCGCCCTTGCCCTGGCCCGTACGCTGGGCCGCCGCGCCGACCCCGCGCTGATGGGCCGCCTGCGCCGGTCGATCGCCCGCGGACGGCGCTTCGCCGCGGCCATGCACCGGACCTACCCCGTGCCGCGCGCCTGGACGGCCTGGCTGCGCGACGAGACGCTGGTCTGCCGCTGCGAGGAGGTCTCCTACGGGGACCTCCGGCGCGCCCACGACGACCTGGGCGCCGACGACCCGCGCACGCTGAAGATGCTGGCCAGGCCGGGCATGGGCTGGTGCCAGGGACGGGTGTGCGGGTTCGCCACCGCCGGTGTCGCGGCCTGCCTGAGCCGCCGCGAGAGCACGGCCGACGACCTGCGCCCGCTGTCCACCCGGAGCCTGGCGGCCCCGGTGCCCCTGGGCGAGCTGGCCGCCCTCGCCGACGAACACGCCGACGAACACGCCTGTGAACAGGCCGACGAAAGAGGAAGAGACCGTGAGTGACGTGCTGAGCGTCGATCCGCGTACTGGAGAGGCCCGCGGGCGCGTCGCGGCGGAGTCGACGCCCCGGGACGTGGACCGCGCCGTACGCGCCGCTGCCGCCGCCGCACCGGCGCTGGGCGACCGGTCCGTACGCGCCGAGCTGCTGCGTACCGCCGCCGCGCTGCTGGAGGAGGGCGGCGAGGAGATCATCGCGACCGCCGACGCCGAGACGGCGCTCGGCCGGGTACGCCTCACCGGCGAGCTCGCCCGCACCTGCTACCAGCTGCGCGCCTTCGCCGACGTGGCCGAGTCGGGCGCCTTCCTGGACGTGATCATCGACCACGCCGACCCGTCCGCCCGCCCGGCCCCCCGTCCCGACCTGCGGCGCTACAAGGTGCCGCTGGGCGTGGTCGCGGTGTTCGCGGCGAGCAACTTCCCGCTGGCCTTCAGCGTGCCGGGCGGCGACACGGCCAGCGCGCTGGCCGCAGGCTGCCCGGTCGTCGTCAAGGCGCATCCGGACCATCCGGCGACAAGCGTCCTGACCGCCCGCGCGCTGCGCGCCGCCGCGGAGAAGGCCGGTCTGCCGGCCGACGTCGTGGGCCTGGTCCACGGCTTCGAGGCGGGTCCGGAGCTGGTCCGGCACCCGCTGACCGCCGCCGTCGGCTTCACCGGCTCGGTACGCGGCGGGCGGGCCCTGCACGACCTGGCCGCCGCCCGTCCCCGGCCGATCCCGTTCCACGGCGAGCTGGGCAGCCTCAACCCGGTCGTGGTGACCCAGCGGGCCGCCGCGACCAGGGCGGCCGAGATCGGCGCGGGCCTGGCCGCCTCCTACACCCAGGGGCTCGGCCAGTTCTGCGTCAAGCCGGGCCTGGTCCTGCTGCCCGCGGGCCCGGCGGGCGACGCGGTGCTCGACGCCGTGGTCACGGCCACGGTCCCCGCCGGGCCGCTGCTCGACCCGCGCATGCGGGCGGCCTTCCTGGACGGTGTGCGCTCCCGCGCCCTGCTGCCCGGGGTCACGCAGGCGCTGCCCGCGGGCGAGGACGACGCCGTGCCGCTGGCCGTCCGGCCGGGCGTGCTGACCGTGGCGGCGCGGCGGCTCGCGGACGGCGACGCGTACGCCGAGCTGCTGGAGGAGTGCTTCGGTCCGGTCACCGTCGTGGCCCGGTACGGCTCGGAGGACGAGCGGGACGCGGTGCTCGACGCGCTGCCCGGCAACCTCACCGCGACCGCGCACCTGGGGGCCGACGAGCGCGAGGGCGCGGCGGCCGGCCTGGTGGCCAGGCTCGCCGGGCTGGCCGGGCGGGTCGTCGTGGACGGCTGGCCGACGGGCGTGTCGGTCGCGCCCGCGATGCAGCACGGCGGCCCGTACCCGGCTTCGACCAGCACCTCGACCTCGGTCGGCGGCACCGCGATCGAACGCTGGCTGCGCCCGGTGTGCTTCCAGGACACCCCCGACCCCCTGCTGCCGCCGGAACTGCGCGAGGCCAACCCGCTCGCCGTCCCCCGGACGGTGGACGGAGTCGCCTGACGCTTTTATCTACACTTGTAGACGTTCTGGAGCTATATTGCTCGTGTGTCCACCACCGACTCCACGGTCGTGGCCGTCACCGGCGAGGTCCCAGCGGCCTCCCTGGGCGCGGTCCTGCCGCACGAGCACCTGCTGAGCGACTTCGCCCCGCCCGACGACACGCCCGAAGGCTGGGCGCGTACCGGCCGCGTCCGCCCGACGGCGGCGAGCACCCTGCGGCTCTACCGGGCGCCGCTCACGATGGACCTGCTCGGCGAGGTCGGCATGGGCGCCGTCAACCGGGACGACCTGCTGCTCGGAGACGCGGGCCTGGCCGCCGCCGAGCTCGCCGCGTTCCGGGAGGCCGGCGGCGGCACGGTGGTGGACCTCACGACCGACGGGCTCGGCCGCGACCCGGCCGGGCTGCGCCGGCTCGCCGAGGCGACCGGCCTCACCGTCGTCATGGGCTGCGGCCGGCACCACCCCGCACGCACCGGCGGCCCCGCCGGTCGCGACGCCGCCGCTCTGCCCTCCGCCCAGGACGCCGCCGCGCCGGCCGAGGTGCTGACCGAGGAACTGGTCCGCGACCTCACCGAGGGCGTGGACGGCGTGCGCGCCGGCATCATCGGCGAGCTGGCCGCCCTCGACCCGGCCGTGCCCGCCGAGCGCGCGCTCCTGGTCGCGGCGGCCCGTGCGTCGGCGGCCACCGGCGCCGCCGTCTCGCTCACCCGCGGTGACGACCTCGCCGTCCAGCAGCGCGTCCTCGACCTGCTCGCCGAGGAGGGCGCGGACCTCACGCGGGTCGCCGTCGGGAACTGCGACGCGCTCTCCCCCCGGCCCGACGACCTTGAACCACTGCTCGAACGCGGCGTCTTCGTGCAGTTCGACCGGCTCGGCAGGCTGCCCACCGCGCTCAGCGTCTCCGACGACCAGGACGTCGCCGCGGCCGTGCTCGAACTCGCCCGCCGCGGCCACGCCGGACGCCTCCTGCTGTCGCACGACGTACGGGCCAAGTCGCAGCTCCTCGCCTACGGCGGCGGCGGTTACGCGTTCGTCCTGCGGCAGTTCGTGCCGTACCTGAGGATGCTCGGCGCGGACGACGAGCTGATCGAGACCGTCACCGTGCGCAACCCGAGGCGGCTGCTCACGCTCCGGACCGAGGAGGCGGGCTCGTGAGCCGCTACCCCTTCCCCATCCCGAACCTGGCCGGGCAGGCGCTCACCGTCGCCGGTCCGGTGGACCCGGCGCTGCTCGGGCAGACGTCCATGCACGAGCACATCTTCGTCGACCTGCGCAGGCCCGCCCGGTCCCGCCGTCCCGGCGAGGACGCGCCCGCGGCGGCCGAGCCGCTCACCCTGGCCACCCTCGCGCGCACCCGCCACGGCGGCCCGAACGCCGACAACGACCTGCTGGGCGACTTCGACGAGATGCTCGCCGAGACCCTGGCCTTCGCCCACAGCGGCGGGCGCACCATGGTCGAGGTCTCGCCCATCGGCCTCGGCCGGGACCCGGAGGCGCTGCTGCGGCTGTCGCGGGCCGGCGGGCTGCACATCGTCATGGGCGGCGGCTGGTACACCCCGACGTTCCACCCGGCCGACATGGACGAGCGCACCGTGGACGAGCTGGCCGACGTCATCGTCCGCGACGTCGTGCTCGGGGCCGACGGCACCGGCGTGCGCGCGGGCATCATCGGCGAGGTCGGCGCCGAGTCGACGCCGCTGACCGGTGGCGAGCTCAAGAGCGTACGGGCCGCCGGGCGGGCCTCCCGCGTCACCGGCGCGCCGGTCACCTTCCACGTCGGCGGCGTCGGCGAGGAGAAGTTCCGGGTGCTCGACATCCTCCAGGAGGAGGGCGTCTCGCCCGGCAACGTCGTCCTGGGGCATTGCATGGACGTCCTGTCCGGCCCCGAGTTCGCCGAACGCCTGCTCGCCCGGGGGGTCTTCGTCGAGTTCGACTTCCTGGCCGCGCCCGGCAGCCCGTGGGGGCACCTCGTCCTGGGCAGCGACCACAAGGTCCTGCGCGGCATCGCCGACCTGGTCGAACGGGGTTACGCGGGGCAGATCGTGCTCGGCCACGACGTCTGCCAGAAGATCCAGCTCAAGAGGTACGGCGGCAAGGGCTATGACTACATCCCGCGCCACTTCCTGCCGGCCCTGCGCCGCCTCGGCGTGAGTTCCGAGGCCATCCACAAGATCATGGTCGAGAACCCGGCACGGGCCCTCACCTTCGCAACACCGCAGTGACGAGGAGGACCATGCCCCCCACCCCACCCCCCGTACCCCCCGCCTCCGGGGCCTCTCTTCCCGTGCCCTTGGAGCCGGCGCTGTCCGCCGTCCTGGACGGCATGCCCCAGCCGGACGGTCCCGCCCCGACCCTGGAGACCATCCCCCTGATGCGCGCCGCCGGCGCGGCCATGCCCATGCCCCCCATCGCCGACGTCATCGGCGACCAGGAGATCGACGTCGAGGACCGGCTCGTCCCCGGCCCGGCCGGCGCGCCGGAGCTTGAGATCACCGTGCTGCGCCCGCGCCACCTGACGGCCCCGGTCCCCGGGCTGTACAACATCCACGGCGGCGGCATGATCACCGGCCACCGGGCCATGGACACCCCACGCCTGGTCGCGCTCGTCGAGGAGCTGGGTGTCGTCGCCGTCAACGTCGAGTACCGCCTGGCCCCCGAGCACCCCCACCCGGCGCCGGTCGAGGACTGCTAGGCCGGGCTGGCCTGGATGTCGCGGCACGCCGCCGAGCTCGGCGTGGACCCCGGACGCATCGTGGTGATGGGCGGCAGCGCCGGAGGCGGCCTGGCCGCCGGCGTCGCCCTCCTGGCCCGCGACCGCGGCGGCCCGCATCTGGCCGGTCAGCTCCTGCTGTGCCCGATGCCGGACGACCTCAACACCACCGTCTCCAGCCACCAGTACGACGGACTCGGCACCTGGCCGCGCGCCCTGAACCTGCTGGGCTGGCGGGCCCTGCTCGGCGAGCGCGCCGGCGACCCGGACGCCGACGTACCCTCCTACGCGGCCCCGGCGCGGGCGGCGCGGGAGACGCGGGCGCCCGGTGTGCCTGCGAAGCCGTGGTGGCCGCCCGCCCATACGTGGAGTTCCGCCTGCCCGCCGGTCGCCCAGATGCGGCCGGCGAACTCGACGGCCTCGTCGCGGAACACCTCGGCCGCCCCGACCTCGATGAAGACCGGCGGAAGCCCCGACAGGTCGGACGCCCGCGCCGGGACCTCGTGCGGCAGCACGTCCGGGGTGCCACGTCGTTCGCCGAGCAGGGCGGTCCAGGCGGTGTCCGGTACTCGACCGTCACGCCGACCATGCCGTGCTCCAGGGCCGCCTGGATCAGGCTCTCGATGCCGAAGAACCGGGTGGCGAGGATCATCCCGCCGCCGTGGATCTCGTAGACGGCCGCCGCGCCGGGTGCGGGCCCGCCCTTCGGACGTACGACCGTGAGGGTGACGTCGGGGGCGCCCTCGGGCCCGGGTACGTCCACGTCCCACCACTCGACGGGCCGGCCGCCGACGATCTCCTCCATGGGCGGGATGAGCCCGGCGAAGATCTCGCGGTTGCGCAGGATGGTGTCCGAGCGCAGCGGTACGCTCTCGACCGCCGTCAGGAACGCCGCGAGACCTTCCGCCAGCTCAGGGTCGTAGGGAACGGGGACGTGGCTCATCGTGCCGCCTCTCGGAGACGAACGGACGCCTTAAAGTCTACGAGCGTAGAAGCTTTCTGTCCTGATATACACGGGTACGCGATCAGTCTGACCATGTCCCCCAAGGAGAAGATCATGGTGAAGAGACTCCTCGATGCGACCCCGTTACGCGCAGGGGTCGTCGCGGCCGTCGCATTGACCGGCACGCTGCTGACCTCCGCCCCGGCCGGCGCCACCACGGCGAACCTCCAGGCCACCTCCACCGCCCACACCACCTCGGCCGTCCAGGCCGCCTCCCGTCCGTCCAACGGCCGGATCGTCTACGACCGCCTCAGCGGCGGCCGCGGCGTACTCAAGATCAAGAACGGGACGTCGAAGGACGGCGTCGTCACCATCGTCAAGGGCAGGACCAAGGCGGTCAGCATCTACGTGCGCGCGAGATCCACGGCCCGCATCCGGGACGTCAGGGACGGCACGTACCGCATCTACTTCACGACCGGCTACCGGTTCAGCACCTCGAAGGGCCGCTTCACCAGGGCCGCGAGCTACCAGAAGTTCAACGACCGGCTGCGCTTCCGCACGACCTCCACGCAGTACACCATCTGGACCCTGACCCTCAATCCGATCAGGGGCGGCAACGCCCGCACCAGCCCCGTGAACCCGAAGGACTTCCCCTGATCCTCAGGTGAGCGGCGCTCCCATGTCGCCCCTGTCGAACCCGCCCCCGCCGAACCAGCTGAGGACGCGGTCGATCCGGACGTACAGCCGGGGCGGCAGGTGCGGCAGCACCCGGGAGTGCCGCTGGCCGAGCAGCGCGATGAACTCGACCGGCGAGAGGTCGATGTAGCGCGGCAGGTTCTCGTACCACTGGGCGCTGAGTCGGGCCGACTTCTGGTGCGTGCGGATCGCCGCGCGGCGTTCGCGGTCGTAGCGGGCCAGCGCGGCGTCCAGTTCGGGCCCCTGGTTCAGCGCGTTGACCAGGAAGGCGGCGTCGCCGAAGGCCAGGGCGGTGCCCGCGCCGATGGAGTAGTGGGTGGTGTGCGCGGCGTCCCCGAGCAGGACGAGGTTGTCGTGGTACCACGTGCGGTTGGTCAGCGTGCGGAAGTTCAGCCAGTACGCGCTGCCGTCGGTGTGGGCCCGGCCGATCAGCGGATGGCCGTCGAGGATGTCGGCGAAGAGCTTCTCCAGCAGCGCCAGGCCGTCGGCCTCGGCGGCCTGGTCGAGGCCGAGCCCCTTCCAGGTGTCGGGGGAGCACTCGACGACGCACGTGCTGTGGTCGTCGCTGAAGACGTAGCCGTAGCACCAGATCCAGCCGTGCGGGGTCTCGACGAAGGCGAAGGTGAAGGCGTCGAAGACCTTCGTGGTGCCGAGCCAGATGTAGCGGTTGCGGCCGACCGCGACCTCGGTGCCGAAGTGGTCGGCGTGGCGCTCGCGCAGCACGCTGTTGATGCCGTCGCCGGCCACGACCAGGTCGGCCTCCAGCTCGTCCTGGCTCGCGATCTCGCGGCCGTACTCGATGCGCACGTCGAGGGAGCGGGCGCGCTCGGCGAGGATGTCGAGCAGGCGGTGGCGGCAGATGCCGAAGCCCTCGTCCGAGTCCGACAGCGTCACGGTCGCGCGGTCCTGGACGTGGGTGACCCAGCTGTCCCAGCGGATCGAGTTCTCCCTGATGGCGTCCGCGGAGTCGGGGTCGGCGGCGCGCAGGTTCTTGAGCAGGTCGTCCCAGTAGGTCACGCCCCAGCCGTAGGTGGCCCCGGCCGGGTTGCGCTCGTAGACGGTGACTTCGTGGGACGGGTCGACCCGCTTCATCAGGATCGAGAAGTACAGGTTGGCGGGCCCACCGCCGACGCAGGCGACCTTCACACTAGCTCCCCAAGCGACAGAAAGTAATCAATCCAGCACAGAGAGTATCAGAGGGTCTGTGCCAGGGGAGAAGGCGCGTCCGCCGACGGTCAGGCCACGACTCGTGCCGCCCCGCGCAGGCCGAGGGTGAGGCTGCCGGCCAGGAGCACGACGCCGGACAGCACCCCGCTGACGACCGGCACCCACGCCACCGCGGGCGTGGCGGCCAGGACGAGGCCACCGGCGCCGAGCAGCGTGAGCGCCACGCCCGGCACGGCGATGCTCCAGTCCTTCCAGATGGGCGCGAGGGCGACGAAGTGCACGCCCACCACGAACGCCACCCAGGCCACGTTCCCCTCCTCGGGACGTCCGAGCGCGGCCAGCACCCGCAGCCCGCCGAACAGCAGGACCGCCTCGGCCACGACCACGGCCAGGTATCCGGGCCCGAACATGCCCCGCCGGGCGTCCGGGGCGGGGCGTTCCGCGCGCGCGGCGCGGAACCACATCACGAGCACGGCCGCCGCCGCCAGGCACGCGGCCCCCCGCAGGAGGTTCGCGGTCACGGGGCCGAGGGGACCGGGCGCGTTGACGACGACGAACACCGCGCCGAACACCGCGCCGACCAGCAATCCAGTCATTCGCTGCATGACGTCCATCGAAGCGCCCGCCGAAGCCCGCCCGCGCGGGGGCTGGGGCGAGGACGGGGTAGCCCTGGCCCTACCTCGCCACGCCGCGCAGGTAGGCCAGCACGGCCAGCACCCGCCGGTTGCCGTCCTCGGTCGTGGGCAGGTCGAGCTTGGCGAACACCGAGGCCACGTGCTTGCCGACGGCCGCCTCCGTGATCGACAGGGCGCGGGCCACGGCGCTGTTGGAACGGCCCTCGGCGATCAGCGCGAGCACCTCCCGCTCCCGGGGCGACAGCCGGTACGCCGGCTCGGTGACCTCCCTGGCCCGCGTCCACGACAGCTCGAACAGGTCGATGAGGGTGGCGATCAGGCCCTGCTGCCTGATCATCAGCGCGCCGGGCGTGTAGGCGATCGGGGTGATCCGGACGAACGCCACAGAGCGGTCGAAGATGAGGAGCTGCTGGATCGGCTCGTCGATGACCCGGTGCAGGTCGCCGGCGGCGTGCAGCTCCTTGATCCGGGCCGCCTTGCGCGGGTCGTCCAGCACGCTCGAATGGACGATCGTGCGCATCGCCAGGCCGTGCCCCAGAGCGTCGAGCACGGTACGCCTGCTGCGCTGCTCCTCGCGGCCCTGCTCGCGCGAGCCCACCGGGTGCATGGCCCGCAGCTCGGCCGACGAGCGGGTGGCGCGCAGGATGTGCCGGCGGACGAGCTCGGGGTCCTCCAGCCGTTCGACGTCCACGGGGATGCCGCGCAGCTCGCCGACCACCTCTTCCAGGCGGCGGGCGAGGTGGTCCAGCGACTGGCTCTCGGTCACGCTCCTCCTCCGCACGCGCAGTCCATTCTGTCCGCCCTGCGAGGGGATGCCAAAATCGCCTGACCCGCCTGAATCGGCGAAGGGGCGCCGCCCGATCGGGCGGCGCCCCGGTTCGCGGGAGCGCTGAGCGGTGCGGGTCAGTCGCGCGGGTCCCAGCCGTCGGTGTCCACGTCCAGGTCCAGCTCGTCGGCGATGTCGCCCCAGTCGGCGAACTTGAAGTTGGTGTTCTCCCGGTCCGCCGTGGCCGGCGTGTTCACGCCGTCGTGGGCGATGAACATGCCCTCGTCGAACTCGCCCAGCGGCACGTTGAGCACGGTCGAGCCGTCGCTCACCTCCGAGCCGTCGATGCCGTTCGCCTCGCCGATCCGGAACTGGCCGAGGTAGGAGTTGGAGCCCTCCCTGCGGTAGACGGCGAAGGTGTTGTCACCCTGGCTGGAGGCCAGCAGGTAGCCCTTGCCGTCCTCGCGGTAGTAGATGGTCAGGCCCTCGGCGTCCGCGGTGAGGTGCTGGCCGCCGTAGCCGGGGTCGGCGCCGGGGGTGCACTCCTCGGTCGCGGGGTCGTACGTGCCGGGGACGCCGTACTCGCGCACCTTGTCCACCAGGACGGGCGTGCCGGTGAGGTCGGCGCGCACGCGCCAGATGCCGACGTCCTCCTGGGCCGCGTAGAGCACGTCCCGCTCCTGGTCCACGACCATGCCCTCGACCTGCGCCTGCTCGTCCGGCTCAAGGCAGGGGGACCAGGTCTGGCCGTTCGGCAGGGTGAAGGAGTTGGGCAGGGTCAGCGTCCTGACGAGCTGGTAGCCGATCTTGCCGCCCGGCTTGGCCAGCAGCTTGACCAGGCCGACCGAGGTCTTGTGCCGGCGGCTGACCAGCGCGTACGTGCCGGTGGAATCCTTCCAGGCGGCCAGGCCGTAGGCCGTCTCCGCGTCGTTGACCTGCTGCTGCGTCGCGTTGAACACGAACGGCGCGGCCGGGTCGGTCACGTCGGTGAGGTGGCCGTGCGAGATGGAGTAGACGCGCAGCGTGTCCCGGCCGCGGTCGGAGACGATCGCCAGGTCCCTGCCGCCGAAGCCGTAGGTGACGTCGACGTTGTTGAAGCGGCCCGCCTCGTCGTCCGGACCGGGGGCGGCGGGCGCCGGCAGGTGCTGGAGCTGCTGCCCGTCGAGGTCGTAGACGTACAGGCCGCCCTTCTTGGCGGTGGCGATCACCACGCTGTCCTCGGAGTCGGACGGGTCCACCCAGATCGCGGGGTCGTCACCGTTGGCGTCGCCGCCGGCTGCGTCGTCGTAGAGGGAGGGGGTTTCGACATCGGGGTACACGGTCGCCACGCTGGAACCGGCCGCGGGTACGGCGATCCCGCCTACGACGGTCAACATCAGGGCTGCCAGGGAGAGCCTGGACAGGGGACGCATTGCGCCTCCTCGTTCGGGGTGTTGATGTTGTCCCAAAACGTAACGACCGGTTTACAAGAAATCAATAGGTCATCCTTATGTCAGGACATTAGGTCTTGGGGAGCGATCCAGGGCATGCCGAGAGCCCGGCCGGGGATCTTCCCGGCCGGGCCGTCCTCGGCCGCGCTAGCTGCGGTTGACGCGCCAGAAGTCGGACATGGCCTGGCGGTTCTGCAGGTCGCCGAGCAGGCCCTTGGGATCGGTGTGGAAGAGCTGGCCCTGCCAGTCGGACAGGCCGGGCGGGGTGACCATCGGCTTGACCGTGCTGTTGCCCGAGACGCCGCCCTCGCCGATCTCGTGCTTGACGCCTTCCTCGGTCATGATGAAGTGCACGAACAGCTTGGCCGCGTTGGGGTGCTTGCTCTTGGTGGCGACCGCCGCGTACTTGGGGTAGCTGAAGCCGACGAAGGGGGTCATCCCCTCGCAGGCGGCCTGGTGGTAGCCCTTGTCCTCGTTGTTGCGGAACTTCGAGATCGACATGAAGCCGATCTTCTTGTCCGTGGCGGCCGGCGCACCCACCGCGGCGGAGATGTCCTCGTCCGAGCCGGTCAGCACCGGCTTGTTGAGCGACATCCGCTTGATCCACTCCTGGGCGGCGCTCTTCTCCTCGGTCTTCAGCGGCTTGCCGTACTTGGCCTGGTAGGCCTGTTCGAGCGCCTGGTTGCCGTACGCGTCGAGCTGGGTGAAGAACGACAGCACGGTCGGCTTGCCCAGCGGGTCCTGCATCACCAGCTTGCCGGACCACTCCGGGTCGGTCAGGTCCCAGACGTTCTTCACCGGGCAGCCGCCGGGGGAGAGCTTGGTGTTGTAGCCGAAGACCGTCGCCTTGGAGAGCGCGAGCAGCGGGTTCTGGTTCTCGGCGGGGATCTGGTCCTTCAGGTCGCCGGGGACCCACGTCTGTGTGACGCCCTGCGGTGCGAGATGGCCGACCAGGACGCCGCCGTCCTCGTACATGGCCGCGTCGATGGTGACGTTGTCGGCGGCGTGCTCCCTGGTCATCTTCTCGGCCGTCTGCGGGGTGTCCGACTTCACCCCCTCCATGGCGATGCCGTACTTCGCGGTGAACGCCTTGGCCACTTCCTCGATGTCGCCGCTGGAGTCGTAGACCAGGACGCTGCCTTCCTTCTTCGCGGCGGCGACCAGCGCCTCCAGGTCGAAGTTCGCATCGAGCGACGGGCCGGGCAGCGCCTTGGCCGTCGCCGCCGCCGACGGTCCTCCGCCTGCGGTGGAGGGCGCGCACGCCACTGCGGCGGTCGCCAGCAACGCCATGGAAATGATCTTCCCGGTACGCCTCATGATGGCGTCACTCCTCTTGCCTCTCGGGTTCGCAGGCGCCGCGCCAGCCCCGACCGGCGCCATTGTGTGCTCACGATGAACGTCAGGTGAATAATTTGTCAAGACATTCTTACGTCGCGATGGCTGCGGTTGCCCTGGCGCATCCGGCGGCGCATCGGCGTCCGTGAAGCTCTCAGGCCCACCTGCTCGCTCCCGTCACTCAGGTCGAGCGGTGACTCCAGATACGACAGTTCATCCTTATGTCAGGACAAAGTCTTGACTGTTCATCTGTTGTTCATCTAGAACTGGAGGCCCCCCTGGATGAGGAGCGATCATGCGTGTGGGTCTGCTGGGCCTTGGACGTATAGGCATGTTCCATGCCACAACGCTGTCCGCCTTGGTTGACGAGCTTGTCGTGTCCGACGTGGACACGGCAAGGGCGGAGGAGGTGGCGCGGCGGCTCGGCGCCCGGACCGGCGATCCCTTCGACACGGACGCGGTGGTGATCGCGACGCCGACCTCCGCCCACGCCGAGGCCCTGCTGCGGGCGTGCGAACGGGGAGTGCCGGCGTTCTGCGAGAAGCCGGCCGCGCCGACCGTCGAGGAGACGTTGCGGGTGGCCGAGGCCGTCGAACGGGCCGGGATCAGCGTGCACATCGGCTTCCAGCGCCGCTTCGACGCCGGCTACCGGGCCGCCCGCGAGGCGCTGCTGGCGGGCGAGCTCGGCGAGTTGCACCGCGTCCACATGCTGACCGGCGACCCCGCGCCCCCGCCCGCCGCGTACGTCGCCCAGTCCGGCGGCATCTTCCGCGACTGCCACATCCACGACTTCGACATCCTGCGCTGGGTCACCGGCCGCGAGGCGGACGTCGTGCACGCCGTCGGCGCCAACCGGGGCGAGCCGTACTTCGCCGCGGCCGAGGACGTCGACACCAGCGCCGCCCTGATCGTCATGGACGACGGCACCCTGGTCACCCTCCAGGGCTCCCGCTACAACGGCGCCGGCTACGACGTGCGCATGGAGCTGGCCGGCACCCTCGGCACCCGCGCCGTCGGGCTCGGCGACCGCACCCCGCTGCGCTCGGCCGAGGGCCTGAGCCCGGACGGGCCGCCGTGGCCGGACTTCCAGAGCAGGTTCGAGGCCGCCTACGTCGCCGAGATGGACGCGTTCCTGTCGATGGCCAGGGGCGAGAGCGAGAGCCCCTGCACCGTCCGCGACGCCCTGGCCGCCCTCTACCTGGCCGAGGCCGCCGACCTGGCGCGCCGCGAGGGCCGTCCGGTGCGCGTGCTGGAGGTGGCCAAGTGAGGATCGCCGCCGCACCGATCTCCTGGGGCGTGTGCGAGGTGCCCGGATGGGGACACCAGCTCACCGCCGACCGGGTGCTCGCCGAGATGGCCGAGCTGGGCCTGACCGCCACCGAACTGGGCCCCGACGGCTTCCTGCCGGCCGACCGCGACCTGCTCGGCCGGCACGGGCTGCGCGCCGTGGGCGGATTCGTCCCCGCGGTCCTGCACGACCCCGCCCACGACCCGCTGCCCGCGCTCCGCGCCACCTGGGCCTCCTTCGACCCGGACGTGGTCGTCGTACTGGCCGCGGCCACCGGCGCCGACGGCTACGACGCCCGTCCCGAGCTGGACGACACCGGCTGGCGCACCCTGCTCGGCAACCTCGACCGCGCCTTCCACGAGGCGAAGGGCGATGGCCGCGCGCTCACCCTGCACCCGCACGTCGGCACCATGGTCGAGACCGGCGAGGAGGTGGACCGGGTGCTCGGCGGCAGCGCCGTCCCGCTCTGCCTGGACACCGGCCACCTGCTCATCGGCGGCGGCGACCCGCTCGACCTGGTCACCCGCGCCCCCGAGCGGATCGCCCACGTGCACCTGAAGGACGTCGACGCCGCGCTCGCCGGACGCGTCCGGGCCGCCGAGCTGACCTACACCGACGCCGTCCGCGCCGGGATCTACCGCCGGCTCGGCCACGGCGACGTGGACGTCCGGGGCATCGTCGAACGCCTGACCGCCGCCGGGTACGACGGCTGGTACGTCATGGAGCAGGACGTCGTCCTGGACGCCGAGCCCGCGGCGGGCGCCGGCCCGGCCGACGACGTACGGGCGAGCGTGGCGTTCCTGCGGGGCCTGGCGTGAGCGCCCTCGACGTGCTGACGATGGGCCGGGTGGGCGTGGACGTCTACCCGCTCCAGAGCGGCGTGTCGCTGCGCCACGTGGAGACGTTCGGCAAGTACCTGGGCGGCAGCCCCACCAACGTGGCCGTGGCCGCCGCCCGCCTGGGCCGCTCCAGCGCGGTGATCACGCGGACCGGCGACGACCCGTTCGGCGCGTTCGTCCGCGACGCGCTGCGCTCGTACGGCGTGGACGACCGCCTGGTCGGCGCCACGCCCGGCCGGCCGACCCCGGTCACGTTCTGCGAGATCAGGCCGCCCGACGACTTCCCGCTCTACTTCTACCGCCAGGACGCGCCCGACCTGGAGATCGCGCCCGGCGACCTCGACCTGGCGGCCGTCACCGGGGCGAGGCTGTTCTGGGCCACCGTGACCGGCCTGTCGGCCGAGCCGTCCCACGCCGCCCACCTGGCCGCCTGGCGGGCCCGCGGGCGCGCCCGGCACACCGTGCTCGACCTGGACTACCGGCCCATGTTCTGGGCCGGCGCGGCCTCCGCCCGCGAACGGGTGCGCGAGGCGCTCGCGTACGTCACCGTCGCGGCCGGCAACCTCGACGAGGTCGAGGTGGCCACCGGCACCCGCGACCCGCGCGCGGCCGGCGAGACCCTGCTGGCCGCCGGCGTCGAACTGGCCATCGTCAAGCAGGGCGCGGACGGCGTGCTCGGCATGACCGCCACCGAGACCGTACGGGTGCCGCCCGTGCCCGTCGAGGTGGTCAACGGGCTCGGGGCCGGCGACGCCTTCGGCGGCGCCCTGTGCCACGGCCTGCTCGAAGGCTGGCCACTGGAACGCACCCTGCGCTTCGCCAACGCCGCCGGCGCGATCGTCGCCGGACGCCTGGCCTGCGCGCCCGCGATGCCCACGGCGGACGAGGTCGAGGCCGTCCTGTCCGCCACACTCTCGGAAGGAGCCGCCACGCATGCGTGAGCAGGACTACCGGCGACTGTTGGACCAGCGCGCCTGGCAGCCGGAGCGGATCGCCGAGGCGGCCGCCGCCCGCCGGCGCAGGCCGCTCAGGAACGGCAGGGAGCAGCTGCTCATCATCGCGGCCGACCATCCGGCCCGCGGCGCACTCGGCGTCGCCGGCCACCCGATGGCCATGCGCAGCCGCGCCGACCTGCTCGACCGGCTCGTGACCGCCCTGGCCAGACCCGGCGTGGACGGCGTGCTGGCCACCCCCGACATCGTCGAGGACCTGCTGCTGCTCGGCGCGCTCGACGACAAGATCGTCATCGGCTCGATGAACCGCGGCGGCGTGGCCGGCTCGGTGTTCGAGTTCGACGACCGCTTCACCGCCTACGACGCCCCCTCCATCGCCGCGATGGGCCTCGACGGCGGCAAGATGTTGTGCCGGATCGCGCTGGAGGACGGCGCCACCGCCGCCACCCTGGCGAGCTGCGGCCAGGCCGTCACCGACCTGGCCAGGCACGGCCTGATGGCGATGGTCGAGCCGTTCTGGTCCAGGCGGCAGGACGGCGCGGTGCGGCACGACCTGTCGCCCGAGGCCGTCATCCACTCCATCAGCGTCGGCCAGGGGCTCGGCGCGACCTCCGCCCGCACCTGGCTGAAGATCCCGGTCGTACCGGACATGGAACGCGTCGTGGAGTCCACGACGCTGCCCGTGCTGCTGCTGGGCGGCGACTCCGGCCAGGACACCGGCGAGATGTACGACTCCTGGCGCAAGGCGCTGCGCCTGCCCGGCGTCCGCGGCCTGGTGGTCGGCCGGGCGCTGCTCTACCCGCCCGACGGGGACGTGGGGGCCGCCGTGGACACCGCGCTCGGTCTGCTGGAGGGCGGCGTGCCCGATCTCGTCCAAGGAGGCGCCTCATGAGGCTGACCACCGCTCAGGCGCTGACCCGCTTCCTGGCGAGCCAGTGGTCGGAGCGCGACGGCGTCGAGCAGCGGCTGATCGCCGGCGTGCTCGGGATCTTCGGCCACGGCAACGTCGCGGGCATCGGCCAGGCGCTGGCCGAGCAGGGCGCGGGCACGCGTGACCCGCTGCCGTACTATCTGGCGCGCAACGAGCAGGCCATGGTCCACACGGCCGTCGGCTACGCCCGTACCCGTGCGCGGCTGTCCACCTTCGCCTGCACGACGTCCATCGGGCCCGGCGCCACCAACCTGGTCACCGGCGCGGCGCTGGCCACCATCAACCGGGTGCCGGTGCTGCTGCTGCCCGGCGACGTCTTCGCCACCCGTGCCCCCGGCCCGGTGCTGCAGGAGCTGGAGGACCCCCGCTCCTACGACGTGTCGGTCAACGACTCGCTGCGTCCGGTGTCGCGCTTCTTCGACCGGATCAACCGGCCCGAGCAGCTCCCGTCCGCGCTGCTGGCGGCGATGCGGGTGCTGACCGACCCCGCCGAGACGGGCGCGGTCACGCTGGCGCTGCCCCAGGACGTGCAGGCCGAGGCGTACGACTGGCCCGAGGAGCTGTTCGCCCGCCGGGTCTGGCACGTTCCCCGCCCGGTGCCCGAGCCGGCCGCGCTGGCCAGGGCCGAGGAGCTGCTGCGCGGCTCCCGCAGGCCGCTGATCGTGGCCGGCGGCGGGGTCAGGTACAGCCAGGCGTGGGCGGAGCTGACCCGCTTCGCCGAGCACCACGGCGTGCCGGTGGGCGAGACGCAGGCGGGCAAGGGCGCCCTGCCGTACGACCACCCCTGCGCGGTCGGCGCGATCGGCCACACCGGCACCGACGCGGCCAACACCCTGGCCCGCGAGGCCGACCTGGTCATCGGCGTCGGCACCCGCTACACCGACTTCACCACCGCCTCCAGGACGCTGTTCGGCCAGGCCGCCTTCCTTAACGTCAACGTCACCGCCTTCGACGCGGCCAAGAACGCGGGCAGCACGCTCGTCGCCGACGCCCGCGAGGCCCTGCGCGCCCTCGACGAGACGGACTGGCGGGCCGACCCCGAGTGGACCCACCGGGCCGCCGCCCTGGCAGCCGCCTGGCAGTCGGAGATCGGCCACACCTACGCGGGCGCCGAGCTCACCCAGCCCGTCATGCTCGGGGTGCTCAACGAGGTCGCCGAGGGCGGCGTGGTGGTCAACGCGGCCGGCTCGATGCCGGGCGACCTGCACCGGCTCTGGCGTCCCGGCGACCCCGAGCAGTACCACGTGGAGTACGGCTACTCGTGCATGGGCTACGAGATCGCCGGCGGCCTCGGGGTGAAGCTGGCCGCGCCGGAACGCGAGGTGTTCGTGCTGGTCGGCGACGGGTCGTACCTGATGATGGCGCAGGAGATCGCGACCGCCGTCCAGGAGCGGATCAAGCTGGTGATCGTCCTGGTGGACAACCGGGGATTCGCCTCCATCGGCGACCTCAGCGAGTCGGTGGGCGCGCAGCGGCTCGGCACCGCGTACCGGACCCGCGGGCCCGGCGGCGACCTCGACGGCGAGCCCCTGCCGGTGGACCTGGCCGCCAACGCCGCCAGCCTGGGCGCCGACGTGCTGCGCGCCGACGGTCCCGAGTCGCTGCGGGCCGCCCTGGTCAAGGCCAAGGAGTCGGCCAGGACCACCGTCGTGTACGTGGAGCCCGTCCCCGGCGGCGGCCCCGGCGCGCAGGCATGGTGGGACGTGCCGGTCGCGGAGGTGTCCGGGCTGCCCGCCGTCCGGGCCGCCCGTGAGCGTTACGACGAGGCCAAGCGCGACCAGCGGCCCTACCTCTGATGGGCTGGACGCTGGCCTTCGCCGCGGTGGCCGTCCTGTTCGTGCTGATCAGCGGGGCCAACGACGGCGCCACGCTGATCGGCCTCGGCCTGCGCTTCCCGCGCACGCCCGGCTGGCTGGCCGCCGCGCTGCTCGTGACGGTCCTGTTCGCCGGGCCGTACGTGCTGGGCGTCGCGGTCGCGCGGACCTTCACCGAAGGGCTCGCGGGGCTCGGCTCCAGGAGCGGCGCGGCCGTGTTCCTGGCCGGCGTGGTGATCGCCGTCGTGGTGGTGGCGGTGTTGACCGGCAGAGGGCTGCCCACCAGCCTGACGCTGGCGGTGATCGGCGGCATCGCGGGCGCCGGGCTCGGCGCCGGACTACAGGTGGCCTGGGCCGGCCTGGTCACGGTCCTGGCGATCGGGGCGTGCGCGCCGCTGGTCGGGCTGGGGCTCGGCTACCTGCTGGGGACGGCGTCCCGGCGGGTGCCGTCCTCGCGCCGGATGCCGGGGCTGGTGCTGGCCGCCCACCTGGTGGCCTACGCGGCCCAGTGCCTGGCCTACGCCGTCAACGACGGCCAGAAGATGATCGCCGTCGTGAGCGTCGCCGTGGACGTGGGCCGCAACGGGCTCGGCCGGGTCGGGCCCGTCCAGGTCGCGCCGGGGTGGATGGCCGTGCTGGTGGCGCTGTTCCTGGCCGGGGCGCTGACCACGCTGCCCCGGGTGGGCGAGCGGATCGGCCGCGGCCTGGTCATCACCCGGCCGCTGCACGTGCTGTCGGCCGAGACGGCGGCCACCGGCGCCGTCCTCGGCAGCTCGGCCCTGGGCAGTCCGGTGAGCATGACCCAGTCCGTGACGGCCGGAGTCGTCGGCGTGGTGGCAAGCGAAGGAAGCAGGAGGGTGCGATGGCAAGGAGTGCTGAACATGGGTACGGCCTGGCTGGTCACGCTGCCGTCGTCCATGGCTCTGGGCGTCCTGGCCGGGCTCGGCCTGAGGCTGCTGTGAGCGGCGGGAGGAGCCGCCGGCTCGCCCGCGTCTGGGACGACCTGCGCGGCCGGTCGGGACGCCGGGTGATCGACCTCGTCCGCGGCCAGGTCGCCGTGGCCAGGGAGGGCGCCGTGCTGGCCTGCTCGGCCGCCTCGGGCACGACCGGTCAGGCCGCCGCCCGCGCCCGCATGGCCGAGGTCGAGCACGAGGGCGACGCCGCGCGGGCCGAGCTCGTCCGGGCGCTGAGACGGGTGCTGGCCACCCCCATCGACAGGGAGGACCTGTTCCGGCTGTCCCGCTCGGTCGACGACGTGCTGGACCAGTTACGCGACTTCGTGCGCGAGGCCGACCTGTTCGGTCCCGCCGACCTCACCTTCGCCACCGAGCCGCTGGGCGCCGTCATCGAGGGCCTGGACCAGCTCGACCGGGCCCTGCTGAAGATCACCGGCGACCCCGGCTCGGTCACCGTGGCCGTGCTCGCCACCCGCAAGTCCCGCAGCCGCGTCCGCCAGCTCTACCAGACCCGGCTCACCGAGCTGTTCGCCGGCCCGCTGGACATGGACACCCTGCGCGAACGCGAACTGCTCTCCCGCCTCGACGCCGTGGGCCGGCGGCTCGGCGAGGCCGCCGACGCCCTCGCCGACGCCATGCTCAAACGAAGCCACTGAAACCCCCCGAAGGAAGACCCATGGCTGTTCTGACCAAGACGGAACCGCCGCCTCGCCCGCCGAGACGGCGCCGACTCCGCTACCGCCTCCAGGTCCTGCGGCACGACCCGACCGCCGCGCTCGGCCTGATCCTCGTCGTCCTGCTCGCCTACCTCGTCGTCGCCCCCCTGATCGCGGTCCTGTCGGACGCCTTCCGCCTGCAGTTCGGCGACGAGCTGCACGCCGGCCAGCAGCCGGGGGAGTGGACGGGCTACTACCTGTGGCGGGTCTTCCGCTCCCAGATCAGCGGCCTGCTGTTCTGGGGCCCCCTGGTCAACACGCTGGTGGTCGCGGTCGGCACCGTCCTGTTCGCGCTGCTGCTCGGCGGCGGGATGGCCTGGCTGGTGACCCGGACCAACGTGCCCGGCCGCAAGTGGCTGGCCGGGGCGCTGGTGGTGCCGTACATGCTGCCGTCGTGGACGTTCTCGCTGGCCTGGCTGACGTTGTTCAAGAACGAGCGGGCCGGCGGGCAGGTGGGCTTCCTGGAGTCGGCCGGCGTGCGCACCCCCGACTGGCTGGCCTACGGGCCGCTGCCGATCATCGTCACGCTGGGGCTGCACTACTACCCGTTCGTGCTGCTGCTGGTCGGCAACGCGCTGCGCAGGATCGACGTCCAGCTTGAGGACTCGGCCCGGATCCTCGGGGCGCCGCGGCGCGTCGTCGTGCGGCGGATCGTGGTGCCGCTGATGCTGCCCGCGCTCTCCTCGGCCGTGCTGCTCGTGGTCGGCCGGGTGCTCGGCACGTTCGGCACCCCGTACGTGCTCGGCCTGCCCGCCGACTACCAGGTGCTGTCCACCGGGCTGTTCCAGTCGATCAGGGACCGCAGCACCGGGGTGGCCTCCGTGCTCGCCAGCGTCATCGTGATCATCGGCGTGCTGATCGTCTTCACCGACATGCGGCTGATGCGCGAGCAGCGCAGGTTCGTCACCGTGGGCGGCAAGGGCGCGATGGACCGGCTGGGCGACCTGCGCGGCTGGCGCTGGCCGGCGTTCGCGCTGGGCGCGGTGGTCTTCGTGGTCAGCGTGCTGATCCCGGTGCTCACGCTGCTGCTGTCCACGCTCACCCGCACGCCGCTGGACCTGTCCACCCTGACGCTCGACTACTGGATCGCCGACCGGCTCCCCGGCGCGGTCGGGTTCCCGCACGGCATCCTGCGCGGCTCCGAGTTGTGGCAGGCCGCCTGGAACTCCCTGCGCATCGTCGGCCTGGCCTCGCTGATCTGCGCGGTCGCCGGCCTGCTCGTCGGGTACGTCGTGGTCCGCGGCACCGCCCCGCGCATCGCCGGGTTCCTGCGCCAGGTGTCGTTCCTGCCGTACCTCATCCCCGGCATCGCCTTCGCCGCCGCCTCGCTGTCGTTGTTCGCCGTCGCCCGCGGGCCCGTCCCGGCGTTGTACGGGACGACGTTCCTGCTGATCCTGGTCATGGCGGTCACGCACCTGCCGTACAGCTCGCGCTCGGGCATCGCGGCGATGATGCAGCTCGGCCGGGAGCCGGAGGAGGCCGCGCAGATCGCCGGGGCCTCCTGGTGGCACCGGATGCGGCGGATCATCTTCCCCATCCAGAAGGGCGCGCTCGTCACCGGGATCGTGCTGCCGTTCATCTCGGGGCTGAAGGAGCTCAGCATCGTCGTGATGCTGACCACCACCGGCACCCAGCTTCTCACGACGCTCTCCATCGGCCTGGTCGACTACGGATACACGCAGCTCGCCAACGGCGTCGTCCTCATGATCGCTTTGCTCTCCTTCACCATGACTTCCCTGACCCAGCGGCTGACCAAGAGCAGCCTGGCGTCCGGCCTAGGAGGATAGATGCCGAACATCACCTTGAGCGCAGTCTCCAAGAGCTACGGCGGTGGCGACTACGCGGTGCGGAACCTCGACCTCGTGGTCCCCGACGGCGCCTTCATGTGCCTGCTCGGACCCTCCGGCTGCGGCAAGACCACCACGCTGCGCATGATCGCCGGTCTCGAACAGCCCACCGCGGGCAGCATCGCCGTCGGCGACCGCGTCCTGGACTCGGTCGAGCAGGGCGTCTACGTCCCGCCCGAGAAGCGCGCCATGGGGCTGGTCTTCCAGAACTACGCGCTCTGGCCGCACCTGTCCGTGCGCGACAACGTGGAGTTCGGGCTGCGCATGCGCAAGGTCCCGGGCCCCGAGCGGCGCTCGCGGGCCGAGGCGGCGCTGAAGATGGTGCACGTCGACGCCGCCATGGACCGCTACCCCTCCCAGCTGTCCGGCGGCCAGCAGCAGCGCGTCGCCCTGGCCAGGATGCTCGCGGTCAACCCGTCCGTGCTGCTGCTGGACGAGCCGCTGTCCAACCTCGACGCCCGGCTGCGCCTGGAGATGCGGGCCGAGCTCAAGCGCATCCACGAGGAGTCCGGCGCGACGATCGTCTTCGTCACCCACGACCAGCTCGAAGCCCTCACCATGGCCACCGACGTCGCCGTCATGAACGAGGGCGAGCTGCAGCAGCTCGCCGCCCCCATGGAGATGTACGAGCGGCCCGCCAACCGGTTCGTCGCCGAGTTCGTCGGCAGCCCGCCGATGGCCATCGTGGACACCGGGCCCGCGCCCGGCGGGCTGGCCGGGTCACTGCTGCGGTTCGTGGAGGCGCGCGACCCGGAGGTCACCCCGTCCGCCGTGGGCATCCGGCCCGAGGCGCTGCGGCTCGGCGCGCCGCCCGCCGCCGCCTGGAGCGAGGAGGCGCTGGTCGAGGCCGTGCTGCCGGCCGGCTCCTCCTGGACGGTACGGCTGCGCGTCCTGGACACCGAGCTGTTCGCCCTGTCGTACACGCCGGTGCGGGCCGCGCCCGGCGACGTGCTCACGTGCTGGACCGAGCAGCTCCACCTGTTCGGCGCCGACGGCGCCCGCATCTCCTCCTGGGACCGGGCGGAGGTGACCGCGTGATCCGCCCCAAGGCGCTGCTCCTGGACTTCGGAGGCGTGATCGTCGAGACCGCCAAGCGCCCGTCCTGGGCGGCCGAGCTGGCCGCCGAGGTGCACGCCATGCTGGCCAGGACCGGGTTCGACGGCCTGACGGCCGAGGACGTCGAGAGCGACATCCGGGCCGGGGCGCGGGCCGACAAGTACTGGAAGGACTCCACCTCCCGGCAGTTCGCGCCCGAGGAGATGACGCACCGCCGGTTCTGGGCCGAGTTCGTCGCCACCGACTGGCCCGAGCAGGCCCGCACGCTGGTCACCGTCGAGGCCACGCCCCTGTGCAAGCGCATGGGCGAGCTGCGCAGCGACAGGAAGCTGCGCACCGGCATGGAGGAGCTGCTGAACGCCTGCCTGCGGAACGGCGTCGTCCCCGCCGTCGTCAGCAACGCCCTGTGCGGGGCCGTGCACCGCGACTACCTGGCCGGCAGCGGCCTGGACCACCTGGTCGCCGCGCAGGTCTACAGCGACGAGGTCGGCGTGCGCAAGCCGAACCCCGAGATGATCCTGCTCGCCTGCCGCGCCCTCGGCGTGGACCCCGCCGACGCCTGGTACGTCGGCGACAACTACGACCGGGACGTGATCTGCGGCGCCCGGGCCGGGGCGGGGGCGACCGTCCTGATGGTCTCCGCGAGCACCGACAAGATCCCGTACCGGGTGCGGCAGAGCCCTCAGGCCACGGTCGAGGACCCCCGCGCCCTGCTGAGCCTCCTGGAGGAGACATGGACGTGAACACCTCTCGCGAGCTGGCCGCCATCGCGGTCGAGGCGGCCAGGGCGGTCGGCGACCGTCTGCGCGGCGCCTTCCGCTCCCGGCCCGAGATCCAGACCAAGCGCGACTTCCACGACCCGGTGACCGAGCACGACAAGGCGGCCGAGGAGGGCATCCGCGAGGTGCTCGACCGGCTCTGCCCCGACAGCGTCGTGGTGGGCGAGGAGGGCGGCACCAGGGGAGAGGGCGCCATCAGCTGGTACGTCGACCCCATCGACGGCACCGCCAACTTCGCCGTCGGCCTGCCGTTCTTCTGCACCTCGATCGCCGCCGCCGTGGACGGCGAGGTGGTGGCCGGGGTGATCTACGACCCGGTGCGCGACGACGAGTTCACCGCCTGGCTCGGCGGGGCCGTCTGCAACGGCGAGCCGCTGCGCAGCGCGGGCGCCCGCTCCGACCGCGAGGCGGTGCTGCTGTCCAGCTTTCCCACGCCGCGCGACCTGGCCGAGGACGAGGAGGGCGCGCTGCGCCGCTTCTCCAGGATGACCCAGTCGTTCGCGACCATCCGCCGTCCCGGCAGCGCCGCGCTCAAGCTCGCCCACGTCGCCGCCGGATGGTCCGACGTCGCGTACGGCACCCGCGTCAACGCCTGGGACGTCGCGGCCGGATCCCTGCTGGTCCGGCAGGCCGGCGGCGTCTACATCCCGCTGTCGGGCAGCGTCTTCGAGCCGGGCGGCTACCTCGCCTGCGTCGGCGGGTTCGACCTGGCCTCCTCGGTGCTGGCCGACGTGGCCGGGGCGAGGAGCACGACGTGATCCGCTGGATCGTGACCGACCTGGACGGCACGCTCGTCGGGCGCGACCTGGCCATGGTGCCCGCCGCCCGGGACGCCCTGCGCCGCTACCGGGCCGCGGGCGGCGAGGTCGTCATCGCCACCGGCCGCATGGAACGCTCGGCCCGTCCCTACTACGACGAGCTGGGCCTGGACGGCCCGGCCATCCTCTACAACGGCGCCCGCACCGTGAACCTGGCGACCGGCGAGGTGCTGCGCTCCCGCCACCTGCCGGCCACCGCCTGGAAGACGCTGCTCGGCCTGTTCGGCGAGCTGCCCCCGGGCGTGCACCCGGTGGCGTTCGCCGGTGGCGAGGCGCTGGCCGTGGACGACGTCCCCGAGCTGCGCGACTACGCCCGGCGGGACGGCATCACGCTGCGCGACCCCGGCGACTGGGCGGCGCTGCCCCCCGACGGGATCACCAAGTGCATGCTGATCGGCGACCGCCTGCCGGAGCTGGACATCGCGGGCACGGTCACCGTCCGGTCGGAGGCGACGTACCTGGAGGTGCTGCCGGAGGGGGCGACCAAGGGCAGCGCCCTGCGCGAGCTGGCCGCGGCCCGCGGCGTGCCGCTGGAGCAGGTCATCGCCATCGGTGACAACCCCAACGACATCGACATGATCCAGGCCGCCGGCGTGGGCATCGCGGTCGGCGACGGCCACCCGGACGTCCTGGCGGCCGCGGACGTGGTGTCGCGTCCCTGCGCCGAGGGCGCGCTCGTGGACGCGGTGGAACTGGCACTGAGAGAGGGAGAACGGTGAAGTCGGTCAAGCACTGGATCAACGGCGCTCTGACGGACGGCGACAGCCGTACGGCGGAGATCTTCAACCCGGCGACCGGGGAGGTCAGCGG